>JBEKOO010000020.1:0-68441 GCA_049521655.1 Candidatus Korobacteraceae bacterium
CCGTTTGAGTTGATCGGGGTATTGGCGCGCAAACGCCTCGGTCGTGTTGAGGACGCCGAAATCAGGAACTTTTTGCGCCGCCAGCTGGCGCGAGCCGGCGTTGATCTGTGTTGCCGCGCTGAACGGATCCTGGCCCGACCAGGCATCGACACGCTTGGACTCGAGAGCGAGCTGCCCTTCGTTGAAAGGCAAATGAACGATCTCCACCTGCGATTTTGAAATGCCATTGGCGCGCAGCGTCGAAAGCAGGAAGAAATACGGCATCGTTCCCTTGAACGAGGCGATCTTTTTGCCTTTCAGTTCCGCCACGCTGCGAATAGGCGAATCCTTCAGCACCAAAATTCCTAACTGATTCGATACGAGTTCCACGTATACGGTCTTCAGCGGCACGCCATTGGCGCGTCCCACCAATGCGGAGAGCCCTGAAGTAGCTCCCAGGTCAAGGCTTCCCGCGTTCATGTACTCCAGTGCGCGATTGCTGCCTTGCGACAACACCCAGTGGATCGGAATGCCGTCGGCTTTGAATTCCTGTTCCAGCCATCCGTTACGCTTTACGACGAGGCTGGCCGGAACGATGAAGCTGTAATCGAGTCGAATTTCAGCAGGTTTGGCCTGGGCGCGCACAGCTTGAGCGCGTATGTCGGTAGTCCCAAGGCCGATGACAGCGGCTAGTAAAACAATAGCGATAGTGAGCTTCCTCATGTTTCTCCCTTTTCGTTCGCTAAATGGTGTTGCATTACGATGACGCTGCGGACGATGTTTAGATTGCGTAGTCGTCTGTTGTTTCGGTCCCAGCAAAGAGCTCTCGGTATATCTGCCGGCGGATCTCGGCAAAGCCTGTGCTGCCGCGGTCACGCGGCCGCGAAAGATGGACGGGGATACGCTTTCGGATGCTTCCGGGGCGGCTGGACATCACGAAGACTTCGTCGCCCAGAAAGATCGCTTCGTCGAGGTCGTGCGTAACCGTGAGCAGCGTTGTACCGCGTTCGCGAGTCAGATCAAGCAACAAATCCTGAAGCTTCATCCGGGTGAAGGCGTCAACGGCGCTGAAAGGTTCGTCCAGCAGCAGAAGGCGCGGCCTCGAGAACAAGCCACGGGCAATGGCGACGCGCTGCGCCATACCCCCGGAGAGAGTTTTCGGTAGGGCGTCCGCAAAGCTGCGCAAACCCACTGCCGCCAGCAGTTCCGTCGTGCGCGAATCGCGTGCGCCAGCCGCTCCAGCACCAAAACCGACGTTCTCTGCCACCGTGAGCCAGGGTAAGAGGCGCGGCTCCTGGAAGATGAAACCGATCTCCGGGTGGCGTCCACGGACTTGCCTTCCGTCCAGAGTGAGCGTCCCTCTGAAATTGCGCTCCAGGCCGGCAATGATTCGCAGCAGGGTGCTCTTTCCGCAGCCGCTCAGGCCCACCAGACTCACGATTCTGCCTTGGGCAATCGATATCTCGGCGTCCGCAAGAACCCGGCTGTCGCCAAAAGACTTTTCTTCCACCACCGCATGCAGGAGTGCGCTCATAGGGCACCTCCCGCGAGCGATTCGCGCGACTCGTATACGTCGCGCCAGGCAAGCAGCCGGCGCTCAAGAGCGCGCAGGCCGGTGTCGGAAAGCTTGCCAAAGATACCGAGCAGAAATATCGCTACCAACATGATGTCCATCCGACTGGTCTCGCGCCCGTCGCTAAGAAGGAACCCGAGTCCTTTCGTAGCGGCGATCAGTTCGGCTGCGACTACGAACATCCAGGAGAGGCTCAGTCCCTGGCGCAGACCGGTAAAGAGAGAAGGTAGCGCCGCCGGAAGGAAAATGCGGTGTATCAGCTGGCCGCGGCCCAGCCCATGGATTTCTCCGACCTCGATCAATTTGCGGTCCACATTGCGGATACCAGACTGCAAGTTGAGATAGACCGGAAAGAATGCGCCAATAGCAATCAATGCAATTTTTGGACTTTCGTCGATGCCAAGCCAGATCAGCAGGAGAGGCGCCCACGCCAGCGGCGGTATGCCGCGCAAAGCTTGTAGAGTCGGTTCGATAAGCGCTTCTGCCCACCTGCTCAGCCCCGTGAAGGAGGCAACCGCGATCCCGAGGGTGGTCCCAACCAGAAATCCCAAGGCAACTCGACCGGCACTAAAACCGATATGAAGCCAGAGCGGTCCGCCAAGCATCTCGCGCATCGTTTCGAACACTTGGCTCGGCGGAGGAAGCAGACGCTCCGGAATCCAGCCTACCCGTACCGCCAGCTCGAAGAACAGGAGAGCTGTGACGGGCAGGATGAGCCCTGCGAGCCTAAGCGGCCAGCGTCTTCCTCTGGCGCGCGGGCCTGCCCCTTCTGTCGGCTCGTCAAGCCGTGCGACAGCAGCCGATTCTGCCGTCGCCTCAAGCTCTGAGTAGTTTAAAAATGCGTCACTCATCGCTTCTCTCCACCTTCTACAACAGCTCTCGCGAAGGTTGGGTCCATCAACTCTGCTGCTGTGCGGTCGACGTTGGTGCCTTTCCTCACGATGTTTTCTTCGACGAGAAGAGGCGAGAGCCGCTTGACGTAGACAAACAAATCATTATCAGGAACGGCGACATGGTAATCCTGGCGGGAGAGTTGCAACTTTGCGGCTGGCAGGGTTTGCCTCCCTTCCTCGGCGATGAGTCGGGCCGTCTCGTCAGGATGAGCGATGATCCAGAGACGGGCGCGCTCGAATACCCGCAACACTCGCTTAAGCTGTTCCGGATATTGGCGTGCAAATGCTTCACTTGCGTTGAGCACCCCATAGTCGACGCCATTCTGAGTGGAAATGAAACGCGAGCCGGCATTGACCTGGCTGGCGGCGTTAAACGGATCCAGACCCGACCAAGCGTCAACCCGCTTGGACTCGAGCGCCAGTTGCCCCTCGGCCGGCGACAAATTAACTATCTCCACTTGCGATTTGGAAATGCCGTTTGCGCGTAAGGTAGAGAGCAGGTAGAAGTACGGCATGGTCCCATTGAAAGAGGCGATCTTCTTGCCTTTCAGTTCGGCCACGCTGTGAATTGGTGAATCTTTCGGCACCAAAATGCCTAACTGATAGCACCGGAAGAAGACGTAAACCGTTTTTAACGGCACGCCATTGGCGCGTCCCACCAATGCGGAAAGCCCTGAAGTAGCTCCCAGGTCGAGGCTTCCCGCGTTCATATACTCCAGTGCGCGGTTGCTGCCTTGCGACAACACCCAGTGGATCGGGATACCGTCAGCTTTGAACTCCTGCTCGAGCCAGCCGTTGCGCTTTATGATCAGGCTGGCGGGTGCGATGGAGCTGTAGTCCAGGCGAATCTCGGCCGGTTTAGCTTGGACGCGTGGCGACTGGGCGTACGCAGCGGGAATGCTGCTGCCGATAAAAAGGGCAATTAGCGATGTAACAAGTATTCTTTTCATGGTCATCCTTTCAAATGCGACCGTTGGTGACTAAGTCCTGTGCAAGCTCCAGCGGCCGCCGATCAATCCAATCCGGAATAGAAAAGTTCCGCTTGATAAAGCCATGGCGCAACAGAAAGTCCTTGCGAACTTCGAGCGCCTTTACCAATTCTTCGTCAAGCGAGAGATCCAGCTCTAGCGCAATGGTTGGCGATGTGCCTTCGTCCAGCCAGTATTCCGCGGTGCCCAGTTCGAGCGAAATAATGCGGCGCGTCAGGTCAGGGTTCTGGCGGGTCCAGTGCGCCGCACGCACAAGCTGCGCAACGTAGCGTGTGACCAGTTCCGGGTAGTCGCGCGCGAGTTCGCCACTTACAGTGAGCGTCTTGGGTTGGCCGTTGTTGATGCGCAACTGACGGTCAGGGAGGCGGTTAAGGTTCACCACCTCGTGGGCTCCAAGTTGCGCCCGAAGTGCCACTCCCCAAACGCTGTAAGCGAAGATTGCGTCCACCTCGCCCCGGATCAGCGCAATGGCTTCAGGCGTGTGATTTCCTGCGAGCATCTCTGTCGTAAACAGAGGCCCTGACGCTGACGGAGCGTCGTCGCCGTTCACATAAGTCGCGGTAATAGGGATCTCGACGAGTTCGACCTCCTTTTCGCCAACTCCTTCGGCGTTCAGCGCGTTGAAATAACCCTCCAGGGATGTGGACCGCCAGAAATCGATTTGATCGTTGAGCCTGGTGGGGAGCGCGAGGCGGCGTCCGCGCAAGTCGCGAACGGTGCGGATTCCGGAATTCGGCAAGGTCAGAATCGCCTCATACTGGTCCACCCACGATAATCCAATCAGTACCGTATCTTGGCCCTCGGAACGGGCGTAAATCGCCGGCGCATTTCCACCTTGCCGGAACGAGTTCGGTTGCGTATGTCCGAAGTGCGACTCGCGTATTTGGCGATCGCGAGAGTGACGCAGCGACACTACGTCGATCCCATCGGTCGCGAAAGCCTCATTTAACCAACCCTGCCGTATGGCGATTCCGGATGCCGAAGGTACTGGGCATCGCGTGTACCACAGAGTGTCAGGGCGGCTTGCCACGTGCTCTTGTAATGCTGAATTGGTAGACATCTGGTTGCTCTCCTTGAGTCTTACAATCGGTTCTTCTTTTTCTGGTGCCCAACCATCTCATGTCGGCACAAATAAAAAACCCATCGCCAGTAGCTCTGGCGATGGGTTTGTGAAGGTCGCTTGAAAAAGTCTATTCCACGATCACAACTTCGCCGGTAGGCAGCATCCCGCAACAGCAGGTACAAGCGCGGCACATCCGGCAGAAGTTAATCATCATGGATTGTTTATAGCCTGCATGCCATCGAGGAGTCAACCCGGAGCACACCGCGTGCAGGGCTGACGCATCTTAATTTTCCGTGAATATGATTTATCGCCGCGATTCCTTTTGGGGAGGATCATTGCTGTCCAGTTAACTCGGAAGCTGCTAGCTACAAGTAGTTGCTATGCAATAAGTCGAAGTCATTTTTGGTTTGCTGCGATTTGAGTGCGATGGGGCTGACATGGCTCGTGAATCAGGGCCGCACTAATACGGCGAGTGCCAACAGAAAGTCGTTTGTTCAGATTTTTGTTTCGCAAGCGCGAGAACTTTGCTATAGTCCACTTATGTTTCTGCTGACCCACATAATCGAGACGCCGTTCAACAACGCTTGTTGTTGTATGTGTCCTTGTCGATTTGTGGGTTCTGCGGAAAGCGAGGCAATTCCTATTTAGGGTAATTGAATCCGCGTATTTTCCTTAGCCCACGATTTCAATCGTGGGCTTTTTGTTTTCCAGAGCATTTCAGGCCAACAGCAAACACTTGCCAAGTAAGACAAGTCTTTCTAATGAAGAGGAAGTGTATTTATGAGCGCAAATGGCACACCCAAGAGCAAGCTACTGATTCTCGGTATTGCCGCAGCAGTTGTTGTGATCGCCGCGGCCGTAGGAGTATTCGCCGTAAAGGGCAAGTTGCTCCAGCCCAAAACCATTGCCACCCTGCGGGTTGGTTATCTTCCCGTCACCGGGCACGCAAAATTCTTTATTGCACAAGAAGAAGGCTTCTTCAAGGACGAGGGTCTGAACGTGCAACTGACCGAATTCGCCAACTCGGCCGACGGTCTGGCTGCACTGCGCGCCGACAAGCTTGACCTCGGAGCTTTTGGTACAACCGCGCCTCTCGTACATATTGCAAAGGGAGCCGACATCGCCATCATTGGCGGGGTGATGGGCGAAGACGCGGCAATCGTCGTCAAGCCGGAGAACGAAAGCGTCATCAAGACCATCCCTGATTTGAAAAGTAAGAAGGTCGCCACGGTACGACTGGCGACAGGTGATGCGGTTCTGCGCGGAGCATTGAACGATGCGGGGATCAGCTGGAAGACAGATCTGCAGATTTTTGAATTGAAAAGCCCGTCTGCTGTCATTGAGGCCGTTAAGTCCGGCCAGGTAGATGCCGGAGTCGTATGGGGACCATATGATCTGCTAGCCGAGGAACGAGGGCTCAAGGTGGTGATTCGTAGTGGTTCTCTGCAGCCCGGGCATCCCTGCTGCAGGCTTACCATACACGCACAGGATGCGCAGGCGCGTCGCGTGGTTTGGCAGCACTTCGTTCGCGCCATTCTGCGCGCCGAGAAGTTCGCCAATGATAACCACCAGAAGACAGTGGATGACATCGCAAAGTACCTGAAGCTGGATCGCGGCTTGATCGAGAGGGCCTACTACAGCGGACATCTCGACCAGTCCACAGACCCGAATCTTGCGGGTGTCCAGCGCTTTTGGAACACGATGATCAAGAGCGACTTTGTGGAATCCAAGCTGGATATTGCTTCCTATGTTCAGGCCGGCATTTACAAGCAGGCACTTGACGAGTTAGCTCACGAGAATCCGAACGATCCCTTCTGGCAGAAGCGGGAACAGGTCTTTAGTCAGCGGGATAAGTAACTTGTAGTCATTGAGCGTCAAGGGAACTGAGTACGCATTGCCTTAGGGGAGACAAGGCGCGTTCAGGACCATGGCAGAACGCGGGAGCTGCGGAGAGGTCTTTTTCGTATGGCTCCCGCCTACTTCCCACCTATCAAACTGGAGTCACGCGATGAGTGCAGCAGTTGTTCCAGCGCCCGCTACACGTCAGGAGCAGTCAGGCATTGAAGTGCAGGCGTTGCAATTCGCTTATGACGGCGTGCCGGTCCTGGTGGACATCAACCTGAACGTTGCCGAAGGCGAATTTGTTTGTCTGCTGGGCCCGAGCGGATGCGGCAAGACAACACTGCTGCGATTGCTCGCGGGACTTGACCGTCCCGCTGAAGGAACAATCTCATGGAAGGGCTCCGCCATCCAAGGACCGTCGCTCGAACGCGGAGTTGTCTTCCAGAACTATTCACTCTTTCCCTGGCTGACGCTGGCGCAGAACATCGAACTTGCCTTATCGAAGTCACACCCACAACACGACAAGCAGTGGCGGCACAAACACGCCGAAGATTACCTCGCTCGCGTAGGGCTGGCGGATTCGGCCGATCAATATCCGTCTCTGCTGTCCGGTGGAATGCAGCAACGTGGCGCGATAGCCAGAGCGCTGGCTCTGGGCTCGCCGGTTCTGCTGATGGATGAACCCTTTGGCGCGCTGGACCCGATAAACCGGGCAAAGCTCCAGGACGTAGTGCTGGAGGTATGGGCCAAGCCACAGAAGACGATTGTATTTGTGACCCATGACGTGGAAGAGGCTTTGTACCTTGCAGATCGCGTGGTGATGCTGGGCTCATCGCCGGGCCGGATCATACAGGAGATCGTTGTGCCGTTTGGCCGGCCACGCTCGCGACGGCTATTCAAGTCGCGTGAGTTCGGCCTGCTCTGTGAACGTATCGATGAACTGTTCCGGGAAGACATTTTACAGAGAATAGAGGCCGATTCGGGCCCTGACGCTTGTAGAGAGGCGAATTAGATGGCTGCGTTCGGAACTCCATCCACTCCTGTTGTCCCATCCACGCTAAGCGCTGCCGCGCAACTACCAGCAGCTAAGGGCACGCGTTTGCAAGTGACAAGATTCTCTTGGCCCAAAGCGCTGACCATTCAGGGTAAGGAAGGCATCTTCTTCATTGCCGGAATTATCCTGCTATGGCAATTCGTCAGCACTTCAATCCATTTTTCCGGCAAGTATCTGTTTCCAAGCCCGGTCCTGACAGCAAAGATCCTGTGGACATCGCTGCCCGAACTGCTGCTTGGTACCGGCTATTCCTTTTTGATTCTCCTGCCAAGTTTGGCCCTGGCGATTTCACTGGGAGTGGTCTGGGGGCTGGTGGTGGGAACCACACCGGCACTGAATCGGATGTTCTCTCCGTTTGCGCGCTTTGCATCGCCCGTCCCTCCAACGATTTACATTCCGTATGCGATTGCATTATTGCCGACGTTTCGCACGGCTGCAGGATTTGTTGTATTCATCGGCGTGTTTTGGCCCGTGTTTCTGAACACTGCGAATGGAGCGGGAGCGCTGCCGCAACATTACCGGGATAACGCAAGAATCCTCGGGCTCGCAAAGGTCGAGTACCTTCGGCGCGTGGTTTTTCCCGCCACATTGCCACATATCTTTTCAGGTATAAGCGTTGGCCTGGTATTCGCTTTCATCATGTTGACCGTCGCTGAGTTATTTGGCGCCAGCAATGGCCTCGGGCGCTTTATACAACTCTACGCAGATTATGCAGATTACCCACGCATGGTCGCGGGGATTCTCTACACCGGAGTAGTCGTCTGGATTTCCATGGAAGTACTGGAGCGCATCAAGGTACGCGTTCTGTTCTGGTTGAAGTAATGGAGTTAATTATGCCGCTGAACGGAGACGAACTTTTTAAAGCACTGTCAGACGCCGTGGTCGGAATGGATGACGACACTGCGGGCCAACTGGCTACGGAAGCCGTGGAGCGCGGGATTGACGCTTACACGGCGATCGAGCGTGGATTGGTGGACGGAATGGGGCGCGCCGGCGAACTCTTCGAACGAGAGGAGTACTTCATCCCTGAACTGCTGCTGTGCTCCGATGCCATGTATAGAGGGTTGGATATTCTTCGTCCGCACCTGAAGGTGGAAGACGCGAGCCAACGGCGATTCAAGGTCGTGATCGGGGTGGTCGAGGGTGACACCCATGATATTGGGAAAAACCTGGTCAAAATCATGCTGGAGGCGTCGGGCTTCGACGTCGTCGATCTCGGACGCGATATTCCGCCACAACGGTTCGTTGACACGGCGGTCGCGGAAAGCGCGGACATCATCGCACTGTCCACCCTGATGACAACCACGATGGATGCCATGGCGGAGGTAGTGGAGAGGCTGCAAACGACAAACCTTCGAGAGCGCTTCAAGGTGATTGTGGGAGGCGGTCCGATCTCAAAGGGGTTTGCCGACCGCATCCATGCAGATGGTTACGCAAACTCAGCACCCAATGCTGTGAAGCTGGTGAAGCAACTCGCCTGGGTAACGGCGTGACCGGTTGCGACCTTATGACTCCGGTTGAACGCTTTGCCGCCTACGGACGCGGCGAAGCCGTGGACAGACTACCCTGTGTGCCAATTGTGGGCAACACGGCGGCACGCGTGGTTGGTGCGCGGGTCTCCGACTTCCGCGGTAACGGACGGTTGCTTGCCGACGCGCAGGTCGCTGCCTACAGGCGTTTCGGCTATGACGTGATCCGTATCTTTACCGATCTTTATACGCAAGCCGAAGCGATGGGCTCGCGGGTTCACTACCCATATGACGAAACTGCTTATCTTGCCGAGCCTGCGATTTACTCCGTGGAAGAGATTGCCTCGCTCAAGCCTGCGAATCCGCATACGGATGGCAACCTTCCTCATCATCTTGAAGCGATGTCCAGAGCGGTGGATGCTGTTGGCAAAGAAGTTGTAGTCACTGGCGCGCTGACAGGTCCATTCACGACGGCATCGTTTCTGATCGGCACTGAGACCTTGGTGCGACTGACGCTGAAGAATCCGGCGGCGGTGCATCAGCTATGCGAGATTGCTTTGCAAGGCGCACTGGCTTATGCCAAAGCGATCCTGGACGCGGGATGCACACCAAGCCTTACGGACGCGATGTGCTCGACAACGGTGATCAGCCCGAATCAGTTCGAGGAGTTTGGCCAGCCTTATCTGACTCGTCTCGTAGAGTTCATTCAAAGTCGCGACCGCGGTGTCACATTGCATATTTGTGGGAAGACGCGAGCCATCTGGGAGCCCATGTGTGACACCGGAGCCGCTTGTCTTTCGCTTGATAATGCCGCCGACCTCGCTGAGGCAAAAGTCAAGGTGGGAGATCGAGTCCGATTGATGGGAAATGTATCTCCGTCGGAGATCATGTTGCAGGGAACTCCGGCGCAGGTCCGCGCAGCAGTGCGCCAGTGCGTGTGGGAGGCGCACGACAATCCAAAAGGGCTCATTGTAGCCTCCGGTTGCAGCCTTCCCGTGCAGACGCCTTTTGAAAACATCGATGCCATGCTTGATGCCGTCCGAGAGATCGGGTGGCCGGTGCATCGCCATGAACTGGAAGTGGGAGACCATGTCGAAGAATTCTGAAGCAACATGCGCCGATTGCGGATTGCTTAGCTGCTACCGCCGAGATAAGAACTTTCCACCGTTTTGCCTCACCGAGGCCAGCGACCCTGAAGAACTCGGCAAGGTTCTGGAACTTTATCAGGGCGATGGGGAATACGCGCGTGCTTCGCGGGCCGCAGCCGAGGTGGAAGGAACTTATTACGGCAGGCTGACGCGCGTGGAAGAGATCATCGCTTTCGCAAATCGCATTGAGGCCAAGCGTATCGGCATCGCCACCTGCATTGGCCTCATCGAGGAGACACGAATCTTCGTCAAGGTTCTGGAAGCGCATGGGCTGGAGCCGTATGCCGTGCTTTGCAAGGTGGGCTCGGTGGATAAGACCGAGGTCGGCATTCCTGACGAGTTGAAAATTGCCCGAGGGTGCCACGAATCGATCTGCAACCCGATCTTCCAGGCGAAGTTGCTAAACGCGCGGAAAACGGACCTGAACGTGATCATCGGCCTGTGCGTAGGGCATGATTCGCTGTTCATGAAACATTCCGATGCGCTGGTCACGACGCTCATCACCAAGGATCGCGTGCTGGCGCATAATCCCGCGGCGGCGCTGTACACTGCGGGCTTCTATTACAAACGGCTGCTGGCACCCGATAAGAAGCTCTAATAAGCATTCGGTTGTGCGGCGCATTTATCGCCGCAGAGGGAGCAGCGCCGAAAGAGGCGAACTTGTGACACACAAAGAAATCATCGGACGTGTAATCCGGCTTGAGAAAACGCCATACCTGCCGGTCTCACTGCTTTCCGGAGGTGCCTGGGCGCTGAATAGGAACGGTCTGACGATGGAGCAGGCGCTGGTTGAAAATCCGGAAAGGCTGGCAGAGATCATTGCAAGCACCAACGAGGCCGTGGGTTGTGACATTGTCTGGCCGGGCTCCGGCTATCACAACCTGGCCATTCGGGGCGCGGGCGGAAAGATCAAGTTTCGCACCAAGGGAACGCCCGATGTCATGGAGCCATTGATTCAAGATGCCTCCCATCTCGACTGGTCATTGGTTGATCGAGTGAAAGAAGATGCAGGCATTCGCCTTCTGGTGGAAGCGGCACGAATCCTCTCGAAGTCGATTGGAGAGCACACGGTTGTCGGCACCAGCCAGTGGGCTCCGTTCACCTTGGGTGGTCTTGCTTACGGGGTCGAAAAACTCATGCGCGGGCTTTATAAAGACAAGGCCGCGGTGCATGAGGTGCTCGATTTCGCATCGGAGTTGTGCTTCGCCTACCTGGAGCCGTTTATCGACGCCGGCGTATCGATCATTTCGCTGGCCGATCCGACCTCTTCGGGTGATTTGATATCGCGCGAACAGTTCATAGAATTCTCGCTTCCTTACCTGAAGAAAGTGGGTGCCAAGGTCAAGGAACGCGGTGTCTGGTTGACGGTTCACATCTGTGGCAACACCACCAACCGTCTCGACCAGATACCGCTCGCGGGCGCAGACATTATGTCCGTGGACTACAAAGTCGATCTGACCGAAGCTCGCCGCATCCTCGGCGGCAAGATTGCTTTCGCGGGAAACATGAACCCGGTCGACGTGATGCAGAAGGAAACAACACAGGGCGTGGCCGCCGCCTGCCGTGAAGCTATTGCCAAGGCCGGAAACACTCGAGGCTACATCTTGATGCCGGGCTGCGACGTTCCGCCCAGCGTCCCAATTGAAAACGTTAGAGCCATGGTCGAAACCGCCCATGAGTATTCGCCTTCATAGGAACTAATTCATGAGTACAAAAGCGATCAAACAAATTAGCGTGGCTGCAAAACGCGGCAAGGGAACCGTTTGTGTCCAGGGCGGCTACGTGCCGAAGGTGGGCGAGGCGAGAGTTCTCCCTATCTTTCAATCGACGACCTACAAGTACGAGGATCTTGATCAGGTGGAGCGTCTCTTTGCCCTTAAGGAGGTGGGCTACAAATATACGCGCACGGGTAATCCCACGGTTGCCGCGTTTGAGCAGAAGATCACGGAGTTAGAGGGCGGCACCGGCGCGGTGGCTTTGGCTTCCGGGCAGGCTGCAAACCTGTTGGCAGTCACAAATATTGCCAGCGCAGGGGACCACGTGATCGCAGCGTCCACGATTTACGGAGGCACCTACACGCTCCTCGACCGCACGCTTAAACGCTACGGGATTGAAACGACATTCATCGATCCGGAATCTCCCGAGAGAGAGCTTCAAAAGACATTCCGACCGAATACAAAGTTGATTCTGGCGGAGACGATTGGCAACCCCGGCTTGGGGATTCTGGATTTCGCCAAGTTTGCCATGTTGGCACGCAAGAATGACGTGCCCTTCATCGTTGACAACACGCTGGCCACTCCTTTCCTGTGCAATCCATTCAGCCTGGGTGCCAACATAATTACACATTCTGCGACCAAGTACATCGACGGCCATGCAACCAGCCTTGGTGGTGTGGTTATTGACGGCGGCAACTACAACTGGGCCAATGGGAAATACCCTGACCTGACCGAACCTGACGACACGTATGCGGGAACTCGCTACGTAGAGAAGTTTCAGAACATGGCGTACATCGCTAAGGCCCGCGCACAGTACCTGCGTGATTTCGGCGCATGCCTTAGCCCTTTCAACGCATTTCTCTTTAGTCTTGGGCTGGAGACTTTGCATCTGCGCATCTTGCGGCATAGCGAGAATGCGCTGGCGCTGGCGAAGTTCTTGAGCACGCATCCGAAGGTCAACTGGGTGGTTTATCCGGGTCTGAAAGGAAACTCCAACCGCGCCCGCATCAAGAAGTATTTCCTTCGCGACTCCGGCAGCGGCATTCTCACCTTCGGCATAAAGGGAAACGCTCAGGCAGCAAGAACATTCGTAAAGAATCTCAAGGTTGCCGCACTCGTCGTCCATATCGGCGACGCCCGCACGGGAGTACTTCATCCGGCTACCAGCACGCACGCGCAGATGAATGCGGAGGAGCAATTGAGCGCGGGTATTAGCGCCGACATGATTCGCGTTTCGGTCGGCATTGAGGATGTCGAGGACCTGATTGCGGATTTTGACCAGGCGTTGCAAGCCGTCGGACGGAAGGGGAACTGAGATGTCAACGCACAATTCTCAGGAAGCTCTGCGCGTGGACGCGTCAATGTACCTGGCGATCGATAGCCCGAAACGCATCCAGGAGCAGCTTTCCATCAAGGTGACCGGCCACTGTTTCCAGCCCCGGATTGATGATTTTGAAAGTGACTGGGTGGCTCAAGTTGCCGTGCCCGCATTCAAGCTATATCGCCAACAACGCGGAGGCACGCCAATCGAGTCGTTCTGCTCCATCGGAACTGGCTCGGGCCTCGACGTGTTATCCGCAGTCGAGATTCTCGGGGCAACCCGGGTCGGCCTGACGGATGTGCATGAGGACGTTGTCGCTGCAGCGGCTGACAATATTGCGCGCAATGTCGTAGAAAACCAGGGACCGCGCCATCCATTTACTATCGAGGCCGGTTATGGCGATCTTCTCGAGCCATTGCGTCCCTATGCCGCCCGCTATGATGTGATCTACGAAAATCTCCCAAATATTTTGCTGCAAAGCGCAGAAGAGGTGGCCGCCGAGCAAAACAGTTCCGCGTATTTGCCTCCGCGCGCGGAGAGCTTACCCGAACTGGTGAAACAACAGATGCTTGACCTCCACTACCTGGCTTTGGTGCAGGCGAGAGAATTTCTGCTTCCTGGGGGTGCGGTGTTCTCCTGCCTCGGAGCTCGAGTGCCGCTCCACGTATTTCTTTCGCTGGCGGAGTTGGCCGGTTTCGTTCCGTCGTTCTTAACTTATAGCTGGAAGGTTCAGGGCGACCCAGAACTAATACGCGACTATGAGCAGAACCAAAGGAACGGATTCGGACCGTTTTTCTTTTACCGCGCCGAAGCGCTGCAAGAAACGTTCAAGCGAGTAGGCCTCGGAGAGTCGGGCAAAAATGCTTTGGAGATCGAGCGCGCCTTGCTGACGCAACGTCTGGGCCCGGCCAGCGCTTATCGGGCATTCAGAAATGGGGAACGCATCGGACATACCGTGGCGGTTCTGAAGTCCGAACTGAGATGAGTGTGTCCGCCTACCTGCCCTCCGTTCTCAACTTGATTGAGACGATTCAGGGCTGCCTCCAACAGCGGATGGTCACGGATGATGACGTGGGGAAGGAGGCCGCCAGAATCCTCACGTTACTGGAACCGCTCCCTTCGCAGGAAGGCGACTTTTCAAGGAGCAGTCATCCGTCCACACGCCACCTTGATGCGGCTCTTACGGTGCGGAACGCATCAACTACTGGCCTACTTGCTGCGATTCGCCCGATCGCCTTTGATTTGCCGTGGCGCTACAGCTACGCGAGGAGGGCCGACGCGCCCGGCCTCGAGGACAACATGGCGTTTGCTGAGATCATCGGACCAGAGGCCCCATTCAAGAGCCAGAAAGTCTGCCTTGGGCTCACTTTGATCGGACCGGATACCTTGTATCCGCCTCATGTACATCCCGCAATCGAACTCTATTATGTAGCAGCCGGAACGGCGAGTTGGATTATGAATGGAGTATCAACGCTTAACAGGCCAGGTGCTTTCATCCTTCATCCTTCAAAGGCGATCCATGCTATGCAAACGCACATGGAGCCACTTTTGGCGGTGTATTCCTGGAGCGGAGAAGACGTAAAAACGCTGTCCGAGTACGCCCCGTTTACGTCACCCTAAGAGGCAGCCTAAATTGAAAACTGATGGGCCGCAGTTCACGACAGCCGCAAGAGTGCCGATCTTTGCGTACATACTAATTTTGCGTACGGTACTAATTAAGGTGATGCAGGTCACGAAAAGCATGGGCTACGTGGGATCTTTCTCACGTCCGGAGTCTCGCTTATCACATTGACCTGTGACAGTCTTCCACTGTATAAAGAAAGGACCATGACGATGTGTTGCCAGACCGGTCGAATGATGTGCTGCGCTTGTTGTTGCGGCATGAAACCATCTGGCGCACGGGAGATCGTGGTATAGCACTTATTTAACCAGGATCTAGATTTTCCGACCCACCCGCCAGAAGTTTTCAGGCGGGTGGGTTTTTCGTTTTGGAGAAAACAATGCCGGAGCAGAAGGAAACAAAAGCACAACGGGCCGAGCGGCTGAAGCGCGAGAAAAATCCGTGGGAGTGCCTCCATGAGATTCGTGAGTTCGCACGAGGCGGGCACCACACGATTCCGCCAGAGTGGCTTGGAACCTACTTCCGGTTCTGGGGTGTGTACACGCAGGGCGACGGCCTCGGAGTGACCGGTGGCAAGGGCGGCGAAGGTAAGGCTCTGCCGTACTTCATGGTACGCATCCGAATTCCAAATGGCCTGTTGTTAAGTCACCAGCTTCGCACCATTGCTGACGTCGCGGCGAAGTACGCGCGCGGGTTGATCGACATTACGGTCCGTCAGAACATACAGCTTCACTGGGTGCGTATTGAGGCTCTGCCAGACTTGCTGGAGCAGTTATGGCGCGCGGGACTGACGAGCATGGGTTCCTGCGGTGATGACACGCGCAACATCACCGGATGCCCACTGGCGGGAGTTGCTGCGGGAGAGATATTTGATCCGTCTCCGCTGACGCTTGAACTGAATCGGTACTTCGTTGGTAACGCCGAGTTTTACAACCTTCCGAGGAAATTCAAGATTTCGCTCACGGGCTGCGACTCGTGGTGCTCCTATCCGGAGATCAATGACGTCGGCCTCACTGGACTTGTTCGCAAGCGATCCGGCCAGGATGAGCGGGGCTTTTCGCTTCGCGTCGGAGGAGGGCTATCGACTCAACCGCATCTTGCGCTCCGGCTCAATGCATTCGTTGGCTGGAACCAGGTTGTGCCGGTGGTGAAAGGCATCGCGGAAATATTCCGCGATGCTGATGTTTTAAGACAGAGCCGCGAGCAGGCGAGGCTGAAGTTCCTCTTCCTCAAGCAGGGATGGAACGCGGAGACATTCCTTTCGGAGCTGCATCGGCGGCTGGGCTTCCATCTTGATCAGGCGGAAGAAGAGAAACTGCCCGGCGATCTTCATCGCGACCACGTTGGCATCCATGCGCAAAAGCAACCGGGATACTTCTATGCAGGCGTGTCAGTGCTGCGCGGCAGGCTCAATTCCGACCAGTTGCGAGGAGTGGCCGATCTCGCGGATCGCTTTGCCGGCGGAGAGGTGCGTACCACAGCCATGCAGAACCTGCTCATCGTGAACGTGCGCGAGCAGAACATCACGGCATTGCGGCTGGAACTGGAAGGCCTTGGCTTGCCCGTGGAGGCATCACCCTTCTGGCGCGGCACGGTAGCATGCACGGGAACCGAGTTCTGCAAACTCGCGATTACCGAGACCAAGAGCTTTGCGCGATGGGTGGTGGAAGAACTTGAGGGCCGCGTTCCAGGCTTTGATCAGCAACTCAAGTTGAGTATTACAGGATGCCCCAACAGTTGCGGCCAGCATTGGATCGCCGACCTTGGATTGGAGGGCAAGAAGATCAAAGTCAATGGAGAGTTCGCTGACGCCTATTACTTCTGCGTAGGCGGCTCGGTGGGACGCGTACAGGCTCTCGCAAGGCCCGTGGGCTACCGCTGCCTCGCCTCAGAGGTCCCGGAATCCATTGCCCGCCTGCTCGCCCGCTACACGGAATTACGAACCAGCGGCGAAGACCTGCAGCAGTTCTTTGCGCGCAAATCGAATGACGAACTGCGCGCTTTCCTGGCCGGTGGCGAAACCGCGGTCTTCCAGCGCGACGTTCCGGTGGCTCCCGCGCCGCACGGGGTGGAGGGTTAAGTGGCCGATCTGTTTCCACTCTTCCTGAAGCTCGAAGGACGCAGATGCGTGCTGGTGGGCGCAGGGACCATCGCGCGACAAAAGCTTGCGGGCCTGCTGAACTCAGGCGCCGACCTGCATGTGATAGCGCCCGTTGCAGCAGAGGAAATTCAGAAACTTGCAGGCGACGGTCGTCTCACTTGGACGCAAGCGAAGTTCGAGAATGCTCATCTCGACGGAGCATTGCTGGTGATCGCCGCAACTGGAGACCCTGCCGTGAACCAAAAAGTGTACCGGGCCGCACTTGAGCGCGGTGTGCTTTGCAACTCAGTGGACGAACCCGGACGCAGTGACTTCTATTACCCGGCGGTTGTGCGCAGAGGCGATCTTCAGATTGCAATCTCCACCGCCGGCAAGAGCCCCGCGCTGGCACAACGTATTCGCCGCGAACTGGAGGAGCAGTTCGACGCGAGCTATGTAGCCTGGCTCAACTGGCTTGGTTCGGTCCGCGAACTCTTCTTTCGTCGCCATGTGGAACCGGAACTGCGTAAACAAACCTTGCACCGCATCGCCGGAAAAACGGTCTTCGAGCGCTTCCGGCGATCGCGCGAGAAACACGGAGGTCACCGTGGGTAAAGTCTATCTCGTCGGCGCTGGTCCCGGGGATCCGGAGTTGTTGACGCTGCGCGCAGCCCGTCTGCTCCAGCAAGCGGACATCGTGCTGCATGATGCTCTTGTCAGCCCGGAAGTACTCGCCCTGATCGGTGGCGCAAAGGTCATCGACGTCGGAAAACGATGCGGTACCAAGCTTTTGACGCAACAGGAAATCAATTCGCTGTTGATTGCAAATGCTTCACGGTACGAAGTTGTAATCCGCCTTAAAGGAGGCGATCCAACGATCTTTGGCCGTGCCGGGGAAGAGATTGAAGCGCTCGCTGAAGCGGGGATCGTGTACGAGATCGTGCCTGGAATTTCTTCGGCACTGGCTGCTGCCGCTGCCGCCGGAATTTCCCTCACCGATCGGCGCTTTGCCGCAAGCGTTGTCTTCACCACGGCACATCGCGGGGTTGATTCTGAGGCAACCGCATGGGATCGGCTGGTGAATTCGCATTCGACACTTGCCATCTACATGCCCGGAAGAAGTTATCGCGAACTCGCCCGGCAGCTACGCGACGCAGGTCTCAGTCCTCAAACGCCCTGTGCTGTCGTATCCCATGCCGGGCGTCCTACTCAGCAGGTGCGATGGTGCGACCTTTCATCATTGGCGCAGGTGGAATCACTCGCAGCGCCGACCTTGTTGATCGTTGGGGAATGCGCAAATCCGAAGCATAGCGCGGAGCATTATCTCCGCGGCGAATCGCTTATTGAAGAGTCACTAACCAAAACCATCGCGGCGGGTGTGAGCCGCTGATTCAGGAGTCCAACATGTCCGAAAAGAAACTCGCAACCACGGCAACCCAATTGGGTCTTTCACTTGATGTATGGGCGGTGCTCACATCATTCTTTCTGGCGCTTTTGGTGCGCATTGGACTGCTAAAGCACATCCCCTGGTAACTGCTGCGCCACTGATCACAGATGACATAAACAGATGACATAAGAGGAGAAACGCAATGGCCACATCCGCAGCGCTGCCGAGCCAGGAGGCTCATAACCCTTTCGCAAATGTCGTTCGCTTCATTCCCGGAGTGCTGCTGCTGGCGGCAATCGGATTTGCCGGAAAGCTGCTGGAGCAATCGATCAACGGTTACGCCAAGGCTCATCACCTCGTGATTCCAAACATCGAGTATGTGCTCTGGGCGATTGCGATTGGCCTGCTGGTTTCAAATACCTTGACGATTCCGAAGGTCTTTCTGCCCGGCATTGCCACCTACGAGTTCTGGCTGAAAGCTGGAATTGTGCTGCTTGGCGCGCGCTTCGTAGTTGGTGACGTGCTCAAGCTGGGCGGTATCAGCATTGGGCTTGTCGTCCTGGAGATCTCAGGTTCGTTGATTCTGATGACGTTCTTAGGACGTCTTTTTAAGCTCCGGCCTAAGCTGACCTCACTGCTTGCCGTCGGCTCCGCCGTCTGCGGAGTCTCCGCGATCATCGCCGCCCAAGGGGCCATTGACGCAGACGAGGAAGACTCCTCATTTGCGATTGCAGCCATTCTCGCTCTCGGAGCCATCGCGCTCGTCACCTTTCCGTTGATCGGCCATGCCCTGCACCTGAGTGACAACGCCTACGGACTCTGGTCGGGTCTCGCGGTGGATAACACAGCGGAAGCAACCGCCGCTGGAGCGCTTTTCTCTGACGCCGCAGGTAAGGTGGCCGTGCTCGCCAAGACTACGCGTAATGCGACCATCGGTTTCGTCGTGCTCGGCTATGCAATCTACTGGGCAAGCCGCGGACAGGCTGAAAAGGTAAAGAACAAGGGGGCGTTCCTGTGGAACAAGTTTCCCAAATTCGTGCTTGGGTTCCTTGTTATCTCGTTGCTTGTCTCAGTGCACGTCTTCAACAAGGAGCAGGTTGGTGCTCTTGCAAATCTTTCTCGATGGGCATTTCTGTTGACGTTTGCTGGCGTTGGGTTACGTACCAATTTTCGCGAGATGTCAAAACAAGGGTTGCGGCCTTTCATCGTGGGAGCGCTGGGAGAGGTGTTGATCGCCGGACTTACGCTGGGGCTTGTAATCGGTGCAAACGCCGTCTGGAAGCTTTAGAATTTGATCCTGGCGAGCGCAGCAGATCACCATCAATGAGCAAAAAACGAATTGGTCGCAAGGAGAGCAAACCGTTCTCGTCTCCGTAGATCCGCGCGTTGGAGAATCACACAGTCAGGGCGTTTACTGCCTGTATGCTCTTTCGGGCGCGCAATCCTATGTCTGTGTCACTTTACGGCGACGCGCTGCCAACTGTGACGCTCGCGACGAAGGTCGAAGTCGCGGACGATTTTCTTGCCGAGTTCAACGGGGTCCGGAATCTCCACGGTCACCGAGCCTAGTATCTTTTCCGTGTCTTTGGCGAAGAAGTTCTGCAGGTTCACCGAGCCTGTAATTGGGTGGCTTACGCAGTGATACGAGTTCATTCCAAGCAGGCGGAAGCTAAGGGCCGCGCCAATGCCTTTCTCGTTAGACCACTCGGGGCTTGCGAAGGCGAATGGCAGGTCATGCAGTGGAGCGCCAAGCGTGTCCGAAAGTATGCGAAAGAGGCCGGAGGCGCGTGTATTATCGAAGCACTCCCCCATGTGCCAGACTGGCGGGAGCGGCTTTCCCTGCGGGCTCAGCGCCATACGCAGCCCTTCGCCGGTTTTCTTCAGTCCGGCCGGCGAACAGTAGCCGAGCTTCAGCAGTGGAAACGATGCGCAGCCGTTTGTAAGCAATAGGACATCATGCTCCAGCAGGACGTCGGCGAGGCGAACCGTGGTTGCCTCGTAAAGAACCTTCGGGTTGTTGCAGCCAACCAGGTTGACGATGCCGCGAATTGCTCCCGAAGCCAGATGCGAGGCTAGCTTTTCCGGCCCGCCGAATTCGGCAAGGATGTTCTCCACGCTGAAACCGACCTCGGCCTCAACAGATATCTCGGGGACGAAGCGCGGAATCTTGGTGCGTGCACTGAAGCTCTGAATCGCGGAGGCGACAATTTGCCCGGCAAAGACATCAACTTGGCCGAGATTCGAATGCTCGTGGTCGAAGCCGATGTGATCGGCACCTGGCAAATGCGCAGAGTCACTGGTGGTGATGACGCGCGTTTTCTGGCAGGCGGCTACATCCATGATCGCCGGAAATACGTCCTGCATGTCGGCGACCCAGACGTCGAGTCCGCCAGTGCCAAGCACCAACTCGGCACCCATTGCATTGGCCAGCGGATAGATCTCTCCGTAGCGAGCCATGGAGGAAAGTCCAGAACAACAAATGCCGTATAAGCGAATTCCACGCGCGCCCTGCTTCCGTGCCGCGTTGATAAACTCGCTGGAGCGGCTGGCCGCAACAATTGATGACACGAGCACCGGTGAATGTCCATGCAAGGCAATGCTGACATAGCCTTCCTCGAGTGCGCCGAGATTAGCCGTGATGGTCGAACGCTCCGGAGCGCCATAGAGACAATCAATTGCGATGGAGCCGCCCATTACGCTGCTCCAACTGAATGCCAGGCCGCAACGGAGAAACTGTTTGACAACATTCTCCCAACTGCCATCCGTACCCACACCAGTGCGGTGCAGCGACTCAAAGACCTCGTGGTATGCGCTGATGGGCAGAATTCCGAGTTCGGTCCACTTCGCAATTCTTTCGGCCGGAGCCAGGGCATGCAGAGTGCGGTGCGGCTCAGGATAGGTACGGCCGAGGTCCTCAAACAGCACATTCGCCAATTGCTCGGCCAGTTCTTCCACGCGCTTGTCTTCCTGGAAGAAGCCAAACGCCTTGGCCATCTTGCGAACTTTTTCTCCCCCACGAATCGTTTGGGAAATCTTCCCGGTGGCGGCGGCCTTAAGCGCAAGCATCGCCTCACGCGCGCGTGCTCCGTGTCCTGCAACACCAGCGGCAAGCGAACGCAGCAGGTTTCGCGCCACAATCAGGTCGGCATCGGCACCGCAGGTGCCGCGCGGAGAACGGGGCGTGATTCGACACGGCCCCATGTTGCAGGTGCGGCAGCAGACACCAGAAAGTCCGAAGGTGCAGTGCGGCTTCTGTGCGTCAAAGCGATCGAAGACGGTATCGATCCCCTCCGTGGCGAGGTGCACGAGCATTTCCTGCACGGCTGGATCGGGGGTTTCGCGCATTTGATCTGCCTTGGAAGGAAAGCGGTTAATGGGTTCTTTCTTAGCGCCCGAAGAGCGCGCTTCGCCGTGGCTGTGAGCATGACCGTGGCCGTGTTCGTGAGTTTGATCGTGTCCGTTCTCGTGATGTTGAGACATACAAAGACCTCGCTATGTAGCAGGAACCCAAAGACGGATTAGGAGTTTGATGAGGGAGTCGAGAGCGAAGCCGAGCAAGCCAATCACGAGGATGGCCGCCATGAGCTCAGGGTAGGCCAGCCGGTCGCGGGTGTCGAGAACAAAGTAACCGAGCCCGGAGCTGACGCCCAGCATCTCTGCCGGCACAAGCACGATCCACACGACGCCTAACGCTAGGCGAAACCCGGTCAGCACCTGAGGCGCGATCGCCGGCAGCACGACGAGCCGTATGGTCTCCGCACGCGAGGCGCACAGGCTGTTAGCCAAGCGTATCCACTGGCGGTTCATGGCGTGCACTCCGGCGGCGGTGTTTAGCATGATAGGCCAGACCGCGCCCACCGCGAGGAGAAAGTAAACCGGCTGATCGCCAATGCCGAAGGCCATCACAGCCAGCGGCATCCAGGAGAGCGGCGAGATCATGCGCAAGATCTGGAAGAGCAACGAGGTTGATGCCTCCAACCCGCGTGACAGGCCAATGACGATGCCCATCGGCAAACCGCAGAGCAGGGCAATGAGCAGACCCACCGTGACGCGGCGCAGGCTGGCCATGATGTGTGGATACAGAGTGCCCTTGCCTAGCAACTCAGCGAGGGCCAGCGCGGTGCGTTCCGGGGAGAACGAAACCGTGATCACGTTGGAGTGCAGCGTAGGCGAAGTCAAGAGCCACCACACCGCCAGCCCTACGCTCACGCCAGCCAGAGGTTGCGCGATACTCTTCGCGTGAGAGCGCAACATGGCGCGAACAGATATGGGCTCCAACGATGCGTTTGCACTGCTCATATCCGAATCACTTCGCTTCTTGTAAATGACGGAGGAATTCCAAAAGATGCCGGGCCACCCGCGGCCCTGATCGCATCGGTCACGAAGGAAGTATCCACAAGATCGGTCGCGATGCTGCTGGGGTCGAGTCCGGCAAGGAAGGCGGTGTCGCCCTCCACGCGCGTTTCCTTCAGAAATTTCACAAGCTCCTGCGTGTACGACGGAAATGGGTAGGGCTGGAAATCGATGCGGTGGATAGGCCAGTCGACATGATGGATTGCGCCCGAGGCACCGTAGAAAGCAGGGTCGTAGTATCCCAGGGCGCGGTCCAGCACTTCTTTTGTGTGCGGCGTGTATTTGCCACCGTCTTTGGAGAGAATTTCCGCTACGCCAGGCCGATTGTCTCGTGACCATGCTTGCGCGGAAACAATGGAGTTCACCACAGCCTGCGACCATTGCTTGCGCTCACGCAGATCGTCTTCGTGCATGAAGACGACGCAGCAGGCGTGGTCGCGCCAGATGTCTCCGCTGAAGCGCATGATTTTACCGATCTTGAGGTCTTCGGCAACGGCGTTGAACGGCTCGGCGACGATGTATCCGGCGATGCTCTTGTTCGCCAACGCAGAAATCATGTCCGCCGGAGGCAGGATGGTGAGGTTCACTTCGTTTTTGGCCAGCGCCGCTTCTTTCGGCTTGGTGACGATCGTCATGCCCGCTTCGCGGAGTACACGTTGCAGCAACACGTTATGCACGGAGTACCAGAAGGGAATCGCAACCGTCTTGCCTCCGAGATCGGCCACACTGGAGATCCCCGGCAAAACCGTCAGAGCGGAGCCGTTGGTGTGGTTCCAGGCCACCACCTTAGCCGGAAACTTGCGTGCATAGCGAATCCAGATAGTAGCTGGCATCAACATATGCACTACGTTCACCTGCCGGGCAAGGAAGGCTTCGGAAAGCTGCGCCCAGGAGCGGAACAGGCGCGGTTGGTCCACGGTCAAACCCTCAGCCTTATAGAGGCCGCGCGAATGTGCCACCAGCAATGGAGTCGCATCGGTGATGGCGAGATATCCGATTCTCACCGGCTGTTCCGCAACTGCCTTGTGGCAGGCGAAAAGGCCCACCAATGCTCCCGCCGAAAGCGTCGACGTTAATTTCAAAAAGTCCCGGCGATTGATCCCGCAATTAACACACATCGCACGTCTCCTTTAATTCCACGCGGAATCCTTCGCGCGGCCCATTGTTTGCGAAAGGGCTTCGAGTATTTGCCGTCGAACAGCGGCCGGTGCCGCATTGAGCTTGCGACTCCGAATGTCACGCAACTGAAACTCATGCAAAATTTGTCCGCCGGCGTCCGGGGTGCGTCCCATCAGAATCACGCGGTCTGCCAGATGCACGGCCTCGTCCACATCATGAGTGACCAGCATTGCCGTCGAGTGGTGAGTGCGAATAATGCGCTGAAGGAGTCGCTGCATGTCGCGGCGCGTCACCGCGTCCAATGCGCCAAAAGGCTCGTCGAGTAGCAGGATGGCCGGCTTACGCACAAGCGCTCGTGCCAGTGCTACGCGTTGCGCCATGCCGCCAGAAAGCTGACTTGGATAGGCTCTCTCGAATCGAGTCAGTCCGACATCAGCGATCGCCTCCGCCACTCGTCGCTTTCGCTCCTCCGGAGAAACAGGTACTGAACGCAGCTGCAGGCCAAAGTCAACATTCTGCCGCGCGGTCAGCCATGGAAGCAGCACGGGATCCTGGAAGACCACTGCGAGGCGTGGATCAGGCCCCGTCAACAACTCGGACTCCAACTGTACGGTGCCGGCGCGACGCTGCGTCAGTCCGGCAATCGTCTGCAATAAAGAAGACTTGCCGCAGCCACTGGCGCCTACCAGCACCAGCAACTCGCCTCGGCGTATCTCAACGTCAACTCCGGAGAAGGCCAGGAAAGGCGCCTTGCCGCGAACGGCATACATGGTGCTCAACCCAAGCACACGCAGAAGCACTTCACTAGCAAGGCCAGGAGATGGGAGGGATTGTTCCTCCGACTCGTGTTCCAGGTGAATACTGCTACTCGTGTTAATCTCCCCCGGAAAAGCAGGATCGGCAGCTCGGATTGCGAGTTTAGGGAAACCAGTTCCGAAACCATCACCCGCAGCTGCGTGATCATCCGGCCCGCCGTTGACATTGATCACCATGTGCTGACTCCATCCTTACTGTTTCGAACTGGCATTCGCGCGAATAGCCCCACCGTGCCAATCGCATTATGCGACGAAGAAAAACCCACCCGCCTGTTCCGGCGGATGGGTTATTTGAAACCGGATTCTGATTTGATTAGAGCTAAACCATGATCCCCCATACGCCAGATTTGATCATCCCGCAACAACAGAGGCAGGGACACATGGGACAAATCTGGAGCGAGAGAATCATCAGGCAATGGTAACACTTTAGTCACTCCCGGGAAACAAAAGTTGAACATTTCGAGACATTGAGAGGGAGAGTCTCTCCCAACCAGATCGGAGATACCAAGCTGCGGGTTTTGGACAAACCGTAACCGTTGGTTGCAGTGGTTCGAGGTAAGGTGAAACAGACTCCGCGTCGCATCCGCTCGAAATCATCGCTAGAATTGAATCGAGTTAACTTAGGCATCAGGAATGACGGTAATGCAGAAACGACGTATCTATCTCGACTTCAATGCTACGACTCCAATCGCACCGGAAGTCGTAGCCGTCATTACGCAGGTGCTTGCGGATCCATTCGGCAACCCTTCCAGCGAGCACTGGGCGGGGTGGCCGGGGCGGCAGGCCGTCGAAAAGGCCCGAGGTCAGGTGGCCGCTTTATTGCACTGCAGTTCCGACGAGGTCGTATTCACCAGCGGCGGCAGTGAAGCCAACAATCATGCACTGAAGGGTATTTTCTTTGCCCAAGGCGGGCGCGATGGCCATATCGTCACAACTCGGATTGAACATCCAGCGATTCTCAACCCATGTCATTTTCTGGAGCGACTGGGAGCGTCCGTAACGTACGTTCCGGTAGATGGCTTGGGCCGGGTCGATCCGGACGATATCCGCCGTGCCCTGACGGTTCGCACCATCCTTATTTCGGTGATGCACGCCAACAATGAGGTCGGAACCCTGCAACCCATCTCCGAAATTGCCCGCATTGCGCGCGAACGGGGCATTCCTTTCCACACCGACGCGGCGCAGTCGGTGGGGAAGATTCTTACGAACGTGGATGTGCTTGGCGTGGACCTGTTGTCAGTAGCCGGGCACAAGCTCTATGCACCCAAGGGAGTTGGCGCTCTCTACGTTCGCAAGGGCGTTCGCCTGGAGCCGCTGATTCACGGAGCCGGTCACGAATCAGGCCGCCGCGCCGGGACGGAAAGCATCCCACTCGACGCCAGTCTAGGAGCAGCTTGTGAACTGGCGCGGTCGTGGCTAGGAATGGAATCGGTACGGCAACTCCGTGATCTCTTCTGGGAATTGCTGCAGGCACGGTTTGGAGAACGGGTAGTTCTAAATGGCCATCCCACCGAGAGGCTGCCCAACACTCTGAACGTCAGTTTTACGGGAAAGAGCGGTTCGGAGATTTTGCATGGGCTGGAAGGGGTAGCTGCTTCCACAGGCTCCGCATGCCATGCTGGGTCAGAACTTTCACCAGTGCTGAAGGCTATGGGAGTTCCTTTGGAAATCGGAATGGGCGCCATTCGTTTCAGCCTTGGTCGAACAACGACGCGCGAAGAGATCGAAGAGCTGGTTTCGCGCCTTTAGTGCCAGCCATGCTTTTGGCGCCAGCCGAGAGCACACCTACAAGTTCGACAGTTTGGAGGTTCAAGTCCGGCGGTCGTTGAGCGTGGCCGACTGGACGACTCCGTCGCGGTAATCGATGGAGAGACCGCCCGCGAATTTGCTTTCAAGCGAAAGAGTTTCGGTTCAGTCTACAGATGATTCATGTTCTTTGAGCGTGAATACGAGACGATGATCTTCTCCGCAACGCTCCGCCGGCAACCCATCGCATTGATGGTTACCTCCGTACCACTCAGCTCCAGCGCCGCAAGCAGTTTCAAAATCGCCGTGATCGCATTGGATTTTTCATCGACTTTGCGCTTTGCTAGCACCAGGTTATTGCGCTGGCCCAAGCCGAAACCCTTGAAGCAGCTCGCGAAAGTGGCTCCCGAATCCGGCACGATCTTATAAACATTCATCCTACAGAAAGGCAACGATGATTCTCGGGATAGCTGAGCTGGGGGAACGCCATGACAACAAGGAGAGAATTTTTAGAGCTGACTGCGGCCTCTATTGTGGCTGCGGGACTGGTTCAACAATCGTCCGGAGCGGAGACCAACGGTGTTCCGTACCGCACACTCGGCCGCACTGGCGAAAAAGTCTCGATGGTGGGCATCGGCGGATACCACCTCGGCAAGCCAGATCTCAACACCGAAGCCAGCATACGAATCGTGCACAAGGCCATTGATGAGGGCATCAATTTCCTTGATAACTGCTGGGACTATAACGGCGGAGAAAGCGAAGTCCGCATGGGCAAAGCGCTTCATTCCGCAGGCTTTCGTAACCGGGCTTTCCTAATGACAAAGATCGACGGCCGTGACAAGACAACTGCGGCAAGTCAGATTTCTGAGTCTCTGAAGCGGCTACAGACCGATCACATCGATCTCTTGCAGTTTCACGAGGTGATTCGCGACACCGATCCCGATCGCATCTTCGCCCCGGGTGGCGCGCTGGAGGCTGTGCTGGAAGCAAAGCAAGCAGGAAAGGTGCGCTACATCGGTTTCACCGGGCATAAGAGCCCAGACATACATCTGAAAATGTTATCGACAGCGGCCATTCACAATTTCACATTCGACACGGTGCAAATGCCGCTGAACGTAATGGATCACCACTTCAACAGCTTTGAAGCCCGCGTACTCCCGGTTTTGGCGAAACAGGGGATCGGTATTCTAGGCATGAAGCCGTTGGGAGATCACTACATTCTTCAGAGCAAGACGGCAACTCCGATCGAGTGTCTCCATTATTCGATGAACCTGCCAACCAGCGTCGTAATCACCGGCTGCGATTCACTCCAGATACTCGACCAAGCTCTGAGGGCTGCTCGTACCTTCAGGCCCATGAGCGCGGAAGAACTTTCGGCGCTGCTGGCGAAGACCGCTTCGGCGGCGCAAGCCGGTAAATATGAGCTGTACAAGACGAGCCATAACTTCGATGGCACCCATCAGAACCCGCAATGGCTGGGCTAATAGAAGCGCGTGTCAAGTCCACATGAACGCTCCACTATGCCGCCTTGTGAGGGAGCCCGCTGAGGTTGAGGTGCGACATCGCATCTCGAAGCACTTCAGCGCTATGCCCAAGTCCCTGCTGTTCCATAGCGGACATCTCGGGTTCCAATACTCGCACTACTCCCTGAGTTCCGACAACAGTCGGCAGGGAGAGAGTACCGCCGTACTTCGGGCTGTAGGAGCCGACAGGGATCACAGCCCGCTCGTCGCCCAGCACCATCTCGGCGATACGTGCGCAGACCATGCCAATTCCGTACTGACTAGCGCCGATCCCTTCGATGATGGTGATGTTGGCATAGCGGACCCTTCGCTCGATTTCCTGCCTCAGTTCCTCGCGTTCATCGCCCGGTTCTGCGAGCAACTCCAGCACCGGCCTTCCGCTCACCCGCGCCGACGACCACAAAAATATCGACGACATGCCGTGCTCGCCCAGTACCAGCGCCTCCACGTATGCCGGACTCACATTCAGAGACGAGGCCAGGTGAAAGCGGAATCGCAGACTATCCAGATACGTCCCGGTGCTCAGCACGCGCTCGTGTCCTAAGATGCGCACCACATCTGAGAGCGGGTCCGGCGGATCGGTGACCACCAGTACGAGCGCTCCCGGGGCCGCACGGTGAATCTGCGGAACGATTTCCTGGTAAACGGCAGAGTTTGCTTCCAACAGCCGGAGCCTTCCCGACGGATCGCTGCGGTCGGTTGCACCTCCGGCTTTCTCATTTTCTCCGGCGGTGATCATTACCAGCGATGCTCCCGCGAGAGCGGAGTAATCGCCGACGCGCACCTCCACTACCGGCGATAGTATTGCGCCGTATTGGATGTCTGTCACCACCGCTTCTGCCCGCTTGCGATTCCTGTTCACAAGCACGATCTCGCGCGCAGAACCACGCATCACCAGCGACAGCAGACACGCTGTACCTACCGCACCCGCACCGATAATTCCGACTTTCATCTCTCTCGCCTTGCTCCTAAGCCGCTCTGTCTGGGCGGCTTTCGCCTCCCTGTCGCGGCAATCCGGCGCATTGCGCAGCGATCAGGGCCAGCGCCGACCAATCCAAATCGCCGTATCCGCTCGCAATTGCCGCGATGAACCTGTCACGAACCACACTCGCGAAGGGCATTGGCGCAGCCACTTCTTCCGAGGCCTCCAGCATTAACCGCACGTCTTTCAGCCCGAGTGGCAACTTGAATCCGGCAGGGGAAAACTTCTCCTCAATGATTCGTGGGCCGTAATTGTTATAAGCAGGAGCACCGAACATCGTGCCGCTCAGCACCTCAAACACCGTGCCAGGATCAATCTCCGCCTTGCGGGCTACGGCAAACACCTCCCCTAGGCCCTCCAGCACGCAGGTGATCAGGAAATTTCCAAATAACTTGATGAGGTTTGCATCTTCAGGCCGTTCGCCAACGGTGAACGTGCGTTGACCGAGAACCTCAAACACAGGTTTTGCCTTTGCCAGAGCCTCCTTCGTCCCGGCACCAACGATAAACAGCTTTCCTGCGGCTGCAGCGTCGGGCCTTCCGAAAACTGGTGCGGCCATGTATTGCTGCCCACGCTCTTTATGTGCCGCCGCAAGGCGCCTCGACAAAGCAGGGCTGATCGTACTCATCGAGACATGCAAACCGTCGCGCTGCATGCCGTCTAGAACACCATGCGCACCGAACACAACGGATTCAGCTGCATCGTTGTTGGCCAGCATCGTAATCACGATCTCTTGCACGGCGGCGTTGGCTGGGTCATCGGCGACCTGCGCGCCTTCCGCAGCGAGAGCCTCAGCAGCTTTGCGGCTCCGGTTGTATACAACTAAGTCGTGGCCGGCGCGAATGAGGTTGCTTGCCATAGCGCTTCCCATATTGCCTAGACCAAGAAATCCAATACGCATTGTGCGATCTCCTTTTTCAGGGTAGGTTGTGCCCTGCCACACGGCTAGAACGACCGTGTGAACGCCTCGCCGTTGTAATGCTTCTAGCAGTGATGAATAATCCATCCCTGACCAGCCGATCTCCATATTGTCGGTGCAAATGAGATGCCTACGACCGCTCACGCGGTGCCCGGCATACAGGCAGATACTCATCCCAAACACACGCCGCAGCTGAGACGGCTGCGGACCGCTTGGCTTGATTCAGATAGAAATGCTACTCACTGCCATGAAAATGCTCCCTATGCCGCCTTTTGTTGTTGGGGCGTTAGCGTAACCGTGTAACCGAGGCGTTCGAGACGGTGGACAAGAGTGCGCGTGACTTGGTGGTTGTTGAGTTTGTCGAGATAGAGGTCGCCGAGGTCGTTGTAGTGAACGTCTTCTGAGAACATGTGATAGATGGCGACCAGGATCTTGTGTGCGATGGCCATCGATGCCCGCTTGTATCCGCGTCGTGCTTTGAGCCGGTAGAACTTGTCTCGGAGATAGGTTCCTTTGGCGCGGGCTGCCGCGTTTGCCGCCTCGACCAGAGCGGTTTTTAAATACATGTTGGACTTAGGGACACGGCTGCTCTTACGTTTGCCCGCCGATTCGTTGTTGCCGGGGCAAACGCCAGCCCAGGAAGACAGCTGTGAAGGGCTATGGAATACCGTCATATCCACGCCCAGTTCGGCGATGATGATCGCCGCCAAGGTCAGATCGACACCGGGGATTTCTCGCAGGAGCGCGAGTTGCGCGGCATAGGGTTGAAGCTGCTGCTGGATGCGCTGTTCGAGGATGGAGAGATCGCTCTCCACCGCTTCCAGGCGGCTGCGTTGCAGTCGCAATAGGAAGCGGTGGTGTTCCTGGAGCTTGCCTTCCAGGGCGAGTTCCAGTTGTGGAATCTTGTTGCGCAGTCGGCCAATGGCCAGATCGGCCATCTCCGGCAGGCTCGCCTTTCCCTCGATCAAGGCGTCAAGCATCCGTTGACCGGAAAGTCCGAAGACGTCGGTGGCAACGCTGGCCACCTTGATGTTGGCGCTCTCCAGCAACTTCAGCAATCGGTTACGCTCTGCGGTTCGGCTCTCTACCAGCTTGCGGCGGTAGCGGGTCAGATCGCGAAGTTCGCGGATGGGTGCGGGCGGAACGAAGCTGGGGCGGAGCAGACCATGGCAGAGCAAATCGGCAATCCACTCTGCGTCTTTGACGTCGGTCTTTCGTCCTGGCACCTTCTTGATGTGTAGCGCATTGGCGACGACGATCTCTAAATCGTCACCCTCTAGAACGGCGTAGATCGGTTTCCAATAAACGCCCGTGCTCTCCATCGCCACATGGTTACAGTGTTCGGAAGACAGCCATTCCCGCAACTCAAGCAGTTCACGGGTGGTCGTACCGAAGCTTCGCAACTGTTTCTGTATCTTGCCGCTCTTGCGAATCACCAACAAGCAGGCGACGACCGTTGCCTGGTGTACGTCCAGTCCACAACCGCGTTCCAGTCGGGCTTCCATAATGCCTCCATAGGAGGCGATTGCTGCGCCGCAGGTCTGTTACAGAAACTGCCATACGTCCTTCCTGTTTCCAGGTGCGACAACACGTGATACCTTGGCCGGCGCGGATCAGCCTATCCCGCGAGATCTCGTCTCGAAGTGAGTGCCAACCTCCAAGCAATCGCCGACCAAAGCTTGTACTACAACTCCGGCCAGTGCGCTTGATCGCATTTTCATGCCACGTGGTGTGCCGAAGGCACATGCAGCCTACCCCACAATAGATTTGGAGTACATCTATGCGCCTGGCCGGCCCGACTCAAGCTCGGCTACTACCCGCTTTCCCTCGGAGGGTTAGAAGATTCGCAACCTCCTCTAGGTCGGCGCCGAGCCTGCGAACGTGATTGATCCTTGCGTCGGCACCAGCACCGCATTGCCGCAGATCACCAAAAGCGGCAACTGTCGTCTGTACGGCATCGAGCTTGATGCCGCGCGCGCCTCAACCGCCGCAGCCTCCGGGATCGCCTACTGCGTATTGGCATGAACGCTGTGGCGAAATATATGTCATGGCCCTGATATGTATCTTGGCCGTGATAACAACTGAAGAGACTTCGCTACGAGTTGATCCGGGAGTCTTGCCGCCTAGTATGCCACACTTTGCGGCATACCAGGAAATCATCAACGCTGTAAGTGAGTGAAAAGATAGGGCTAGTCGGAACAAACACATGCGTCCAACTGACCTGGAATCAGTAGGCCTAAGCATCAACGCTGTAAGTGATTGAAAATAATGGTGAGCGCGGTAGGAATCGAACCTACAACCTACTGATTAAGAGTCAGTTGCTCTGCCAATTGAGCTACGCGCCCTTCTTGATTATTTTGCCACCGACCAGAGGCGGAGAATCGCGTTGGACCGGTTCACACACCAGTACTGATTGGCTCAGAACTCTTGTGATAGTAACAAACGTGTTTGCATCGTGCAACGTCCAGCCAGGATTCAAGATGCAAGCCACAAAAGTGTGCGCCATTTCGTTCGTCATTCATTTCCGGCAGGTTGTGCCTGATTGTTCCATCCCCTACTGAACTCTCCGCTCGGATTGCTATCTGAACTCCGCATTTGATTGTGATTGTCTTCTGCGCTCTGCCGGCAATGCTACAGGCTTCTGCTGCGCCAATAGCTTGCAAAACAGGTGTGGACTCAGCGTTCTGAATACTAAGTTGTTTGTCTTGTGTTTCGCTGTCTCACGGGACGGGTAGCCGAGCCGGTCAGTCGCTCTGGATCTGGATCAACTCACCAACCTCGGCCGAGCGTGGCTGTGGTTGCAGAGTCTGCGGCGCGCGCCAAAAGTCCATGTAGCTTATTTGGTGAACGCAACTCACCGTGCAATTTGGCGAGCATCCCTTGGCGGTGAGGAACTCCCGGCGCACATCTGCTCTTGTGTATTGCAGTAGTGGCACGCCGGGGTAGCCGCGCTGCTGCGAGCAATAATGCACCAGCCCGTCTTCGCATACATAGATGTAGCGCGCCCCTGCCCGGCAGCGCCAGTCGTTCGGCTTGCCATTGGCAATGTTCGTCTGGAACCAGTTCAGGCGCGAGTAATTCTTCCGCTCCAGGTTATGCATTTTGAAAAATACTTCGCGTTCATCGCCGTTCAACGGACGCAGTTGGCCGTCGCCGTCGTGGATGATTCCCACCGTTGAAGTGAAGCCAAGCTGACGCGCGCGCCGTCCCACCACCAGCGCATCGTGCGGATTTCGAACTCCTCCGCCAACCACGCTGTTGATGTTTACGTGGAAATCCGCATACTCGCTGAGCAACTGCAGTTTCTTGTCCAGAACCTTCAAGCTTTTTTTCGAAACGTCGTCGGGCGTCACGTTGTCGATCGAGATCTGCATATGATCGAGTCCGGCGCGGTTCAGCCGCTCGATCCGTTCTGCCGTCAGCAGATATCCGTTGGTAATCAAGCCGGCGATCATGCCTTTGCTTCGGATGTGGCCGATGATCTCGTCGAGTTCAGGATGAAGGATTGGCTCGCCGCCGCTGATGGTTATGATCGATGTCCCAAGGCGTGCCAGTTGATCGAGGCGCTCGAACATGGTTTCCAGCGGCACCGGTTTACTGCTGGCGTCGAACTCATTGCAGTAGGCACAAGCCAGGTTGCAGCGCCGCATCGGAATGATGTGAGCCATCACCACATGGTTGGTGTCCGCCAATCCACGCGCGATCATGCCCAACTCCCGCAGCCGTCTGCCGGCAGCGATCCACCTACCACGAAGCCCCTGTTTCCTCTGAGACATAGAAGTGTACCTCTTATTACACCACGCGCCCCAAGGGGCAGGGAAAGGGTACAGAGCTGGAAGGCGTATTTCGCGCATTAAAGCGCGAACTTTTTCATTGGTTGGTGTTTTTCCGCGCTCCTTGCCCATTTTCACCAAGCGCACCGCTTCAAACCGCACCACCGCCCCTTCCCAGCCCGGATTCGGGCAATCCGGGCCGCTGGTTTATAATCAAACATTCGCCCTTTACTTTTCCGGAGCCCATTGGAAGATGATTCGATTCCTGCAAACCCCCGGCCGATTTCAGAAAGTCCTTCTGGTCGGTTTCCTCGCCATCGTCTGCATCATGATGGTTGTCACCCTTGTCCCTGGCGGAATACTCAGTGATCTTACCGGCGGCAGTGTTGGCGCCGATTCCGTTGCCAAGGTGGACGGCCAGGACGTCACCATTCAGGAAGTGGATCAGGTAGCGCGAAACATGATGCAGCGCCAGCACATTCCCGAACAATTCAAGTCTTACATTCTGCCCCAGGCCGTCGATGCTCTGGTCATGCAGAAGGCCTATGTGCGGGAGGCAAAGCGTCTTGGCCTCGAGGCCACGGACGAGGATCTGCGCTATGAGATGCAGCATGGCGGCATCTCCCAGGCGCTCTATCCCAATGGGACATTCATCGGTGCCGACCAGTACCGCGATCTGATTGCGACTCAGTTCAATCTCAGCGTGCCTCAGTTTGAGCAGGAGCTGCGCAACGAGTTGACCCTACGCAAGCTGCGCGCCGTAATCGGCGCCGGAGTCTTTGTCTCTAATGCCGAGGTGCATGACGCATTCGTCAAGGCCAAGACCAGGATTAAGTTTGAATATGCGGTACTCTCCGTTGCCGACCTCGAGAAATCAGTCACGGTCGATGATTCCGAATTACGCGCCTTCTACGAGAAAAACCAGAAAGAATTCGCCAACACTATTCCGGAACAGCGCAAGATTAAGTTCGTGCTCGTCGATCCGGCGCGGTTGCCCAATCCGGCCAAGGCTTCCAACGAGGAACTGCTGGGCTACTACCGTCAGCATGCCGCCGAGTTCCGCCTGCCTGAGTCGGTGAAGCTCCGCCACATTCTGATTAAGCTTCCGTTGCCCGGCCCCGATGGCAAGGTGGATGCTAAGCAGGCAGATGTTGCCAGGGCAAAGGCGCAAGATGTGCTCAAGCAGCTTCGTCAGGGTGGAGACTTCGCGGCCCTTGCCAAAAAGTACTCCGACGATCTTGCCACCGCCAAGGATGGAGGTTCGGTCGGCCAGCTCGTGCAGGGCTCCGGCTCCGCGCCTGAGATTGAGAAGGTCGCCTTCGGCCTGACCAAGGGACAGCCTTCGGATCTGATTTCAACCAGCTACGGCTTTGAGATCATTCGCGTCGATGACAAGACCGCGGCGCACGCCCGCTCGTTTGAGGAAGTCCGTTCCGAGATTGAACCGATTGTGACGGCGCAGAAGAACCAGAGGATCGCCGAGCAGCTTGCTCACACCGTCGAAAGCCAGGCCAAGTCCGGAACCTTGGAAAAGGCCGCCGCCGCCAATGCTCTCCAGGTGCAGGAGAGCGGCTATTTCTCGCGCGCCCAGTCGCTGCCCGGCATCGGCTCCTCACCGCAATTCGCCGAAGCCGTATTCGGGATGAAGGCCAACGCCGCGCCGGCATCGGTACCGTTGACGCGCGGCTTTGCGATTGTCCAGGTTACTGACGTCAAGCCGCCCGCGACCCCTGCCTTCGAGCAGGTAAGGGATCGTATCGCGGCCGAGTTGAAGCAACAGAAAGCGCAAGCCATGCTGGCCCAGAAGTGCCAGGAGCTCAGCGATAAGGCTCGCGCCTCGCACAATCTTGCCGCCGCCGCAAAGGCCGTCGGCGCATCCTTGAAAACCAGTGACCTGGTTACTCCCGATGGCCAGGTGCCCGATCTTGGTCAGCTTTCATCCGCCGTTCCCCAGCTCTTTGACATGAAGCCGGGTGATATCAGTCAGGCCATCAATCTCGGACAGAAAGGCGCGGTTGTCGCTCTGCTCGATAAGCAGCCGCCCACCGACGCCGACTTCGACGCAATCAAGGATCAGGTTAAGGCCGCGCTCATGGATCGCAAGCGCTCTGAAGCCGAAGAGGTATTCATCGCATCTCTGCGCGGACGTTTGGAAAAACAAGGCCGCATCGTGATCGACAAGAAAAAAGTGGAAGCGCTGGGCAATCCCCGGAGCTAAAGGAATCAGTCTTTACATTAGGGGAGGGGGAACCCTCCCCGCTTTTTACTTTGCAATCTGCGGTATGGCGGGTGCCCCACCTTCGACGCGCTGGTTTTTGCGCGGCTAAGGTGGGACGGGCAGGACACACCGATACAGGAACTGCTCTACTTCGCAATACGCGCTATGGCAGTGCATTCTACGGATCGCAGTAACGTTCATGCAATCAGCAATACCCTGATCCCATGCTCAATCAACGAAGCGCCGGAATACTGCTGCATCCCACATCGTTCCCCTCCCACGGGGGAGTCGGCGACCTTGGACCGGCCGCCTATGAGTTCATCGACTTCCTTGCTTCCGCCCGCCAGGGACTCTGGCAGATTCTACCTTTGAACCCGGCCGGTATTGGAAATTCGCCCTATTCCTCGACCTCGGCGTTTGCGGGCAACATCCTGCTGCTCAGCCTGGAGCGCCTGGCCGATCGCGGTCTGATCTCGCACCAGCGGGTCGCTTCCCTGGACCTGCCCGAAGGCCCGGTCGATTATCCCCGCGTCGAACGCGAGAAGCTGCCGCTTCTGCACGAAGCCGCTGCCTCGTTCTTGCGCAGCGCGGACAGCCAACATCGTGCGCGCTTTGATCGCTTCGTCGCCACCAATTCATGGTGGCTGGAAGATTACGTCTTATTCGAGGCACTGCGCCTTCGTTACCAGCAGCGGAGCTGGAACACCTGGCCTCACGAGCTAGCCCACCGCGAACCATCGGCCATAGCCGCGATTCGCGACGAACTGCGCGAGGCGCTTGACCGCGCCCGCTTCCTCCAATTCGCTTTCTTTGAGCAGTGGCGGGCGCTCCACTCCTACAGCCGGAACCGGGGCATAAAGATCATCGGTGACGTTGCCATCTTCGTCAGTTACGACTCGGCTGATGTCTGGACCCATCCCGATATTTTTCGCCTCGACGCCAATAGCCTCGAGCCCGAGTGCGTCGCCGGCGTTCCGCCCGATGCCTTTTCCGTAACTGGCCAGCGCTGGGGAAATCCCCTTTATCGTTGGACCGAGCTGAAGCTGAGGGGCTACGACTGGTGGGTCAACCGAATGCGATGGTCGCTGGAGAACTGCGACATCATCCGCCTCGATCACTTCCGCGGATTCCTCCAGTACTGGGAAATTCCCAACAGCGAACCCACGGCCGTCCATGGCCGCTGGGTCGATGGCCCCCGCGAAGATCTCTTCCGCGTATTGCATGAAAAGCTCGGAGACCTGCCATTCATTGCCGAAGACCTCGGCGTCATTACGCCGGACGTGAATGTGCTTCGCGATCTTCTGCAGATGCCTGGCATGAGGGTCCTGCAATTCGGTTTTGGCAATCCCGGCGCACACATCTACCTCCCGCATCGTTACGTGCCCAACACCGTGGTTTACACCGGAACCCATGACAATGACACAACCCTCGGATGGTGGAAGAACTGTTCGGGAGACGAACGCAGATTCGCGGGCTCGCTGCTGGGAGAAACCAGCGACGGCATCAACTGGGCAATGATCCGCCTCGCGCAGAGTTCCACCGCAGACCTTTGCATCGTGCCTCTCCAGGACGTGCTCAGTCTCGGTTCGGAAGCGCGCATGAACGTGCCCAGCTTTGGCGACGGCAACTGGAGCTGGCGTTACTCGTCCGGAACTCTGCGCGCCGAATTGGCGCAGAAGTTGGCGACGCTCGCCGAAGTTACCGACCGCCAGCCCTTATCCGAGCATCAGGGCCACCAGGAAGCTGGCGAAGACTTCTCAGCCTAGCAACAGCACCCCCTCCCTTCGGCGTAGCTCACGACCGCCCGCGGTTGGCAATTCTGGGAGCCAGGATCTGCGGACGCTGACATTGCCCGCTCAATCGCTTTTGTCTGGGCATCCATTTACTCTCATGGCACTATGACGAGCCTCGTTAGATAATCATTTAGTCAATCGTTCTCAGCCCGCGAAACGATTGGCAAACCAGTAACCTTCGACTTTCAAACGATTATCCATCTCGCCAATCGTTCCCACAGGTCGAAGCATCCACCTCCAATCGTCCGAGCGCCCTCAAAATCCCGCAGTTGAGCCGATTTTGGCCGGAAATGTGATTTCCGCGCCTTCTGCTTTTGACGTACCCGCCCCGAACGCAGACAATACACTCTTACGGTGTCTTCGTGAATCGAAGCACATCCAGAGTTTTCAGGAGGCATCATGGCTTCAAGTGGCGAACTGATTCGGATGATGAATTACGTGGATGACATTTCCACAACACTGCGGCGCATCGTTGTGGGCAGCGGTTTTATTGCCCCGGAAGAGCGCAAGAAACTTGCCGAATACATGCGCAACTCAGATCCGAATTTCACCAAGATGGTCGAAGAGCTGGACAAGTAACGATGCCGGCTCCGGATGCGGAGACCATCGCCGTCATCGGCGCCGGCAAAGTCGGGCGGGCACTCGCTCGCCGTGCCGCCGTTGCCGGATTCCGCGTGGTGCTGGAAGACCTGATCCCTACCTCGCTGGAGTACGCACGCCAGGAGATTCGCCAGACCTTGAACGATGCGGTCAGCTCCGGCGCCCTCGAACAAGCGCAGGCCGATCATGCCTTCGCGCGTATCGACTGTGCCACCAACATCGAAGACGCTGCGCGGCGGGCTCGCATTGTGATGGAGACTGGTCCCGACGAGCCCGAATCAAAGCTTGAGATCTTCTGCCTGCTTGACCGCATCTGTCTGCCGGATACGGTGATAGTGAGCAACTCCCGCTCGCTCGATCTTTCCGACACGGCCAGTAACGCGGAGTTCATCGTCGGCATGAATTTTTCCGGCGACCAGGTTCAGATACGCTGCTCCACTTTTACCGGCGAGCGCGCCCTGACGGTTGCCGTGCGCCTCGCCGAACGCATGGCATCCAGCTACAGCATCACTCGCGATGCGCGTTCATCTACCGAAGCTTGAGCTCTTCTCTTCCGCTCGCAGGCTACGCGTCTGTTCTCTCATATGGCGCAGTCAGGTATCTGCGCGCCTCGTCCAGAGCACCCTGCGTGTTGTCGTTGGTCTGCAGCGCCTGCCGGTATTCGCTCAGAGCGCGCTCCCGCTGTCCGGTTAGGTCGAAAATTTTGCCCAGTTGAATGTGGCTCCAAACTTCGGTCCATCTCGGCTCGCCGTCGCCATTCAGAGAATCGCGATAGGCGTTGGCCGCGGCCTGGTAATTCTTCTGCAGGTAAAAGACCTCGGCAATTCGGTAATGGGCCAGCGAGCTGTTCTTGTTCTGCTCGATTGCCTTCTGAAATTCCTTCAGCGACTCTGCCAGATTTCCCTGCTGCACCATCTGTTGCCCGCGCATAATCGCCGTGCGCAGCTTCAAGTCGCCTGAGTTCTTCAGTACCCAGTTATTCGGATCCACGGTGATGCGGCGCGGCTTGCCAAAGGTCTCAATCGTGTAGCTGGAGTCTGTTCCAACCACGTCGATTGTCTTTTCCTCTGTTTTTCCGTCCGTATCGATCTTCAACTGCACCGGCATCCGGAAGAGGTCGAGATCCTGCTGTACCTGCCCCACCACGCGAAAGCCCTTCTGAACCCGGAACACCGTGTACTTGTTCTTGAATTCCGGAGCGCCCGTCGAGTTCAGCCATTGCGAATAAAACCATGTCAACGCTTCGCCCTGGATATCCTCGGTCACTTTCTGCAGCTCCTTCAGTCCCACGGATTTACCCGCGTAATCTTGGAAGAGAGTGCGCATCGCCTTGTCAAATTTCTGATCGCCCATCACCCAGCGAAGCATGTGGTAGATCATGCCGCCCTTGTCGTTCGCCATCGACTGGAAGACCGGGTCAAAGGTGTCGAGCGTTCCGATCTGTCCCAGCGGAACGCTGTCATAGGCCAGTGCGCCTACCGCCATGTCTTTTACGGCTTCCTGCTCGCCCGCCTGCCCCGCCGCATACTCGATGTATCGGCTTTCGCTGTACCGCGCTCCTCCATCCTGAATCCACCAGTCGTTGCGGGTTGCCGGACTTATGATGGTGCCGAACCACTGGTGCGCGATTGCATTGGAAAGCAGCCGGTAATTTACCTTTGCGTTTATATTGCGCGCTGCAATCCCCGCCACCTCGGGAGCCCAAGTCGTGGGAACGGAATCATCGGGCAGCTCCACCAGCTTCAGCTCCGAGCTGATCGGAACACCGTAGATGGTTATGAAATAGCCGAGTTCTTTGGCTGCTGTCTCACCATATTGCTGCGCAAAGCCAGCCTTATCTTTCAGGAAGTACACATGCACGGTCATTCCGGCTTCGCTCACCGGGGTGTCAACAAACCTTCCAATCACCACCGTGCCGGGGAAGCTCGGCTTGGTCCAGTTGAAGCTGACGCTGCTCATGCCGGCTTCGGATGTCGCGGCAGGAGCTTTGCTGGGAGCTGCTGGCGGCTTCGTTTTCTTTCCCGCCTGCTCGCGCGTCTGCAACTTTGGGGCTGCGCCCTCACCGGAGTCTTTGGCGGGCTCTTCCACATGGTCTCCGGCAGCGACAACGGCACCTCCGCTCGCAACTACGGTGTACTCCTGGGGCGCGCTGATCTTCAGTCGTGCCGTGAAGCGGTCGATACCGAAGTTGGTCACAGGAAACCAGCGTCCCGAATACAGCAGGTAGGTGATCGGATCGCCCACATAGGCTAGCCTTAATCCCGGCACCGGACTATCGTCCGCCGAGGTCACACTACCCTCATAGTCAAAAGTCAGAGTCGCTTCCTGCCCCTTGCTCATGCCGCTGGGCAGTGCCACGCGGATCGTCGAGTCCTGCGATACGCGCTCGGCCGTCAGTGCGGCGCCATGTTCGTCCGTCACCTGAGTTACGCGCAGCGCATTGTGCAACTCGAAGGTCGCAATACTGATATCGTCCAGCGCTACAAACTTCACCACTGCCCGCGCCGTCAGCTTGTGCGACTGCGGAAAAATCCTGGCGTCGATGGAGTAGTCCTCCGCCCGGATACGCGGCTTCTCGGCCGCCTGCAATGCTGCCATTGGGAGCAGGCCGAGCGCGGTCAGGGTTATGAGAACGGCTCGCACCAGTGTCCGTCCTGCAAATCGCATTGGCATTTTGCTCCTGCTGAGTAGCACAACCTTACATAATGAAATGATACAGAAGCTGCTGGGCAGCTTCGCTGAATGCGCGCCTATTCTCTCTCCCGCACGGCACATTCCGCAACGCGCAATATAGCCCGCGCCGCCCGATACGCGGCACTCTCGCCGGCACCCCCCGGAGTGGAATCAGCCGCCAGTGCTCCGCGCAGCATTCCGCGCACCTCCGCCAGAGCTTCCTTCATGCGTTGTCTTGCCTCGCCGTCCTCTAGCAGCGCCTCTACCTCTCGCTCCACGCTTTCAGGCGTAAATCCGTCCTGGATCAGCTCCGGAACCACTTCCCTCCCAGCCACCAGGTTCACCATGCCGTAATGCGGCAACTTCACCAGATGCCGTCCTAGCCTCCAGGTGAGCCCCGCCAAACGATAAACCATTACAAACGGCGTGCCGATCAGCGCCGCCTCCACGGTTGCCGTACCGCTGGCCACAACACCCACGCGGGCATGCAGCAGGCTTGCCCTGGCGTCATCGGTCAGCTTTACTTCCACCTTGCGAGCGCACATCGCAATCTGCTTCCGCACCCAATCCTTATCCAGAGTGCTGGCCACGGGCATCACGAATTCGAACTCTGCTCCCAGCCGCTCCGCGGCTTCCAGCATCGCGGGCAGGTTCAGGCGAAACTCCTTCCTTCGACTTCCCGGCAGCAGCGCAATCCAACTCCGGGCTGCATCCAACTCCCAGCGCCTAGCAAATTCCTCCCGGCTCACCTTGGGCGGTTCCAACGCGCTCAGCGGATGCCCCACGAATTCCACATGGACCCCGTTCTGCGCGTAAAACTCGCGTTCAAAGGGGATGATCACCAGCATCTCCGAGACGTAGCGCTGCACCAGCTTCAGCCGCCCTTTGCGCCAGGCCCAGAGCTGCGGACTGACGTAATACACTACCGGAATCCCGCGCCGGTGCAATTGCTTTGCCAGCCGGAAATTCCAATCCGGAAAGTCGATGAGCACGGCAACGTCCGGACGCCTCCGGTCTATCTCCGCCAGCAGCTTGTGGAATTCACGATAGATTCGCGGCAGATGGCTCAGCACTTCAAACAGCCCAACCACGGCTACATCGCGGGCATGGACTACTATCTCGCAGCCTGCCTGGCTCATGCGCTCGCCGCCCATGCCGAAGCATTCGATTGTGCCTGCGTGCAGCTCGCGAAGCGCCGTCAGTAATTCCGCGCCGTACATCTCGCCCGAAGCTTCTCCGGCCGAGATCATCACCCGCAACGGGCGGGACGCACCGAGATTTCTTCCGTTAGACATCTGCGCCGACAGGATATCAGGCGCAGCGGATACGTTCTGAAATATTGCGTCGCCGCAAAGCGCACCGACTAATCGGCTCGCGCTTCTGGCCCCATCGGCGGAGTGGCCACTGCCGCAACTCCCAGCTCCTGGTCCTTGTATTGCAACTGATACAGCTTCCAGTACAAGCCGCGGGCCGCCAACAACTGCTGATGCGTACCCATCTCGCGCACCTTGCCCTTGTGCATCACGATGATCTTATCGGCGCGCTGGATGGTTGACAGGCGGTGGGCGATGATCAGCGAGGTTCGTCCCTCCACCATCCGGGTCAGCGCCTCGCGTACCCGGAACTCCGTATCCGTATCTACGCTGGAGGTCGCTTCATCCAGGATCAAAATGCGAGGGTTATGCGCCAGCGCCCGCGCAAACGAGACAAGCTGCTTCTGCCCGGTCGAGAGCGTGTTGCCGCGCTCCTGCAACATCGAGTCGAAGCCCTCCGGCAGCGAATGGATGAAATCCGCGACGTTCACCTCGTAAGCAGCGCGCTCCACCGCCTCGCGCGTGACGTGCGCCGAGCCCAGCTTGATATTGTCGGCGATCGAACCGCTGAACAGGAACGGATCCTGAAGCACCACGCCGCAGCGGCGCCGCAGCTTCTGCAAATCCATCTCGCGGACGTCCACGCCGTCGATCCGCACCGCGCCCTGCTGCACGTCATAAAAGCGCAGCAGCAGCGAGATCAGCGTGGTCTTGCCCGCCCCCGTGTGTCCTACAACGGCCACCGTTTCTCCCGGCTCGATGGTGAACGAGACGCCGCGCAGAACCCAGTCCCATTCCTCGCCCGGAACGGCCTTGCCGTCTTTCTCCATCGGCACGCGACGGTAGGCAAACCAGACGTTGTCGAACTCGATTCGCCCCGGGCCATCCGGTTCCTTCGCAATTAGCGGCGACTGAACCCCCGCTTCGGTATCGAGCAGTTTGAACACACGCTCGCCTGCCGCCATCGCCGACTGCAGAATGTTGAACTTCTCACTCAGATCCTGGATCGGACGGAAGAACCGCTGCGCGTATTGCATGAATGCCACCAGCACGCCCAGGGTCGTAATCCCCGAAAGCACGCTGTGTCCTCCATACCAGAGCACGCAGGCAATGGCGATCGAGGAGAGTGTTTCAACCACCGGATAGTACAGCGCGTACGCCATGATGGCGTCCTTAAACGCCTCCATGTGTTGTGCGTTTACCGCCTCGAACTCTTCGTACGACTTGCGCTCGCGGTTGAAAAGTTGCAGGGGAATGATGCCGCTGACGTGCTCCTGCAGGAACGAATTGATGCGCGCAATGGCCACGCGAATCCGGCGGTAACTGTCGCGCACCGCCTTGCGGAATACCTGCGTGGCAAGGATGATGACCGGCATAACCGCGAAGGCGATCAGTGCCAGCCGCCAGCTCATCGATAGCATCACCCAGAGAATACCGGCCAGCACGAAAACGTCTTCGACGATGGAAACCACGCCCGAGGTAAACATCTCGTTCAGCGCATCCACGTCGGTAGTCACGCGGGTCACCAGCCGTCCCACGGGATTCTTGTCAAAGAAGGAGACGTCCATGCGCTGCAGATGACGGTAGAGCTGGCTGCGCAGATCGAACATCACCTTCTGCCCGGTCCACTGCATCAGATAGGTCTGGGTGAATTCAAAGAGAAAGCCCAGCAGCAGCACGCTCAAGAACAGACCGCTGATCTGCGCGATTCCAATCATCGGCTGCGGACTCAGAAAGCGGTCGAGAAAAGAGTGCTCGCCGCCGCGCGCCGCAAGATACTTATCAATCGCCGTCTTTGTCAGAAAAGGACCGAGCACGTCCGCGCCCGCCTTCAGCACAATTGCCACGAGCGCCAGCCCTACCTGCAGCCGGTATGGGCTCAGGTAACTTATGAGCCGGCGAATAATCCGGCTGTCGTACGCTTTTCCTAACGCTTCTTCCTCGGCGGCCATGTACTTCTATTTTAGATGGAAGCAGAGCCCTCCACGGTTCACGCTCTTTGCCTGAGCGTTACACTTATGCTGCAGGCACTCATTGACCTCCGGCTTTCATTCCGCGCTTTATCTCTCGGTCCCGTTCTGCCGGACCAAGTGTTCCTTTTGCAACTTTGCCTCGGGTGTCTTTTCCCGCGAGCTGTTTGACCGCTATGTCGGGCATCTGGAGCGGGCGATTGCCAATGCACCCGTGCTTGCCGGCGAATTCGGCGCGGCCTTCGATCCGCTGCTCGATTCGGTCTATCTCGGCGGAGGCACGCCCAGCGTTCTGGCGCCCGATCAGCTCGACCGTCTCTTCGCCGCGATCACGCAGGTCTTCGAACTCTCGCAGCAGGCCGAGTTCACCGTCGAAGTCGCGCCTGGTACACTTTCCGGCGAAGTTCTTGCCGCGCTGCTCCGCGCCCGCGTCAATCGCGTTTCGCTCGGCGTGCAGTCGTTTGTCGATCAGGAAACCCGCTCGGTAGGCCGCCTGCATAGCCGCGACATTGCCATCGCCGACATTGACCGCCTGCGCCAGGCGGGCATCACGGAAATCAGCATCGATCTCATCGCCGGCCTCCCTTATCAGACGGCTGCCAGTTGGGAGCGTTCGCTCGATGAAGTTCTCGCTCTGGAGCTTCCTCATGTCAGCATCTACATGTTGGAAGTGGACGACGAATCCCGCCTCGGCCGTGAGCTCATCGCGGGAGGCACGCGCTACCATGCCCACCGCGTCCCCGATGAGGAGCTGACGATCTCTCTCTACGAACGCGCCTGCGAGCGCCTGAACGCCGCAGGGATTGCCCAGTATGAGATTTCGAACTTCGCCCACGAAGGTCACTGGTCGCGCCACAACCTGCGTTACTGGCAGCGTCTCCCTTACTACGGCTTCGGCGTCGATGCTCATTCTCTGCTGCCTGTGCCCTCGCGAAGCGATCCGCTTCGTGCCGTGCGCATCGCCACCCCGAACTCGCTCGACACGCTCCTTGCGGGAGCGCCGGTCGAGAGCACATTCGTCTCCGCGCAACAGGCCATCGAGGAAACCTACTTCCTCGGTTTGCGCATGAACCGCGGTGTTGAGTTGCTGGCCATCAAGGAGGAGTTCGGAATTGCCGCCGTGGACAATTACCGCGAGGAGATCACCGACCTGGTGGCGAGCGAACTGCTGTTGCTGGAGGATGGATGGCTGCGCCTCACTCCACGCGGCCGCCTGCTTTCCAACGAGGTGTTTGCCAACTTTTTGCGTGACGAGCAGTTACACTAGATGTTTCCATCTACTTTTCTGGAGCACTCATGAGCTCTTCATGGATTGACCTTCGCAGCGATACTGTAACTTTGCCCAGTGATGAAATGCGCCGTGCCATGGCCTCCGCCGAAGTCGGCGACGACGTGTACGGAGAAGATCCAACGATCAATCGCCTGGAAGCCCGCGCCGCCGAGGTCTTTGGCCGCGAAGCCGCGATCTTCGTTCCCTCTGGCACCATGGGCAACCAGATTGCCATCAAGTTGCATACCCGTCCCGGCCAGGAGATTCTCTGCGAGGAGCGCGGCCACATCTTCAACTATGAGATGGCCATGCTCGGCTGGTTCAGCGGCTGCATCGTGCGTCCGGTCAGCGCTGCTCAGGGAGTTCTTTCCTGGGAGTTGCTCGCTTCGAGGATCGCGCCGCCCTCCTACTACGTTGCGCCGACTGGTCTGATTGCGCTGGAGAACACACACAATATGGCGGGCGGCACGGTTACCCCCGTCGCTGCGATGGAGGAAATCTGCGCCCGCGCCCACGAGAGAAATCTCCCCGTTCACCTGGATGGTGCGCGCATTTTCAACGCCGCAGCCTATCTCGGCAAGCCTGTCGCTGAGATCACACGCGGCTTTGATTCAGTCATGTTCTGTCTTTCCAAGGGACTGGGTGCGCCGGTCGGCTCCATGCTGGTCGGCGCAAAAGACTTTATCCAACAAGCGCGCTCCGTCCGTAAGGCACTGGGAGGCGGAATGCGTCAGGCCGGAGTGCTTGCCGCCGCCGGTCTCATCGCACTGGAGTTTGGCCCCACCCGACTGCACGAGGACCATGCCACCGCCCGGCTGCTCGCCGAAGGTGCGGCCGGAATTCCCGGCATCAGCATTGATCTGGCAACGGTGCAGACCAACATCGTCATCTTCGACGTGAGCGGCACGGGGAAGTCGTCCACGGAAATCGCAGCCGCCCTCAAACTCCAGGGTGTGCTGGTTGGCACGGTGAATCCCCAACTGATCCGCTTCGTGACGCACCTCAATGTCTCCCGCGCGCAGTGCGAGCAGGCTCTGCAGAGGCTTCGCGCAGTTTGTAATCCGCAGGTGAGCGTTTAAGATGTTTGTATCGGAAGCTGTGGCGGGAGCGGTTTTAGCAGGCATGCGGCGCTCCGCACGCCTGCTAAAACCCAAAGAAGTGTGAGTATTTGCCTAATTAGCTTGATTACAGCATCTTCCATCGTGCTATCGAATTTCCAGCCCAGCTCGACTTCAGATCCTCATCGGCATCACGACGTAGCGGTACTTGTATTCGTCCACGCCCTCGGGGCGAAGTTGTCCGGCCGACTGGGAGTCCTTGAATTCAATGCGGACGTTTTCGCTGTCGGTGGCCTTGAGAAACTCGATCAGGTACTGCGAGTTGAAGCCGATGGCTAGAGGATCGCCGCTGTAATCGGTTTCAATCGAGTCCTCGGATTCGCCGGTTTCGGTGGAGGAAGAGGAGACGCGAACTTCGTTCTTCTCAAATCGCATCTTGATGGCGCCCGAGCGTTCGTCGGCAAATTGGGCGACGCGCTGGATGGCTGCCTGCAACTCCAAAGTGCGAACGCTGACGCTCTTGTTGTGCTCCTTCGGGAGCACGGCCTCGTAATTGGGAAACTGGCCCGTCAACTGGCGCGAGGTGAGCAGGCGGGAGCCGAGGCGGAAAAAGAGGGTGGACTCGTCCTTGGCGAATTCCACGAATTCAATCTCGGCGGCGCTCAGCAACGAGAGCAGTTCAACCATTGCCTTGCGCGGGATCAGGGTCTTCAACTCGCCGGTAATGTCAAAGGAAACCCCTTCCTTCACAATGTGCGCCAGACGGTGCCCGTCGGTGGCGACCATGGTGATGGACTCGGGCTTCAAGACCAGCAGAGCACCATTCAAGGTGTAGCGGGATTCTTCATTGGAAATGGCAAAAACCGTCTTTGCAATCAAGGTGCGGAGAGTCTGCGCCGGGATATTTACCACGCCGCTGGTCGGGAAAGCGGGCACGCTGGGAAAGTTCGAGCGGGCCATGCCGACCATCTTGGTGATGGAGCGGCCGGAACGGATGTTGACCCAGTGGTTCTCCAGCAACTTAATGCTGACGTCGCCCTCGCCGAGGAGCTTTGCGTAGTCATAAAGTTTGCGCGCAGGGATGGTACAGGCGCCATCCTTCTTGACTCCAGCCGGACAACTCGTACGCAGGCTCAGGTCAAGATCGGTGGCCGTGATGGTCAACTCGCCATCGGCGGCCTCAAAAAGAAAGTTGGACAGGATAGGGATGGTCGTCTTGCGTTCGACCACGCCCTGGGTCGCAGTGAGTTCCTTTAGCAGGTCGGATTTGCTGACCGTGATCTCCATGGCGGTTCCTTGAGCGATCGCTGTCTCTGGCATAGGTTCCCCAAAATCTTTCGCTGGCTACAACTTGCACTTATACCAAACTAAACCCAACAGAAACCAGCAGTAATCGCAGGCGCTTTGAAAAAGTGAAAAATACTAGGAAAATCTATCACTGTTCGGCACTTAGAACGAGACAGAGTTCGAAAAAGAACAATTTCAGGAAACAGCTTAGTGGACGAACTTGGGAGAAGGGACGAATTTCTGGCGGTTCGGTACAGATTTCACGGTGATTCCACTCACCCAGCCCCAAACCTGGCGGCTAATCAAGAGCTTCGGTGGCGAACCGGCCGGATTACTCAGCCATCGCCCCGAGCCTCCACAGACTGAAAGCAGGCACAGCTAATGCCCGGAGCGCGGGAAATCCGGCCTTGGCCTACCTTAGTTGCTCAACTGCTCGTTGAGTTTGTTGAGCATCCGGTTCAAGTCTTTATCATCCTTACGCTGGATATTGATCTTCTCAATCGAGTGCAGGACCGTAGTGTGGTGCTTTCCGCCGAACTGGCGGCCGATCTCGGGCAGCGATGCCTCGGTCAGGTGCTTGCAGAGATACATCGCAATCTGGCGCGGAAAAACAATCTGGCGCGAGTTGTTTTTTGCCTTGATTTCGGGAACTCGCAGGCCGAACTGCTCGCTTACGGCCTTCTGAATTGCCTCGATGGTCACCTTGCGGCTCTGCTGGTCAATGATATTCTTCAGCACTTGTTGCGCGGTCGTCAGGTTGATCTCGGCGCCAGTCAGCGAACCGTAGGCAACAAGGCGAATCAGCGCGCCTTCCAGTTCACGTACGTTGCTGCGGATATTGCTGGCGATGAACTGCGAAACATCATCAGGCAGCGTGACGTGTTCGCTCTCCGCCTTTTTCTGCAGAATTGCAATCTTGGTTTCAAGATCGGGCGGCTGAATATCCGCGATCAGGCCCCACTCAAAACGCGAGCGCAGACGATCTTCGATTTCGGCCAACTCCTTGGGCGGACGATCGCTGGCGATGACGATCTGACGGTTGGTGTCATGCAGCGCGTTGAAGGTGTGGAAGAACTCCTCCTGGGTGCGTTCTTTTCCGGCAAGAAATTGGATGTCATCGATAAGCAGAACGTCGACACCTCGGAAGCGATCGCGGAAACTCACCATTTTGTCGTGCTTGATGGAGTTGATCATCTCGTTGGTGAATTTTTCGGTGGAGAGATAAACGATGGAACTGTCCGGCTGGCGCAGCTTGACCTCATGGCCAATCGCCTGCATCAGGTGGGTCTTGCCCATCCCAACACCGCCATAGAGGAAGAGCGGATTATAAGCCTTACCCGGAGCCGTGGCGACGGCCATGGCAGCGGCATGAGCAAACTGATTGCCACCGCCAATGACGAAGCCGTTGAAGGTATAGCGCGGGTTCAGTTGTGCAGCCCCATCGAAATCAAAGCGCGATTGCGCCGCCGGACGCGAGGAAGCTCCGTTCAGTCCGCCGTTGTGACGAACCACTGGAGCCGGTTCCGGCTCGGGGGAAGCGGCGATGAACTCGACATCGTCATAGGTCAGGCCGAGATTCTCGATGGCTTCGAGAATTAGGTCGCTGTAACGCTCTCCGATGGTACAGAACTCAGGAGAGGGAACGGCAACGAAGAGTTTGCCATCCGCATCGTGGCTGAAGCGCGTGGGCTTGAACCACGTGTCATAGGAGTGGCGGTTGACTTTCTTTTCGAGAGCGCCAAGGATTTGCATCCACGGATTCGATGTTGACGTAACAGAAGCTGACATGTCCCGACCATTGTCCTGACTCAAGCCCGCGAGCTTCCCTGCCTTACACATTGTGGAAATGCTAAGGTGGTGGCCCTGCTGGGGCTTGGCTGGACGGATTTCAAAATGTCGTCGCTGAACAGACTCAACAGCACAGGCACAACGAGAAGACCTGTGAAGCTGGGGGGTGCAGAGTGTAGACGGCCACTTGCACTTGCGGCTGGGCGGACCCGAACAGCAACCGCATCCGGATACTAGCACAGATACAAGGCGTGCAAAGAGCAGCTCCACACACTTCCTGCGACGGAGTGTACTCACTCTTGGCCTTTTGATGGCACTTCGTCAAGAGGGAAATCAGACATTGCAACGAAGAAGGTGCAGAGACACGAAAAAAAGTGAGTTTAGTGCGCGAGATGGACCCACATTCTGGTGCAGTTTGGTCGAAGGGGCTTCCTTCATTTATACTTACCTTTTGCTCATCGACATTTCTTGGAAGCAGGAGCAGTCAGTCACATGCCAAAACGGACATTCCAACCCAACCGCCGCCACCGTGCCAAAGTGCATGGATTCCGGCAGCGTATGAAGACCAAAAGCGGCCAGGCCGTATTGTCGCGCCGGCGCGCCAAGGGACGCAAGCGCGTCTCTGTTAGCCCCGGCTACCGCGATTAGCCAACGCAGCACCACGTTCGTTCCTGGCACATTTACAAGCGCTGAAACAGCCATTCCGGCCGGGCAGGCAAGCTGAACCATGGCAAATCTGAAAGCTGGCCGGAGTGGGTGCGGAAGAAGCTGGAACACCAAACGCCGTGGATGACAGCGTGAGCGACATACCGAGAGGCAGTTTCCCGAAGACCGCGCATTTACTGAAACACTCGGACTTTCAAAGGGTGTATCAACAGGGTCGGCGTTACTTTTCAGGGAACATGACCGTCTTTTATCTGCGCACCGTAAACGAAGTTGCTCCCGGAGTAAACGGGGTCTGGACAGCCGAGTCTGTGCGTGCGCATAAAAAGGACGGTGTGCGTGTCGGATTCACCGTCTCCAGGGCGCTGGGCGGATCAGTGGAGCGTAACCGGATGCGGAGACGCACGCGGGAAGCCGTGAGGCGCCACCTGCAGATGTTGCAGGAGACAAGCTTCGCGGTGGACGTGGTGATCAACCCGAAGAAGAGTCTGCTGGCAGCGGAGTTCCGGCTGATCTCGCAGGAGATCGAGCGTGCCTTTCGCGTAATCCGGAAGGATTGCGAAGTGGCGGAAGAGAAAAGTGGAAAGCAGGAGGCGCGGCACGGATGAGATGGTTCATGCTGATGTTGCTTGCTGTTTATAAACGTTACCTGTCGCCGCAGTTGCCGGTTGCGTGCCGGTTTACGCCGACATGCTCTGACTACGCGGCCGAGGCGATAACGCGGCACGGGGCGCTGGGCGGAATGTTGCTGACTCTCTGGCGTGTATTGCGATGCAATCCCCTGGGCGGGCGCGGACTTGACCAGGTTCCAGAACATTTTGGTTGCCGCTGCGCGGAAGACGCGCCGGCGACCCGCACGCATTAAAATGAAGACGCGCGTACTGGCGTATGCCGGACGCGCAAGGTCAGGACTGTGAAGCATAAACTCGCGGTTGCATCCGCGCAGATCGGCATATTACCTTGAGCGAGTTCCAGAATCCGCACAACCAGCCCGGCATAGACAAGCGTGTAATGATCGTCTTCGCCGTTGCGATGCTGCTGTTGGTGGCTGCGCAGCAATTCCTGGTTAAGCCGCAGCAACAGACAAGTCAGCAGCAGGCAGCGAATCAGCAGCAGGCGGCGATTCAGCAGCGGGCGGCAAATCAGCAGCAGTCCTCTGCGAGCATACCTGCTTCGGTAAAGCCCACAGGACCATCCAGCCTGAGCGGGAAGACCGCCGCCAAGGTCCCAGCGCAGCCCGTGAAAGCCGTGCAGGCGGCCATCGAGAGCACCACGGTCGTGGAGACCGACCTCTACCGCATCACGTTCACCAATCGCGGTGGACTGGTCAAGAGCTGGATTCTCAAGAAGTACCAGGACGAACAGGGCCATGAACTGGAGCTGGTGAATCAGCAGGCCGCAGCGCAGTTTGGCTTCCCGCTTGAGCTCTGGACTGGGGACGATGCGTTGCGCGAAACGCTCAACAATGCGCTTTACGTCGCCAGCGAAACCGGCAATGTGAGTCCGGCGAAGGATCTCTCCTTTGAGTATGCCGACGGCGACCTCGTGGTGAGGAAAGAGTTCCACTTCGATAATAGTTATGTTGTGGGCGTGAAGACGAGCGTGCGCAGGGGAGGAAACTACCTGACTGCGCTACCCGCATGGCCTGCCGGATTTGGCGATGCCATTGGCCTGCCGAGCTACGCGGAACAGCGCCTGGACTATATTGCGACTGGCGAGGATGTTAAGCGCCTGAAGCTCGACAAAAAGGGTGCTTCCATCAGCGGCGGGCGCGTGCAGACCGGCAACTTCCAGTGGGTTGGCGCCTCTGATGCATACTTCGGCGCGGTCTTCCTTCCCGAGCAGCCGCAGAACACAGCCTTTGCTGAGCTGCGCAACGCGATCCAGATTGCAAAAGATCCAGCCAATCCGCAGGGCGAAAAAGTGAAGGCGGAGGTGCTCGGCGTCGCTGCCGGAACTCTGAATGCTCCCTCGAACGTACGGCTGTTCGCCGGTCCGAAGGCGGAGGATGTGCTTGAGACCGTGCATAGCGCCAACGGAGTGGATCTGCATGGCACCTTGGATTTCGGATTCTTTGGATTCATCGGCAGGCCGCTATTTGCCTGGGTGCGCTGGACACAGCGCCACTGGACCTCAAACTGGGGATGGACGATCATCCTGGTTACGGTGCTGATCAACATTGCGCTGCTGCCGCTGCGAATTTCGCAGATCAAATCTTCGATGAAGATGCAGAAGGTTGCGCCGCAGATGCAGCAGGTCCAGGAGAAGTACAAGAAATACAAACTGGATGATCCGCGCCGTGGGGAGATGCAGAAGGAAATTTCCGCGCTCTATAAGCAGCATGACGTCAACCCGGTGGGCGGATGCCTTCCGCTGATCGTCCAGATGCCTTTTCTCTTTGCCTTCTACACCATGCTGAGAGTAGCTATCGAGTTGCGCCATGCGAGCTGGCTCTACCTGAGTGATCTGTCAGCACCCGATCATTTGCACATCATTCCGATTGCGACGATCATTCTGATGGTGGTGCTGCAGCGCATGATGCCGGCAACGGGCATGAGCAAGGAACAGCAAAAGATGATGAACATGATGACTCCGGTCATGTTTGCCATGTTTACCTGGTCGGTGGCCTCTGGACTGGGCCTGTATATTATTACCGGTTCGGCGGTGCAGATCATCCAGCAGTGGATTATGAACCAGACGGCGATGGGTCGCGAAATGCGCGCATTGGCCGAGAAGCGTGCCCTGAAAGCAGCGGAAAAGAAGCGGTAACCGGCAAGGAGTAACGATGGCAATCGAAGAAAAAATAGCTGCGGCGAAGCAAATCAATGAACTGCTGAACAACATTGTCCGGCTGGGCGGTTTCCGCGTTAAATACCGCATCGCGGTTGATCCGCCCGTAACCCAGGGAGCGGAGTGGGACAAGCCTGCGATCCTGGTGGACTTTTCCGGTCCGGACAGCGGGTTGCTGGTGGCTCGTGGTGGCGAACTGCTCCACGCGCTCGAATTGGTAACGGTGGAGGCCGTTGGTGACATGCTGGACGAGCACGAGCGGATTAGCTTCGACTCGTTGGGCTTCCGCCAGGCGCGCAACGACGAACTTGTGATGTCTGCCAAGGTCGCGGCCGAAAAAGTTCGTAAGAGCGCTGCGCCTTACGCTTTCAGTCCGATGAACAGCCGAGAACGCCGCGTCGTGCATCTTACGCTGCGCGATGAAGAAGACCTGCGGACCGAGAGTGAGGGGGAAGGTCCGGCGAGGCGCCTCGTAGTATATCCGAAAAACTACAAAGGCCCGGCTCCGGCCCCACCCGCGAGAGGGGGAAGACCTGACGGGCGGTCTGGTGGTCGTCCGGGAGGTCGTCCGGGAGGGCGGCAGCGAAGATAAGACCTCTCGAAGCGAGCTGACAATTTGAGTCCCGTTGCGATTCGATGAGAATATCGCAGCGGGACTTTTTCTTAGCCGAGGCTGCGGTTCGAGGTTGTTCCGCAAGGGAGGGCGCTTCGTGAATCTGGACGACACAATCATAGCCATTGCGACACCGCTTGGACGAGGCGGAATCGGCGTGGTGCGTCTGGCTGGTCCCGAGTCGAAGTCCATTGCTGTGCGAATGTTGCGTCTCTCTGGAGAGCGGGTTCTGGATGCAAACCGTGCGGTATTCGGCGAGTTGATCGAGATCGATACTGGCGAGCGCATCGACGACGTGGTTGTGACCTTTTTCGCAGCTCCGCACTCCTACACCACGGACGACATTGTCGAAATCAGTTGCCACGGCTCGCCTGTCGTCTTGCACAGAGTGCTGGAGATGGCCATTACGCGGGGTGCGCGCCTGGCAGAACCCGGGGAGTTCACGCAACGAGCTTTCTTGAACGGAAGACTGGACCTGACGCAGGCCGAAGCGGTGCGCGATCTGATTGATGCGCAGACTATATACCAGGCCAAAGTTGCAGCGCGGCAGTTGAAAGGATCTTTGTCGCGCGTCGTGCTGCCGTTGAAGGAAAAGCTGATCGCGCTGATCGCGAGGCTCGAGGCAGGCATCGACTTCGCCGAGGACGATGTAGCCGTGATGCCACCAGATCAGATTCTTTCGGTGATGGAAGAGCTGATTGAATCGCTGCGCCATCTTGACGCAAGTTTTGCCTTTGGCAAAGTCGTGCATCAAGGATTGACGCTGGCGATTGTAGGCCGTCCGAACGTAGGCAAGTCGAGCCTGTTTAATCGGCTGGTGGAGCGCGAGCGCGCAATCGTGACCGCGCTTCCGGGGACGACGCGAGACCTGGTGACGGAGACGGTTGCACTGGGCGGAATTCCGGTACGACTGGTCGACACAGCGGGAATTCGCGAAGCCATGGACGAAGCAGAGAACATTGGCATCCGTAAATCCATGGAAGCGCTGGCAGACGCCGATCTTGTATTGGTGGTGCTGGACGCAAGCGATGAGCTAAGCGCGGTGGATCGCGAATTGCTCGCTGATGTTACGCACCGTGCGGCAATTGTAGTGGACAACAAAGCGGATTTGGGAGCGCGCGCCCATGAGCTTTTTGTGGAGAATCTGCCGACCATCCGGACTTCGGCAGTGACCGGCGAAGGGATTGCCGCGTTGCGCGCGCAGATTCGGCGCACGGTGCGCGGAAGCGCGACTGAAGATGGAGGTGCGATGCTGACCAACCTGCGGCAGCAAGGCCTGGTACGATCGGCGCTGGAAGGCCTGGGCGCCGCCGCAACCTCGGTGAGAAACACCACTCCGCACGAGATGGTGCTGCTGGATCTCTACTACGCCCTTCGCGCTCTCGATGAACTGACAGGCGCAACTACGGCAGACGACATTCTCAACCTGATCTTTTCTACTTTCTGCATCGGAAAATAGAAACGCGTCCAGCACCGCTACCGTCCAGGAGTTTGACGAGCGATATTTTCAGGAGCAGGTGGTGGGGGATTTGGTAAGACACTTCCCATATCCGGCGCTATTTGGACAACGAGATTTACCCTACGCTGAACGACAGGCTGCTCAAGGAGATTACCACCTCGGATGTGCAAGCGATTTTCTACCGCAACCGTGACAATGGCCGCATTGCCGCGGCTAGCCAATCGCATCGAGCCACTCAACGTGAGTTTACAGAGTGCCGATCGATTGCCTGATTCAGCGTCATTAAGAAGGACGGCCATGAGCAGGAATAGTCTTGCTCGCTGCAACCAGGCAGGAAGATCGGTACGCTTTGTGGTGGATCTTCAAGTGTGAGGATTGAAGCTGATCGCATTTGTTCAAGAGTTTGAGCGGAGTAGTAGGTTCGCACAGAGTAACTCCCTGTAGCGCGTGTCTTCCAGAGTTCAAATATGAGCGCTCCGCCTGGAGGGGTATCATCACGGCGGCCATCCACAATCCACGTCAGATTCAATAGGCCAGCGATGTTGGTCAAGTTTGTGTCGTGCCCGATCAAGAAGAGAGCGCGGTCGGAAGGCATGCCTGGAGCGCCGAGAACTGGCTTGCCTGTGACTGACTGTTCAATGGCGCGGCGGACGTGGTCTAGCAGATTGGAAACCTCCGCCCGGGCAATGACCGTTGTGCGTCGCGTAAAGTCCGAGGCCGCTATGTGCAGATCCATCAATGTGCGGAGTTTCTCGCCGTCTACGCAGCCCCAGCCAACCTTGGAGGCATCCATACCTTGCGTGTACTCCAGCAGAAGATTTTCCGTGAGCGTGGATGCTGTGTTTAATGGACCACGTAACTGTGCCTGGTGATCGTTCTTTCCTGAAGTCAGCTTTGCCGGGATTTCAAGCAGTGAGATACGCTTCGTATCGCGAGAGACCGGGCTTCCACAGTTGGCGAGAATTTTATCGAGCGCTCTGATCTGCGCGCGGTAGGCTTCGGTCAAGTTGTTCGCGTCGCCGCCGATTCGTCCGAAAATCGCGGTGGTTGCCAAAGTGGATTCCGGTTGCCTTACGCCTGATGGGGTTGCATGAAAGAGCGGGTCTGCGGTGCCCTCCGGCAGGGCCTGCACAGCGATTTTGCATCCTGGAAATAGTCCCGCAGCCAGCGCCTTGCCGCTCTCGCGAGTACGCTGGTCGGAGTCCGCGTAAATGGTTACATGGGCCGCATCGTCGCATCCGGTTGAGTTCATCAGGCCTTGGCTGGAAAGCTTCAGCCGGTCGTATGCACCAAACAATTCCATCAAGCGGTAACCATGCGCGGTAAGATAACCGGGAGGCACATCCCAAACTGGCCATGCGGCGTTCGAGTAGGCGTTGTACTGTTCCGGGTTTCCCGTCGGCGAGCGAACCCCGTGACGGCTGACGTAAACAACAAACTTCAGCTCAACCTCCGGCCTCGTGGAGGGCTGGCGCGCGCTCTGCGCGGTGAGAGATACGGTGATCAGAAGGAACAGGGAAATCAGGTGGAAACTCCAACGTGTCATGCAGTTCCTCAGAAGCCGGTCGGCTCGCGGACTTCGACGGGATTCGATACAAAAAGCCGGAGCACATGCCGTGGATGGTAAGGCATGCACTCCGGGTTCAAGAAAGATGGCCCCGGCGCAATCGCCTGAGCGCTACTGCCCGAAGGTATAGCGCAGACCGCCACCATAGGTAGGACGGTAGTACTCGCGCTGGTTCACGAACTGCGTGCTTCCCTGGTAAAAGCCGAAGACTTCGTTGGTAAGGTTGAGTCCATAAGCCATTGCAGTGAAGCCGCGGCCAATCTTGTAGCTGCCCTGCGCATCCACTTGCATGTGCGCGTATGTGTAGATGTCGCCGGAGGGGCCTTTGGGGCCGAGGCGGCTAACGTCGATGCCGGGAGTCCAGTTGTAGGTGTAAATGCTGGCGCCCGTGTACTGAAGACCCGCGCGCACTGAGAGGCGCTTGGTGTCATAGGTTGGGCCGAGATTCCAGCTCTGGGGGGTCTGGCGCTGCAAAGCAGGTTGATCGGTACGCACACCAGCTATGCCCTTCAACTGTGAACCTGTATAAGTGTAGTTGCCCGAGAAGCCCATGCCTTTCAGCACTCCGGGCAGACGGCTCCAATGCTGCTGATAGGCAGCTTCAAAGCCATAGACATAGGCGTTTTCACCGTTGACGTACATCGTGATCGCATCGCCGGAGCCGGAGTATGTCTGGACGACCGGTTGCATAGAAACAGGAACCAGCGTAGCGGGAACGTTGGTGAGCAGGATTTGCGGAGCACTCAACTGTTTGAAGAAGCCGCCGATCTGCAACATGCCGAGCGGATGCAGGTACCGCTCGTAGAGCAAATCGTAGTTATTGGCGTGCTCTGGCTTGAGTGAGGGGTTGCCGATGGTGAGCGCGGTGGGGCTGGCTGTCTCGTCTTCGGTAACATAGGGCACGAGCTGGTAGGGGTCGGGACGCGCGATGCCGCGGCTATAAACCGCGCGTAGCACCGAGTCATGGGAAAGCGAGTAACGCAATTGCACACTGGGCAGGGCGTCCAGGTAAGAGGGATTGTTGATGACCGGTGTGCCCACGCCGCATCCGGTGCCGTTCGCATAACCAACGCAGGAGCCGACTCCAGGGATGGTCCCACCTGCTGGCGAGAGACCAACTGCGTAGCCGAAGGTATCCATCTGCGTGCCCTCGAAGCGAACGCCCGTCTGCACGTGCAGCTTTCCAAAGTCGATGGTGTTCATTGCATATCCGGCGGTGATTCGCTCGACGGTGTGGAAGATGTTGGGAAAGGTATCAGCGGCGGTCTTCGCTCCATCCACATTTCCGGCGAGGTTCGCCTGAACGTAGCTCTGTACCTTATTGAAGTCCGAAACAGGGCCAAACTTTCCGCCGAAATAGTCGCCGAAGAAGTAGTTCCCATTATTCATGTATCCGCTCTGCAGGTTGCTCATTAAAAGCGCAGGGTTGGTCTTGGAGAAGCCATCATAGACGGTCTCGGTGGCGTCCTGAGTTTTATGGCCGTTACGGATCTTGAAGCCTGCCTCAAAGGTGCTGAAGTGCCCGTCCACGTAGTAATTCCGCGCGTACGAAGCAGCCGCCGAGAGGTTGAGGTCGGAACTTAAACCTTTCGAAGTGGTTATATCCTTCAGCGTCCACAGAGAAGCGTTCAGCAATGGGGAACCAGCTTGATCGCATATACCGAAGGTGGGAGTGTTGATATTCGTTTGCGCCAATGGATTGTAGTTGCACTGCAATTTTGGTCCGAGCCACGAGAAGTCGGCTTTAGGATTTCCTGCGGAATCGACTTCATAGGAGCGTGCCGCCCCTACTTCCCACGTCAACCATGAGTTCTGGCTTATATGTCTTCCGCCGAGCGACAGCATTCCGACGGAGGCATTCGGGCGCTTGCTGGAGGTGTAGAACTTCGGGCTCGGCGAGTTGCCGCTAAGGCTGGGAAGCCCGCCGGTGCCCGTGAGCGCGGTGGATTGCGGCGCGTAGTACCACTTGTCACCCCAGTCCTTGAGGTCAGAGTAAAGACCGTGGGAGTAAAAGCTGTTGCTGTCGTTCAGCTTGTAGTCCGCACTGCCGGAGAAGCCGTAGCGTGTGCGGTAGTAGCGATATTGACGGATCGTGTCGTTGTCATAGAAAGGCTGAGCCATGGTGGAGTAGGGGTCGAGCGCAGGCTGAATGTTGTCGATGCCGCGACCGTTGTAGTCGTATGTGCCGCCGAAGAGGATGCCGAATTTCTTCTGTTCGCCGAAGCGCTTCCCGAAAATGCCGCCGAACTGATCTGCAGCTCGACCATTGAGAATCGGCGTGTAGCCACCGTTGGCATAGACACTGAGCAGCGGTTTATCAGTAGCCATCTTGGTGCGCAAATTGACCGAGCCAGCAATGCCGTCGCCATCCTGGCGGGCAGAAAGCGTCTTGTTGATCTCAACGGCGTCCACCAGGTCGGAATTGATAACGTCAAGACGCACCTGCCGCACGGTTGGTTCGGGAGAGGGAACGGTGATGTTGTCAATAGTGATGTTGGTCAGGCGCGGTTCGAGGCCGCGAATGTCAACGTAAACGCCTTCACCCTCGACGCGTTCGAGCACGACGCCTGGAAGACGTCCGAGGGCGTCGGCAACGTTGGCGTTGGGCAGGCTGGTGATGATTTCGGCAGGCAGCACGTCGATAAGGTTGTCCGCCGTGCGCGTCTGGTTGATCGCTTCTGCTTCGCCGAATGCGCGGTCGGCAGAGACCACAACCTCCTCACCCTTGGAAGCCACGTCGAGTCTGAGGTTGAAGCTGAGCGTTTTTCCCGCCAGCACATCGACCTCTTCATTCTGAGTCTTGAAGCCGATGTAGGAAACCGCCAGCGTATAGTGCCCAGGCATAATGTCACGCAGCACAAATCCGCCCTGGTTGTCGGCGCTGGTGGCGATGCCCGAAGGAAGCAACTCAATTCGCGCCCCCTTGAGCACCGCGCCGGAATTGTCAGCGATGGAGCCTGAAATGACTCCTCTGCCGGCCTGGGCAAAAGCCGGTACGGCAAGCAGCAACAGGCCTGACAACAGCCAACTGATCGTGTTAGCGCTCCAACCTCGTCTATATAGAAACATGCAGCCTCTCTCCCTGAAACAAATCCTGCGCACAGGCAGTGTAGATGGATGAACAACCGCAGTATGGCAAGTCAACCTGATGACAATCTAAGGAAGAGGCACAGTTCGGGCTGTATTCATCAAGAATTAATCTTGCGTGTCTAGAATGGCTTTCATGCGGGTTTTGATTGTCGAGGACAAACGTACCCTGGCTGAGCATCTTGGCCGCGCCTTGGAAGGCGAAGGCTATTCTGTTGGCTTTGCCTTTGACGGCGAAGAAGGACTGCGCCTCGGCGCGAGCGATGAATTCGACGTGATACTTCTGGACATTATGCTTCCGCGAATGGATGGCTTCACGGTGATTCGGAAGCTGCGCGAGGAGCGCGTGCGCACACAAGCCATTATCGTTTCGTCGCGTGATTCCATGCGCGACGTTGTTTATGGGCTGGACGCGGGAGCCGATGATTATCTGACCAAGCCTTTTGCGCTTGACATCTTGCTGGCCAAGGTAAGAGCTGCTATGCGGCGAGTTCCGGAGCCAACGTCACGAGGATTGCAATTCGAAGATCTGATTCTCCGCTCCAATCAATATGAGTTGCAACGCGGAGATCGCGTGCAGACGCTGACACGAACTGAGTGTGCGTTGCTCGAATCCCTGATGCGGCGTCCTCGCACCGTTGTGCCTCACGGCGTACTCATCGAAGAAGGCTGGGGCTCTGATTGTGACGTCAGTTTTGATAGCCTCTATATGTTCATCCGCGCGCTCCGTTCCAAGATAACGCATTCGGGAGAGCCGGAGCTGTTGTACACCGTTCGCGGCGTCGGCTATTCGCTTCGTGGCGAGCCCTGCTGATGCGCCGCTCGTCCATTTCGCTACGATTGACGCTCTGGTTCGGAGGCATTTTTTTCTTGGGATGGCTCCTCTTCGGAACTGCGATGTGGTTCAACCTGCAAAGCACGTTGACCGGAGAACGTTACCAAACACTCTCCCGCCGTATGGACCGTTTGCAGGATCTGTTGCGCAAAATCAAGGACGAAAGCGAGGAGGATCGTCGTCAGGACTTTCAGGATTTCGCCCACGCAACCGGAAATGGTCTGAATGAAGTGTTTCGGGCGGATCGCAGCCGGGCTTATCCTTCGCCCTCGGTCGCCGCGCGAGACTTTCCATGGCCCAATATAAAGAGTGGCAATCGGGAGCGCTTCTCGCACGTAAACTCAGGAGGGCATACCTACTGGGTATTGGTGCGCCCTTTCGCTCTTGGCAGTCAGTCTCTGTATTTGGTGGCGGCAGCGCCCGAAGCCGGAAATCTGCTAGTACTCAACCGCTTCTTAGTCGGATTACTCGCCTCGGCTCCAATCCTTCTGCTGGTCTCCTCGGCTGGCGGCTACTGGGTAAGCCGAAAGGCGCTCAAGCCGGTGGACAGAATCAGTTCCACGGTGCAATCCATCAGCATCAGAAACCTCTCCGATCGATTGCCGGTTGCGGACACCGGTGATGAGTTGCAACGCCTCGCCGAAACCTGCAATGCCATGCTTGCGCGCTTGGAATCTTCAGTCGCACGAATCAAGCAGTTTACTGCTGATGCTTCCCATGAACTTCGTGCTCCGCTATCCTTCACCAGGACGGTGGCGGAGGTCGCCATGCGCAACCCGCAAATCGATCCCGAGAGTCGGCGGGCTTTTGAGGAGATCGTGGATGAGGGAGCCAAAGCAGCCGTGTTGTTAGCCGATATGCTCACGCTAGCTCGAGCTGATTCAGATTACTCTGATGCGCTTTGGGAGCCGGTTGACCTGGTTGCGGTAATCGAAAGCGTCTGTGAAAGGGCACGCCCGCTGGCCGAAAAGCAAAGACTTGCTCTCTCAGTTCTCCTTGACACGGAGCAGGCGGTAGAGGTTCTTGGAGACCTCCCTACCCTTCGCAGACTGCTCTGGATTCTCATCGACAACGCGCTGAAGTATACCCCGGCACCGGGACGGATCGATGTCAATCTAAGCACCGGCTCAGAACATGCAACCTTGCTGGTGCATGATACTGGAATGGGCATTGCCGAAACCGATTTGCCTTTCATTTATGACCGTTTTTATCGTGCCGATTCATCACGAGGTCAGGTGGAAGGCAGTGGGCTGGGATTATCAATTGCCAAATGGATCACTGAGATGCACCACGCTAACCTTTCGGTAACCAGCGAGACAAGCAAGGGAACGACTTTCCGTATTGTGTTTCCACGTTTTGAAGCAGAGATGGCCAAAAAACACGGTTTCCTGGACACCTGTGTTCAGTACCGGAGCAGTTTGCTGTCTGTCATTTAGAGCCTGCGATTCGGCGCACCTTTTGGAAAATAAACTCGATCAGTTCGTAATGTCCAGCTGTCTTAAATAGGCTGAACGGTTCGATACCCCAGCAAGGTCTCGCTCGTCTGCTCTTCTCATCCAGTTTGCTGCATGTCTCCAGTGTGCTCCGTGCGGTGCGCCCTTGGGTCGGTGCCGATGATCTGCGGACCTTCGTGATATGTCCTTGACGAGGGCTGGACGAGTAGCTTGTAATCTAGTTTCCCAGCAAATATGTTGTGCATATGACCGATTGGGAGGAGTGTAGCTGTGGGCCCCTGGAAGCTGGCGAAGCTTCGTCGTTTGTCGCAGATCCTTTTCTTCGCGCTCTTTATCTTCCTTTTGCTGCGGACGGAATTTCGCGGTTCTGTGCGCGCATCCGGCAACGATATTCGCTTGCCCTACCCCGTCCATCTATTTTTTGAAATCGATCCTCTCGTCGCTTTGTCCAACATTCTCGCCAGCCATTCGCTCTACCGCGGACTGCTCTGGTCGCTCCTGATCGTTATTGGCACTCTGTTCCTTGGCCGGTTCTTCTGCGGCTGGATCTGCCCATTGGGCTCCATCCATCACTTCTTCGGCAACTTGCAGTCGGAGAACAAGCGCGGCAAACAGCTCATCGAATCCAACCGCTACAAGCGCTGGCAGGCCACAAAATATTACGTCCTCTTCGCGCTGCTGGCGGCAACAGCGCTTGGTTCGGGACTGGTTGGCTGGATTGATCCGTTTTCGTTCCTGGTGCGTTCCCTGGGGCTCTCCATCCTGCCCGGATTGAACTATGCTCTGAATGCCAGCTTCCAATTGCTGGAGCACAGCAGCTTTGCACCACTTCACCTTACCGGAAGCCTTCTGCACGCCGTCTTCAACGAGACGCTTTTGAGTTTTAAGCAGCCGTACTTCCGCCAGGGAATTTTTTTCGGCATCATTTTCATTTTCATTCTCGCTCTCAATCTGCGCGTCACGCGCTTCTGGTGCCGCGCCATCTGCCCGCTGGGAGCGCTGCTCGGCATCGTCTCGCGGTGGTCGGTGCTCGGCCTGCAGAAAGACGCAAGCACCTGCAACAACTGCAACCGTTGTCTCACCCGCTGCCAGGGTGGCGACGATCCGGTTGGTACTGCTCCGTGGCGCAAGGCGGAGTGCGTACTGTGTTTGAACTGTACGGATGCCTGCCCGGAACACAGCCTCGCCTTCAAGTTTTTCCCGCAAGGTCCTGCCCCGGTCGAGGGGCCGGATTTGCAAAGGCGCAAGGCGTTCACCGGCATTGCCGCCGGAGTGGTCGCAATTCCGCTGTTGCGTAGCACCGCAGGCCTCGTCGCCGGACGCGACGAGCATCTGGTGCGACCCGCCGGGGCTCTAAGCGAGAGCGACTTCCTGCAGCGCTGCATTCGCTGCGGTGAGTGCATGAAGGTCTGCCCCAACAACGCCCTGCATCCAGCCATCACCGAAGCCGGTTTGGAGGGTCTTTGGACGCCGGTTGTCGTCCCGCATATCGGATATTGCGAACCGAGCTGCGTCCTCTGCTCGCAGGTCTGCCCGACCGGCGCGATCTGGGAAATTACAGCCAGAGAAAAGGGCTGGGTGGTTGGTCTTGGAACCAGCGATGCCAAGCCGATCCGTATTGGCACTGCGTTCTATGACCGGGGACGCTGCCTGCCTTGGGCCATGGCCACCGATTGTATTGTCTGCGAGGAATGGTGCCCAACCTCTCCCAAAGCAATTTATCTCCGGGAGGCTCAGGTCATCGACGCTGGCGGCAAAGTTAAGACCATCAAGCAGCCCTGGCTGAATCCTGAGAAGTGTGTTGGCTGCGGGGCCTGTGAGCACGCCTGCGTCTTGCAGGACCGTGCGGCGATCACCGTCACCAGCGTTGGCGAAAGCCGCTCGCCTGACAACCAGATCCTGCTGAACAGAATGAAGGGAAGATCAAAGACATGAGGATCGGCACAAGAATTCGCCAGACGGCATTGACCGCAGTGGTACTGACGCTACTTCTATCCTGGGGATGCAAGAAGCAATCTCCGGTGCTGCCGGCTTCCAACGAGCTTTCGGGCTGGGAGAAGACCAGCGAAACCCGAAGCTTCACCCCGGCGACTCTCTCCGACTATATTGACGGCGGCGCAGAGCAATATCTCAAGGCCGGCTTCAAAGGAGTATCCACAGCGGATTACAAATTCCAGGGCAAAATCGAAGTCGTCGCCGATCTCTACGTCATGGTCAATGCCAATGCAGCCCGGACGATTTTTGAGGCCGATCCTGCCGGAAACGCCAAAATAATTCCCCTCGGTGACGCAGCCCGCGTCTTCACTCAGAGCGTAATCTTCCGTCAAGGCCCCTTCCTGGTGCGCATCGTGGCTTACCAGGAAGCGCCAGAGACTGCGCAAGCTTTGATCCAGCTTGCGCAGGGCATCGAGAAGAAACTCTCGAACTAGAAATGGCCGTACAATTCCCGAAGGAGGCATTCTTGAGCGAGAAACAAAGTACAGGACGCCGCGAGTTTCTGAAAGTCGGCGTAGCCGGAGCAGTTGCGCTGGGCGTCGGCGATGCCTTGGCCTTCGCCGCCGCCATGGGGACGCCTATGTCCCGGGTAGTCATCGCAAGAGACGCAATGCTGCGCGGCTTCGCCTCCACGGTGGATGCGACGCGCATGAGTGCCTTGTTGGATCGTGCCATGCAGACCGCATTTGGCACCAAGGATGCGCTCGCCGCGTGGAAGCAGTTGATTCGCCCCGGCCAGGTCGTCGGCCTCAAGGTGAACGCCATTGCCGGCCGTGGCCTGTCCACCAATGTGACCCTGGTCGAAGCGATTGCGCAAAGCCTTCAGCAGGCCGGCATCAAGCCGTATGACATTGTGATCTGGGACAAGACAGGTCACGAGTTGGAGCGTGCCGGATTTCCCCTCTCCTCGGCCGCCGGAAAGGTCCGCTGCATCGGTACCGATGCGGTGGGCTATGAGCAAACGCCGGAGAAGTTTGGAAGCGTCAGTTCTCGCCTCTCCAAAATCCTCACCCAAACCTGTGATGTTGTCATCAACCTCCCGCTGCTGAAGGATCATGTCAGCTCGGGTGTGACCCTGAGCATGAAGAACATGTACGGCGTCATCGACAATCCAAGTCACTATCACGGGGGTGGCTGCAACCCTGGGGTAGCGGATGTGAACATGCTGCCCACCATCCGCAAGAAAGTGCGCCTCACCATCGGCGATGCCACCAGCGCCTGCTATCACGGCGGCCCAGAATATAAACCCGAGTACCTCTGGCACGCAAACAGTCTCATCGTTGGCAATGATCCCGTTGCGCTGGATTTTACGGCCTGGCAGATCATTGAACGCAAGCGCGCGGAAAAGGGTTTGAAACCATTGGAAGCCGAGGGCCGGCTGCCCCGCTATATTGCCACCGCGGCCGATGCGCGGCATCAGCTCGGAACCAACGATCCCAGGCGCATCACGCTCGTAGAGGTATAGTCCAATTCCATGAATACCACCGACGATTCCACTGACGGCGCCTCATCCACTGCTCAAGGCATCAGCCGCCGCCAGGCGCTGCTCAAGTTGCTGCGCCTCGGCGCTCTCGGAGCAGGTGTCTCTGCTGTCTCTGCATGGCTCAGCGGGCGGAGTCATCATCCTGTTGAGGCCGTGGTAACCAATGCCAAGCGCAGCCACACCGTAGCGCCGGACGCCAGTTTCCCTGACGTTGTAATCGTCGAGGGTGGAGAGCCAGCGCAACTCGTCCAGGCGGCACTGCGCGAACTCGGAGGCATCTCCCGCTTCGTCTCGCGCAATGACGTTGTCCTGGTCAAGCCCAACATTGGTTGGGACCGCACTCCCGAGCAGGCCGCCAACACCAATCCCGAGCTCGTTGCCGAAGTCGTTCGCCAGTGCCTCAGCGTGGGCGCAAGAAAAGTCATCGTCACTGATGTAAGTTGCAACGACGCGCGCCGCTGCTTCCAGCGCTCAGGCATCGCCCAAGCTGCGCGCAATGCGGGAGCCCAGGTCTTATTGCCCGATCCCGCCCAGTTCAAGGATGTGGACCTGGAGGGCGAGGTATTGCGAACCTGGCAGATTTTCGAACCATTTCTTTCCGCCGACAAGATCATCAACATCCCCATCGCCAAGCACCATAGTCTAAGCGGCGCAACCCTTGGAATGAAAAACTGGTTCGGCATACTGGGCGGCATGAGAAACCAGTTGCACCAGCGCATTCACGAGAGCCTCGTCGACCTCGCCGATTTTGTGCGCCCATCGCTGACAGTAGTTGATTGCTATCGTGTACTGGTGCGCAATGGTCCAACCGGCGGAAGCCTGGAAGATGTTGCGCTGCATAAGACGCTGGTGGCCGGAACCGATCCGGTTGCAATTGATGCCTATGTTGCGAAAAGATACTGGAATCTAGATGTGGACGCGATGCCGTATCTCAAGCTGGCCAGCCAGCGAGGGCTTGGCTCGCATGAGTTCGATAAAGTAAAGTCGAAGTTGGTGAAGCTGAGTTAGCAGCGCATCAGTGCCAGACAATTCACCCATGATTTGCGCCCCGCGCTGGCGCCAGGCCAGCAATCCGCGCTCTGCCATGACGAATTTGCTTTGCGGCATGGCTACGCGAGCCCGCCGACCTTGAAGGTTCAATTGTTGATAGCGCTTGAGCGACCGCTGACGGTCGTTCGGTTGAAGGGAAGATTTTGGCATGTCGGTCGAATCCAACACGCACGGCATTCAGGAGCAGGATCAAATTCTCGCAGGATCCCCGGTATTTGCGATTCTGTTTGCCATTGGGCTGTCTCACCTGCTGAACGACATCATCTCGGGGTTGGTGCCGGCCGTTTATCCTCTCCTGAAAAGCTCTTATCACTTGAGTTTTTCGCAGGTCGGCTTCATCACCCTCACGTATCAGACCAGTTCATCGCTGCTGCAGCCCTTAATCGGCGTTTACACGGATCGGCGTCCCCAGCCGTTTTCATTGATGGTTGGCATGGCTTGCACGTTTGCGGGCGTGATCATGCTCGCCCGAGCTGCGAGTTTCCCGGCCATTCTGATCGCAGCAACCGTGGTTGGCATCGGCTCCTCGGTATTTCATCCGGAATGTTCCCGGATCGCGCGGCTGGCTTCGGGCGGCCAGCCTGGTTTGGCACAATCCATCTTCCAGGTGGGTGGAAACTTCGGATTTTCCTTGGGACCTCTATTGGCCGCGCTTGTGGTCTTCCGCCACGGTCAGCCTAGCATCGCCTGGTTTTCGCTATTCGCGCTTATGGCCATGGTCGTGCTATCCCGAGTGAGCAGTTGGTATAAGAGACATGCCTCAAAGAAGCAAGCTCAGGTCAAAAGCGCTTCGCTGCCGTCGCCCGTGCCTTCCCGCAAGGTAGCCGGAGCTCTTACCATTTTGCTGGTTCTCATCTTCTCGAAATACATTTACCTGGCCAGCATTACCACGTATTACACCTTTTACCTGATCAGCAAGTTCCACGTTTCGGTACAGAGCGCTCAGATCCATCTCTTTTTCTTTCTGGGCTCCAGTGCCGCTGGGATTCTGGTCGGCGGCCCTGTCGGCGACCGCATTGGCCGCAGGTATGTAATCTGGTGCTCGATTCTTGGGGTGTTGCCTTTCACTCTGCTTTTGCCCTACGTCAATCTTTTCTGGACCGGCGTTCTTAGTGTGGTGATCGGCATGACCCTCTCTTCCGCTTTCTCGGCGATCCTGGTATTTGCACAGGAACTAATCCCCGGGAAGGTGGGTATGATCTCAGGGCTGTTCTTTGGCTTCGCCTTTGGAGTCGCGGGGGTGGGTGCCGCGGTGCTAGGCAAGGTCGCTGATTGGACCAGTATCAGCCTTGTCTACCACATCTGTTCGTTCCTCCCGGCCATCGGAATTCTTGCTTACTTTTTGCCGAACGTCGAGACTAGGGCCTCCGCCAAAGCGCAACGTCGGGCGGCCATAGAGACGGCCTGAACCCTAGCCATCCTGACCGCAAGAACGTCACCAGCGTTCTTGTGCCAGAAGGTGGAGCATCTGGCCCGTCCCAATGAGGATGCTGGAGCTCCTTGCGGCCCGGCAGATGTCAGCCAATTCAGAATAGTTATCGGGAGACGCCGCAACATTCACAAAACAAACAACAAAGTGGTAAGATCCCGCAGGATGGTGGTTGTGGTACACATGGCGGTTTGCAATCAGCGGTAGCGCGCTTGTAGGCTGTTATTGTCGGTACGTGGGAAGCCATGACTCGGGATGCGAATGACGAGCTGGGGCGGAAGCAGCCCGAGCCGGCGATGGTCCTGCACTTTTTCGTGCACAGGCACCCGCACGCGCTATTGCAACGCGAGGGTATTCGGCAACCGCAATAAAATAGCGCAAGTGACGCAGTTCCACGCTCCATATCTGGAAGGCATGGAAGCATACCAATAAAGAATTATACGACCTTGGATCGCCCGTTGTAATGTTTTCAGGACAACGATGGATCAAGGACAACTTTGAGCACGAGGTAGCGGTCTTGGTGCTTCTTGCCGCTCGATAATCCCCCTGCACATCCTTGCCGGTGAGTGATCTGACTATAAGGAGTGACGATCGTGGAGCAGGTATTCACTAATCTGACCGGCGGAGGTCCGATCTCCGTTTATGTGAAGGACGGCAAGATTGTGCGCGTCCGGCCTTTGCA
>JBEKOO010000021.1:0-55418 GCA_049521655.1 Candidatus Korobacteraceae bacterium
TGGAAATCACACCCTACAATAATCATGAAGGCTTCTCCTGACCCAGAAGGCTTGGTCCTCAACCAAAGCATACCGAGTCCGCTGAAGCCTTCGTTCTTATCCCATCAGTCCTGACTAACCTTTTTTTGGCTAGGGTGGGGTCGTTGACTTTGCTCTTGTTTCTATCGGTACGCCGCCACCGCAACTGCCTTGCGCGTGCCACTACCCCTCGCTCATCGCAAAATTCGTCTCCCGCACCGCCAGCGCCATCGCCATCGCCATGATCGCGTCATCGTGCGATCCCTCCGACGCCGCGATCCGCCCATCCCCGTGCCGCACAAATGTCCTGCACTCCTCCAGCAGCTTCCGGCTCTGGAAGAGCTCCGGGTTGGCCACCAGGATCGCTCCAAAACGCTCCAGCATCGTCGGACGCGTCAGCACGGTCGTCACCCACCCCGCATAGCGGTTATTGCGGAAGAGCGGCTCATATTGCTCCACCCGTTCCAGCATCGCCAGCACCGCGTGCCCATGATTGTTCCGCTCCACCACCATCAGCGCGCCGTTGTATTCGCGCCCCAGCCGCGCTGCCTGCGCCGCCAGCTCCTCCGGCGTGTAATGCCCGTACAGCTCCGCGCATTGCAGCCCGCTCGCCTGGTCGATCACCTCGACGCAGGCATAATCGCCGCCCGCGCCACCGCCCGCCGCGTCCACCCCCAGAATGTACCTCCGCCCCTTCGCCGGAGGCAGCCATGTCAGAACCCGTCCGTTTTCCCTCTCTTCCAGCGGAGCCGCCAGCACGCGCATTCGCGCCTCGATCTTCGCCGTGTCAAATACCGCCGCGCCGCTGGCCAGAAAGCAGGTCGCCATCTCCTCGGCGAACTCTTCGGCCGCCCGTTCGCCAAAATTGCTCTGTATCTGCCGCCGGAATGCAATCTGCCCTCGATCCAGGGCGTGGCTCTTCATCAACCGCAGCTCTTCCTCGTTCAGAGCCTCTTCCAGAAGCTCCTCGCCTGCCGCTCCCTCGATCCGGTATCCCTCGTCCATCCACCATGGGAAAAAGTGCCGGGTGTATCCCGCCTCTTCCGCCCTCTGCCATTCACGATAGAAGCACCCGCCCATCCCGTTCGCGGTTGACTCCAGCACAATTTCCCCATCCGGTGGCACGGCGGCCCGCAGCGACGCCAGAACCTCCGGCGCGTTCGCTCCCCACCGTGCCACCTCCGAGCAGTGCAGGTTCTGGATCGTCAGTCCCCGGCCGGCGTTCGCGTCCCCTGCCGTCTCCACGCGATACTCGCTGTCCAGCTCCGGAAACACCAGCTGCCTCCGGTTTGACTTCGATCGTTTCAGCGCTCCGCCCCTCAGGTCCTCTGGCAGATTCTCCACGAACCTGTGTACCATGCGGAAGATCTCTTCCGCCGCCTCTTGCGTATGCGCCACCTGCACCGTCAAAGTGCCGGGCTTCGTAATCGTGCTCAAAAAGAATCTCGCCGCCACCCACGTCGAGATTCCCATCTGTCTCGCCTTCAGCACAATGTTCTTGGCCCCGCACTTCGATTCGAATTCCCGCTGCGCCAGGTTCGCTTCCAGCCTCACCAGCCGGCCCCGCTTGTTGCGGATTCTCAACAAGCTGGCCGCCAGCACCTCGCGATAGCTTCCCCGTCGCGTCCGTCGATTCAGCCTCCTGCCCAGCGCCATCAGGGCCTCCAGATCCATCACCTGGTTTTTTCTCTTTTCCGCCCCGCTCCGCCGCATCGCCTTCTTCACCCATCACCTCGCCGCGCTCAGAATCCCAGGCTCGTCTTCGCTATGCCGCGGCGGCCGGTGCCTGCTGGACATTCAAAATCGCCACTACCGCATTCACGATCTTCTGAATGTACGTGCCGTTGACGTTCTTGACCCCTGCCTCGGTCAGTAACTGCGTAACCGTCGGACTAACGATGGTCAGCACGTCGGCAGACAGTTCGCTTCCGCTTGCCGTCGCCGCCCCCGCAGCCGCCAATTTCTGTTGCACGCTGGCAACCGCCGATTGAATCAGCTGTGTCGTATTCACCACTCCCGTAATCGCCGCGGCATCCGCCGGGAAGATCAGCGCCGCCAAGGTCGCGGCGGCGGGAAGGTACTTCTCGATTTCATTCAGGCCTTTCACAAAATCCTGCCCAATCTTGTCCAGGACGCTGACAAACTTCTCTTCCGCACTTGCTACTGACATTGCGCTTCTCCTGTAGCTGAGACTTCCGCGAACCACCCGCGGATCTTGCTTTCGATGTAGCCCTCCGAAACCATGCAGGGCTTATGAACAACCCGGACCGTCAGGCTGTTGCTCCCGTTGTAATCGCACGCAACGGTGACCCCCTCGTAGGTGAGAAAACCTGCATGGCCCTCCGGAACTGCAACGCCCGCGCTTACCAGCCGCTGCTCGCAGGCGGCAAAGCCCGCCGGCGAAAGAGAAATGACGATGGTTTGCGATGCCATCTCTTCAGTCCCTTGCCAGCAGCCCAAGCAGCGCCGTCGCCAGCGCCGTCGCCAGCGAAATTACGCTTCCCGTCCCCACATGCCCCAGCGAAACTCCCTGCTGCTGCAACACGCCCAGCACGGTCGTCACCCCTAGCAGCAACCCTGCCGCACTCGTCTTCGGATGCTCAACCATCCGCCCTAATATCTCCGCCATTTTTCTACCCCCTTCTGTATTGCTCGCGCTTCTTCCACCACCCACCCCAGGAGCGTCTCTCCCGCCATCCACTGACGTGCACATAAAAAGGCCGCCCTTGCGAGCGGCCCCATTCCATTCAATTTTTTCTGCCTGATTGTTCCATCCCGCCTTGCCGCTTCCCCTACAGCCCGCAGCGCTTCTTACCCCTGGTGCTCTCCTAGTACGCCCAGATCACAATTGGCAGATAGCTCACCGTGCCGTTGGTGACTGTGCCAAGCGTAGCGGGCAGCGAGCCACTCGACAGTATATTTGCTGCCGAGCCACATCCATGGCCCGCGCCCATCAGGTTATTGAGCAAGCCGCCCCATGTCGTATTGACACTAAAAGAGCCAACTGTAGGCGTCGTGCTCGTCCCTGCCCACGCGATGAAATACGGCGTTCCAGCGGTGAGTGTCGCACCCGTGGAAACCGCTTGTGCCTCCAGCGCGTATCCCGTAGCAGGCATGGCCCCGGTATCCACCAGCTTGTTTCCCGCCATCGAATAAATCCCGATGTTTTCGCTGGCCCCTGTTGCGCCTGCATTTACGTTGATAGCAGCGTGTCCGATGGTGAAGGTGAGCGGCATTACAAACGGGCAAACATAGACATTGTTTGCAACAGCTACAGACACATTGCTTGCGCTAACGCTAGTTATCCCCAACCGCCCATCCGAAAGGAAGAAGCCTGTTGCCGCCGAGTTCACCGCCGCCGTATCGCTCAACTGAAGCGCGGAGAGCGATGCATTCGTCCCATTGCTGCGCAGATACGTCCCCGCCGCCTGCGTTCCCGTCAGCGCGTTGATCGCCGCCTGCTGCGTCGTCTGCCCCGTGCCGCCGTTAGCAATCGCAACCGTCCCGGTCACATTCGCCGCCGTACCGCTTGTATTTGCCACGTTGTTCGGAATGTCGCCACTCACCAACGCCGGCAACTGCGCATGAGGCAGCGTCCCTGTCAGGTTAGCCGCCGAAACCTGGGCGCACGTCGGCCCGCTCGCGGTATCTCCCGTTTCGTACTGCCCGGCCGTACAGCTTCCAATGTCCGCCGGCGTGTAACCAATTGCCGCCTGTTTATTGTTGAAGGTAGTCCAGTCCGTCGAAGCCAGATACCCCGCCTGCGCTCCGCTCGCCTGTTGAATCGTGATGTTCGGCGTCAATCCGCCGCTCGAAGCCAGAGGCGTGGATGCCGTAACGCTTGTAACCGCGCTCCCCGACGTTCCAGCCTGCGAATAGTTGAAACTCACCGTGCAGTTCCCTAGCGTCTCACTCGCCTGCGTCGTGTATTTCACCAGCAACCTGTCGCCTTTGGCATAGGTGTAGGTATCAGTCAAATCCTGCACCAGCGAGTTGCTTGCCGATGTGCCATAGGTCACGGTAACTGGAGTCGTCACCAGCGTGCCGTTATTGTCAGGCGCATCATAAATGGTAAACACGCCGCTCGATGAGTTCACCCCGCCTGTGCCACACACCACGCTCAGGTTGCTCGCCGTGCCTGCTGTAGTCATCAACACGCCCGCTACTGTCGCCGCTCCGGAGCTACAGGTTGTGTTGGCACCAGCCCCAAGACCATAGAGTGAGTATGTGCTTGATGGGCCAGCTACGCCCGTGCAATACCCGTAGGCCACCCCGCTCCCTGCGCCCGTGCTTGCAATCGTGATGTTATTGCCGCTGCTCGTCACCGTGGTATTCAGCCCCGGCGCGATGTTAATCACATTGGCAACCGGAGTTACCGGAGTGCCGTTAGCATCAAGCGATAGCCCAGTGGTCGTTCCGTAGGTCGGCCCCGCCACCCATGTCCCCGGATTCCCGCTTGCCGTATTGACCCAATAAATCGGCTGCCCGGAGGCCGTGTTCGTGTTCCACACCTTCTCGTTGGCAAACCACCAGCCCGTCGTCGGAGCCGCCGTTCCCGTCTGCGCTCCCGCAAATTCATGGAAGGTACAAGCCTGGTTTTGAATCGTGTATCCACTTCCACTCGCTGACGGAGCGTTCGCAACCACCATCGTGTTCGCCGTGTAGTTGACCGACACAATCTGCGTATCCAGATTGATCCCGCTCCCGTTGCCGTTGACAATCGTGATGTTGTCTCCCGGCTGAATCCAAAGCGTCGAGATTGACGGAATGGAAACCGTCGTGGTGCCGTTGATTGTGGCGTTGGTGGTCAGGTTCGCAGCCGCCCCTTGGCAGCGCCCGCTCTTGGTAATCGTGCCGTTGATATCACCCGTAGCCGAAACATAGCGGAACGGCCCAGCCTTGCCGCCCGAGTAGCCGCCTGAGATCGCCTCCGACGCCGGATGCCCTACAATGTCATTCGCCGAGAATCTCCGATAGCTCGCGCTCGAATTAGGATCAATCACCGAGTCGATCTGCTGCGGAACCTGCCCGCGAGCGCCAATCGCAATCGCCGCCGTCTGCGCGTTGCCCCAGTTGTAGGCCGTCGATTGCGCGGCGTACTTGTCACCGTAGAACGCTTGCGTGGCCACATTCTTGATCGCGCCATTGGCTACAAAAGCCGACCCCTGCCCCATCACAAGCTGCGCCTTGCCGCTGGCGCTGGCGACAATAGGTTCATCCAATGGAGATGAGTATCCCACCACATTGTTCAAAACTACTAGCGCACCGCCGCTCACTTCATTCAGCGAATTGACCAGCGCCCCATTGTCCAAGTTGCCGATGACGATCTGTGGCGAGCTCAACTCAACCCGTCCGCCCGTCAGCGCAATCGTCGTGCCAAGTCCGTTGTTGACCGTAACCACCGCGCCGCCCCAGTGTGTGCCGTCAAACAATCCCGCCGCAACCAGCCAGGTATTCGCCAACCCGCTGGTCGGGGCCACGGTTGAAACCGTGAAGTCCCGCATCGTGAACGGTCTGTTTTCATCCCCGCTCGAACCCGTGATGTAGACCGGAGAGCGCCCGATGCCGTCAAAGCGAATGTGATCCATGTGCCAGTTGACAAATCCCAGGCTCGATCCCGCCGCAATGATTCCCGTTCCCGTGATCGTCGCATTCGGAGCGTTGGCTACTGTGATCGTGTTCGCACTGGCGCAGTTCGCCGTGCTGGAAATTGTTGTACTTAAATCCTGACCCGCCACACCCGCCGATCCCACGCCATAGAGCCACACCGTCTGTCCATTCGACAATCCAGCGGTGCTGCAACTCGGCACGCTCACCGTCGTGCTGCTGGCCGTGAATGTGGCATTGCCGCTGTAAATCAACGGCTGCTCATGCACTCCATCAAGCACCGCCTGAGAGAAGCGCGAGTGCGCAATGCGGAAGCCGTTATCCACGCCCTGCGTCAGCCACAGCAGATGCGTCGCCATCGCGCCGGTCGTCTGATTGACCCCGTTGAAGCCGATGCCTTCAAAGCCGCCAAAGCCCGCCGAGCCAAACTGAATCAGCGACTCCGGCACGCCGTTCGCGTTGTAGCCCGCCGAAGTGTTGCCGTTGTAGTAGAACCATGTCGAGTTGTCATCCAGCCCATAGAACATCGGAACGCAACTCAGCCCGGTCAGGTTCACGTTGTTGATGAGGTATTTTCCCGGCGAAACATAGATCGGCACCGTCACATTGAGGCTGCTGTACGCAGCGCATGACGCTACCGCAGCGTTGTAGACCGCCGTCGAGCTATCCGTAGTCATCGTGGGATCGCCGCCATAGGCGCGGAGGTCGATCACCGGAGTCGCAGAGGGAATCACATTCTGAGCCGTGAGCGCCGTAAAGTTTCCCGTGCTTGGCGTTGTCGCGCCAATGGCTCCTGGATTAGCTGGGTTAAACGAACTCCCGCCGCCGCTGCAACCCGCAGTCGTCAGTGCTCCCCCTGTTCCATTCGGACACACCGGGCTTGTCCCGGTTCCCAGCCCGGAGATAATAAGGGATGGCATACTCTGACCAGCCGTGAACGTGTTGACCGCGTTGTTCCGCGCCAGTGTCGTCGCGTCGCTCAGGTTACCGCTTGCCAGCGGCGCTCCATTCACCGCGTATGCCGTTGCGTTCACCGGGCCCGGCGACGTGCTGCCGATCGCGGGGGCCGTGGCCAGTGCGGAAACCACAAACTGTGTCGTCGCCAACCTCGTCGAGTCGTCGTTTGCCGCCTGCGTCGTGGCCGTCGTGCCGTTTGGCAGCGCTCCCATCGTCAGATTGGAAGCCGACAAAGTTACGTTCGACGAGATTGGATAGCCGTTGATCGTCGTGCTGGTTCTTGCCAGCAATGCGCCGTCGCTCAGGTTACCGCTTGCCAGTGGCGCTCCGTTCACCGCATAAGCCGTTGCGTTCACCGGCCCCGGCGTGATCGAGCCGATCGCTCCCGGCGATGCCAGATTCGCCGACGCCGGTTTGTTCAGCAGATCGTTATAGTTTCCCGTCGAAGCCACCGTCGCCAGCCCGGAAATCGCCTGGTCCACGTAGCCCTTATTCGCCGCGCCGCCTGCCGCCGTCGGCGCCGGTACCTGCGGAGAAGGCACAAAAGTCTTCGCCCCCTCAATCGTCTCCGTTCCTGCCAGATGCACAACTTCGGCCAGCTCTGTGTCCACGTAGTCGCGGCTCGCAGACTGCGCCGCCACCGCCTGCGGAACAACCTTCGCCCAGACCGCCGCCAGCGTCGTCGTCGTCACCGCCGGAACAACCCATATCTGTTCTTTCGTCGTCCCATCGTCTTTCTTGATGACAGCTCTGTAGTAGCTTCCCGAGGGGGTCGATCCGGTATTCGGAATCAGAGGTATGGAGATTCCTCCGTTCTTGTCCGTCGCCCAAGTCTTCTGGCCGGCGGCCACAGCCTGTCCTGCGCTCGTGACAAAGTCGTCCCAACGGATCGTGATCGTCCCCTGCGCAACGCTTCCATCCGCGCGGTACAGGGTGTCCAGCACCAGCGTCTCTGTGGTCACCGCTTTCGCTCCCGCCGCACCTATAAGAAGCGCCACCCACACAAAAATCATGAGCCGCCTGATCAGGCGGCTCGAACTTTCCTCTGTTCTAGTTTTCATGCTCTTCTGTCGCCGTCCTTTCGGCTCATTCCCGCTCTGCCTCCAGCTCCCGCGTACCCCGCAAGGAAGCGCTCCACGCTGCGCACATAAACCTCGGCAAAGTCCACAACGTACCGCTTGGTCTGGATCAAACGCTTCGCCTGCTCCAGCGAGTACCCCGTCGCGCACAGCACTGCCAGCGCCATCATCGGAGCCCGATGTACTCCCGCCGCGCAGTGTACAAACAGCTTCGCCTGCGGATCTTCCAGCGCCCCCATCGCAAATCTTACTCCTCGCTCAAAAATCTCCCGCGGCTTCGGCTCAAAATCGTCGTCCACCGGATTCCAAAGCACCTTCACTCCAGCGCTTTCGCCCAGCTCCGTGTCGTCGAACTCCATCTGCATGTCGATGACGTGCGTTACTCCGGCCCGCACCACCTCGGCCATTTTCTCTTCCACCCAGATTCCGCCGCCCACCGCTATCCGGTCCGTCACCCACGTCATGTCCATGCCAGCGTTCGCCCCGTTCGATTCCGGCTTTCCGCCCGGTATTCGCACTTCACCGCACTATTCCACAACCGCAACTTTCTCTGATTCCTCTCGCAACCCCGGCTTCTCCCGCTCGCCGTCGGAATCCGCTTCGTCCAATCGTTCCAGTACCAGCTTCGCCCAGGGCTCGCCGCTCTCCCGACCCTCCGCTTCGCCGTCGAACATATGCTTCGCGCCGGTCATCTCCAGCAGCGTCTTGGCATGAGTGCAGCTTCCCCGCTTCGCCCGCACCACCATCGCTTCCACAATCTCGGAAACCGACCCCTCCACCCTTCGCTTCGCAGCCTCGAACGGATCCAACTCCTGCTCGCCCGTCCCAGCCGCTTCTTTCTTCCTCGCCGTCCCGCAACCCCGCGCCTTCTCGCGCTTTTCAGCGGCGCGCTTTGCCTTGCTCTTGCCGGCTCCATTCCTCGGCGCTGCCTTTTTCTTCGCCTTCACTGCCCTTGTCGGCTTCGGCGTTGCCCGATCCTCGCCCGCATCGTCTTTGCCGGCTCCATTCTTCTTCGCCACTTCCTTCACCTTCTTCTTCGATGCCACCGCCACCTCTCTCCCTGCCTCTTATCTTCAGGATATCAACTTCACCCCCTTATCCCCTCACCTGGGACATAAACTCTATTTGATTTGATATCAACTACTTGCTCTCTGATTTGAATATTTCCGCTCTTGACAACAAAAATCCGCCGGCCCATTCCGCCCGCATTACGTCTCAATCGAGACGTGCGCCACCCGCCCAACCACGCAATCCACAAATGTCCCGCCCTCGCCCAGCCGCACATATCCCAGCGCATACTTCTGATTCTCCGGACGAAGCGTAAGCTGATCTCCCTGCACCTCAACGTACCGCACCAGAAATGCATTCCCGTTCTTCACCACGTAGAGATTCGGCTCAATCCGCCGGTAGCTGCGCAGCGAGTTGTAGTGCCGGTCGATCAGCAGCATCGCGCCCGGCAGCAATCTCGGACGCATCGCCCCACCAGAGTCCTTATCCGCCTTGATCAGTGCAAAGCGCTGCCAGCTTCGTCGCTGCTTCGCCATCTCCGGACGAATCCGCCGCAGAAAGCTCTTCTTGAAATGCAGATACTCGATAATCTCGCCGGAATCAAAATCCTTCTGCAACAACACTCCGGGCCCTACGACCGGAATCGATTCAAACTCCGCCTCATCCACGGCCGCCGCATGCACCCCTCTCCGTTCCTTCGGCACCAGGTCGCGGACTTCCACCTTCAGAACTTCCATGATCCGGTCCATCGCTTCAATGCTCAATCCCCTGCGCTGGTTCAGAAAATTGGAAACATGCGCCTGCTGAAATCCGGCAAGCTTCGCTAGCTCCGTCCCTGTCAGCCCGCCATCGATGCGCTCGCGCACCAGAGCCCGCAGACGGTTATGTAAGTCTGAAATCAACATCGTGCTGCCCCGCGGAGCTTCTTTGAGATATAGCTGTAAGAAATATCAAGAAACTTAAGTAATAACTCTGAGAAATATTTCGTTGACTTCCTGTTTCCCGTTATTCAATGATTCACCCGATCACTCAGCAATCAAACTAGGAGCAAGTCATGGAGCAGGAAAGCAATGCTTCAAGCGAAACCACATTCGTCGAGTTTCGCCGCAAGGTTCGCGCTTCCCAATTACTTGCGCCGGCAGTCTCACTCCTTCTCCGGGAGATACATTTCACCGGACGTATTAGCGTCGTCGTTCAGAACGGAACAATTCTCAAATCAGGTTACGAAGAAGGTTATTTCACGCGTAAGGACGACCGCAGGTTGACCTGATTCCGCTCTCGAACAGAAACAGGCTTCAAATCGGTAAACGGCAAATCCACGATGAGGACGCGCCGGATCAATTTCATAACCGACAGGTCATCGCAAACCAATCGAGCCCTGTCGCCGGCATTGCCGTGACCCTTGCACCGAGTCCAACTCCTGCAATCTTCACCCTCTGCCGGTGACGGGGTATTTTTTTCTTGCAGGGGGCAAGAAGTAATGAAACTGAAAAATGAATTATCGAAATTGAACCATGTCGAACTGAAATATTGCGAACGCTGCGGAAACATATGGCTTCGCCGTTCGGGCAGCGCGCACATACACTGCGCGCCCTGCGCAAAAGCGGAAGCTTCGCTTCTCCTCGATCGTCCAGTTTCCTTTCTCCAATTCTGGACTCGGCTTCGGGCGGAGGTGCAGGCATGACGGATCGCTCCGTTAACTCCGCTTTGCGCCTTGTATCCGGCGGGCGTAGATGCCACGCCGTATCCGATAACTTGAGCGCTTATCGCCCTTATACCCGCGCCCTGTTGCGCCGCTACTTCCGCACCGCGGTAGACATCGGACGCTTGCCGAGCATCCTCGGCGGCCTCTGCTTCCGCGCCCGCGTCAGCTCCTACAAACTCAATACCTTCGAGGATGCCGTGATCTTCGTCCATGACATCGAGCGCGTCTTCGAGCGTATCGAACGTCAATCTCTGGAGATCATCGCCGGCGTGATCCTGCTCGACTACAGCATCCCTGAAGCCGCACTCCGTCTTGGCATCACCGTGCAGCGCGCCGAGCGCCGCTACGCCGCCGCCCTTGACTCCCTCTCCGCCGTCCTCCTCGAGGTCGGCTTGCTTCGCCCCGTCTTTGCCTCCGGCCAGGATGGGGATAACCAGCCCGATTCCACTCAGCCCGCGGCACTCCTTCCCCCCAGGAAGCCGCCAGTCTCCGTGCGCATCGCGGCTCACGTCCCTTCCAACTGCCAGGCTTCCATCTGTCAGGCACGATAGCCGTGCCGGGAGCGGACACTCTGATCCGCTCCCGGTACGGCTCCACAATTTTTCGCGCCTCTTCTTCATATCCGTATATCTGTTATCATCGGCTTCTCGCCGCCTTTTGATCAGGCGGTGAGATGCCGTTCTAAATCAGCCCCGGAGAATTCCCGTGAGCGACACGCCAGCCACTCCCATTCCTGCCACCCCTCCTCTGCGGCGCGATGAGGAAATCGCCCTCGAGATGATGAAATTCATCGCCACAACTACCGGCTTTGGACGTACCGGAACCCCGGGCGCGGGTTTCCAGGGCGGCACCGTTTCGCGCGCCGAAGACTACGCCAAGCATCTCATCGACCTCTTCGGACAATGCCTCGATGCCATTCGAGCGCAGCGCTAGTGCGGGTGCCCCACCTTCGCCGCGCCGTTCTTGCGCGGCTAAGGTGGGACGGGCAGGACACACCAATACAGGAACTGCTCTGGAACGCGGCGCTATCTCCGCTGTGCCCTGCCCAAAGAGTATGATTCTCCCGCCTGTGTGTCTCAGCGGAGAATCGTCTCTGGGCAGCATGAATCTGTCCTTTTTTTTCTTAGAGCCGGTTCCGGTCCGGAATACTTCTGAATGACTGGATACATCTCAATTCGGGCATGAGCAAACGTCCTCCCCAATCCGACGCTACTCTCTCCGTTCACGCCGGTGAAGACCGCCACGGTCGCAATGCGCCCCTAACCACCGAGATCCAGCAGACCGCGGTCTTCGCTCTCCGCAACACGGAGCAACTGCGCCGCTACGCCGCCGGTGACCCCGGCGTTTTCCTCTACACCCGTTACGGAAATCCAACCCTGCGCGCCGCCGAAGAAAAGATCGCCGCGCTGGAACAGGGTGAAGACTGCATCTTGACCGCCAGCGGCCTCGCCGCGGAACTCGCTACGGCTTTGACCCTTTGCAAGAGCGGAGACGAAATCGTCTCCATGCTGGACATCTATGGCGGAACCAGAAAACTGTTTTCCAGCCTGCTGGGCCGCTGCGGAATAGCCACCCGTTTCGTTCCATTCGCCGAATTGCACAACATCGACGCCTGCTTCACCCCCAGGACGCGAATGCTCTTCCTGGAGACCCCTACCAACCCAACTCTGCGCTGTGCTGACATCGCGGCGCTCTCCGCCCGCGCTCATCGGCGCAAAATACCAGTCGTGGTGGACAACACTTTCGCAACTCCCATCCTTCAGAAGCCGCTCGCCCTTGGCGCTGACATCGTCGTCCATTCGGCCACCAAGTACCTCGGCGGACACAGCGACCTCACGGCCGGTGCCATCATCGCCTCAACCCGCTGGGCCAAACCCATTCGCAATACTATGATTCTCTCCGGCGCATGCTCTGATCCCGGAGTCGCATACCTGTTGTTGCGCGGCCTGAAAACCCTGGATATCCGCATCGAGCGTGCCTGCCGCAACGCAGCCATCATTGCAAAGTATCTCGTCGGACATGAGCGCATCTTGCGTGTCTTTTATCCCGGACTGTCTGATTCGCCCTCGCACCAACTCGCTGCCGCGCAGATGAGTGATTTTGGAGCAATCGTCTCTTTTGACATTCGTGGTGCAGGCCCGGCGGCTGAGCGTTTCATCGACGCGCTCAAGTTGTGGTATCTCGCCACCAGCTTGGGCGGCGTTGAATCCACCGTCTCGTATCCCGTGCTCTCGTCGCACTCGAATGCTCCCCGTCGCGAATTGAGACTCCTGGGGGTCTCGCCTGCCACCATTCGTCTCTCCGTTGGTATCGAAGGTGTGACCGACCTAGTCAAAGATATTGAGCAGGCACTCGCCAGCCATTATCCGCAGGGTCAATAGATCAAGCGGTGCAGGTTAGATGGTAGTATATGGTTCTGACCTCGCGCAACTATTGCCGAAAGAGTAACTATAGCCCTTCCAACGATTGACCTATCGGTGAATCGTTCGTAGATTTGAGAAAGCGCGGTTTCCGGTGATTGCGAAGCACGCCGCAGCCGCCAAAGCTCCGCAAAGACTGATGAGTTTTATCGATCGCACAATCCTCCCGCTGCTGTTGCTCTCTTGCCTGCTCCTCGCCTCCTGCGAGACCTCGAAGGACGTGGCGTCCACCTTGCCCGCGCCGGAGGCCACCGCACCGGCTCTGCCTTTTCCACCGCCCGCCGCCGAGCCCACACCGCAACCCGCGCAGCACGAGCCTGCGCCACAGCCCGTCATCGAGACCGTCGAGCAATTGATCGCGCGCGCCGAAGCCGAGTACGTCCGCGGTCAGGCCAACTACGCCGCCGGACACATGGAGGCAGCCAGAGACAACTTCGACGCCGCCTTCAATCTTCTGCTCCGTGGACCGGTCGAGGTACAAAGCGACGAGCGCTTGCAGGGCGAGTTCGACAAAATCGTGGAGGCAACGCACGAGTTGGAGATGCAGGCGCTGAAAGCCGGCGATGGATTCACCGAGCAACGCGCCGAGCCCGCGCCTATCGATGAGGCCAACAACATTACTTTCCCGGTCGATCCATCGATCAAAGCAAAGGCGCAAGCCGAGTTGGCGAACACCCACAGCGATCTTCCGCTCATGTTGACCGATCCGGTGGTCAGCTACATCAATTACTTTTCCACCCGCGGACACGGAACCATCGAGCGCGCATTGATCCGGCGCGGACGCTACAGCGATATGATCTCGCGAATCTTCCGCGAGGAAGGCGTGCCGCAGGATCTGATGTTCCTGGCTCAGGCGGAATCCGGCTTCCAGCCGCTGGCATTGTCGCGCATGGGTGCGCGAGGGATGTGGCAGTTCATGCCTTGGGACGGCGTGCATGCAGGGCTGCAGCACAACTGGTGGGTAGACGAACGGCAGGACCCGGAGAAGGCTACGCGCGCCGCCGCCCGCCTGCTCAAGGATCTCTTCAATCAGTTCGGTGACTGGTACTTGGCGATGGCGGCCTACAATTCCGGACCCGGCACGGTGCAGCGCGCCGTGCAGCGCACCGGTTACGCCGACTTCTGGGAACTCTACCGGCGCAATGTGCTGCCCGGCGAGACACGCAATTATGTGCCAATCATTCTGGCCATGACGATCATGGCGAAAAATCCTACCCAGTATGGGCTTGACCATCTCTTGCTCGACTCACCGCTTGTATTCGACACAGTGCGCATTCGCTATCCAATCGATCTGCGCCTCGTCGCCGAGTGTACCGACTCATCCACGGCGGTGCTGCAGGAGTTAAACCCAAGCCTGCTGCGCATGACCACCCCGAAGGATATGGATTTTGACCTCCATCTGCCCAGAGGAATCGCAGAAAAGTTTACGAGAGCGGTCGAGGCAATTCCAGAGGAGATGCGGGTTTACTGGCGATACCATCGGGTTGAAAGGGGAGAGACGCTGGGCGAAATTGCGCGCCGCTACCACACCACTGCTACCGCCATCGCCGAAGCCAACAACCTGGAAGACGGGGCGTTGAAAGACGACAGCAAGCTGATTATTCCGGTTGCCCCATCCAAGGCTGCGGGAAACCGCCCCGCCACCCTCAGCTATAGCCTGCATCCTGCGCATTATACGGTGCACAAAGGAGATACGGTTCTATCGGTGGCCGATGATTTCGGAGTTCCCGCGGAGAAAATTCGGCAATGGAATCGCCTGAAAGGCAACGCCCTGCGTTCAGGAGAATCGCTGACAATCTTCCAGCCCAGCGCCGGAGCCGCTATGAAGCGAACACGGGTAGCCACCGCAGGCCGACGGGTCCACGCGGCTACGGCCATGAACAAGTCGGAACAGAGTGCTCGCCCGCCTGCGAAGCATAGCGGCAAGGGAAAGGGTAGCGCCAAAGACGCCGCCATTGCCCCGGCCGCAAGGAGCCCGAGAGCGGCCAGTTCCCCAACGGCAGCGGCCCACCGAAGCAAGAAGCACCAGCGGCAAGACTGAATTTCCGGAAAAATAGATGCGCGTTTGGCGTTCGGAGCAATTCATTCCATTGCATCGCACACGAGGCTGAGTTATTGTGTTCGGGTGCAGAGGCATGCATGATGTGCAAGCACCGTGCATGCGTTGGCCAAAGAAGCGGCAGCAGTCGTGTTGTACCTGTGCTCAGCAGTCCGCGGGCGCGGAGTGGCAAAAGATTCCAGGAGGAGACATGACGTTCGACGAAACTCTTTATGGTCGCGGCAGTGATGATGAATTCGGCGATAACGAAGCATTTGATGATGTAATTGACGACGAAGAGGAAGAAGAACTGGAAGACGAAGAGGAAGAAGCGGAAGAACGGGAACTGGGACATTCTGAAGACGAAGCGGTAGCTCCTTCTGCAAGCCGCGCTCAGCGCGACGAAGAAGCGAGCGAAGCGCCATCAGCTCCGGCTTTCCCGGCAAAGGAACCGGCAAAGAAGCCGGTCAAGAAGGCAGCAAAGAAACCTGCTGTGAAGGTCGTTGCAAAGAAGCCCGAGCCGATGAAGCCCGTTGCGAAGAAGCCAGCCAAGAAAGCCGCCAAGAAAGCTGCTGTGAAGAACGTGGCCAAGAAGGCTGCAAAAAAGGAAACAAAGCCCGCCAAGAAGGCAACCAAGAAGGCGGTCAAGAAGGCGCTCAAAGCAGTGAAGAAGGACAAGAAACTTGCCAAGAAGGCCGACAAGCAGAAGGCCCCCAAAAAGCCTGTAAAGAAGGATAAAAAGGGAAAGAAGAGCAAGAAAAAGTAGTCCGGAGTGCTATGCAAGGCCGCGGAGTAAATTCCGCGGCCTTTGTTCTTTGGGCCCATAGCTGCATCGAGTTGGGAAAGCAAAAGCCCCAACCGCCTGTTACGGCTGGGGCTGAGAGTATACGTACTGAGTGCTCTATGCAGCCGTGGCGACCTTCTGCTCCTGCTTGGTGAGTTGTTCAATGGCACGGCGAAGCTGTTCGTCTGGCTGATTCTTTTGGGGCTCGATCTTCTCGTCTTCATCCGGGGTGACTCCTGAATCCTCCGGTGCGATGAAGTCGTCGGCCTTGTCAGCTACCAGCACATTGGGAGTAATGGACGCATCTTGAATCGCCTTGCCGGCCGGGGTGTAGTACTTGGCGATCGAGAGGATCAGCGCACCGCCGTCTCGAAGATCGATCGTCTTCTGGATCGAGCCGTTGCCGAACGTCTTGTCGCCAAGAACGTCGCCTCGCGCGTTATCCAAAACCGCAGCTGCGACGATTTCAGCAGCTCCAGCCGTGGATTTGTTCACGATCACCACCAGCGGCAGACTGGAAATCGCCTTCGCAGGATCGGCCGCAAAGTTCTGCCGTGGATATTTCTGTCCTTCCACATAAGCGATCTGCCCGTGATTCAGAAACAAGTTGGCGGTCGAAATCCCCTCCGCAATATCGCCATCGCCGGAGTTACGAAGATCGAGAACTAGCTTTTTTGCGCCGTTCTTCTGAAGCTCGCGGATACGCGAAGCGATCTCCTGGCCGCGGCCTTTGGGGAAGCCTTCGGCGCGAATGTAACCGATCTGTCCGTCCAGCATCTTCGTGGAGACCGGCGGGTACTTCACCACCTCGCGAGTAATGGAGATCTTCTGCGGCTGAGCTTTGCTCGGGCGCACGACGCTAAGATTGACGATCGAGCCAACCGGACCTCCGAGCAATCCGCTGAATTCGGCCACGGACATCTCGCGGGTGCTCTTTTCGTTCAGAGCCTCGATGATGTCGCCGTCGAGAAGGCCAGCTTTGTCGGCCGGGCCTCCCGGCATAACCGAGATCACGTTGCCATAGCCGAAACGCTTGGAGACGGCGGCGCCGATGCCCGCCGCGGACTGCCCGAACTGCTTATAGAGCTTGTACTCATCCGGGCTCAGGTAACTGGAGTCGGAATCAAGCGCTTCGATTAACCCGTGCAGGGCTCCATTGCTAACCTCGGGGATGTTCGGATCTTCAACATAGTCAGTCCGAATGCGCGAAAGGACTTCGCTGTAAACGCTCATTTGGCGATATGCGCCGTCATTGCCGTTGCCTGCTTTGACGCCGACCGCGCCAACTACCGCGAAGGCAAGAATGAGGAACGACAACAGGAGAAGTGATGTTTTTACGCTTTTTGACATGGATCCTTTGAACGCCGGCCAGACCTATATCCATTATACGGCGGAAGTGAAAAGGCCGCTGCGGCCCGGCGCCGCTTTGTTTTAGACGCTCTAGAGATAGCAAGGGTGAAAATCATTTTTCCCTAACCACAATCAGGGCCTTGCTGGCGGCAAAGGAGAAAATTGGCGAGGCATGCACCAGAGGTAAGTTCTGCCTGATTTTTCCAGACACCCCGAATTCGTTCAGGATTGGAGCGCGGAGACACCAGCTTTGGTTCTCATCCGGCCTCCGGAGCATCTGAAACTGGTGAAACGGGCATGGGAACGCCGAAAATTGAAGTATGGCTCGACTTGGCACAGTGGCGCACTGCATTATTGTTAGGTGCGAGTCCGGGTATCCACCCGGAATTCATGAAAGTTCGGTGCAGCAACCGGCGCACGCCGGGGCAGAAAGGCAATTCAAACTAAATGTCGGCGAATGTACAACAGCTTGGGATCACAAGGTCATCGGCGCTAGATCAACTTTGCGTAAACACCATCCGCACGCTCTCCATCGACGCGGTTCAGAAGGCAAACAGCGGGCATCCGGGAGCCCCGATGGGGCTGGCTCCAGTGGCGTATGTACTGTGGGACCGCATTCTGCGATACAACCCAGTAAATCCGCACTGGCCGAATCGGGACCGGTTTGTGCTCTCCGCCGGTCACGCCTCCATGCTGCTCTATTCGATGCTGCACCTGACCGGTTATGACCTGCCGCTCTCGGAGATCGAGAAATTCCGCCAGCTTGGCTCGAAATGTCCTGGGCATCCGGAATACAACATCACGCCCGGTGTAGAAACGACGACTGGACCGCTGGGACAGGGGATAGCAAACTCGGTAGGCATGGCCATTGCCGAGCGCTGGCTGGCGGCTCACTTCAATCAAGCCGAGGAGCAGGTAGTCGATTACCGTGTGTATTCGATCTGTTCAGACGGCGACATGATGGAGGGAATTTCACATGAGGCGGCGGCGCTGGCAGGCCATCTGAAGCTCTCCAACCTGATTTGGCTTTACGACTCGAACCACGTCAGCTTGGACGGGCCGACCTCGCTTGCCTATAGCGATGACGTGGAATTACGCTTCAAGGGCTACCACTGGAACGTGCTGACCGTGGAAGACGCAAGCGATCTGCAGGCCGTGGAAGCTGCGATCCGCCAGGCGCAAGCCGAGACCGGGCGCCCCACGCTGATCATCGTGCATTCCCATATCGGATACGGATCGCCGAACAAGCAGGACAAGAGCGCGGCCCACGGAGAACCGCTCGGGGTGGAGGAAGTGAAAGCCACCAAGCGCTTCTACGGCTGGCCGGAGGATGCGCAGTTTCTGATTCCCAAAGAAGTGGGCGAACATCTGGGCGAAGCCGCGGGGCGTGGTAAGAAGCTGGAAGCGGAGTGGCAGGCGCGATACGAGCTCTGGGCAAAGAAGACTCCCGAACTGGCAGAGCAATGGGAGGCGATTATGTCCGGCAAACTGCCGGATGGTTGGGACGCGGATGTTCCGGTCTTCCCTGCCGACGCCAAGGGCATTGCCACGCGCGAGGCGGGCAACAAGGTGATGAACTCGATTGCGAAGAAGCTCCCCTGGCTGTTGGGCGGTTCGGCCGACCTTGAAAGCTCCAACAAGACGAAGATCGACGGTGAGACGAGCTTTGAGAGCGGCAATTACCTGGGGCGCGTTCTGCGCTTTGGCGTGCGGGAGATGGGGATGGGCGGAGTCCTGAACGGGCTCGCAGCCAGCGGTCTGAGAGCCTTCGGCGGAACCTTCATGGTATTTAGCGATTACATGCGCGGAGCGCTGCGGCTGGCTGCGATCATGGAGTTGCCTGTGACCTACGTCTTCACCCATGACTCGATTGCGGTGGGCGAAGACGGCCCGACGCACGAACCGGTCGAACAGATCATGTCGCTGCGCCTGATGCCCCACATGCGCTTGATCCGTCCGGCGGATGCGAACGAAACCGCGGTGGCATGGAAGGTTGCGATCGAGAGCACGAAGCACCCGACGGCTTTGGCGTTGACGCGGCAGGCGGTACCGACATTCGACCGATGCAAGTATGCCGGAGCCGAAGGTCTGCGCAAGGGCGCATACGTCTTCAGCGACGTGCCGGACGCGCCGGATGTGATCCTGATCGGCACGGGAAGCGAGTTGCAACTTGCGCTGGAGGCCCAGGAGAAGCTGGCGAGCGCCGGAGTGAAGGCGCGCGTGGTGAGCATGCCCTGCTGGGAGTTGTTTGAAGAGCAGAGCGCCGAATATAAGGAGAGCGTGCTTCCCTGCGCCGTTCGGGCTCGTGTTGCCGTGGAAGCAGGGACTCCGATCGGCTGGGAGCGATACGTGGGGCTGGAAGGAAGAGTTGTGGGACAGACGCAGTTCGGCGCCTCAGGTCCTGCCAAGGAAGTATTCAAGCGCTTCGGCTTTACCACGGAAAACGTTGTGGAGCACGCCAGAGAGACAATTGCAGCGGTGAGAGCTTCGGGAAAGGGATAGATGAAGGTTGCAATTGCGGCAGACCACGCGGGATCGCTGCTGCTGACGCCCGTATTGGACGAAGTACGCAGGCTGGGGCACGAAGCCCTGGATCTGGGAACGCACGATGCGGTTACGCCGGACGACTATCCGGACCGCGCCGCCGACCTTGCAGCGGCGCTGGCGGATGGACGGGCCGACCGGGGTATCCTGGTCTGCGGCAGCGGCGTGGGAGCATCGGTGGCGGCGAACAAGGTGCGAGGCATCCGTGCCGCGCTTTGTCATGACACCTATTCAGCGCACCAGGGTGTGGAACACGACGAGATGAACGTGCTCTGTCTGGGAGCGCGAGTGATTGGCGAAGCATTGGCGCAGGAACTGGTGCGGGCCTTTCTGTCAGCCCGGTTTAGCGGCGAGCCACGGCATCGGCGGCGGGTGGAGAAGATCGCTGCCATGGAATCAAAGTTCTGCGGAATTGAAACACCGAGGAGATGAGCAATGGCCAGTAATCCTTTAGCGCAGTTGAGCAAGTTGGGACAAAGCCCGTGGTACGACCAGATGACGCGTTCACTGGTTTCCCAGGGCACCCTGAAAAGAATGATCGAGGAAGACGGGCTCCGGGGGCTGACCTCGAACCCGACCATCTTCGAGAAGGCAATTTCCGGCAGCGGGGATTACGAAGACGCGCTGCGCGCATTAGTTGGCAAAGGCGCTGGGCTTGATGAAATTTACGATGCTCTGGTGGTGGGAGACATCGCGAGCGCAGCTGACGTCTTCCGGCCCGTGTATGAGAACACGAAGGGAGAAGACGGATTTGTAAGCATCGAAGTCTCCCCGCTGCTTGCGCAGGACACGGCAGGCACGGTGAAGGAGGCTAAGCGCCTGCACGCAACCCTGGGCCGGCCCAACGTGATGATTAAAGTCCCGGCAACTCCCGAGGGACTGCCCGCCTTTGAAGAACTGATCTCGGAAGGCATCAGTGTGAACGTGACACTGATCTTCTCGGTGGAAGTTTACGCGCGAGTAGTCGAGGCGTACCTGAAGGGCTTGGAAAGGCGCGTTGCCAAAGGCGGCGCGGTGAACCGCGCTGCATCCGTGGCCAGCTTTTTCGTCAGCCGGATTGACACGGCGGTGGACAAGAAGCTGGAAGAGATCGCCAAGTCGGGACATCCGGAAGCGGCGGCACTCATGGGAAAGGCCGCCATCGCGAATGCAAAGCTGGCTTATGAGAAGTTCCAGCAGTTGTTCAGCGGAGCACGCTGGCAGAAGTTGGCAGAAGCCGGCGCACGGGTTCAGCGTCCCTTGTGGGCGTCGACGGGTACCAAGAACCCGAAGTACTCCGATGTGCTCTATATCGACACCCTGATAGGCGCACACACTGTAAACACGATGCCTCCGGTAACCTATGACGCTTTCCGCGAGCACGGCAAGGCGGTGGTTACAATCACGGACAATCTGAAAGATGCGCACGAATTGCTCGGCAACCTGAAGAAAATCGGAATCGACATGACGACCGTGACCGATGAGTTGACGGTGGCGGGCGTCAAGAGCTTCTCGGACTCCTATAACAACCTGCTTGCGGTTATCGAACGGCGCCGGCACGAGGTCGCACATGTCTGAAGTCGCACATGCCTGAAGAAGACTGGTGGTGCGGGTAGAGCTGGGGCTCTGGACGTATTGGCCAGGCTCAGGCGCCTGCCGCAGGCAGTGGAAAAGGCATAAAACAAGCGGCGCGGCCCAAGGGCTGCGCCGAATTGTTGCGGCTTGAGGCCTGTCCAGAGCATCAATCAAGTGAATCTCTCTGTGTATTGCCGCCGCCCATGGGGGCTCGCGGCGTAGGTAAGCAGCGGCGTTGACATCACAGGACAAACCACAAACATGAGCACAGTAATTCCCGCCACTCCTACCGCGCGTACTGAAGTACAGCCGCTACCCACGGCTGAGCCCTGCGCGCTGATTATCTTCGGCGGATCAGGCGACCTGACGCGACGCAAGCTATTGCCCGCGATTTTTGATCTGACTTCGATGGGCTGCACCGAGCACTGCTTCGATATTGTTGGGGTGGGGTTGCCCGCGATGAGCGATGACGAATTCCGCACCACGATGCGTCAGTCGGTTGAAATGTCCAATGATGCGCGCACGTTCAGCGAGGCAAACTGGCAGAAGTTTTCGAGCAAGCTGAGCTACCTCTCCGGCGACCTCGATGCAGCGGAAACCTATGCGGAGTTGGCGAACAAACTGGAGAGTATGCGCGCGGGCGGAGCCAGCGGCAATCACCTGTTCTATCTATCGGTGCCCGCATCGATTGCGCCCAAGGTGATTGCCAGGCTGGGCGAAGCGGGGCTGAATCACAATGAAAACGGGTGGTCGCGCATCGTGGTGGAGAAGCCATTCGGACGCGATCTGGAAACCGCGCGGACACTCAATAAGACTGTGCTGGGAGTGTTTGAAGAGGGCTCGGTCTATCGCATCGACCACTATCTCGGCAAAGAGACGGTGCAGAACATACTGATGTTCCGCTTTGGAAATTCACTCTTCGAGCCGCTGTGGAATCGCAACTTCATCGATTACGTCGAGATCACGGCCGCTGAACCAATGGGCGTGGAGAACCGGGCGAAGTTTTATGAAGAGACAGGAGCCCTGCGCGACATGGTGGCCAACCATCTCCTTCAACTGCTCTCATTGACCGCGATGGAGCCGCCCTTCAGCCTGGATGCCGACGCGGTGCGTGAACAGAAGGTGCAGGTGCTGAAGGCAATCCGCCCGATGACCCTGGAAGAGGTGACGCGGCGCACTGTGCGCGGACAGTACGGGCCGGGAGTTCTGGAGGGAAATCTGGTGCGCGGTTATCGACAGGAGCCCGGCGTGGCCGAAGATTCGTTATCTGAAACATATGTAGCTGTGGAGTTTCGAGTAGACAACTGGCGCTGGTCCGGGGTGCCTTTTTATGTTCGCACCGGCAAGCGGCTGGCAGCGCAGATGACGGAGATCCGCGTTCACTTCAAGCCCACGCCTGAAGCTCTGTTCGGAAGTCCGCAAAACCGGCAGCCCGAGCCGAACGTGATCACCATCCGGATTCAGCCCGATGAAGGCATCGCGATTTCATTTGGCGCAAAGCGGCCGGGACTGGGCATGAACGGCATCACCGTGAAAGCTGATTTCAGCTATCGCGATGCCTTTGGAACGCATACGCCGGCAGCCTATGAGACGCTGCTGCTGGATGTGATGATGGGCGATGCAACGCTATTCACTCGCGGCGATGAAGTGGAAGCGGAATGGCGCATCATAACGCCAATTGAACAAGCTTGGGCGCAGCTGCCAAAACCGCAATTTCCAAACTACGCGGCAGGCAGTGAAGGACCGGAGATCGCCAACGCGCTGATGTGGGGAGAGCAGCACTGGAACACGTTGCGGAGAGCGGGCGCCTGACTCCTTGCATTCGCATGACGGAAGGCCACGGAACAGAACAGCGTGTGATTGCCGAGGAATCGGCAGCCAACCAGCAACGCAAAAGACAGCATCAATCCAGAGAGGAAATTAGGGAAGGCCTGACTTGACCTGGACATTTTTTGTAATCCTGCTGGCCGGGTGGACGGCTGGAGTGCTGGCCGGGAACTGCTTTGGTGGCGCTCTGCACCTGCTCCTGCTGGGCGCAATTGTCATGCTTTTCGTGGAAACATTGCGCAGCGGCCAGCATGCCAGGAATTGAGCCCGCTCAGCGCGAACATGCACGTTTTCGCGCGTCTCCCTCCTCGCTGCTTTCCATTCCGCTGCACTCGCGCCCTATCGATCCCCGGCGACAGGCCAAGGACGCATACGGTCAACCTCAGCTGGAGCATCCGCAGCTTCTGAGGAGGCTGCGAGATGCTCCCGTTGAACGGTTTGACAGTGCATCAGCGGCCCAATAGAATCAGTGTTGTCGGTCGCATTCTGGCCGCATGATGTCTGCCTGCCTGCACCAGCAGGCCCTCCCGGCAGACTGCCCGTGGCGGCGTAGCTCAGCCGGTTAGAGCGACGGTCTCATAATCCGTAGGTCCGTGGTTCGAGTCCACGCGCCGCCACCAAGCAAATCAATAATATCCAAAGGAATCTCGGTATCGTCATTTTCGCGTGGTTGCGCGGGGGTGCCGATGAGTTCGTCTCTGTTTCCACTGCCTTCGGTTTTGCTTCAAGACGATCGACGCAGCAGACATTCGTACCAAGGATTAGCTGGCCATACATATCCGCCGCAATCGGGGGGTAATTGCGGTTCTGTGATGCGGGTCACGAGCTACCGCCGACCGGCGTTCATAGCACTCAAAGTCCCAACCGTTTTTCCGTTCCGATACTTACACCCGCAACCGGATTGGTTGTAATCAACACGGCTAGAGCGAAACCATGATTAATGTGTCCCGTATCCGCAGTGGCGGAACCAGGCGGCTGCGTTGTCGGCGGTGATCGTTTTTAGGGCCTCGGTGACGGCTTGGTCCAGAGCTTCGGCGGTGCGAGCTTTGGCGGTTCGTAAGAACTGCTTGAACTTGGACCATGCTTTTTCGATTGGGTTAAGGTCCGGCGAGTAGGGCGGAAGATAGATCAGCCGTGCGCCGCAGACGGTAATCGACGCTTCGATTCCTTGAACCTTGTGGGCCGACAGATTGTCCAGGATGACCACGTCGCCGGGCCGCAGTTTCGGACATAACACCTGTTCGATATAGGCGGCAAAGACGTCGGCATCGGTGGCTGCTTCGATGGTCATGGCGGCGACGATGCCGCGCAGACTCATGGCACCCAGCGTGGTCAGCACGTTCCAGTGGCCTTGCGGCGCGGCTTCGGCAATGCGCTCGCCCTTCGGCGCTCGTCCCCACTGCCGCGTCATCTGCGTGGTCACTCCGCTTTCGTCGAGGAAAATCAACCTTTCCGGCGGGATTGTGGCGATGGCAGCGAGGAATTCTTCGCGCCGCTTGCGGTTGGCTTCCGTGTCGCGCTCGGCGGCGTGGAGGGATTTTTTTTACGCCGCAATCCCATCGCCCGCAAGACCTGCCCAATCCGGCTTTTGCAGACGCAAACCCCGGCCTCGCCGAGCCGGTCGCGCAACTCCACCTCGGTCAAGTCCGGCTGCAGGCGGAGCCAGCCGCGCAGCTTCTCCTGGGCGGCGGAATCGATCCGGCTCACCGGACCGTGACGCAACTGCGCAGGCCGCTCTTTCTGCCCGGTCAGCAGTTGTTGCCGACGAATCTTCTTGCTGTACCCGAAACTGACCCGGAACTGTTGCGCCAACTCGCGCAGACTGCCCTCGCCTACCTCATAGGATTCCAACAGCTTGCAGCGCAAATCATCGGAATAAGCCTGTGCCATTCGTTCGCCGTCGCGGAGATAGCCAACTCAATTCTACTCACCCCCACAACTATGGATATAACAACTCTGGTTCCGCTCTAGCGGGTGCGGACCGGCAATGGCCGTGTTAGGATTGTGCGATCATTTTTTTCGGCATCGCGGAGTCGTGCTGTCCCTTTGCGCCGAGTTGCTGCGGCTGCTCCGCCATCCGCAGTGTGTCTCCTGTGCTGGCGTCAAACAAGTTATCCGTATTTTAGCCAGATGAGGGAAGAGCGAAGCATGAGCCTGAATCGAACGCCGATAGGTAAATCACTTCTTCGTTGTGCCATAACTCTGATTTCAAGTTTCTTGCTATTGACGGCACTCTCGGTCTCTGCCATGGCACATGCTGGATCGGTGTATGTGCCTGTGGATAGCTGGGTCTATCCGGCGACTGAGCGGCTAGCGGCACTGACAGGCGCAAGCACCGAGGTGATGGGAATGCGCCCTTGGACGCGGGCACAGTTTGCCCGGCTCCTGGAGCGCGCACGGGAGCGGGAGCAAAAAGGGGAAGCCGCAAAACTGCAGGAGGCGCTGGAGCGCGAGTTTACTCCTGAGTTGAATAGCGATGTGGAGCGCATGGCACTGGAATCCACCTATGTGCGCAGCACGCAGATTGGGGGCACTCCGCTGCGCGACAGCTATCACTTCGGGCAGACCATCGTGAACGATTTTGGACGGCCCTACGGACAGGGCTTCAACGCGATCTCGGGCGCATCAGGCTACGTGCAGGAGCGGGCTGGCCTGATATATGTCCGTGGCGAGTATCAGCACGGCGCATCACTGCGCTCGCCTTCGCCGGCAACGATTGCAGAGCTCGCTGCCATCGACCGCGAGTTGTCAAGCACCACAGAGTTGTCCCAGGGCGGGCCTGAGGTCAATAATCCTCGCCTGCTGGATACCTACGTGGGCGTCTCGTTCAGCCACTTTACGGGCACGCTGGGCAAGCAGAGCCTGTGGTGGGGGCCGGCAACGGGCGGCGCCATGCACTACAGCAACAACATTGAACCGATCTGGATGGCGCGGTTGACCAACGACGTTCCTTACAAGATTCCCATCCTCGGCAAAGTGCGCCTGGACATGTTCTACGGAAAGCTGCAGGGGCACACATACGAACCGCAGGTCTGGATACACGGTGAGAAGATTTCCTTGCAGCCATTCAAAAGCGTGGAGTTTGGTTTTACGCGCACTGTGGTCTTTCTGGGCGTGAATTACCCGTTCAGCTTCAACCGCCTCTGGAAGAGCTACTTCAGCGTTGGCGACAATAACTACACAGCTCAACCTCAGAACAATCCGGGCGACCGGCAGGGCGGAGTGGATTTTTCATGGAAGCTGCCGAAGATTCCGGTGACGCTGTATAGTGATGGCTACTGCGACGACGATCCCTCGCCGCTGGCTGCGCCGACACGCTCGGCATTTCATCCTGGCTTGTACATTGCACAGTTTCCAGGAGCGCTGGCAAAACTCGATCTGCGTGTAGAAGGAGCGTACACAGCTTCCGAAAACCCGTCACTGCCAAATTACTTCAATTATTGGAAAGGCGACTATCGGGACGGTTACACCAATAAGGGCTTACTGATAGGCGATGCCGTGGTGGGAAGGGCCGGAGTTAGCTGGCAGGCGTGGAGCAGCTATTGGATTTCGCCACGCAGCAAAGTGCAAGTAGGCTACCTGAATCATTACCTCAGCCCCCAGTATATGAAAGGTGGGGGAACACAGAACAGCTTCCGCACCTCGTCCAACATTCTGCTGAAGCGCACCCTGGAAGTAGAGTTGGGCGTGCAATCGGAGCGGATCGTGCTTCCTTTGTTGACGGGGAGCCGGGCTCCGCAGTACGACATGAGCGGATGGTTTGGGGTGAAGTACAATCCGGAACACAAGTCGCAAAACTAAACACAGCCGCTACATTGTTGCAGGACCACGGGCCGGGACGATCTCCCGGCCCTGCTTGTTATGTGCCCCTGGGGGATAATTCGCGCGGCGCAATCAGCGAAGGGCTGAGATGGCGTCTTCGTAGATTCCCAGCAGAAGCTTCAAATTGGACTCAGGACGATAAAGCTGCTCGTAAACCTGGCGGGTGCGAACCCGCATCTGCGAGAGCAGCGCCGGCGATTCGGATAAGTTTTTGACGGCCGTGCGCAGAGAAACCGCATCTCCGGGAGGTACTAGCACTCCGGTCTCGCCCGGAGCGATGAGCGTTCCAAGCGAACCCAGGTTACTGGCAATGATAGGAAGCGATGCAGAGAACGCCTCTGGGACGACGACCGGTAGCCCCTCATAACACAACGAGGGAATGATCAGCACAAGTGCATTGCGCATCAGTTGGCCGACGCGTTCTTTGGATACCTGCCCGAGGTATTCGATATTGTTTCCACCGGAGACTGCTTCCACCTCCGGCCGCATTGCTCCATCGCCTGCAATTTTGAGCGGCACCGCTGGGGAGTTTTCTTTCCAGGCGTCAAGCACGGTGCGTACGCCTTTTTCCGGCGAAAGGCGACCGACGTACAATGCGTAGCCTCCACTTCCTGCCCCCGTGCCGAAATCGGCAGCGGCGTTCGGCTTTATCACAACGCGACGCGCCGGAAGGACACCTCGGGATACCATGAGTTCGCGTATGAATTCCGTCAGCACAATGTAGCGCGTTACCTTGTTCTGCCACGTTCCCAACCCGCGGTGCATAGCATTCATCAGAGAAACGACCGCTGAGCCGGCCCTGCTTTCCCGGTAACAGGCATGAACGACCGCAGGCCAGCCAAAGGCACGTCCCAGGCACTCCTCGCACACGTGGCCCTCGCGAAACAAAAGGCCATTGGCGCAGACGACGCGGAAATTGTGGATCGTCTGCACGACCGGAACACGCGCGTGAGCAGCCGCGTCATAAACGGACGGAGAAAGCCGGGGAAAAAAATTGTGTGCATGCATAACGGTTGGCTGGAATCTGGCGAGCCGAGCTTCCACGATACGGCGGGCAGGCCATGAGTACAGCGAATTGAAGGCCGTGATGCTCTTCTGCAGAAAACCGTGAATGGATTCGTTGTCGACGATGAGCTGTTCGATCTCGACGCCGTGCGAGCGAAGCAGGTTTGACTCCTCCTCCACCACCGAGTCTTCGCCGCCGCGGAGTTGGTAGCGATTGTGCAGAATCAGAACTCGCATCGAAACTCCTGTTTGCCTGCTGCGAGGCAAAGGCGCCAACCTGCCGGAGCCCGCCGTCAGATTACCAACTTGGACCGGTCGGACGCACGACCGCTCGTTGTCTCACGGGAGGAATATGGCGGTTGCGAGCACACGTCGGAGACCAATTGCTCCCAAGAAAATCTCCGCGATCGAGAGACCGCGCCTTGCGCCAGAGCCTTCCTGGATTCTCCCGATACGGCCAGCCGGAATAGAGCTGATTCGAGGTCAGAGACAACCTGCTCCACGTTCTTCGATTGCACATCAACGGCGATGCCGCAGGATTTATCCACGATCAAGCCCGGACCGCCGAGCTGAAGGCAGACGACCGGCAGGCCGCAAGCCAGAGCCTCCAGCACTACCATGCCTCCGGAGTCGTGCAGGCTCGGGTAGAGAAAGAGCCCGAAATCGCCGTAGAGGCTGAGCATATCGCTGCGTGTCACGCCCGCTCTCCACTCGATGCGATCAGAGACGCCAAAATCTCTCGCGAGCCTCTGTAGCCTTTGCTGCTCAGCTCCGCCGCCGACGAACGTCAGCGTAGCGCCAGGCAGCCGGGATGCAACGCGCGCGAAGGCCCGCACGGCCAGTTCGGGTCCTTTCCAGTGGATCAATTTTCCACAAAAAAGGATTTTTTTTACTCTCTCCTTGTCTGGAAGATCTGGAAGAGTTGATGCGGGTATGTCGGTCTCCGAAATGCCAATCGCCAGGTGGACACGGGTCTTGCCGCGGAAGCGCCGGGGAATGAGTTCCAGAGATTGCCCAGAGGTCACATAGATGGCTTGCGCGCTGGCAAACGTTTGCCACATCAATGGATCAAAGCGCACGCAACTGTTGACGAGCTCTCGAAGCGCCTCCGTGATCCTGTTTTTTCGCGAGAACATTGTCTTCAGCAAAGGCGGGGTATGCTCGCCGCCGCCAACCGGACCGAAGACAAACGGGATGCCCAGCCATCCCATGAAGCTGGGCTGGCGCACGCTTACAAACGTGACATGGTGGACGACGTCGAAGCGTCCTTCGCGCACCAGATGCCTGGCAGCCAGGTATGCGCCAAACTGCCAGAGCAAATAATAAAGATGAATTCCACGGCGTCCCTTCTTGAAAGAGCGAAGCCACGACGGCAGGTCGTAATAGCTGAAGCGCAAGCTCGGACGAGGACGCGCAGCCATCTCCCGTTCTATGCTCTGGCAATTGTTTGTGCGGGTGATGACCACCACCTCATGGCCGCGCTCGGCCAACTGCACCGCCCAGTTCCAGCCAACCCATGGCTCAGAACCTTTGTCTGGTTCACACGCATACGCGGAGAGAAGGATTCTCATCAGCCCTCCAGCCGGCGCTTGTAGCGAAGTCCGTAACAGAAGGTGCCCGCCTTCCAGAGAATGCGAACGGCCAGGGCTACGCGCTTCTTGATTGAGGTCACCCACAATGCTTCGCCGCCAATATAGCGGTGCCGGATGCGCTGGTCCTCTTCGACGGCAGCACTCTGCAACCGCCGCATCTTCTGCTCCGGGTAGAAGCGGCAGCACGACCATGTGCGGCGTACATGCTTGAAAGTCCCTGCTTCGGCAAAGCGAATGATCAGATCGGCGTCCATGGAAAGATTGAACTTCCCGTCCAGGCCGCCGACGCGGTCATAGATCTTCTTGCGCCAGAACAGCGACATACCTGGCACATAGTTGTAGGTGTAAAGCCAGAGGAAGCGACTGAAGCCAATCTCCCGATGAACGCGAAGATGCCGGTCCTGCTCATCGATCCAAATGGTGTCTCCGTAGATGGCATCCACTTCAGGCCACTTGCTGAACTGCTCTGCGACCTCAAAAAGACAGCTTCCCCAGAAAAGATCGTCACTGTTCAGCCAGCACTGGATTTCGCCGGTCGCCCGCTTGAAGCCTTTGATAAGGCCGAGCGTCTGGCCGCCATCCGGCTCACTGACCCAATAAGAAATATGCTGCTCGTACTTGCGGATAACCTCAACCGACTTGTCCTGCGAGCCGCCGTCGATGACGATGAGTTCGAGGTTGGGATACTGCTGATCCAATATGCTGCGCAAGGTGCGCTCAAGGAAGACTGCCTGATTGAATGAAGGAACCACCACCGAGATTTCAGGCATTGCACCGTTGGCCATTACTGGAGAACCTCCGACATCCTGCATCGCGCTCGTGTTCTCGTCCTTCAAGTAGTAAACCCCGCTCAACTGCTCACGGCCTGCGCGCCCCTGCAAGCCACCGTTGTCTGTCGTCCAGCAGCTGCGCACAATCCTGCAGAATCCCAGACTCGGGACCGCCGCCCAGACGCAGGGCGTCAAAGTAAAACAAACTGACGTCGGCCAGGTACGCCAGGAAAAACAGGCGGGCGTCCGGCGTTTCGCGTTCCGCTTCTAGTAACAGGCGCAATGCGTTCGCCGTATCCAAGCGACGCCGACGCAGATGATGGCTTGACATCAGCTCGAAGTGATAGAGATCGTACAACGGAGTGTACTGCATCTGCGCAAATTCCCAGTCGAATACGTATAGGCTGCCGTCAGGAAGCGTGCGGATGTTCCACGGCACGAAATCGCGATGTGCCAAACCCATGGGAGTAGCCTCGCCTGCAAATTCGCAGCCAAGCAACTGTAGCGCCTCCTGTAACCTCGTACGCCAGCGCGGAGTCAAGTTGGCTTCCACGCGTGCAAAGGCCTCCTGCATGTTCTGCCACATTCTGGAAGCCTCAAAGCGCAGCGGCTGCCCGGTGCATTCCGCCAGTACGCGCAAGAAGCGTTTGTGGCCCTCACCGAATATCTTAGCCGAAGGCGTGTTGGGTCCGGCGGAAGTCACTAACGCCTGCACTCCGGCCAGACGGACACTTGCCTTCACCTCGGGAATATGCGAGCGCAGAGTCGCGTATCTCGCGAGGCAGGTCAGAATCTCTTCCTCGTGCAGCGTGGCGACGTACGCGTTCGGTGAGTTGGCCGCCTTGGCGAACGCGATCACCTGATTTTCATGATTCAAAATCGTAACCGTCGTTTTGCTGTAGGTGCCGGGCGTGCCCAGCGAAAACGCCAGTTGCACGGGTTGATGCAAAAGGGCGGTGAGTTCCTGTTCTAATACCGGCAGCATTCGGGTAGCAACCAGCAGGGTGTTCCGTTCGCACCATAAGCCGGCTCGGGCAAACAGCTTTAGCAGCTTGCCCCCAATCCGCTGCGCTACGTACTCATCGAGCGCGCGGCGTCCAGCCGGACCTGCGGGAAATATCCAACGCGTCTGCGCCACGCTGGGACACACATGGTATGCGCGCACGTGCGGGAACCTAAGCTCTTTGAGCATGGAAGCGTCACGAGACGATCCATCCAGCAAGGCAAGGGCATCGGAGTCCGCGAGAGACGATGCTACCTTCGGAAGCTCGTAATGCTCAACCACTCGAACCTTCGCGCTGCCCGTAAGCAACGGCAGCACCGACTCCATCCGTGAGCCGGAAATGCGGCTTCGTCCGAGCGATTCGTCCCTCATGCGCGTGAAACCGAGCCTGGCCTTGCGGCAGGAACATTCTTCTTTGCCATCAGGGCATCCTGATAAACCTCGAGGGTGCGCGCGGCGACACTCTCCGAGGTAAAGTTCTGCATCACATATTGGCGCCCGTGCTCTCCCTTTTGCAGCAGCGCGTTCGGCTCCGCAAGCGCATCCAGCAGAATGGTTGTCGCCCGCTCCAGGTCAAATGGGATCACGAATCCTGCGTCGGCCTGTTGAACATCCGAGCTAAAATGCATGGTGTCGGTGATGACGACCGGCACGCCCACCGCCATGGCTTCGACCACCGAAATGCCAAAGGCCTCATAGCGTGAGGTCTGAAAATACACGTCGCATGCAGCCAGCACCGCGGCCTTGTCCTCACCGTACACCGCATTATTGATTCGCATGTAGGGCAGCAGCCGACTTGCCAGTTCTTGAAACTCTCGCTGCCGCTCCGGCTTTGGGTCTTGCGTTCCATAGAGCGACAATTCCATGTTCAAGCCGCGCTCGCGTAACCTTCCGACCAGCTCGCAGAGAAAATCAAGTCCCTTGGTCCACACATCGTAACGTCCGAGAAACATCGCTTGCATTGCGCCGCCTTGACGGATCCGCCGAGCTTGCCTGGCCAGATTACACAGAGCAAGCGAATCCGAGTCAATAGCATTTGGAATCACGTCAATCCGCTGGCCGGGAACGATGGCTGCCACATCGAGCTTTTCGGCCTCGGTGAGCGCCACTACGGCCGCCGCGTGGTATAGGTAGCGTCGCTCCAGCAGGTGCAGGTATGCGGACTTTTTCCACGGGCCGCGGCGCAGCACCTCGGGATGAAAGGCTCCATGGGGAGTTACAAGATAGGGAATGCCATGGCGGCGGAGCGCATTGGCAATGAGCGGATGAAGCGGCAAAAATCCGGAATGAAAATGCACGAGGTCTGGCCGCATTTCAACGATGCGTCGGCCATGCGCAAAGGCAGCCAGCAACGCTTCGCGCTTGCTGCTACTCAGCAGACTGATGCCGATTCCAGCTTCGAGAAAGCGCTGCCGCTCGCCGTCGCTAACCTTCCCATATGGCCGGAGTACCTCAATCTCGCAACCTAAACTCCTCAGTCCCGTGACCAGACTCCACACCGCCATACCGCTGCCGGTTGGCAGCGCGAAGTTCAGCTCCCCGATGTGGATGACGTGCATGCTGGAGGCCCTCCTCGGCCCAGCTGCTTTGCTTCCAAAGAACGCCCTCTTCGCTCCCCGCCAGAGTCTGCTCCGACGGATCAAGTGCATAAACCAGAACGGGCAGGGCTACTCCAGTTCGACGGCATCCGGCTGTTCTGCTCGAAGGGCTGCCACTCCCATTCTGAAGGAAACCTCGATCACCACCAGCACTGCGATACGGCCGAGGAGAATTCCGCCAACCGCTCCGCGCAGTCCAAAGGCATTGACCAGAGGCACCGCCAACGCAAATCCAAGCACCGCGGAAACAATATTGGCATAAAATATCGGTTTGGTCTTTTCGATCGCACGTAAACCTGCCATGGGAAAGACCGTGAACATGGTAGCGATGCAGGCACAGGCCATCCACCGCATCACATATCCGTAACCCTGAAATGCGCTGCCGTAAACGAAACCCATCAAAGGGCTGGCAAAGATGCTGACCACAATCACCAAAACCAGAGTAGCTCCGCCCCAGCGAACCGCAACCACCCGCAGATACCGCAGCATCGCGCCCAGTCCCCCGCCATGCAGACGGCGCGCGGCCTCGGAGGGAATCACGTTCTCCAGGCTCTGGAACCATACGTTAGCCACGTTGAGCAGGCTCTGCGAGGCACGCAAACCGCCGACGACCGCAACTCCGAGGTAAAGGGGCGCAGCGACAAAGAACACGTTTCCCGCTGCCCACTGCAGCAGGTTCGAGCCAAGCAGCCACTTCGATGATATCCAGTGGCGTGCCGCCACCCGCTTCAGCTTGCCAGCGTTGACGCTGACCGGCCCCAGCATCACAATGCCGAGCAGCGTGGCCGCAAAGGAAGTAATGGCCATGATCCAGAGAACCAGCTCGCAGTCTGGATGTGCATATCGCCACGCCAGAAGCAAGAATACGAACTGCCCCAGATAGCTGACAGCGTCATTGACTAGCACTGCACCGCCGCGCCATGTGCAGTAGAAATAGCGCCGCACGAGGTCCTGCGTGAGATAGGTGCCGGCGGCTGCCGCTGTCGGCAATGCCAGCGGACGCACTCCCCAGCGAGGCATGAGCCACGCACTGCAGAGCATAAACAGGAACAACAGGGCAGATCCGACGATAGCAAAAATGACGCCATGCATCAGCACGCATCCGTAGTAGCTCGCCTCTTCATCGTCCAACTGTTTGGGCCCAATGCTCATCATGGGCGAAACGATCAGCGAGATCTGGGTGGAATACAGAAATAGCACTGCCGTCCAGGCAAGCGTGAAAACACCGAAGCCTCGCAAACCGATGCTGCGCGCGAGAACCACCCCGGTCAGAAAATTGGTTCCGCTGACCATGGCCTGGTCCAGCAGTGCATAACCTTGCTTGCCGGCTAATCGGCGCTTAAGGCCATGAAATGCTGAATCGGCTGGAGTGGACATTGTCATGCCGAGCTGTGCTTCTCTCTAGCGGAGGGCGTACGTTCCCCTGCGCGCTAAACTCAAATCCGCCAACAAACTTCTCAGAGGTAGCGTTCCCATCTCCATCCGACGCATTTGCTCGCTGCTCTAGCCAATGTTCGCCGCGCCAGACGTCAATCAAGCACAAAGCTCTAATCTAAACAGATCGGGGCGCTATAGCGAGAGCCACTCCACAAGCGAGAACAATGGCACTGCAAAAACCGATATCAATCTAGTTTTCGCCCTTCGCCCACGTCGCATCACCAAGAAACGGCGTGCGCTGAATTCCTTTAACCCGCGCCATGCGAAATCCTCTGAATTAGTTCTGAGGTCGAAGCTCGACGCACAGGCGTTCCAATGACCAGACACCCATCGCGAAGATCACAAGCAAGACCGCAAACTTCACGGGCACGTCGCTCCACCGTGGTGCTATGACCGTGATCGCGTTGAGGATCAGCAAACATCCCGTGCCAACAATAATCGCCATCTGATCAGAACTTTTCGGCCCTCTTCCGGTCTCTCTGCCTGTTGGCCTTCCGCCTGAGGAGCGATCCAGCGCAAGCCGCAGTGTTCGCCAGCCGATAAGCAGCATCGGAACAGTGATGGCGGCCAGATCATACTTCATGAGGCGCGGGTTAAGAAGGAGGGTACCCACCAGTGCCACGGGAATCCAGGTCTCTTGCGGAAGATTCCATTCGCACACGCAACGCGCAAAAAGCAGGAGAACGATTCCAAGCACGCAGGCAAAGACAACATGCAGAATTGGGGTTATGGGAGAATAAGGCAGCCCATAGCTCCAAAGAGTTCTGCCCAGCATGCCCGCCGGAGCGTACCCGCTATCCTGCTGCCAGTCAAATAAGAGACGGAGGGTCAAAACCCATTCGTGGAACATGTCCGGCCAGAGCCGCGACTGCGCGGCAAAGATCAATGCTCCCATGCCTGTGGTAACGCAGGACGGAATCCACTGGCGCCGGCCCACCAGAACCGGGAATGCGAGTAGCATGAGATATGGCACTTTGAAAATCGAGGCAACCAGTAAAGTGATGTAATACCAGAACCATCTGTTGCGCTTCCAGCCGGGGACAGCGGCGGCGAGAATCACCCCATAAAGAATGTAAGCCACGTTGCCGGCCAGAATCACGCGGTTGATGATCAGTCCAGGAAAAAAAAGAATAACCGGCAGCACCAGCGCCAGCCAACGGCGTTCGTCTTCGTCCGCCATCTGGAATCCGGCCCAGAGCTGGAGCAGGGCTCCCGTTGCCACCGCTGCCGCGTAAATCGCTCCAAGGAACCAGCCCGGAAATACTTCCAGCAGCCGCAGCAAGGGCAGCGTCACAGGAGAGTAAACGTAGGGGTAGGCATAAGTATAGGGCAGATGTGACGTTGCGTTAAGGGCTAACTGGTCGTGATAGGCATGCAGCGCCGCAATGCTCTCGGCATAAGGATCGGAACCACTGCGAAGAGATTGAATGGCCTTCCAGTAAACTCCTGCATCCTGTCCAATAGGGGCGGCATGGGCCATCACAACCACCGCAATAGCAACTGCCACCCAGATCAAAACTATAAGCTGCGGACGGGAAAGCCACCCCACATGTTGGATAGGAGAGGACCGGGATACTCCCGTGTTATTTCCAGGCAAACCGTGCTCCTTGTGCCGTAACACGCCTGTCAGTTTACCCGAAGGGCCATCGAAATTATACCGAAGTAGGGTATATGCGCAGCTTGCGCGTTAGCTCCTACGCTTGCCGCCAGCGGCAATGCCAGCGGACGCATTCCGCCAGGTGCGACGCAAGCCGCGCCTTATATAGACGAGGCAACGGAAAACTCGATAAATCTATTTTCCTCTGGTACAACTTTCGGTTTTTGGTCATTGAAGTTCAGCGGCGAGATCGGCTCGCAGCCGCCATCGGGAAGGAGAAAAAGCGGGAAGCGCGTTCGCTTTTACCACGAACTTCAAGCATCCCTACTTCGCTGTTGGAACACGCGGCTTGAACTCCCATGGTTGGTAGCCCTGGCGGTCTATGGCAGCTTCGAGGCTCGCTGCGTTCGAAATCGAAGGACTCGGGCTCCGCTCGCCCGGCGTCACAAAGTCCCAGACCACGCGCTCGTTCACTACCATCGAGGCTGACCCGCCGGCGTCGATCAATCTTGGCTCGCTCGACCGTATCGACTCCAACGCCATCGGATCCTTGCGTAACAGCGCAACTCCGTCCAGGTCGTCAAACCAGAACTCCTCGATCCCAGCGTAAAGCCCGATCGATCCATACTCAAAAAGTGAGCCCTTAAAGATCGTAGGGTTGATGTCAATCGCAGTGTTCTGAACATACTTCCGCACTAGACCTCTACTGCAAACTCCTTCCCGCAGTTTGGGGGCGCGGACACTGCGCAGTCGCTCGTTGAACTCGCACTGGGTAATCGCAGGATCCTTCTTTAGAAAGTGGATGAGTTTTACTCCGCCGGAGCGGAAATCATCGCGCTCGTAAATAGTTTCGAAGTTCGAAACCGACGTAATGAAGCGGTGAGAACTGAAGCGGTGAGGCTGCATCCGCTCCACGTAATCCCGATTGTGAACGGAGTCGATGACATCCTGGTATCCCTCCACCCAGTGCTCGGCAAAACTCTCCCAACGCTCTGGAGAGAGTGGATAAACCAGCATCTCTGCGGAAATCTCAGAAATGTCAAAGTGCTGTACATAGCGCTTGAACAGTTGCATCACCGATGGCGTGGTCAGCATCAACGAGACATGCAGGATGCTCCATTCATAAAAAAAACGTTCTCTTGTACCTTCATCCATATGACGGCTGGCTAACGTAAATTTGAACATGTTGCTCTCCTTATCGCCAGCGCATAGAGCCAGCCGCGATAGCCGCTGTGCGGACCAGATCGCAGCGCTTCATTGAAGCCCCAGTTTCTGGCTGACTCACCCAGCCAACACCCTCTTTTGGTCCAGGTAGTGAATCTTCGTTCCTTCTCTTTCCACATTGAATGGCGAAAACGGATTCATCTCCGGGGTCTTCACTACGCTAAACAGGCGGTATAGCTCTGGCAGAAAATCTCCCCAGTAGTTCACCTCTTCGTTTGCGTGCTTGGCCCAGATCGCGCCGCGTTCCAGTTCCAGCGGCTCCGCCTGCATGGGCACGGCAGACGATCGCCCGCGCACACCGGAATCCGTCCCCTCCCATTGGTGAACTCGATATGCCACAACTGGATTGTCGGGCTTGTAGTCCTTCTTGAAGAGAGCAATTCCTGCAGCGATGACGCAGTGGTCGTACACAATGAGGTCAGCAACGTCTTGCGGAAGTGTCGCGACGTCCTCGTAGCGAATGTGAGGTTCGATCATCGTACCGTCAGACCAGCGCTGCGGGGCAACGTGGATAGCACCGAGCGCTCTTCCGTTCTGCGGCGGAATCGCCCAATAAAAGGCCTTGTGCTCGATGGGATGCCAGAGCGCGAAGCCCTTTTCCATGTTGTTCCAGAACCAGTCGATCATTCGCGGCGTAACCGCGTCCAGTTCCCAATCAATATGAGTCCAGTACTTTTCGTCTTGTTTCAATTTCACGGTTCAATCCTCCCCTATCTTGGCGCTAAGTCGCTGCGATCTCGTTCTTGCCCGCATAAAAAGCTTCAATGTTCGCGGCATGAAGCGTTTCTGGAAAATTGCGCTTGATGGCCGCAATCCACTCTTCGTCGCTGAACTTGAGGTGGAGGCTCAGCGCTCCCAGCAGCGCCACGTTTATGCTCTTCTTGTTACGCAGTTTGTTCTCGTCCACCTGGGACAGTTCAATTAACACCCCTGTTCGGCTCAGCACCGCCGCATTCACTTCCACCTGGTCGTCGGCAAGCACAACCAAAAAGTCGGCCTCGCCGTCCGGTACCATCGGACTGAACACATGCTCGCCGAAACGAACATCGCTGGACACCGACCCGCCGCGCTGGCTCATGCCGTGAATCTCGCTTTTCTTCACATCCAACCCGGCGCCGAATGCCACTTCCGCGATGATGTCGGAAGCCTTCAGAACACCCTGCCCGCCTAATCCTGCGACCACGATATTAGTTATTTTGTTCATTGCACTTCTCGTATTCCTTGATGGACTTTGCCGCAAGCAGACAGATGCGGCGGTTAATGATCACCGATAGTTCAGGCTTCTTCAAACAGCTCTTCACCAGTTCCTCGAAGGCCGCCGGATCGCGCGTCGCATCCGTGATGTGGACGTTACTAACTCCCATCGCCTTGATCACTTCTTCGATTATCACCTTCCCGGTCTTCTGATGCTGCAGCGATCTTCCGGTACCGGGATGCTCCTGCATCCCAGTCATCGCGGTTGTGCCGTTGTCCAGGAGAAGCACCACGTGCCCTGTCGCCGGAGGGTTGTACACCATCTCCGCGATGCCGGTCAGTCCGCTGTGGAGGAACGTGCTGTCGCCGATGACGCTGACCACCCGGCTGGCGTCATTCTCCGCAAGGGCATGCCGCATTCCCAGGCCCAGCCCGATCGATGCACCCATGCAAACGGAGATGTCCACGGCATCAAACGGCGGAAGCGCTCCGAGTCCATAGCAGCCAATATCGCCACAGACAATACATTCCAGATTCTTAAGCGCTGTGAAGATGGTGCGGTGAGGACATCCCGGGCACAGCGCCGGAGGTTTTCCCGGTACAGGTTTGGCTTCCGGTGAGCAGTCGCCGTCGAGGATGCGCCGCACCCGCGTCACGTTCAGTTCACCGAAGCGGAACATCGAGGGCTGCTCCTCGACCTGAATCCCCGCGGTGCGCATCGCTTCGTAAAGATACGGGTCTCCCTCTTCGATCACAAGGCAGCGCTCCACAGTGTTTGCAAAGCTGCGAATGGATTCTATCGGCAGCGGATGTGTCATCCCGAGTTTGAGCACGCTTGCCTCGGGAGCAGCTTCGCGAACATGCTGATAGGCAATTCCTGAAGTAACGATACCCAACGACCGAGATCCCGCAATCGCTTGCGTGGGTCCGGAGCGCTCGTTCCATTGCGCAATCTGCGCCAGCGTTTCGCGCAATCTTCTGTGTGCCGGGCGGGCGTTTGCCGGAATCATCACTCGCCCGGCAACATTGCGCACGTATTCGGGCGTGCGTGCTGGCGGGACCGCAACGCCTTCACGCTTCACCAGCGTCTTGGAGTGGCAGACACGGGTAGTCATTCGAAGCATCACTGGTACATGCCAGCACTCGGCAATCTCGATCGCGCGCATCGTGAACTCGTATGCTTCCTGCGCATCTGAGGGCTCGAGCATGGCAACGCCCGCTCCCACGGCGTATCTGCGATTGTCCTGCTCATTCTGACTCGAAGCCATGCCAGGATCGTCGGCGGAAATGATCACCAGCGCGCCCGGCACATCCATATACGCAACCGTGAACAGCGGATCGGCCGCCACGTTGAGCCCCACGTGCTTCATCGTGACGATCGTTCGCCCGCCAGCGAATGCCGTGCCCATGCCTACCTCAAGAGCAACCTTCTCGTTCGGAGCCCACTGCGCGTGCCCTCCAATCCGTTCTAGTTCTTCCAGGATTTCAGTCGACGGTGTGCCGGGATAGCCGGTTCCCAAGGTAATTCCAGCATCTAATGCTGCAAGGGCAACTGCCTCGTCACCGCTTAGTAGTTGCGTCATTTTGTTTTCCACCACAGACTCCATTCCACCATCAGTGCAAATATATTTACTCAGCCCGCCACGGCATCCAGCGTCGGTGATTTTCGTTGCAGCCTCTGCACTTGCTCTTCCCCGCTTAGTACCCGGAACACTCCGTCCGCCAGCGATTGAAGTTCATCCTCGCCTGGATATACCCGTATGGGCGCGATCCATCGCAGGTATTCGCTCAGTTGAGAAACGAGCCTCGCCGACTTCGCCATGCCACCGGTGAGCAGAATGGCGTCGACCTCGCCGCGTAATACTGCAGCCATTGCGCCCGCTTCCTTGGCAATCTGATACACCATCGCGTTGAACACGAGCACAGCTTTGGCCTCACCCTCGTCGATGCGCCGTTCCACTTCGATCAGATCCCGCGTGCCCAGGTAATCGACGATTCCGCCGCTGCCGAACACAAGTTCTTCAAGTTGATGCTGCGTGTAGGTCCCGCTGAAGCAGGCTCGGATGAGGGGCCGCACGGGAAGCGTGCCGGAGCGATCCACTCCAAAAGGACCGTCCTCGCCCGTGTTATTGTCAATCATCCGTCCATTTTCATGGGCAGAGACGCAGGTTCCACTGCCCATATGCGCCACAATCAGCCGCAGCGAAGTGTATTCGCGATGCTCCTCCCGTGCGAATCGCCTCGTCACAGCCTTGGTGTTCAACGCATGGCAAAGAGGTGTCCGTGGCATGAGGGTCGAGCCGGAGATCCGCGCCAGAGGCTGCCACTCGTCCACGCTCACCGGATCAACGACGTAGGCATTGACTCCAGCCGCTTCAGCAAACGAATGCGCGAGCATCCCTCCGAGGTTCGACGCGTGTTCTCCCTCTCGCGCCAGTCGGAGTTCTTCCAGCATCGCAGCATCAACCAGAAATGTACCGCTAGGAACCGGAGGCAGCAGTCCGCCGCGTCCAGCCACCGCATCGAAGCCGCCAGCGTCGTAGCCTGCCTTCTCCAATTCACAGCGGATTTGCGCCGCACGGAAGTTGTGCTGAGAAAGAACTGGGCGGCCGTGGAACTGAGCCAGTTCTTCCTCGCTGTGCCGGATGGTTCGCACAAGTTCGGCGCCATCCCTGGTATAGACCCCGAATTTTGTCGAGGTTGATCCGGGATTGATGGCAAGGATGTGACCGTTATCGTGAGGCATAAATCACCCCGAGCGCGATGGCATTCACCTTGTCATCCGCGCTCTCCACTCGGGACGGAATCAAGACCGGCACCTTTGCTCCCACCACCACGTGCGCGCATTGTGAGCCGCCAATGTACTTCACCGACTTACCTAGCAGGTTTCCAGCCTCAATATTGGGAACCACAAGGCAGTCGGCGTATCCCGCCGCCTCATGCTTGATCCCTTTGGCTTCCGCCGCCGCTCTCACCAGCGCACAGTCCAGCGCAACTGGCCCAAAAACATCAATATCGCCAAATTCGCCGGCCATGCACATCTTCACCAGCGCTTCGGCATCCACGGTGGACTGCATCGAATTCGAGACTGCTTCGGTCGCACTCATGATCGCCATCTTAGGACGCCGAACACCGATGCTTCGCATGACCTCGACCGCGTTCAGCAAAATTTCCCTCTTTTTCTCAAGATCGGGCATAACGTTCAGTCCACCGTCGGTAATGCCAACCATCCTGCGCCGGCCCGACAACGTGTCTTCATAAAGAAGCACGTCGCTCAAGACGCGGCCCGTGCGCAAGCCGGTTTCCTTTTGCAGAACGGCGCTCACCAATTCATCGGTCCGGAGATGTCCCTTCATCAGGATATCCACCTCGCCTTCGCGCGCCATCCGTACCGCTGTGTCCGCGGGCTCTGCAGATTCAACAATCCTTGCTTCTGCAAGCAGGGCTTCAAGGCTCAACCGCTCTGCCTTTTCCCGAATCTTGCGCTCGTTGCCGATCAACACAAGTTGAGCGATGCCGAGCTTGCGTGCCCCTTCCGCCGCGCTCAGTGCGACCTCGTCATCCGCCACAACGATCGCCACACGCTTTGCGCCCAATGCCCGCGCGCGCTCGCGCAGTTGGACAAAACTGCTTATCGCCTGCGCCTGCGTTGATTTCCCCGGCATGGCTGCGTTGCTGCCCATTCTTCCTGGCATTCCTAGCCCTGGCTTGAAGCGGCCTCGGTCTTGGCATTCTCCACAAAGCCTTCTGGTTGATACTTGTACCTAGCCATCGGGACGTCCTCGTAGCTGACCGCCATTTCGTTGCCCTCTTGTTGCAGCAACACCCACTTCAGCATGTTCTTGTCATCGCGATTCGGATAATCCTCGCGGATGAACCAGCCTCGTGATTCCTTGCGCGCCAGGCAAGCGCGGTAGAACATCTCCGACGCCAGCAGCATGCTGCGACATTCGTTCACCGAGCACAGATAGTGGTAGTCCTTCGCCACAACGGTTGGCATCTTTGCTTTCAGCTTCATCACAATGTCCAGCGCCTCATGCAAGCGCTCTTCGTTCTTCCACGCCGAATACTTGATCGGTTGCATCACGTTTTGTATGCGCCAGACCATTTCATCGGGAGTCATGCCAAATTCTAGATCGAGCGGAGCGAACATCTCGGCCTTCAGCTTCGTCGCCTGTCCGTCGTCAATCATCGCTTCGCCCGCAGACCCTGCAAACCGAGCAGCGGACGCTCCCGCCAGTCTTGCCGTGAACCAGGCATGCACTAGGCCCGTCCCCCGGTTGCGTCCCGGAGGTGCCGGCACTGCGCCGTTGTAGGATCCGCCACAGGCGCAGATGTCACCTGCGGCAAACAGCCCCGGCAGGCTGGTTGCCATCGAAAGGTCCACATACACCGGCCCGAACTCTCCTATCAAGCCTGGTATGGTCTCTTTCATCGGACTGTCCGTCTGGTACGCCAGCTGTTTCTTCTCATACAGCCGATGCCAGAACTTCTCGGCTACTGGCCTGTACCATATATCGTCGGCGCGCCCGACCTCTGGGGCAAGATTGCGGCCGGGATATGAGAATACGAAGCCGTTTTCTGCCTTGTTCTCATAAAGCGGGCCGTTTCCTTTCTGAACCTCCCAATACATGAACAGCGCGTGATTGCCGCCCAGATCAGCGCCTCCCAACACTCCCAAGCTCGGGTTGTCTTTCATGAACGGGCGAGCAAATTCGGTGAGGCTGGTGCCCTTGGCGTTATAGAGATGGTCTTCCGATCCGTACCCGACATGCTGGTGTTCGGTACTCACCATGCTTATGAAGCTGCCGAACTCGGCATTGCGCATCTTCGCTCCCGCGCGGTAAGCCGCAGCAATTCCGTCGCCGCGTCCCGGGGACCACATCTTCATGATTCGCCAGTTCTGGTTTCCATTGGCCAGCACCACCGCCTTAGCCTTGAAGATGTACGTAGCTCCATTCAGAATGCTGAACCCGATTGCCCCAACCACCCTGTTGCCGTCGGTAAGCAGATCGACAACCGCGATCTTATCCATGAACTCAACCCCGATCTTCCTGGCTTTCGCTGCCAGCTTGATCAGGCAATCAAGGTCAACCGTGACAACCTTCCACGGAATCATCGGGTGCGCGTTGAACGGAGCTTCCTTGCCGTGCAGCGGCACGCCCCACCGTTCGATATCGCTCAGAACTGCGCGCGTGGAGAAAGCGTAGTCCCGAATCAGATCCTGATCATTCAGGTAATCGCCCAGATTCCGGGTGTGATACTCGACAAACTTTTCTTCCGCGCCTTCGGGAATGAACGCACAGTGGCCGCCGCCCTTGTTGCCCTTGCCACCGTAGCCAAGTGATGCCTTATCGACCCCAAACACCTTCAGCTTCGGGTCGCTTTCTTTTGCCATGATCGCCGTCGCCAATCCCGCCGCGCCGTGCCCAATGACGAGAACATCGGTCGTAATTACCTGCCCCAGAGCTTCCAACGTAGTCATGAATTTGCTCCTCTGATTCCTTCTGCCGCATACCTTGCGCCGATGGCCCGAACACTAGCTGTACACATTCGGCCACGGCCGGGAGTAGTCCGGACTCACCTTGATGCTGTCGGTCGAACAGACAATTTCACAGTAGTTGCAGTCCACGCAATCCTCCGGATAGGCAATTACCGGACGCTGCTTTTCTTCGTTCCACCGGATCACGTCAACCCAACAGGCCTTGTAGCAGGTCTTACAGCCTCCGCATGTTGCTTCGTCAACCTTGATAACATTCATCGTCGCCCTCGCAGAACCGCCAATGCCAAGTTAAGCGACTTGACTCGCTTAAGGGAAATACTTTGTTTGCCCCGCCCCCAAACTTTCCCGGCATCGCCATGTTCATTTGTCACTGCCTTGTACCCACTCTCGTTCTATACTTCCCGCAAACAGCAAAACCCGCCGCCCTCTAAACCTGTGTTCTTCGATAGCGGCTGGTGGCTTCGGAATTTGAGGGATTATGGACCTGCGCTATTTGCGGTACTTCATCGCCGTGGCTGAGGAGATGAACTTTACCCGCGCGGCCGAACGCCTGCACACCGTCCAACCTTCGTTGAGCCGGCAGATACAGCGTCTGGAAGAGACCGTAGGAACTCCGCTGTTCAATCGCCACAGGCATGGCCTGGAGTTAACGGAGGCAGGCCGGATCTTCCTTGACGAATCACGGGCCATCCTTCACCAAATGAATCGCGCCATCATGCTGGCGCGCGAGGGTGCCCGGGCAGAAGCAGGGCACATCTCCGTAGGCTTCATCCTTGGCACCGAAACGCGGATTTTCTCCAAATGCCTGCCCGTCCTTAAGCAGCGCTTTCCTGCGATGCAGATTTCCTTCCATGCCCTGGGAGAGTCTGAACTAATGGACGCACTCGAGGGATCGAAAATCAACGTTGGATTTGTTTCTGGCCCAATTGAGACTCCCGGCATCGCCTCCGAGGTGATCCTGCGTCAGAGAATCGTGGCAGTATTGCCCGCGCACCATCCCTTGGCGAAAATGAAAAGGGTTCCACTCGAGCGTCTGGCAGCCGTGCCCATCATTCGCCCATCGCAAAGCTCTAGCCCCAAGTACCTTCGTTGTGTCAAGGAGGTTGCAGACCGGGCTGGCGTTCAGTTCACCTCCAACGTCGAGCACGATAATGTATTGTCGGCGCTGCACGCGGTGAGCATGGGGCTCGGCTTCGCCCTCGTTCCTGATTATCAGAAGGAAATCCTTCCTGGAAGCATCGTGGCCCGCGATCTGGATCTTGATCCCCAGCCCAGTTTCGACCTCCTGATGGCCTATCGCAAGAACGACAGAACCCCCTCCCTGGTTTACTTCCTCGGGGTCGTTCGCGAAAGCCTCGCCCTCGAAGACATGAAACCCTGACCCGGGAATTCTCGATCAGCCTCCCGATCTTTCCCATAGACACTGGGCGGGAGAAGCCATAATATCTATTTAGGCTTATGCATCTGGGTCAATTCAGTTACGTCAACTTTATCTACCACTCCTTCTTTAGAGGGAGTGGCGAGGGTGAGTTGCAGGTGCATAGCTAGAGCCGAAACATTCAGGCCGAGCGCCAACCGACTTTAACCCGAACCGCGACCCTCACAAGTCGCGGTTTTTCTATTGCCCAGTTTTCTTGAATCAACCAGATCAACCTAACCCCGAAGACGGAGGAACAGAACACAATGATTGTGAACATGCGCGAGGGCGCCACCCAGCAGGAGATCGACCACGTCGTAGAGCGAGTCCGCAGCGCGGGCTACCAGGCCCACCTTACCTGCGGCACGGAGAAAACCATCGTCGCGGCCGTCGGCAGCCAGGGCCGCCGTAATGAAATCGAGGCATTGCGTGCCGCTTCCGGCGTCGAAGACGTCGTCTCCATCTCCACTCCCTTCAAACTCGTCAGTAAGCAGGCAAATCCGGTGTCCACCGTGGTGCGGGTTGGCAACGTCTCCATCGGCGATGGCAGTGTCGTCGTCATCGCCGGCCCCTGCTCGGTTGAGTCCCGCGAGCAGATCCTGCAAACCGCGCAAGCCGTGAAGGCCGCGGGCGCCAATATGCTTCGTGGTGGCGCCTACAAGCCCCGTACCTCGCCCTACGACTTCCAGGGATTGGGCGAAGAGGCGCTCGAGTTGCTCAGCGAAGCGCGCGCGCTGACCGGCCTTCCTGTCGTCACCGAGGTCATGAGCAGTCAGGATGTCGAGATTATCTGTCGCCACGCCGATATGCTGCAGGTGGGCGCGCGCAACATGCAGAACTTTTCGTTGTTACGAACACTTTCGGAATCGAACAAGCCGGTCCTGCTGAAGCGCGGACCTTCGGCCACCATCAAGGAGTGGCTGCTGGCGGCCGAGTACCTGTTGTCCGGCGGCAACAATCAGGTCGTCATGTGCGAGCGCGGCATCCGCACCTTCGAGTCTGAGATGACCCGCAACACACTCGATCTGGCCGCCGTAGCGCTGGTCAAAATGCTCTCCCATCTGCCGGTCATCGCCGACCCATCTCACGGAACTGGCCGCCGCGATCTCGTGCCCATCATGTCAAAGGCAGCGATCGCCGCCGGAGCCGACGGCATCATCGTCGAGGTCCATCCGTGTCCCGAGTGCGCTCTCTCCGACGGTCCGCAGTCGCTCGATCTGCCCGCCTTCCAGCAGTTCATGTCAGAGTTGCTGCCCTCGCGGGTAAACCAGTTGCTCGCGCCTTGATAGACGCTGCTAGCCAGCATGTCACGAATGTGACCGGCCCGCATGAAAGAAACGCAGCCATGTACTAGGCTGCGATCGGTGCTTATACTATCCGTCCATCGGCTCTTTGCCGGGCACCGCGAGTGCTGTCTTCGTGCTCAGCCTCGCGGTGCCACTCAAAGAAGGAGACCATCACCGAGTTGACCAACCGGGCTTGCCTTGGTTGCTAACTACCAGGCTGCACAGTTCGACGACATCGGTATCCACCAACCGATTTCATCCGTGCTTATCGGCTCTTACTACGCCTGTTTTATCTCCGGCAACTGAAGCAGCTTCACCGCCTCTTCCGGGGTCGCAATCGGCCGCTCAAGTCCGTTGCACACCTGAACCAGGCGCGCAACCAGCGACGCGTTGTCGGCAAGTACGCCCTTGCGCAGGTATAGCGTGTCTTCCAGGCCGGTCCGGGCGTTGCCGCCCATGGCCACGCCGATGGTTGTCAGTTCCAGGTTCGCGCGACCAACCGCGATCACCTGCCATGTGGTGCCCTTGGGAAGATGGGACACGATGCCGACGAGGTTTTGCGGCGTCGCCGCAGCTCCTCCCGCAACACCAAGAACGATGGAGAATTGCAGCGGCTCTGCCAGCAATCCTTCCTTGAGCAGTGATAATGCAACATCCAGATGGCCGTAATCGTAGATCTCAAGCTCGGGCTTCACGCCCAACTCCCTCATTCGCGCAGCGAGCTTGCGCATCTCTTTGGGAGGATTCCGGAATTCAGTCAGGCCAAATGACATGGTGCAAGGATTCAGGCTGGCCATGCGGGGACGAAGTTCTACGATCTTGGACCGGTCCTCGTAGGTCGGTTCGATGCCGCCGGTCGAGAGCTGTGTAAGTACCTGCGGCACTCGCTCATGGATCGCGTCGAGGCACTGCTTCACCCTCTTCAGTTCGACGGTCGGAGCACCCTTCTCGTCGCGGATGTGCAGATGCACGATCGCAGCACCAGCCTTGTAACATGCCTCGGCTGCATCGGCGAGCTCTGCGGGCGTGACTGGCAGTGCTGGATTGTCGGCTTTCGTTGCGATCGGCCCGGTCAGGGCCGCTGTAATTATGATGGAACTCATTGCTGCCTCGCTTTCTAGTCTCTTCTTTTTGCTCGGGAACTTCGGAGGCAGTTCGCCCCTACTGAACGAACTGCCCCCGATTCAAACTGACTATACCACGCCGTACTTATAGACGCGGTCTGGAACCTTGTTCGTATCGTCTTCGTCGATCTCTGCAACCAGGCGAACGGTGCAGCCATCGCCCATGTATCAGCGAATTGGGAAGCCCATGACCTTGAACTGCTTGCTCACGACCTTCTCGAGGTCGCCGCCTTGACATCTTCAAAGTAGTGCCACAGGGGGCAGTCAGCGCTAAACGGGTGGCTGAGTTCAACCAATACTTCTTTCCCCATGACTGCCTCCCCCATAGTTTGAATCTTATTTCAAACGTTCACACACCGCATGCTTCTTAACCCGCGGTTGTGCCGCCATCGACATAGAGAATCTGTCCGGTTACAAAATCAGAAGCTGCTGAAGCCAGATAGACAGCCGCGCCGATGAAATCTTGCGTGACCGCCGCGCGTCCCAGAGGAATGCGCGACATGAAAATGTCGTACAACTGCTTGTTATCCAGGACTTCCTGCGTGAGCGGAGTCCAGGCGATACAAGGGCCGATGGAGTTGACGTTGATGTGGTATTTCGCCCACTCCGTCGCCAACTGCTTGGTAAGAAGGTTGACCGCGCCTTTGCTGGTGCCGTAGGCAGCGTATCCACCGGGATGGCCGGCAAATGCACGCACCGAGGAGATGGTGATGATCTTGCCGTACCCCTGTTTCTTGAAGATCTTGCCGACATGCTTGCAGGGCAGGAGGGTTCCGCGGACGTTGATGGCCATCACCTTATCGAAGTCGCCAACTACGAAATCCTCGGCAGGATGGCGAATTGCCAGCCCGGCAACGGTCACCAGGATGTCAACGCGTCCGAAAGTCTTCATCGTCTGGTCGACCATCTTAATGACATCTTCTTCGTTGCTTACATCGCAGGTGACGGCCAGTGCCTTGTGGCCGCACTTTTCGACCAGTTTTACCGCCTGCTGGAGCGTGCTGAGCGTACGGCCGGTGACAACCACATCGGCGCCATAAGCCGCCAGCCCCTGGGCAATCGCTTCGCCGATTGCGCCTGAGCCGCCGGTGACGATCGCTACCTTGCCCGTGAGGTCGAACATCTTCTTTACGTAATCCATGTTTACTGTCTGATCTACTGTCGCCATGATCTTTTCACCTACGCTTCCTAATAGTTGATGACTACGAGCATGCTCGCAGGCTTGTTGCTCTCGTTGATGATCTCGCGCCCTTCGTTTGCACCAATGTGGATCGAATCCCACGCCTTCAGGACGATCTTTTTCTTGTCCGCATCAATGACGGTGATTTCGCCGTCAAGCACGAAATACACCTTCTCCGTTGGTGAAGCGTCAAATTCGGCGCCGCCCTGCGGCAGGAAGTGCGACAGTCCCATCCAGAACTTCGTTGATCCTGTCTCGTCTTTGCCGTGTAGTTTCAGCGCGGTCATGTTGAAATGCTTGGCAGCCGAATATGGCTTTACGTCTTTCAGTTCAACTTTCTTCATCTCTCCGCTCCTTTTAGAAATTTCGCTACGAGTAACTAGACCAGTTCTACTGCCATGGCCACGCCCATGCCACCACCGATGCACAGCGAAGCCAGCCCTTTGCGAGCCTGGCGGCGCTTCATCTCGTACAGCAGCGTAACCAGGATGCGGCATCCCGAGGCGCCGATCGGATGTCCGATTGCGATCGCCCCGCCATTCACATTCACCTTCGAAAGATCCCAGCCCATTTCCTGGTGTACCGCGCACGCCTGGGCCGCAAACGCTTCGTTGATCTCCAGCAGGTCAAGATCCTTCACCCCCCAGCCTGCCTTCTCCAGGCAGCGCCGCGATGCCGGCATCGGACCCATGCCCATGATCTTCGGATCCAGTCCCGCGCTGGCATAAGCCACAATTTTAGCCAGCGGCTTCAAGCCCAGCTCCGCCGCCTTTTTCGCGCTCATCACCACCACCGCAGCCGCCCCGTCGTTGATCCCCGACGCGTTGCCCGCCGTCACCGTGCCGTCCTTGGCAAAGGCCGGCTTCAGGCTGCTCAATGCTTCCAGCGTTGCGCCCGCGCGAATAAATTCGTCGTCCGCGAACATCACCGGATCACCCTTCCGCTGCGGAATCGGCACCGGAATGATCTCGTCCTTGAACTTGCCTGCCTTCTGCGCCGCCTCGGCAAGGTTCTGCGACCTCACCGAAAGCTTGTCCTGCGCCTCCCGGCTGATTCCGAATTGCTTGGCAACGTTCTCCGCCGTGACACCCATGTGATATTGGTTGTAGATGTCCCATAGTCCGTCCACAATCATGCTGTCGACCAGCTTCGCATCGCCCATGCGGAAGCCGTCGCGCGAACCGTTCAGCACATGTGGAGAAGCACTCATATTCTCCTGCCCGCCTGCCACGACAATCTCCGAATCGCCTGCGATGATAGCGTCGGCCGCCAGCATTACCGCCTTCAACCCGGAGCCGCAAACCACGTTGATCGTGATGGCCGGAACCTCGTACGGCAAACCAGCCTTGATCGATGCTTGACGGGCCGGGTTCTGTCCCAGTCCTGCGCAAAGCACCTCGCCCATGATCACTTCATTAACTTGCGCTGGCTCAACCTTCGCCCGTTCCAGGGCGCCTCGTATTACGATCGCGCCCAGTTCCGGACCCGATATCTTAGCCAGCGAGCCTCCAAACTTCCCGACCGCGGTCCGCGCCGCGGAAACAATTACGACTTCCTTCATGATGTAGTCCTTTCGGTTCAGCAGCAGCAAGCACGGTCAAGATTCACCGCTCTCGCCGACCGGCAAAAAGCTTCAACATCTTTCCCGCAAATCCATTACTTCTTTAGCACTTCAGCTTACTTCTTCGCTGCCGCTAGATTCACGGCGATCCGCTCCATGAATCGCTTGCGCAACGCAGCCTTGCTCTCGTCGGTCCACTCGTAGAAGCCGGAGTTGGTGGACCATCCCTTCTTGTTTTCGTCGATCATCTTTTGCAATATGGGGCTCGGTTCCTTGGCGGTGCATAGATCGTAGAGAATATTACGGTGAATGTCTTGCGTCATCTCCATTCCCACCATATCCGCGTTCTGTAACGGTGCGAGTGCCGAAATCCGAAGACCAAAGCTGTTCTGGATGCATTGATCAACCGCGGCGGCATCGCAAATTCCCACTTCCACCATGTAGATTGCTTCCCGCCAAAGCGCATGTTGCAGCCGGTTCGCAACAAAGCCCGGCACGTCCTTCTTCACGTGTACCGGCAACTTTCCAACCGCCGTCAACAGATCCATGTTGGCCTTAATCACTTCGGGGCTCGTGTGGACCGTCTGCACCACCTCCACCAGCGGAATCAGGTACGGCGGATTCCACCAGTGATTGCCAATCATGCGCGACTTATCCTTCAGATTTTTTCCGATCGCCGTAATAGGAATGACGGAGGTGTTGCTCGCAAAGATGCAGTGCGCCGGAGCCGCCTTCTCAACTTCCGTAAACAACTGCTGCTTGAGTTCAAGATTTTCCGTAATTGACTCAATGACAAAGTCAGCGTCTGACACTGCATCATCCTTCGAAGTTGTCAGCCGCAGTCGGCTCATATCGCACGCCGGCAGGCCCAGAGCTTTCAGGTTCGCCTCGATCTTGCCCGGAGCCAAATCGAGGGTGTTCTGGTGGCGGCTGGATATCGTCACCCGGTAGCCCGGATATCCAAGAAATACCTGTGCGATGCCGTGGCCCATCGAGCCAGAGCCAAGGATTGTGATTCGCTCAATTTTCTTCATGAGAATTTACCTTTCACCGGTTTGCCCAAACGCTCTGGGCCGATACTTAACGTTCGGTTCTACCCATCTCGGAGCGATATGCCTGACGGCAGTAACCGTGTTTATCCACCTTCAGGCCTCACCATATCGAGCACTGCCTCACCAACCTCGCCATGCCTGAAGCACAAGGTTGGGGCGTGCGCGTCTAACTCTCAAGAAAGTTATCTTCAAAACTCTCCTGATGTCGGGCTCAATGAAAATTCAGCGTACCGGACTACGATATGGTAGTATCGCATCGCAGGTAGTATCATCTGAATTGTTCTCTCTGTCAACTGCCTATTTTGCCGAACCTCGAATTGCGAAATACTCAGTTGCAGAAAGCAACATTGACATACCTTATCCATGGCCTTTAACTCTACAAGACGCACGATATTTCTTCGCGGAAACACTTCTTGCGCGTCTCCGGCGCGCGGTCGAGCACCGCACTCTTCCAGCACAGATCGAATCTGCGAAAGTGCCTTCGAGCGCACTTCCGCCACTATAAGGTGAACATCTATGAGTATTGTTGGCAAAATCGGAAAAATCACTTCCAGTCCCGCCCATGACGTTCTGCGAGCGCAGAGCCATCCTCTCGATCCCATTTTCAACCCCAAGAGCGTCGCTCTCGTCGGTGCCTCGGAGCGCGTCGGCAGCGTTGGCCGCAATGTGCTGTGGAACCTGCTCAGCAGTCCGTTTGGCGGCACCATCTTCCCGGTCAATCAAAAGCGCTCCAACATTCTCGGCGTCCGCACCTATCCCAGCGTGCGTGAACTGCCTGAAGTACCCGATCTCGTCGTCATAACCACTCCAGCCGGAACCGTGCCCGACATATTGCGCGAGTGCGTCGAGTTTGGCATACCGGGCGGAATCGTCATCTCCGCGGGATTCAAGGAGACCGGCGAGGCCGGTATCGCGCTCGAGCGCGAGATTATGCAGATCGTTGCCGGCAAGATGCGCATCATCGGTCCCAATTGCCTGGGCGTGATGAATCCGATTCAGGGCCTCAATGCAACCTTCGCTGCAACTGTCGCAAAGCCCGGAAATGTTGCCTTCATGAGCCAGAGCGGCGCCCTTTGCACCGCCGTGCTTGACTGGAGTCTGCATGAGAACGTCGGTTTCAGCTCCTTCATCTCCATCGGCTCCATGCTGGATGTGAATTGGGGCGACCTCATCAGCTACTTCGGCAATGATCCGCGCACCAATGCCATCGTCATCTACATGGAGTCCATTGGCGACGCCGGCTCATTTCTCTCCGCGGCGCGCGAAGTTTCGCTCACCAAGCCCATCATCGTGATCAAGGCCGGGCGCACCGCTGCCGCCGCAAAAGCCGCAGCTTCCCATACCGGTTCGCTCACTGGTTCCGACGATGTTCTGGACGCTGCCTTCCGCCGCGTAGGCGTGCTGCGCGTCAACTCCATCGCCGATGTTTTCTACATGACCGAAGTGCTTGCCAAGCAGCCGCGTCCAATGGGCAACCGCCTCTGCATCGTCACCAACGCTGGTGGTCCTGGCGTTTTGGCCACCGATGCGCTGGTACAGGGCGGAGGAAAACTCGCTGACATCTCGCCTGAAAGTATGGAAGCCTACAACAAACTTCTGCCTGGCGCTTGGAGCCACGCCAACCCGGTGGACATCCTCGGAGACGCCGAGCCGGAGCGTTACGCCAAGTCTCTTGAGATTGCCGCAAAAGATCCAAACATTGACGGCATGTTGGTCATCATGACCCCGCAGGGAATGACCAATCCAACCAAGATTGCAGAGGAACTAAAACCCTACGCGCATAGTCTGGGCAAGCCGGTCCTGGCAAGCTGGATGGGCGGCAAGAGCGTGGCCATCGGCGAAGATATTCTGAAAGAAGCCGGCCTGCCAACCTTCGACTTTCCTGACACGGCTGTCTCCGCTTTCAATTACATGTGGAAGTACGCCGATAACCTGAAGGGATTGTACGAGACACCGTCGCTGCAGACCGGAACCTCCGGCCCTGACCGCGATGCCGCGCGCAAGATCATCAATCAGGTGCATGTTACCGATCGCACCATTCTTACCGAGTACGAATCGAAGAAACTGCTCGAAGCTTACGGTATTCCCACCACTAAAACCGAAATCGCATCTACCGTCGACGAAGCCGTCGCCTGGGCCGAGAAGATTGGCTTCCCCATCGTCCTCAAACTCTACTCGCTTACCATCACCCACAAGACAGACGTGGGCGGCGTAGTACTGAACCTGCGTGATGCCAAAGCCGTGCGCGAAGCCTTCAACAACATTCAGAAGGCGGTAGCGGAAAAGGTCGGCGCCCAGCACTTCCAGGGCGTCACCGTGCAGCCCATGGCAAAGCTTGACGGCTACGAGCTGATTCTCGGCTCCAGCCTCGATCCGCAATTCGGCCCGGTGCTTCTCTTCGGAACCGGCGGCCAGTTGGTGGAAGTATTCAAGGACAAGTCCCTGGCTCTCCCTCCGCTCAACTCGACGCTGGCCCGCCGCATGATGGAAACCACCAAGATCTATCACGCTCTTCAAGGCGTGCGCGGTCGCCACAGCGTAGACATGGTGGCGCTGGAAAACCTTCTGGTGCGCTTCAGCGAACTGGTGGTCGAAAATCCGCGCATCAAGGAGATCGACATCAATCCCCTGCTGGCTTCTCCGGATCGCCTGCTGGCGCTCGATGCCCGTGTCGTGCTGCACGAAGCCAGTGTGCATGATGATGAACTGCCCGGCTCTGCCATACGTCCCTACCCCGAGCAGTATGTCTCGAAGTGGAAGATGGAGAATGGCGAGGAAGTCGTGATTCGTCCTATCCGCCCCGAGGACGAGCCCAAGCTGATTGACTTTCACGAGAAACTCAGTGAGCGCACCGTCTATCTGCGCTACTTCCAGCCGCTTAAGTTCTCTCAGAGAACTGCACACGAGCGTCTCACCCGCATCTGTTTTATCGACTACAAGCGCGAAATGGCCCTGGTCGTCGAGCGGTTGAATGAAAAAGGGCAGCCGGAGGTCATCGCCGTCGGTCGTATGAGCAAGATGCACGGCGTGCCGGAAGCCGAATTGGCGGCACTGGTTCGCGACGGATTCCAGGGTAAAGGACTCGGAACAGAGCTCTACCGCCGCCTGCTGCGCATTGCAGCCGACGAAAAACTCGCGAAGGTCCACTCCAACATGCTGGCGGAAAACATCGAGATGAAGGCTATTTGCCGCGCCCTGGGCTTCAAAATAACCCCAGGGGAGCTCGAAGACAATCTTATCCTTGCTGAACTTGCTCTGTAACCTCCTGTGCGATGAGCTGGATCTACTAGGCCCGCGGCTTTCTGCCGCGGGCCATTTTTGTTGAGGTGCTACGACAAGTTGCTTCTGCTGCCATAACAGCAATCCCTGCCCGCGAACGCTTGCCGGACGTATCGAGCCGCGCGTCTCGATCTGCTCGGCATAGATAGGTGGATTCGAGTTCTTGGGTTAAGCCCAAAGCTCGACCACGCCGCGCGGCGGCCGAGAAAACCAATAATTTGAAATGCTCCCCGCACTTGCTTTTGCTACACCGCCGCGAAACACGAAACTCCGCAATTCTCCAAACGGAAAAGGCCCCACGCTGAAGGCGTGAGGCCTTTATTTAATCCGGCAACGACCTACTCTCCCACACACTTTCGCGTGCAGTACAATCGGCCCAGCAAGGCTTAACTTCCGTGTTCGGGATGGGAACGGGTGTTTCCCTTGCGGTATGATCACCGGAAACTTCGGGTGTTTCCCTTGCGGTATGATCACCGGAAACTTAAGGCGTTATGCGGGCGTCGAAGCCCGCAGCCGAAATCCTGAGCGGTCATACCGCGAAGGATCTCATATTTCAAAACGCCAAAACTTTTGAAAGATCTTGAGACCGATGTCTCACAACCAAATAGCATTGGGTAACTCAAGGTAAGAGCAGCTTCGCTCCATGCGCAGAGTAAATTTTATGGTCAAGCCGAACGGGCGATTAGTACTGGTAAGCTCACGCATCACTGCGTTTACACATCCAGCCTATCAAACAGGTGGTCTTCCTGTGCCCTTCATTTTCCTTTTGGATTGGGAGATCTAATCTTGAGGAGTGCTTCCCGCTTATATGCATTCAGCGGTTATCACAACCGAACTTCGCTACCCAGCCATGCCGTTGGCACGACAGCTGGAACACAAGAGG
>JBEKOO010000022.1:0-53774 GCA_049521655.1 Candidatus Korobacteraceae bacterium
ACTCAGCGGTAGAGTGTCACCTTCACACGGTGGAAGTCGTAGGTTCGAATCCTACAGCGCCCACCACTCCCATCCCCCGGTAGAGTGGCAGGGTCGGCAAAAGAGTTCGGTTCGGGAAGTAGATGCAATTCATTCGCGACCCGCGCCGAGGTTTTGGCATCTGAAGGAATGTCGGCAGGTATTCTGAAATCCGCCGATATCCACAACCGGGAACAACATTCGGCTTGCCTGAGCAAGGAATGTTGAGTACGATCGGGGAACTTTCCGAATTCAGAAGAGTGATCTCGGGGTCGCGGCGCTGATCCAAAGCATGACCGCAAGACCCAGGCAATACCAGACATCCAGCGGGTTTGCGGCCGGAAGCAAGAAGGGCCGTGCGCCGCGCGGATAGATCGCAAGCAGCTACTAAACACTTGAGAAGCCTGACAATATGAATAGTGGATCGAACCATCCTGCCAGCAACGGCGGGAGAGGACGCAAGCGGCGCCGCGGGCGTCGCGGTGGTCAAGTTGCGGGAGCACAAGCCGGAACACAGACCCAAGCTGGAAGCCAGACCCAAGCTGGAAGCCAGACCCAAGCCGTATCGGGAGAGCCCACCCAGAGCCCCTCGCAAGCTTCTCCAGGCAAGGCCGCATTTCGTGGGAAGCCGGCAATGAAGAGACAGTTCAAGCCGAAGCCGGCGCGGAAGAACTTTGCCGACGCCAACGGTAACGGCACTGGGAACGGCAATGGCACTGGGAACGGCAACGGCACCAAGCGCGTCTTCCGCTCGGTGGTCAATCAACGGACTCCGGATGCCGGCATCTACAGCGCCCCCATGGACCACTCCTACCGCAGCCTGCAGCACGAGGGCAATTCCGGCCGGCCGGGGTATGAGGCCATGCCGGTGCTGGACAACACGGCTTCCAAGCCGATCTTCGCCTTCGTCGACGATCTGTTCTTCATGGCGAAGATTCAGGAGACGGCGCGCAAGCTGAACGTGAAGGTGATCTTCGCCAAGAGCGACAAGGAAGTTCTGGAGTCGGTGGCGGCCGGGGAAGAAAAACCGTCGCTGATCATGATTGACCTGAACCACCACACGGTGAAGCCGCTAACGGTAATTCCCAAGCTGAAGTCGAAGTTCAAGAAAGAGACCAACATCATCGGCTTCCTCTCGCATCTCCAGGGAGAGTTGAAGGTGAAGGCCCAGGAAGCCGGCTGCGATATGGTGCTGCCGCGCTCGGCGTTCTCGCAGAACCTGCCGCAACTGCTGCGCCGCCACGCTACCAGCGAAACCGAACTGCAGGAATACTGACCCGCAGGCGGTGGACGAATCTGTAAGAACCCTGCCGGAGAAGGCGGCCCCGCGTGCGCGCCGCGCAGTTAGGCGCTAACTTGGGATTCGTTTTCCTTTTTGGCAAACATTGCCGGGAGGCCACATCCACTAAGGGCGCCCCGGCCACGCAGTCCTCTCAATTTGGAAATCGCCCGCGATTGACCTACACTTCAGACAACCTTTAGAGGGCGACGGTATGTCAACTCAGTTCCTCAACCACGCAGATCGCATACGCCGGGAAATCTCGCCAACAATAGCCCTCAAACGCAAATCAGCACTGGGCCAGTTTATGACACCAGCGCCTGTGGCGCGCTTCATGGCCGCATTGTTTCCACCGAGTTCCTTGGAGGTCTGCAGCCTCCTAGACGCCGGGGCGGGAGTTGGGGCGCTCACGTGCGCATTCCTTGACCGCTGGGCCTCTGGCCAGGGCCTCCTTTTTCAAAAAGTACAGATCGACGCTTACGAAATCGACGCGACTCTACGCGCCTATCTCGCAACGACGCTGCAACGATACGTTGAGCGCCTGCCCGTTTGCTTGAACGTGCTTCCAGATGACTTTATACAGGCGGCAGCCTTGCAGACCTTGGGGGCGCGTCGGTTCACGCACGCAATTCTGAATCCGCCCTACAAGAAAATAAACAGCCTATCGACCCACCGCTTGATCTTGAGGCAGGCAGGCATCGAGACAGTCAATCTCTATTCGGCTTTTGTTGCCCTGGCGCTGGCGCTGATGAAGCCCGGCGGGCAGCTTGTTGCAATCGTGCCCCGGAGTTTCTGCAACGGCCCGTACTACCGTCCGTTCCGCGAATTTCTACTGCACCATGCCGCGCTGCACCACGTGCACCTGTTCGCCTCACGGACCACGGCGTTTAAGGACGACAACGTCCTGCAGGAGAACGTTATCATTCGCCTTGAGCGCGGCGGCAAACAGGGTGACGTCACGGTTTCCAACTCAACAGATGATAGTTTTGCCGATCTCGCGACGCACGAGCAGCCTTTTGAACGTATTGTGTTTCCGCATGATCTGGAAAGATTCATCCACGTGCCGAATTCAATCGGTCAAAACGCCATTGAGCTGTCGCAGGGCGTTCGCTCCACCTTGCCCGACCTCGCAATAAGTGTTTCAACTGGCCCAGTGGTCGATTTTCGTTTGCTCGATCACATCCAACAGCAACCGGATAAGGGTACAGTTCCACTGCTCTATCCGGGACACTTTAGCGGACAGACGACGCAATGGCCGATGGACGGAATCAAGCGCGGGAACGCAATCAAACTCAACAGCGACACCAAGAAATGGCTATACCCAAACGGCTTTTACACCGTAGTACGGAGGTTTTCATCGAAAGAAGAACCGCGCCGTATCGTCGCCAGCGTGGTTAGGCCCGACATTTTTCCGGGTGCGACCATGCTCGGCTTTGAAAACCATCTGAATGTCTTTCACGAAAACAAGCACGGCCTGCCCGAGGCGCTCGCTTACGGCCTCGCCGCGTTTCTCAATACGACCGCCGTTGACGATAACTTTCGCCAGTTCAATGGGCACACCCAAGTCAACGCAACGGACCTTCGGTTTATGAAATATCCAGACCGCCGCACACTGATAGCCCTAGGAGAATGGGCGCGTGTCCAAGGCGACTTGACACAGGATATGATGGATGTACAAACACAAAAGCTAACCGGATGACCAAACAAAAGATCCTCGAAACGGCACAACAGGTCCTCGTCTCCCTCGGCTTGCCGCGGGCTCAGCAAAATGAGCGCTCCGCACTGTGTCTGCTCGCTCTGCTGAATCTTAAGCCCACGAAGAAGTGGGCACTGTCCGAGAATCCACTCCTAGGTATCACCCCAATCATGGACTGGATACGCGACAACTACGGGAAAACATATGCGCCGAATACGCGAGAGGCGATCCGACGCCAAACCATGCATCAGTTCGTTGATGCCGGCATCGCGCTCTACAACCCCGACAAGCCCGACCGCCCCGTGAATAGTCCCGCCGCTGTATACCAGATCGAGCCCTCGGCCCTTGCGTTGCTTCGCAGCTTCGGCACCGCCTCGTGGCATGGGAAGCTAACGGCCTACCTCGCGCAATCGACGACCCTCGCCGCTCGCTATGCGAACGAGCGCCAGCAGAGCCTCATTCCGGTGAATATCGCACCGGGCAAGAAGATCTCGCTCAGCCCAGGCGAACATAGCGAATTAATTCGCGCCATAATCGAAGATTTTGCCGCGCGCTTCGCTCCCGGCTCTGTCTTGATCTATACCGGAGACACCGGCGAAAAGTGGAGCTACTTCGATGCCCCCGCCCTTGCTCAACTTGGCGTGAACGTGGATGCACACGGCAAAATGCCCGACGTAGTTCTGCACTACCCGAAACGAAACTGGCTGCTGCTCGTGGAGTCCGTTACCAGTCACGGCCCCGTCGATGGGAAACGCCACGCCGAATTAGCAAAACTTTTCGCCGGGTCAACCGCAGGGCTGGTCTACGTCACCGCATTTCCTAACCGTGCAATCATGAGCCGCTACCTTGGCGAGATCGCATGGGAAACAGAGGTCTGGGTTGCCGATGCTCCTTCGCACCTGATTCACTTTAACGGCGAGCGCTTCCTCGGCCCCTATTAGGTCAGCGGCGAGACCCACATCTGTCGCAGTTAGCAGATGTGGGTCTCACCCACCCCGTCGAAAATCCCCTCATCCCTCGCGATTTTTCTCTCCCGAATTCCCAATCCGGCCCTCCCTCATGGCTCTTTCGCCCAAACCATATACCCACCAGTAATCACTCCCGTCCCAAAGTTGCCTGATTCGCCAATCATTGAAACGCCGTGCAACCATTGCCCAGTATGTAACATTTGCATTTCCAACGATTCACTATTTCGTCAATCCTTACCTCGAAATTGCACAATATCCGGTGCAAAACGCAGCCTTCGCGCGTTCTGTTTCGCAAAAAACGTCGCACAACGTCGTCCACTCTCTTTCACCCGCTGTTTATGCGCCTCAAACCAACCCGCGGAATATCATCTGTCCCTCCGACAGCTTTGGCCGGGGCGTTAGCCCGGAGGCCACTTGAGATCGCGTCCGCCGATGAGGTGGAGGTGAAGGTGGAAGACCGACTGGCCGCTCCGTGGACCGACGTTGAGAACCGTGCGGTATCCATCCTCGATACCGCGCTCCCGCCCGATTTTGGCGGCGATGATGTGACAGTAGCCGATGATTTCGGCGTCGGAGGATGCAGCCTCCTTGAGTCCGGCAAAGTGGCGCTTGGGGACAATGAGAACGTGGGTTGGCGCAGCGGGTTTGATGTCCTCGAAGACATAAACCTGCTCGTCCTCGTAGACCTTCTTCGAGGGAATTTCTCCGGCGATGATTTTGCAGAAAAGACAGTCGCTCATAAGCGCTCCTTGCGAGGCCAATTTAGCACACTCCGGGGGATGAAAGTTGAACCTGCTCAGTCGAGGCGAACCATGAAGGCCGCGCCCTCGTCCACCCTGGTGTGGGCGTAGACTGCGCGGGTTTTTTCCTTGTCGTCCTGCGCCACGCGGATGCGGACCCAGTAGCCGGTGGGGCCCTTGAACTGGAGTACCTGCGCGCTGGGGTAGCGGAGCAGAAGCTCTTCCTTGAGCTGGATTGCGGTTGCTTGCAAGGCGAATGCGCCGATCTGCACGCACCAGCGCCCTCCGGTTTCGATGGGGTGCGGGGCTTCCAGCACTTCGAGACGGACCGGTGCGGTGCCGGGATAGTAGACGTTGACGGCCTTGGCTGCGGCGGCCGAGAGGTCAATGATGCGATCGCCGACGAAGGGACCGCGATCGGTGATGCGTACCACGGTGGACTGATTGTTGTTGAGATTGACCACGCGGACGATGGAATTCAGCGGCAGAGTGTTGTGTGCGGCGGTCATCTCGTTCTGGTTATAGATCTCGCCGTTGGCGGCTTTTTTGTTGTGGTAGTTGGGGCCGTACCAACTGGCATATCCGACCTGACTCCAGAGTACCCGCGCACGGGGATCAACGTGAATGCCGGGAACGGCGGCCAGCGGAGCGGGGTAGCGTCCCTGCCTTGGGACGGAGGGCGCGGAATCTGCGGGCAGCGACGGAGCGGGCACGGGCGGAAGATTGCGCACGGTTTGCTTTTTGTTTGCGCAGCCAATGGCCAGCAGAGTGAGGACGAGCAGCGCGGAGCAGAGCAGCATGCGGAGCAGGCGAGCGGGCACCGAGTCCGCGGAAGCGGAGCATGGCCGCAGGAGGCGCGATGGCTGATTCATGCGCGGCACGGAAGATTCCAAAGCACACTGATTCTGGACTCCGGGCGGCGGCTGGTCAATAGGGTGGAATACCGGTGATCACCACGAAACGGAAAAACTACACGGTTATCACCGGAGAGACCGGATCCAGCGGCATAACGATCCAGAGGATGATGTAGACGAGCAGGCCTGTTCCGGCGAGAAGAACGCAAAGCAGCCAGAAGGCGCGCACCAGGGTGGAATCGAGATTGAAATAGCGGGCAACGCCGCCACAGACGCCGCCGATCTTCTTGTCGGCTTTGTAGCGGGCGAAGGGACGCCTGGGAAGGAGCGGCGGAACCGGCGGCAGTGGTGCGACTCGGACCCCGCAGAACTGACAGAAATTTGGCTGCTCACCAATATTCTTGCCGCAGCTTGCGCAATACATGGCTTCTCCTGGGTTGGCGGCATCGGAGCTCGGCTCCATCCTGCAACCTGTACAAGATAATACGGCGGCGGCGGGGCTGCGGTTCCATGCGCGGCACGGGTTGGGAGTGATTTCGAAGCGGCGCGTGCCCTCAGTCGTTTAGCGTGTGATGCAGATCACCATCCGATGTGATATTACGCCGATCAGCCCCCGATTGCCGCCATTCATGGAATCCGCATTGGGGATGGCCGGGAAAGCCTTTTAGCATAAGGGTCGTGGTGCCTTGTGGGCCGCTGGCTTGGAAGTGCAGCAATTACAACGAGATCGAGAAGAGACGGAAACGATGCGGGAGCGCGGCCCGGCCCCGATGAGGAGAGAGCGGTTCATGCATAAGCCGATCAAGTATGTGGAGAAGATTCTTACCTATGTGGCACGGGGTGGGTGGGCGGTATATGACCGGCTGAGCGCCATCCATCCGAAGCCTTCGATCACGCCGAAGTGGGCGGACAAGCCCCTGCTGAAGTCGTACGAGAAGACGAAGCCGCCGCTGGGCTGGCCGCGCACCACCGACTCGCTATGCCCGAAGTGCATTCCGGAGATCCGCAAGCAGATCGTTGACGGCAAGCTGCCGTACGAAATCCTGCTGAACGAAAAAGTTGGCGAGATCAAGGCGCAGATCATCGAGCGCGAGGGCAGGATTCTGATGGTGAAGGACTGCCCGAAGCACGGCCACTTTGAAGACGTGATGGCAATGGACGTGGAGTTCTTCCGCCACCTGGAGGAGATGTTTCCAGGGCGCGATATGCGGGCGCACAACGACGAGAAGCTTCACCACCACGGCACTTCGACGGTGCAGTACGGACGCGGCTCGGTGCTGACCATCGACCTGACGAACCGCTGCAACATGATGTGCGATCCGTGCTTCATGGACGCCAACCAGGTGGGTTTTGTGCATGAGCTGGGATGGGAAGACATCAAGACACTGCTGGACAACGCGATCACCATCAAGCCGCGGCGGCAGATGAGCGTGCAGTTCAGCGGCGGCGAGCCGACGCTCTCGCCGCACTTTCTGGCGGCGGTGGCATACGCGCGCAAGGTTGGCTACAACTCGGTGCAGGCGGCGACCAACGGAATTGAGTTCGCGAAGTCTCCGGAGTTCTGCAAGCAGGCGGCGGAGGCCGGGCTGCGTTATGCGTATCTCCAGTTTGACGGCATCGGCAATGCGGCGAACTCGCACCGCGCGGTTGGCAACCTCTTTGACGTGAAGCTGCGGGCGATCGAAAACCTGCACAGCGCGGGAGTGGAGATCGTTCCGGTAACCACGATTGTCAACGGGGTGAACAACGAGCAGGTTGGACGCATCATCCAGTTTGCGCTCGATAATCCGAAGCGCATCTCGTTTCTCTCCTTCCAGCCGGTTTCGTTTACCGGGCGCGATGAGGCAATCACCGACGAGCGGCGCGTGGCGCAACGCTACACGCTGAGCCATCTGGCGCACGACGTAAAGAAGCAGACCGGACTGGGCGAGCCGGTCAGGGACTGGTTTCCGATTTCATTCATGGGCACCTTCAGCGACTGGGCCGACGTGGTGCATGGACCGGATAAGGAGTGGGGTTCGCTGAATTGCGGATGCCACCCGAACTGCGGCGTGGGCATGGCGCTGATGATCGACAAGGAAACCAAAGAGGCGGTGCCGGTAACCAAGTTCATCGACGCCGGGCAGGTGGCTCGCGACGTGGCCAGGGTGAACGATGCGGGGCGCAGCCCGCGATGGTCAAACCTTGGCATGGCGCTGGCGCTGGCCCGCAACTACGATCCCTTCCAGTCGCCAAAGCACTTCAAGTTCACCGACCTGCTGAAGAAGTTCGACAAGACCTTTGCGGCAACGAAGAAGGCAGCGGTGAAGTACGGAAAGTCGAGCCCGGACCGAACCCTGGAAGACGTGCAGAAGCGCAGGGCGGATCGCTGGAACTTCCTCTTCGTGGCGGGCATGTGGTTTCAGGATCTGTTCAACTACGACTTCCGGCGCACCGAGCAGTGCATCATCCCGTATGCGACCCAGGAGGGCGAGATCAGCTTCTGCGCGTATAACACGGGGGTGGGCTGGCGGAACATCATCGAAAAGATGCACATGACGGCGACGCTGACCAAGTGGTACGAGGAGCACGGCCGCCACGAGATCTTTGCCGGCGGAAAACAGGTTGCCATGAAGAGCACCGAGCACTCGCTGACCCTCAACCAGGAGCACGTACATGCCGAACGCAACCGGACGCTCGACGACCAGGGCATTGCGAAAACCGCGCGCGAAGAAAAGCTGAGGGCCCGCGACGCCAAGGTAAAGCAGGAGGCCGAGAATGCCAGGATGATGGCGCTCTACCGTCAGCATGTGCTGGGAGAAAAAGCTCCCGAAGTTGGCGGCTTTGTTTCGCTCGACAGCATTGGCACAAAGCCTGCGCCGAAGGTGGATGAGGCCAAGGAAGAAGTGATGGGCGACTAGCTGGAAGCCGCAGCCCTGATCTGACCGGCATCGGCGCGCGGTTGAAATGCCTCTGCAACGTCACGAGAGAGTCGAGCGGCGCTGGGATTTCTCGCGTTTCCCGGTTAGGACGCCTCCCAAGTCCGCCGAGCTTTGGGAAAGACATCGCCAGAGCAAAAAAGTCCGCCGGGCTTTCCGGCGGACACCGTTTCGGGAGGACGCTATCGTGTCTGGTCGAATGTCATCGACTCAGCCATCTGTTGGTATTCACCCTGGCGGGCATTTAGTTCCACTTCTTTTGCAGAAATTTCTAAATTCAGGCCGGCGAGTCGATCCTCCTGCTGGTTGAGGGCGGTGACGTAGCGCTGGAGGAGAGCTTTCTCCTCGGGGCTGCCCTTGAGCGACTTCATGTTCTCGCGGATGCGGGCCTGTTCCTTGTTGATCTCCTCGACATCTCCGCGACGATCCTTGATCAACTGCCCGATGGCGGCGATTTCATCTTTTTTGGCGAGCAGTTTGCGCAGTGCGGCTTCGATCTCCGGCTGGATTCCATTGGTCTTAAGGACGAAGCTGATCACATTCGTGTCGATGGTGTTGAGGGCGTAAGTGGTTTCCTGGGGATAGTACTCGGCGACCACGAGCTTTTCGCTTGAGGCAGGAGCTACCTTCACGCGGAAGCGGTAATACGAGTTGGAGGTTTCCTCCGGCTTGAGGTCTTTGTCGATGAAGTGCCAGCCGGAGCGCGCGGGATGCTCAATCACAACGCTGCGGGCTGTGGTATCGGAGTTCGAAACCGTGTAGGTGCGGCTTTGGCGCAGTTCGCGGGTGAGGAAGAGGATGCCGCGGGCGGCGCGCAGGCGGGTGTAAGGGCGCTGCTCGGACGCGCCCTCGGACTTGACGCGCACGGCGGTATCGGCGGCGTAGGAGATGAGGCGGCGCTCATTGGGATGAACCTCGGCGAGCAGTCCCTCGCCGGCAAAGGCTCCGGCCTCGACAATGTTGAAGGTTCCGGCATCGAGGGTCAGGCCGCTGGAGTTGGTGAGCCAGAGGGCGCGCACCGGCGTATGTTCCTTCTCGTTCCAGAGGGTGACCTTCTCGGCATCGACGCGTGCCTGCATGATGGGGACGAGGGCGGATTGATTCTGCAGCACGGTGACGCTCTGCTTGATGGCGTATTCGAACATATCGCCGAGAGCCTCGCCCATGGACTGCGGCTCAATGGATTGTTCGTAGGACTCGGCGGGAGCGCTGGCGGCGAAGGCATCGACGCTTTGCGCTTTGGCCTGTGAGCGTAGGCGGTAAGCTCCGCCGCCTGTGCCGCCGCCATGTCCTGAGCCAACACCACTGGGAACCCCAGCGACGACACCGCCGCTCACACCGGCTGCCTTGTCGTCAACGGATGTCGGTGGCGCGTACTCTGTGCCCTCATGGGTCTGCGGGGTGAGTAGCGCAGTCTTGGGGAGTTCGACGACAGGGCGGCGGACGTAGTAGGGCTGCGAGATCTGCTCGACGAAGGACTGCGGCGCTCCGGCGACGAGCGAGAGCTGGATGTTCTTCCAGTCTTCGCCCACGGTGTTATCCACAATGGCCCAGCCTTGCAGGAGCGGCTTGGCTCCGGGCGCTTCCGGCAGAATAATGCGGTAGGTGGACTTCCAGACGGGAACCTCGCTGATGTAGCTGACCAAAATTTCGCGGGAGCCTTCGCCCGAGGTGGAGATGGTCATCTGGCGGACGTCCTTGTCGCGGGCGCTGGCGAGCAATGACATGTAGCGGCCGACCTCGCGGTTCATCTCGCCTTCCAGGATGCGCACGGAGGTTGCGGGTGTGAGATCGAAGCTGCGCAGTTCACCGGAGTCAGAGACGAGGGAGAGCTGGGTGGTCTTCAGCTCGTTGCCCTCTTTATCTTGACGAGTGATTTCCTCGACGGAGAGAAGGCGTCCGGTGGCCGAGGTGCCGGGGGCGCGGACTTCGACGCGCGCGCCGCGCAGGGCGTTGAGGAATCCGGCCCGGTCGGTGTTGCCATCGAGGCCGAGGCGCAGGGTGCTGAGCCGCTGGCTGAGCGGAGCGATGGAGTTGTAACGGACGCCACCGACCTTGCCGCCGCTGAGATCGACGACCGTGAGCGATTTGAGCACATCATTGAGCTGGGCGGTGGTGAAGCGGATGTTGAGCTCCTGATTGCCGCTGACGTGGCCCTGGTGTTCGAAGTATCCGACGCCGTTCTTGTAGAGGACGACACGGTGGATGGGAAGTTCGACGGCTGCGGCCTCCGAAATTGCCGAAGGGCGGGAGGCGGATTTGGGCGCGGGATTGGCTTCAGCCTTGGAGCCGCTTTGGGCCAATCCGGACGCGAGGAGCGATAGTAATGCCAGGGAAGAAACTGCGAGCAGTCGTCTCATGCTGTCTCCTTAGTGACGGGGTAATTCTACGTTGCGATTGCCGGGCGTAATGGCCGTGGAGCTGCCGCGGCGGATTACGGATTCGCAAATTTGTGCCGTGCTACAAGGTATTGACACGGTAGGTGCATGCTAAGTTCCCGGAATCGCCACTGGATGCTTGAAATTGCGATTCGCTGAAAAGTGGCCTCACCAAGCAGAGTGACCGATGCCACTGTGTAAGGTTCGGGATAACAGGCACACTAGTTATATGCGGGAGTGTCTTAGATCCCACTAATTCCATTGTTGAGCGGAGAAAGCCTTGAGCACCCCATTTGCACCGGCGAAACGGCCGGAACTGAAGATCTTGCAACCTGAAAAGACGCTGACCGGTGGACCCATTCAGCCGTTGCAGAAGGGGCTACCGAAGACCACGACCTCGCTCTGTCCGGATTGCGCGACGACCCATGTCATTCCGGCGCGAATCTTTGAGGAAAACGGGCGCGTGATGATGGAGAAGAGCTGCCCCGAGCACGGTGAGTTCAAGGACTGCGTGTACTCGGATGTGGCCCTCTATCTGAAGATGGAGGAGTGGACCTTTGGCGACAACACGGGGCTGAGCAATCCGGCGGTCGATAAGGGCGCGGAAGCCGTATGCCCGGACGATTGCGGACTCTGCTCGCTGCACACCTCGCACAGCGCGCTGGCGAACGTGGATCTTACCAATCGCTGCAACCTGACCTGCCCGGTGTGCTTTGCCAACGCCAACGCCGCGGGATACCTGTATGAGCCGGACATGGAACAGGTGCGCACCATGCTGATGGCGCTGCGCAATGAGCGTCCGGTCGATGGGCGGGTAGTGCAGTTCTCCGGCGGCGAGCCGACGATCCATCCGAAGTTTATCGAAATTCTGAAGATGGCCAGCGAGATGGGCTTTACCCATCTGCAGGCAGCGACCAATGGAATCCTGATCGCCGCCAGCCTGGAGTTTGCGCAGAAGTGCAAGGAAGCCGGACTGGCAACCTTGTACCTGCAGTTCGACGGCGTCAGCGACGACATCTACATGAAGACGCGTGGCGAAGCCCTGCTCGACAAGAAGATGCAGTGCATCGAGAACTGCCGCAAGGCGGGGATGAAGATCGTCTTCGTGCCGACCATCGTGAAGGGACTGAACGATCATCAGCTTGGCGACATCCTGAAGGTAGCCATCGACAACGTGGACACGGTGAGCGGCATCAGCTTCCAGCCGGTTGCGTTTACCGGCCGCATCTCGAAGAAAGAGCTGGAAGCCAAGCGCTTCACGCTGACCGACCTGGCCTTTGCACTGAGCGATCAGACGGGGATGTTTGACAAGTACAACGACTGGTTTCCGCTCTCGGCGATTACGCCCTTCAGCAAGCTGATTGCGGCAGTCGAGCATCGCGGCGTACCGACGATCTCCAGTCACCCGCACTGCTCGCTGGGAACGTATATGTTCGTGGACGAGAAATCGCGCAAAGCGGTGCCGGTGACGCAGTTCGTGGACATTCCGGCGATGCTGCAGGAGATCGAACTGCTGTCGCGCAAGTCCTTCGGCGGATTGATGAAGTATTACAACGGAGCGATGGGCTGGAAGGAGTTGAAGAAGCACTTCAAGCCCGAGCTTGCACCCGAGGGACTGACCTTCGAGAAGTTCCTCAACACCATCCAGGGCATGACCAACAAAAAGCTGGGACGCGACGGCATGGACGGTACCTTCACCTATCGCACCCTGCTGGTGGCCGGCATGCACTTCCAGGACAACTACAACTATGACATTGAACGCGTGAAGCGGTGCGTGATCCATTACGCGGCGCCGGATGGCAAGCTCTATCCGTTCTGCACCTATAACTCGGGGCCGACCTACCGCGAGAAGATCGAGAAGCAGTTTTCGATTCCCTTCGAGGCGCAGCTTGATCGCTTTGAATTCGTGAAGCTGGAGCCGGCGGCGAAATAGCTGAAATCGAGTGCAAAAAGAGAGCCCGCCAGGGAAATGGCGGGCTCTCTTTTTTTGCCGCGAAGCGGAATGTTACTTTGCGGGCCCTGCTGGTTTTGCGGGCGCGGCCGCAGGCGAGGCTGGCTTCGGGGCCGGCGTGGCTGCGGCTGGCTTGGCCTTGATCGAGAGCAGTTCGATCTCGAAGATCAAGGTTGAGTCGGGACCGATGTCGGCACCGGCGCCGCGCGCTCCATAGGCTAGCTCGGCGGGAATAAATACCTGGTACTTGGAGCCGACGGGCATGAGTTGGAGCACTTCAGTCCATCCCTTGATGACGCCGACAACGGGGAAGCTTGCCGATTTGCCGCGCTTGTAGGAGCTGTCAAACTCCTTGCCGTCGATGAGGGTGCCGCGATAATTGCATTCGACGGTATCGGTGGCCGTTGGTTTGGGGCCATCGCCCTGCTTTTCAATCTTGTACTGCAATCCGCTGGGGAGAGTGATAACTCCCTCCTTGGACTTGTTGGCGGCAAGGAATGCCTCGCCGTCTTTCTTGTTCTGCTCGCCGATAACTTTCATTTTGGCTTCCTGCTTTTCCTTCACTTCTTTCTGGTATGCGGTGAATACGGATTTGGCCTCTTCGTCGGTGAGTAGAAGTTTGTCTCCGGCGAGTGCATCCTTCATTCCGCGCAGAAACATGGCGTGATCGAGTTCGATGCCGTCGCGCTCCAGTCCCTTGCTGAGGTTTTCGCCGATGTTCATGCCGAGGGCGTAGCTGGCTTTCTCTTTCTGGGTTTTAAGTTCGGAGGAAGTTGCGGCGGAGGACGCAGTGCCCGCCGGTTTTGCCGCGGGAGTCGGCTGGGCCCAAGCGCTGGCAGCCACCCCGAGGCCAGCGGCCAGGAGAGTAGTGGCAATGGTTAGTTTCATTTTCATATCAAGAATCAGAACACAAAGCGGCGCAGACAGCAAAGCGAAATTCCAGCGGACACCGGCGGAGCCGAATCGCGAGGCTAAAACGCAAGACGGAGTAGGGTTGTTACAATCGGCTCACCAATGACAGAGACCCAGGAACCGAAGAGTCCCGGCGCGCTGCAGGCAGCGCTGCGTACTTGGTACGCGAAGCACAAACGCGAGCTGCCCTGGCGGCGGGATAGCGACGCTTACCGGGTATGGGTCTCGGAAATCATGTTGCAGCAGACGAGAGTCGCGGCGGTGCTGGAGCACTATCGCCTTTTTCTCGAGGCCTTCCCGACGGTCGAGGCGCTGGCTCTGGCTCCGGAGGAGCGGGTGCTGGCGCTGTGGAGCGGACTGGGCTACTACCGTCGCGCCCGCATGCTGCACCAGGCAGCGAAAGTTGTGATGACCGACTTCGGCGGGGTGATTCCGCGCGAGGCAGAGAGCCTGCGAATGTTGCCGGGCGTTGGCCGGTACACGGCGGCGGCGATCGCCAGCATTGCCTACGGCGAACCCGTAGCAGTGGTGGACGGAAACGTAGAGCGGGTGTTGAGCCGCATCGACGGCGAGCCGCGCAGCGACGCGGTGGCGTGGAAGCGGGCGCAGGAGTTGCTCGACCGGCGTCATCCTGGAGATTGGAACCAGGCGATGATGGAGCTGGGCGCGACGCTCTGCACGCCGCGCAATCCGCAGTGTAAAGTGTGTCCCTTGCTGCGCTGGTGCCGCGCTCCGGGAGCGGAGACGCGCAAGCCTCAGCAGGCTCGCAAGCGGGTGCGAATGACGCGGGCGCTGATCGAGCGGAGCCACCGGGTGTACCTGGTGCAGCGGGCGGCCGATGCGGCAAAGATGGCCGGGATGTGGGAGCTTCCGGAATATCCGGCGGAGATCGCGCAACAGAGCGCAGATGCCAAGCCGGGGCAGAGCGTCAGCCGCGCCAATAAGGAATTATGCGTAGTGCGCCACTCGATTACCGACACCGATTACCAGGTTCGAGTGCTGAGATTGGACCTGAAGGCGCTCGGTGCCGGAGGCAAAAGGTCTGGCCGCTGGGTGAAGTTCGAGGAGATCGATGAACTCCCGCTGACGGGGCTGACGCGGAAGATTTTGCGTAAGCTCGGGCTGCGATGAGAGACCGGCACGGGGCTGGATGAGGCACACTGGACAGCGTACAATGAGCTTTCGCCGAAAGACATTTTTGCTGGCAGGACCGAGAACACTCCCTATGCGCAGAGTTTTGATGATGAGTGCGTTGTGCCTGGCGCTGGCGGGCACAAGCGTTGCAGGTTCCGTGCGTCACACGGCGAGCAAGGGCCGTGGAAGGCAGCCTGCCGGCATGATGGAAGCGCTGCACAATGTGCAGGCGGAACGCATCCGTGCTGACGTGAAATACCTTTCAAGCGACGCCCTGGAGGGCCGGGGCACGGGCACCAGGGGCGGCGAGCTGGCAGCCAGCTACATCGCAAAGCAGTTCAAGGATGCCGGAGTCGAAGCGGCAGGCGACGACGGAAGTTATTTCCAGAAGGTTCCGATGGTGGGAGTGACGACGCTGCCGGAAACGACGCTGTCGGTGGAGACTCCAAAGCAGACGCTGAGCTTGAAGATGCCGGACGATATCATGGTCTTCAATCTGGACCAACATGAGGTCCGCGACGTGAACGCCGGCGTGATCTTTGTCGGCTACGGCATCACGGCTCCCGAGTTTGGCTGGGACGACTACGCCGGCGCCGACGTGAAGGGCAAGGTTTTGCTGATGCTGGTGAACGAGCCGCCATCGGAGGATCCGAAGTTTTTTGGCGGCAAGGCGCTGACCTACTACGGGCGCTGGACCTACAAATACGAGCAGGCGGCGCGGATGGGCGCAGCCGGCGTGATTCTGATTCACAAAACCGAGATGGCCAGCTATGGCTGGGAGGTGGTGCGGAGCTCCTGGTCAGGCGAGCGCTCGGGACTGGCGGATGATCAGGAGCCGAAGTTGCAGTTCGCCTCCTGGGTGCAACTGGAAAAGGCTCGCGCCATGCTGGCAGACGCCGGGCAGGACATGGACGCGCTGATGGCTGCCGCGGGGAGGCGAGGATTCCGGGCGCTGCCGCTGCCGCTGAAGGTGAGCGCCCACGTAGTCTCCGCAGTGCGGCACTTCGAGTCCAGCAATGTGATCGGCAAGGTGAGCGGTTCAGACCCCGAACTGAGAAAGCAGGCGGTGATATACACCGGGCACTACGATCACCTGGGGATTCGTCCGGAGCAGCCGGGTGACAACATCTACAACGGCGCGCTGGATAACGCGACCGGGACGGCGATGGTCATCGAGATGGCGCGGGCCGTGGCGGCCTCTCCGGTGAAGCCAAAGCGCTCGATGTACTTTGCCGCGGTAACCGCCGAGGAGCAGGGGCTGTGGGGCTCGGCCTACCTGGCGAAACATCCTCCGCTTCCGCTCTCTGACATTACGCTGGACGTGAACTTCGACGCAATCAAGCCGCTGGGAATTCCCACTGAGGTTGAGGCGGCGGGCTATGAGCGGACGACCTTCAGCGCGGTCTTTGAAAAGACGGCGGCGGACTTCCATCTGAAAATTCTCGCGCCTGAGCATCCTGAAAACGGCGGCTACTATCGCTCCGACCATTTCAGCTTTGCAAAAATGGGAGTGCCTGCGTTTTCACTGGAACCGGGCAAGCACTTTACCGGCCATCCGCAATCATGGGTGAAGGCGAACAGCGAAGCCATGGATAAGAGCTACCATCAGCCCAGCGACGAGTACAAGGAAGAGTATGACTATCGCTCCAACGCCGTGCTGGCCCGCTTTGGCATTGCATTGGGATACCGCGCCGCGGAGCAGCCTGGGCTGGTGCAATGGAAACGAGGAGATGAATTCGAGAGGGCACGAGGAAATTCCGCGCCGTAATTTCTCAGTCAGCACGAAGTAGTGGCAAAGTAAATTCAGCTCTCCCGATTCACTCGGTGATTGTGATAAAGTCGCAAGTCGGCTCATAAAATTGATGAGGCTAAAGGTCCGAGTTTTAATGTCTCCCTTGCCGTTTTTTAGACAGGCGAAATTGCGCGAGATGGCGAGTCAGTTCGCGCTTACCTCTTATGTACCGCAACTTATACTGAACGGGTTGGTTGCCGGCGTTGACAATCTGCGTCCTGACGTTTTCCTGAGCGCAAAATTCACCGAGGTTGCGCGCATTCACCTGACGAACCTGATCGAGCAGCATGGGGACGTGCAGCAGTTGGCTCGCGCACCCAAGGAAAATCCATTCGGCGAGTCGCCCTATGGAAGGGCCCACATCAAGAATGACGCACTGCCGGTGCAGGAAGTGGATTACCCGGCGGATTTCAAACGCTCTCTGAAAGGATTGCAGCTTGCATCGTTGCGGCAGGCGCGCGCCGCCGACGATATACGGCTGGATCTGCTCTTCCGGGTCGGGCTGGTGAAGTTTCTGCGCACCGAGCTGTCACTGCAGTTCGCGCAGGTTCTGGAGCGCTGCAAGGAGAATCTGAAGAAGCGGGACGAGCGCCGTCTCGAACTTCAGCAGATGGTGCTGCGGGACCGCTTTCTGCATTTCCAGGTCAACAAGCGCCAGGTGCTGCGCAACGTCTCTGAAGATGTGCTGGCCACGCTGACCGAGGCGGAACGGGAGACGGTTGCGAGCACGCGGCAATCGCTTTTTGGCGAGCGCGAAGCGGCCGCCTATGAGGTTCTGACCAATCGCCTTCTCTTCCCTGACTCGATCATGGATCCGTTTCTGCTGGCGGCGCACTACGCGCTCTTCGGCAACTTCGATCGCGACCCTGACCTGATCCATAAGGTCGCGGCGATCGCCAAGAGCTTCCTGAGGGATCTGGGCGTGGCGGGCAGCGAATTGGAGGCCGAGGCGCTGCTGAACGTTCCGGAAAACGCCAAGATGCTGATGTTCAGCGGCTTGGCGGATGACTCTCCGCGAGGCAAGGCTCAGCGTGCGATCACCACTGCCTGGATGGAGAAGCTGGAAGAGTCCAATGTGATGGACTACGCCGTAGCAGCCTACGAAACGGTCCCAATCCTGGGAGACTACGGAGAGGTGGTTTCGCCACAACAGTTGAAGTGCGCGTTGATCCTGAAAAGCGAGCTGCGGAAGGTGGAGGCAACGCTCCAGACACACGACGGGCGGCCACAGGAAAAACTTCATGCGGCCGTGCAGCGGGTTCGTTCGGCAGGCAAGGCGGAGCGCATGAGATATGCCGCCCGCTACTTCATCGACCTCTCGCGCCTGCGTCGCGACATGCGCAAGATGGAGGTTCTGGAGCGCGTGCTGGACTCGGTAAACGTGGTGAACAACGCACGCCTGCGTGAGCTTTCCGAAATTAATGGAACCCTCTATGAGTTTCTGCTGCCGGAAGAGGAGAAACCGGCAGAGCGGCGGGTCAACGACCATGTTGTGATCAAGGCCGACATTCGCGACTCGACCTTCCTGACCCGTTCCCTGCTGGAACGCGGACTGAATCCGGCATCGTTTTTCAGCCTCAACTTCTTCGAGCCGGTGAATAAGTTGCTGCCCAAATACGGCGCGGAAAAAGTATTCATCGAGGGCGATGCGGTCATTCTCACCATTATGGATAGCGAGGGAGAGCGCGGCTTTGGCGTGGCGCGCACGTGCATGCTGGCGCGTGAGATTCTGAACGTCGTGCGCGCCTACAACAACGCATCGACGGAGAGCGGATTGCCTCCCCTGGAGATCGGAATCGGCGTTGCCTATCAGAATTCCCCGCCGCTTTACCTGATGGACGGAGCGCACCGGGTGATGATCTCCCAGGCGCTGAACTTAAGCGACCGGTTGAGCGCCTGCCACAAGCGCGCGCGGCGGCACATAAAGGGCAGCAATCCGGTATTTAACGTCTTCGTCTTCCAGACGGCGGATGAAGCTGCGGCGGCGGGAGCGCTGGAAGACTTCCTGCTCAACTACAACGTCGGCGGAATTCACTTGCCGCGGGCCGCGTTTGAAAAGCTTCGCGAAGAGATTTCGCTGGAGGAGTTCCAGATGGAGATGCCGATGCCATGGGGCTCAGACAGCGTGCGCCTCTTCCGCGGACTGGTTCCGGTCAGTCCCGGCGTCTTTCATCCCATCCTTGTACGCGAGGGAAGAGCGGCACAGGTCGAGGTTCGCGACTTCAGCTTCGTTCGCTGGGCCGATCACATCTACTACGAAGTGTGCGCAAACCCGGAACTCATCGCGAAGATCGAGAGCCAGCGCTTCGGACCGGCATAGCCGGCTGAACTAGAAGCTGTTTCATAACCCGGTTTTGAAAGGGCATGGCTTCAGCTATGCCGCCAAGCAGCAGGAGGTCGCGGGCTTTAGCCGTTGAGGGAATGCGGCGCAGAGCTCCAAGCCGGTTATGAAATAGCTTCTAACAAAACAACCGCTATATCCCTATCGATATCCCGCAGCTTTGGTGCGGAAGGGCACTGTAATAACGGCTTCAAGGTCGATGGCTTGCCCATCCCTGAGCGCGGGGCGAAAGAGCCAGCGCGAAAAAGCCTCGGCGGCGTTGCGGTCGAGACGTGGATCGAGGCTCTTGGCGACGGCGATGTCGCCAACGCTGCCATCGGCGCGAATGATGGCGGTAAGAACGACGCTGCCCTGCACCCCATCGTGAATCAGGTCGCCGGGATAAGCCGGGTCGGATTTGCTGAGCACCTCGGGCGCGGCAATGGGAGACCCGGCGGAAGCCGTATGACGCTCCACAAAGTGAATGATCCAACTGCCGGTTACGGCGTTGAGATTTGGCATGTTGACCGAAAGCGTGTAGGAGCGGCGTCCGGCAAAGATCCGACGCTCCAGCTCAGTGCGTGGTGCGGTGGTTTCGCGCGCGGCGGGCTGGCGTGCCGGAATCGCGGTAATGGGTGGAGTGCGCATCGCGGCCATGATTCTGTCGTGCGCATTGGGCGCGGCGGTCATCGCCTGGTGTGCATTCAGCGCCGCATTCGGCGCTGCGTTCGGCGCTGCGTTCGGCGTGCCGATGGGCGCTACCGGTGCGGCAATGCCGGCTACGCTGATTCCGGCGGGAGCGTTGACCGGGAGCTTCGATTCGTGTGCGCCGCTGTCATCGCTGGCATCAGCGCCGGGCGCTCCGCTGGCCTGGGCGCGGCCCGTGGGCGAAGCCGCAAAAACTCCTCTGCGGTTGCCGGAGGGAACTTCAACGGGGGCATGGATTTCTGCGGGATGAAGGGTCAAGGCGATGATCTGCGCGGAGACGCGTTTTGCATCGGCTACAAAAGGCGATTCTGGAATAGGCTCCGCGATCTGCGGGACAAGGGGCGCCAGATTTGCCGCAGAGCCGCGGCTGAGGTGGCCGAGATCGGGCGCGGGCTCTACCACCTTCGGCTGAAATACCGGCAGGGCAAGGCGGGGATTGGCCTCGGCCACGTCCGGGGAAGGTTCGACGATCCGTGGCTCAAAGGCTGGCAGTCTGCGGCGGGAACGCAGCGCAGCGGTGTCTGGCGCTGGGCCGACTACCTCCGGCAACAACCTGGGCAAATGCAGGCTGGCTGGATTGCGCTCGCTGGCGGCCAGTGGTTGCAGTGGCAGCACCGGCTGGTAGGCAACGATGTCAGGAAGATCGAAATCTTGTTCGAGCTTGATTCTTGGCGGGGTAACGATCGTCTGGCGGAGATTATCCGGATTCCTCGGGAGTGAGCGAATCTCCTGCTTTGCCAGGACGGGATCAGGTTTTCCGCGTCGCTGGCGATGGGTGGGAGCACCGTGCAGCGCGGGCAAGTACCGGCTGAGCGTGTAGGCATCCAGCGTGCGGCGGGAGAAGGGATCGGCAAGCCGCGCGCCAAATTGCGGCCAGATGGAGACGGCATAGAGCAAGCCCAGCAGAGCGGCGTGCGCGAAGACGGAATCGATCAGCCCACGGCGCGGAAACGGCGTCGGAAGATCGACGTCGCACCAGAAGTCGTGATCGAGCGCGGAGGTGGTCACCAGCTCCGGTACGACGCAGCCGCGCAGATGATCGGCAAGATTGGAAACCAGGACTTCGAGCGGCTTCGGCCAGACTACCAGGAGACGCAATTCGCCTGCTGCCTGCGGCGCGGCTGCGGCGGATGCACGCTTCAATCTTCGGAATTTGTGAGCGGCTCGCAAGATTTTGAGTGGCGCGATTATATCGCGATACAGCAGCAGCACTGAAGCCAATATGCTCGGCTATACTCGCTTCTGACGATATGAAAAACCTTTTCGCAATCACAGTTTTCTTGCTTGCCTTTCTCACGGCGGGACTGGCTCAGGGCTTGGCGAAAGCAGGGCCGGAGTTAAGCCGGGACATCACGGGTTTGTATTCGTTTGTGCATGAAGGCGAGTTCGTGCAGATCGAGGTAAACGAAGGAAGGGTCACCGGACTGCTTTCGCGCTTCAAGAACGACGATCCGGAGAAAGCCGAGTTCGTGGACCAGTTCTTTGAGCAGGCAAAGCTGGAAGGCTCAACCCTGAGCTTTCGTACCAGGCCGGCCGGCGGCGTATGGTTCGAGTTCTCCGGGACGGTGGAGCGTGGTCCGGCAAAGACTCAGGCCGATGAAGGCTACTGGAAGGTCAAGGGCACGCTGATCGAGCACCACACCTCGGCGAATGGACAAAGTACGGAGAAAAAGCATGAGCTGACTCTGAGTTCATTCCCTGCAGACGGGGAGCCGAACCCAACCCGGACGATGGACAAAGAAAAGTAGCCTCCGGGAGCTGGCGGGGCCGCGCCGGAAACTTGAGTGGATTGAATTTCGTTTCCCGCTCAGCCGTGCGGCGTGCTTTTGGAAAGCCTGCGCTCGATGAACTCCACGTGGCCTGCTTCCAGGCTGGAAAGCTCGGCATAGAGAGCGCGGGTTTTAGGATTGTCCGTCGTCGCGGCAAGTTCCGCATAAAAGTTACGCGCCTGGTTCTCCGCTTCGAGTGCGACCTTAAGGGCGCGGCCGTGCGCGGCGCCCGGCGCGCTCGAAGAGGAGTCAAATATCTCCTGGTCGCTCAGCTGCGGCAGTTCGATGCTCTCCAGAATGTCGGCTTCGGTGAGGGCGCAGGCCGCCATACCGTATTGGGCTTGGTAGCGCTCCTGCAAGCGCGTGCCGTGCTGACGCTCCTCGGTGGCCATCTCCCATAGAACGCCGGCAATTTCCAGTGAAGCAAGGTCCTGAAAAGAGGCGAACATCTCCGCGAACTGATGATAAAGCTCCGAGTTTCGTTCCTCGATAAAAGCGGCTACGTGGAGCGCTTCCTGCGGCGAAAGAGACTGAAAACTGCGTTTCATGACTGCAAACCTGACCTTGCCGCATGCCGCCGCAAGGCGGTGCGGTGAGAGAAACTGGACAACCTGGGTCGCGACCGGCTGGAATATTACCATCCGGCGCTGAAACTACGACTCGGCGTTACGGCTCTGTGTTGCTTCCAAATGCGCTATCGTTGTGCGCAGCCAGTGTTCCAGCACAACCACCAACCGCTTCGGATCCTTCTTCTTGATCAATTCCGCGATCGTTTCGCCGGAGTCGCTCAGGCGAATGTAGTGGCAGGGATATTCCTCGGTCTGCCGGTTTTCAGGAATGAATTCATGGAGGAAACATTCGCGGCAGGCGTGAGCTCGCAGCGGATCGCCAAAATTGATGCAGGTGAAGTTCCCTAGGAAGGGCGATTCCAATCCGAGTGATGCGCGGTCCCGGTCGAAGCCTCCCTGCTCAACGTAGTTCAACTCGTAGCGGAGTACTTCCAGCACATTGCGCAGATCCTTGGACATGAAAACTCTCCGTGCTTTAGCACCTTAGAGTCTGGGGCATGGACGGCCATCAGGCTGTGATTCATCTCACTTGAGCCAGTGACGAAAGCAGGTGCTTCGCCTACCTTCTGGAGGGAGCATAAAACTCCGCTCTTTTCAGGCGCCGATCAGGCGTTTGCCTATTGAAAACAAAGCTGGTTCCAGGCGGCTGGCGACTCCGGCTTTATCAAGAATCGTGGTGAGATGCTGCTTGAATGCATCTTCCCTGCCGGTAAATCTCTGTGCAATTTTCGGTTGCCGAGACCCGAGGCGATGCTTCCAGGCATCCCGGTCTCGCCGTGGGTGAGGCCGAAGCCTGCGCGGCGCCGGGCTACCCCAGTAATCACCCGGCGCTGTGACTGGCCTCACTGTCAAAGCGGCGGTTGCGGACTACGTTGATTGCGGCCTTAAGCGAGCGACCGCCTTACCGTAGTAGTCGGCCCGCCGGTTGAGGAGACGGAAGATGGAGGAAAGCAATTAATAAGACACGGCAACCCGCAAGAACCAGCGCGAAGCCGCTGCAAGACTCCGCTCTCCTGCCTCTGAAAGGAGATGTGAACCATGTTACGGCCGGCTTCCTTCAAGTTGGTGTCGGTAGTCGCACTGATTGTTCTGCTCACATTCATCGTGGTGAACGCCGAGACGACGCCTGCGCTCAAATACGACAAGAGCGCCGAAGTTAAGGTAAAAGGCGTGATTGACGATGTGAAAACCGCCGCGGACACTACCGTCCACGTCACGCTGAAAAACGACAAAGGCTCGCTCGATGTGGTGGTTGCGCCGGAGAAATTCCTGAAAGAGATGGAAATTACCTTCGCCAAGGGAGAGACGATTGAAGTTCTCGGCTCGCAACTTACGGTGGACGGAAACCCGGTGCTGCTGGCCCGCGAAGTGACCCGCAACGGCGACGTGATGCTGATGCGCGACGAACGCGGCAAAGGCGTGTGGGTGGGCTGGATCAAGTAGCCGATTCGCATTCCAGTGCGAACACGAAACCAAGGGGCCGCATCTCACGCGGCCCCTGTTTATTTCAGATGGATTCTCTATGCCTTCTTCCCATGCTTCTGGCTATTTTCTTTTGCCGGGCGGAATTACCACTGGGCGGCGCACCGGCACCAGTCCTTCCTTGGGCATGGCCTGATTGGCGCGGATCATCACTTCCTGCTGCACGTATTTCACGAACTCCTGCATCTGCAGTTGCATCTGTTCCATCCGCTCACGCATGTTCAGGATGATACCGATGCCGGCGATATTGACGCCAAGATCGCGGGCCAGCGAGAGGATGAACTCCAGGCGCTTGAGATCTTCCTCGGTGTAGAGGCGCGTGTTGCCTTCGCTGCGCGAGGGCTTCAGCAGCCCTTCGCGCTCATAGAGCCGAAGTGTCTGCGGGTGGATTTCATACATCTCGGCCACCACCGAGATCATGTACGCGCCCTTGCCTTTACGTTTCGTCATAGCGTTCTCAGACTTCTACCGCCAACTTTAGCCTGCCTCTGTCGGCTCATCTTTGACTGCGCTCTAAATCTTCGACCAAAGCTCCGCCCGCGGATCTTCCGGATGCATCTTCTCGAGCTTGTGCCAGAGCTCTTTGGCTTCCACGTTGGGAATCTCGGGAACGACGATGCGTATCTCCACGATCTCGTCTCCAGTGACCCCGGGGCGGGTTGCCGAAGGCACGCCCTTTTCCCTCATCCGCAGCTTCTGCCCGCTCTGCGTGCCGGGAGGAATACGCAGTACGGTGCGGCCATCGATGGTCGGAACCTCGATCTTGGCTCCGAGCGCCGCCTCCCAGGGCAGGATGGGCAGGGTCAGGCTGATATCGTCGGCATCGCGATGAAAGACCGGATGCTCGCCGATATGCACAATAATGTAGAGATCGCCAGCCGGTCCGCCGCGGCTGCCGGGACTTCCCTTGCCTGCAAGGCGGATGCGCTGACCGTCACGGGTTCCCGGCTTGATGCGGAAGGAAACCGGCTCTGGAGTCATGCGTCCCAATGAGGACGGACGCTGAATCGTGAGCTTCATCTCGCCGCCGCGAATCGACTCCCAGAAAGGAACCTGCACCGTGTACTCGGCGTCAGCACCGGCGGCGTTGGCTGGCTCCTGGGCCACGCCGCCGCCACTAAACATGCCGGAAAAAATGTCACGGAAGCTGCCGCCGCGCCCTCCGGACTGTTGCCCGCCGCCAAAATCAAAATCCTGGAAGTCGAAATTCGTGTGCTGCTGACCACTTTGGCCGTAGCCGCCGAAAGGATTTCCGCGGGCATAAGAACCTGCACCCGGCCCGGCGCCATTGTTACCGTAGGCTTCGGCAGCCTTGGGATCGATGTTGTCCGAGTAGAAGCCGAGCTGGTCGTAGATCTTGCGCTTCTTGGGATCGCTCAGAACTTCATTGGCCTCGGAAAGCTCTTTGAACTTCTCTTCCGATTTCTTGTCGCCGGGGTTCACGTCGGGATGATATTTGCGCGCGAGTTTACGAAAGGCTTTGCGCACATCGTCAGCCGTGGCCGCTTTCTTTAGGCCAAGGACGGCGTAATAGTCTTTCTTGTCGGTTGCGGCCATGGTTCTTCTTCTCGCTCGCTCCGCTGATCAAAACCTGTTGCGACCAGCATACTTGCGCCCTCGCAACTCTGCCAGGCTATTCTCAACGGAGCCCCTGCGGCCCTCGCCTTGTTGGCGCCAGCCTGCAGGGGCGGCGGTTGCGGAAATGGGGAGACTCTAGTTGATGCGCGGTGCGCCTCCGTTAGACGATGGGTGCAGGACCGGAGCAGTCAGCCGCACACCGTCATTGTGTATTTCCATGCATTCGACACCGCCGCGAGAGGGTGTCAATAAACACCACTGCTCTTCGCTGGTATCGAAAGTGAGAAAGTACGGAATGCCGTTGACTTCAAAATTCATATCTCCCCCTTGCGGGCCAGCCTGAGCCGCGACTTGCACTCAATCCGCCCGCTTGCCAAGCGGCCAGAGCTTGCATGCCCCAGCCGCGAATATGTGCCCGCTGCGCGTTCACCGGGCTGCCGTTTACTTTTTGTCCTCCACGTCAACGTACTCGGCGTCGATAACGCCTTCATCCTTCTTGCTTTCCGTCTTGGGCTGCGCCTCGGTCTGCTGCGCACCCGCTTCCGGATTGGGGGCAGCCGCTTTGTACATCGCCTCCGCCAATTTGTGAGATGCCGTTTGTAGACGGTCGCGTGCGGTCTGCATCGATTTATGATCGCCGCTCTCCAGAGCCTTCTTGGCGTCGCCGAGAGCGTTTTCCACCTCGCCGCGCTCGCCGCCGGAGATTTTGTCGCCGTTTTCCTTCATCATCTTCTCGACCTGGTAGACCATGCCGTCAAGCTGGTTACGCGTTTCCACTTCTTCGCGCTTCTGCTTGTCTTCGGCCGAATGCGCCTCGGCTTCCTTGGCCATGCGCTCGACTTCTTCCTTGCTCAAGCCGCTGGAAGAGGTGATGGCAATCTTCTGATCCTTGCCGGTCGCGGTGTCCTTGGCGGTCACGTTGAGGATGCCGTTGGCGTCGATGTCAAAGGTGACTTCGATCTGCGGAATGCCGCGCGGAGCCATCGGTATCCCTGAGAGATGGAACTTGCCCAGGGTGCGATTCTGCGCCGCCATCGGACGCTCGCCCTGCAACACGTGGATCTCCACCGAGGTCTGATTGTCGGCCGCGGTCGAGAAATTCTCGCTCTTGCGCGTCGGAATCGTGGTGTTGCGGGGAATCATGGTAGTCGCAACGCCGCCAAAGGTCTCAATCGAAAGCGAGAGCGGAGTCACATCCAGCAGGAGCAGGTCCTTGACCTCTCCCTGCAGTACGCCGCCCTGGATCGCCGCGCCAACTGCAACCACTTCATCGGGGTTCACCCCCCGATGGGGCTCGCGTCCGAAGAACTCCTTCACCTGCTGCTGAATCATCGGCATGCGCGTTTGGCCGCCGACCAGCACAACTTCATCAATCTTGCTGGCGTCGATGCCGGCATCTTTCAGCGCCTGCACGCAAGGCTTGATCGAATTCTCGATCAGATCGCGAACCATCTCCTCCAGCTTGGACCGGGTCAGGGTCTTCACCAAATGCTTGGGGCCCGAGGCATCGGCCGTAATGAAGGGCAGATTGATCTCGGTCTGCATGGTGGTGGAAAGCTCGATTTTTGCCCGCTCTGCGGCGTCACGCAGACGCTGCATTGCCATCTCGTTGCCCTTGCTGCGCAGGTCGAGGCCATAATCCTTGCGGAATTCATCGGCCAGCCAGCCCACCACGCGCTGGTCAATGTTGTCGCCGCCCAGGTGGGTGTCGCCGTTGGTGGACTTGACTTCGATCACACCCTCGCCGACTTCGAGAATCGAGATGTCGAAGGTGCCGCCGCCAAAGTCATAAACCGCGATCGTCTCATCTTTCTTTTTGTCGAGGCCATACGCTAACGCAGCGGCAGTGGGCTCGTTGATGATGCGCTTCACGTCGAGTCCGGCGATCTTGCCTGCATCCTTGGTGGCCTGGCGCTGCGAATCGTTGAAGTAGGCGGGCACCGTGATGACGGCTTCGATGACCGGCTCGCCAAGATAATCCTCGGCAGCCTTCTTCAGCTTCTGCAGAATCATCGCCGATATCTGGGGCGGAGTGTATTCCTTGCCCTGGGCGTCGATTGCAACGTGGTCGCCCGACTGCACAACCTTGTAGGGCACCATCTTCATCTCTTCGCTGACTTCGTCAAAGCGGCGTCCCATGAAGCGCTTGATGGAGAAAATGGTGTTCTCCGGGTTGGTGATTGCCTGATTCTTCGCGACCTGACCGACTGGGCGTTCGCCCGTCTTGGTAAAGCCAACCACGGAAGGCGTGGTGCGTCCGCCCTCTTCGTTGGGAATTACCTTTGGCTCGCCGCCTTCCATAACTGCTACTACCGAGTTCGTGGTTCCCAGATCGATTCCGATGATCTTTGCCATTGCTCTATGCCTCCTGCGGAGAAACTAAAAAGAATGTTGAGGTTGGCACTCCTGCGGGAGCTACCGAACCCGCCCTGGCGCTGGTTGGCGCCCTACTCAGACCTAATATGACTGCGATGATAGGACCTGAGTCACTTATTGTCAACTTAATAGATGATCCCGCCGTTACCCAGGTTGCAAAAAAAATTGAAACTTTAAATTTTATCTAAGTACTTGATAATAAAGTATGTTAATAAGACATGCACAGATGAGCAAAGCTGGGCTGAAAAAAACTAGTGTCGTGCGCCATGCAGATGGGCATGGGGCGTTTCTTGTCCAGCCGGGCATTTGCTTTGAAAGGGCACGGCTTCAGCCGTGCCGCAAGGGCAATCGAACCAGTGGGGCTTTAGCCCCTGAGGCAGCGCAGAGAGCCAATTCCGGCGCTGGGAATAGCGAAGGCGGGCACCCCACCAAATCCAGGAACTGCTCTGATACGGGAATTTCGTGCCGATTCAGAACCCTCTCGCGCCTCTCTTATCATTAGTCTGATCGTCGAAAGCGAGCCTGGGCACGCTTAGCGGAAATATATTCTGAAGCAGAATAGAGAAAGCCTATCTATTTTCAACTATTTGCATCGCTGCTAGAAGTTCGAAAAGCGCCTTCTGACCTAACCCACGAAATTGGGAAAGCAAATTGCTCTCTAATCCTGCATGGAGGCCAGATGACGAACCGTATGCAGTCATCGGAAAAACCAGCAGTCGAGTTGGATCTACTCGCCAGCGAGCATTTACAGATTCATCGCCGGTACGCAGATTTGGATGATGCCATCCTGCAGGGGCTCGGCTCAAAGCAGATCATAGAAACCGCAAGAGAATTGGTGCGGGCGATGCTCCTCCACCTCATTCATGAAGAGCGGTTTGTAGAAAAGATAACGTTCTCCTCGCCCCAAGAGCAACGCAACGCCGGAAAGAAGGTCATGGCCGAGCTCTTGAGGATCGAGGCGGGGCTGATGAAGGAAGAGGTTTACGCCGCCCTGCGCCTCAGGGGTTTGTGCAAGCGATGGATACGCGAGCACCTGTATGTGGAGGGCGTGGAGTTCGAAATGGCGATCGTTGCGGCCAATAACGAGGCAGGCATCATTCCAGGCATGGCTTCATCCGCTCTCCCGCTCTGAGCACGGGTGCCCCACCTTCGACGCGCTGTTTTTGCGCGGCTAAGGTGGGACGGGCAACCGGTTCAATCTTGCGGCACTAACTCAGCGGCGGCCTTTCCCCCAGCTCAAAGCGAGGCCGCCACGTTTTCCTGGGTCGCTCAGTCGTAGCGCTCATATATGACGCGCTTCTTCTCCCACCCGCACTCTTCGATCAGCAGGCTGCGAACCGCGGAGACCATTTCATTCAGGCCGCAGATGTAGACGTGCATGTCTTTGCGTTGGCCGACGATCTTGCGAACGAATTCCTGCACGTATCCCCGGCCTCCGCTCCAGCTTTCGGGGGCGCGGCTGAGGGTGGGGATGTAATGGAAGTTCGGCTGCTTGGCGGCCAGTTGCTCAAACTCTTCCCGGTAGTAAACATCCTCCGCATAGCGCGTTCCATAGACCAGCCAGATGTTTCTTCCGTTGTGGCGCTGCTGGCCGCTGCCGTCCAAACCGAACAGATCCTGTGCCATGCTGCGAAAGGGCGCGACTCCGGTTCCAGTGGCGACAAAGATCACATCCTCAACCTCCGGCTTGAGCACGAACAGCCCATGCGGACCGTGAAAGCGGGCCGTTTCGCCGACTTCGCGATCGCAGAGGAAGTTCGACATAAAGCCCTCATCCACGCGATTCAGGCAGAGATCGAAGGTGTTGTTGCCGCGCGCCGCCGAAGCGATCGAATAGGCGCGGGTGATGAACTTATCGCCGCGCGGTTCGCGGACGGAGATGAACTGTCCGGCAACGAAGTCGAAGCGAGATAGCTCTTCAACCTCGAATTCGAGGTGCTTGGTTTTCTCCGATAGCAGCACGGAGCGGGTGAGCCGGGCGGTGAGCAGGGTATGTTCCATGTTTTTCTTTGACCGCTGAAGTCCACGTTATTCTAAAGCAGAGTGGCCGTCTTCCGATTCACTCCCGCGTCACTTTCTCCAACAGGTACAGATAAGAGCGGTAGACCTCGCCGGTTGAACGCGTCATCCCGATCTCGCAGGTGCGGCTGCTGGAGTAACAGCCGTCATGCTTGTGAGCCTTGACCTCGGCGGCCTCGCCCACCGTAGCCGAGGCGGTAAGCTCGGGATACATGAAGCCGCGGTCACCGGCGAAGGCGCAGCAGCCCAGGCTGGGAGGGACGAACGCTTCACCGCTGCACTTACGCGCAATGGCCTCAAGCTTCGGGGTCAGTCCCATCTTAACGGCAGAGCAGACCGGGTGCAGCGCGACTGAGCTTTCGGGATGATTCATCTTGAGCTTCGGGAGCAGTTGATCGTGGACGAATTCGATGCTGTCCACGATCTTCAGGTGGTCGAAGCGCTCCTGGTTTGCCGCCGTCAGGTATTCACGCGCATGGATGAGTCCGTAGGTGCATGGGCTGGTGTCAACCATGATCGGCAGCGCGCCTTCCGCCGACCAGTTCCAGAAGTTCCCTATGATGCGATTCAGCATCACGTCGCGCGCTTCCTCAAAGCCCTTGGACGAATAGGGAGTGCCGCAGCAGTTTCCGGCAACATCGGCGGGAATCCAGACCGGAACTCCGGCGCGTTTGGCCAGCGCCACCGTCACCTGCATCAGAGACAGCTCGCTCGCCTCACCGGGAAGCCGGCCCATGACTCTGGAGATGCAGGCGGGAAAATAGACGGCCTTGGCCGCCGCACGATCGGTGGCCGGAATCCCGCCCTGGGTCGCGTGCGGCATCCCGTCGTTCCACACCGGCATGTTGGGGCCAATCACCTTGCGCATGGCCCGGGTGATCGTCTGCATCCCCTTGATCCCGATAACGTGCTCCGCCAAGTGCGCAGCGCTCAGGCCGAGACGAACCAGGGTTTCCACCAGCGCAAACTCGCCCGCGGTGAAGCCGGCAATCTGTTTGGCGAAGGTCGAATTGCGCAGGGCGCGAAAGCGCTTGACCAGCTTGCCGGTATCGATGCTGACCGGGCAGGTGGTGGCGCACATTCCATCGACGGCGCAGGTATCCAGCGCCATGTACGGAAAATCGCGCTCGAGCAGGTTGAATAATTCGCCGCCGCCCAGTTCCTTCTGGCGCGCCATTTCGCGGCGGACCACGATGCGCTGGCGTGGGGTGAGGGTGAGGTCGCGGCTGGGGCAGCGCGGCTCGCAGTAGCCGCACTCGATGCACTTGTCGATCTCCGGCTCAACCGTGGGCAACTGTTTCAGGTCACGCAGATGCGCGTGCGGGTCCGGGTTGATGATGACGCCTGGGTTGAGCAGGCCGCTGGGATCGGCCAGCGCCTTGAGCTGGCGCATGATCTGGAAGGCTTCGCCGCCCCACTCGGTTTCAACGAAGGGGGCCATGTTGCGTCCGGTGCCATGCTCGGCCTTCAGCGCCCCATCGAAGCGGTGGACCACGAGTTCCACCACATCGTCAATGAAGCGTGAGTACTGGTCGATGACCCGCTGATCGTTGAACGACTGGGTGATGACGAAGTGGAGATTGCCGTCCTTGGCGTGCCCGAAGATGATCGCATTGTCATATCCGTGGCGGCGGAAGAGCCCGTTCAGCTCCTGGGCGGCGGGCGCCAGATGCTCGACCGGGAAGGCCACGTCTTCGATGATCACCGTGGTGCCGCTCTTGCGGACCGAGCCCACCGAGGGAAACATTCCGGCGCGAATCTTCCACAGCGCGGCCTGGGCGGCAGCCGAGTGGGTGAACTGCGCGGGCTCAAGCAACTTCAGGTTCGAAGTAGAGTCAGCGGCCAGCTCTTCCAGCCCTGCCCGCTCGGACTCCAGCGCACTTTGAAACTCAACCAGCAATCCGGCCGCGCCTTCGGCCAGCGTCTTAAGCACCGGTGGTGTACCCGCCTGATCTTCAACCGAGCGCAGCGAGGCGCGATCCATAATCTCCAGCGCCTTGGCGCCGGCCTGCCGCAGCGGAACGATGGATTCCGAGGCGGCGTAAAGATCGGGAAACAGCAGAAGACCGGTGTACTTTACCGGCAGCTCCGGGACCGTATTCAAAACCGCCTCGGAGATGAACGCGAGCGTGCCTTCCGAACCGATCAGCAGATGGGCGAAGATATCGACGGCGCGCTCGAAGTCGAGGAAGGCGTTGATGCTGTATCCCGTGGTGTTCTTGGTCCGGTACTTGCGGCGAACGCGTTCGGCCAGCGCCGCATCACCTTCGATTCGCGACTTCAATTCGAGAATGCCGCTCGCGAGTGCAGGTTCGCGGGCGAAGAATATCTCGTCGGCGTCTGCCGAGGCGGTGTCGATGGCAGTGCCGGAGGGAAGCATGAATCGCACCGAGGAGAGCGTGTGATAGGCGTTCTGATCGACTCCGCAGCACATACCGCTCGAATTGTTGGAGAGAATTCCTCCCAGCGTGCAGGTCGCAATCGAAGCCGGGTCGGGGCCGATCTTTGCGCCATAGGGAAGAAGCACGCGATTGGCGCTGGCGCCGATGGCTCCGGGTTGAACCCGAATCCTGCGCCCCTGCTCCAGCACCTGAAGATCGCGGAAGTTGCGCGTGACCTCGACCAGCAGGCCATCCGATATGGATTGTCCGGAGAGGCTGGTCCCGGCGGCGCGGAAGGTAATGGGAAGCGAGTGCTCATGGCTGAACTGAAAGAGCCGCGCAACTTCCTGCTCGCTCGCCGCCTGCACAACGGCCTTGGGAATGAGCCGGTAAAAGCTGGCGTCCGAAGCATATGCGATCAGGTCGATGGGGCGCACCAGGATGCGCCGCCGATCAAGAATTTGAGACAGCATCGAGCTGAGTTGCTCAGGAGAGTACGCCGTCTTTGCCGCTACCGTTGCCGCTGTCATTTTATCGCTCCCGGAGAAGTGGAGGCAGCCGCACCAAAGCTGCATCCGCCTCCTGATATAGGTTAATGCACTGCGAGCTGGGAGAACCGGGAAGCATAGCAGATTTATTGCCGAAAAAATGGTGTAAGCGCGGGTGCCCCACCTTCGACGCGCCGTTTTTGCGCGGCTCAGGTGGGAAGGGCAGCTCCTCTGCCCTTATTCTCGAAGAGTCCCGCATCTCCGATAAGCCGGCGGCGGAGTTACACTATCGCATGATCTTCAGCTCGCGTTTTCTTCTCCGCTACCTCGCCGCTCCGTTACTTCTGCTCTGCGCCATCGCCGTGGCCCAGCCACAGCCTGAGCATGGCGCATCCGTGCGCTTCTCAATCAGCTACTCCGCTTCCATGAGCCAGCAGCCACTCGATGGCCGCCTCTATCTTCTGCTCTCCACCGATCCGGGCGATGAACCCCGCATGCAGATCGACGACACCCCGAAGTCTCAATTGATCTTCGGCGTGGATGTCGATGGGCTCCGGCCCGGAGAGCCGGTTGTGGTGGATGAACACGCCGACGGATACCCGATTCGCAGCCTGCGGGAGCTTCCGCCCGGCGACTATTTTGTGCAGGCCGTTCTGCATCGTTATGAAACCTTTCACCGGGCGGACGGAAAAACCGTCAAGCTGCCGATGGACCGCGGCGAAGGACAGCAATGGAGTATCGCTCCCGGAAACCTCTACAGCAAGCCCAGGAAAATCACCGTTGGCCGGGGCAGCGCGCCGGTCGAAATTGTGATGGACCAGGTGATTCCACCCCTTCCAGAAATCAAGGACACCAAATATGTCCGTCATCTCCGCATCCAGAGCCAACTATTGACGAATTTCTGGGGAAGGCCGATGTATCTTTCGGCGCTGGTGCTGCTGCCGGAGGGCTTTGACGCCCATCCCGAGGCGCACTATCCGCTGATGATCTTTCACGATCACTTTGCCAGCGACTTCAACGACTTCCGCACCGAGCCGCCCGACCCGAAGCTGAAGCCCGATTACAGCGAACGCTTCCATATTCCCGGCTACAACCGGATTCAGCAGGAGGAGTCCTACAAGAACTACCAGCAGTGGATCTCGCCGGGATTCCCCCGCTTCCTGCTGGTAAAGATTCAACACGCCAATCCGTACTATGACGACTCTTACGCCGTGAACTCGGCCAACCTGGGTCCGTACGGCGATGCAATCGAGACCGAACTTATCCCGGAAATTGAAAAGCAGTTTCGCGCCATCGGCCAGGGCTGGGCGCGATTCACCTATGGCGGCTCAACCGGCGGATGGGAGGCGCTCGCCGTCCAGATCTTTTATCCCGACCACTACAACGGAGCCTTTGGCGCATGCCCCGATCCGGTGGACTTCCGCTCCTATTCTCTGATCGATCTCTACAACGACGACAATGCCTTCTATATCCAAGGCGCGCACAAGCGCGTGGCGCAGCCCGCAATGCGCGACTACCTGGGCCACACCACCCTCACCCTGGAGGAGAACAACGCCTACGAACTGGCCCTGGGCAGTAAGGGACGCTCCGGCGAACAATTCGACATCTGGCAGGCGGTCTACTCGCCGGTGGGCCAGGACGGCTATCCCAAGCCGATCTTCGACAAGCGCACCGGCGTGATCGATCACGAAGTCGCCGCCTACTGGCGAGATCATTACGATCTGCGGGCCATCCTGGAAAAAAACTGGTCCACCCTCGGTCCCAAACTCCGGGGCAAATTGCACTTGTACTGCGGCAGCGCCGACACTTACTTTTTGAATGACGCCGTCTACAAGATGGAAGACTTTTTGAAAACGACGGTGAACCCGCCCTACGAGGGAGAAGTGAAATACGGAGATCGCGCCGAACACTGCTGGAATGGCGATCCATCGCGGCCGAACTACATCTCGCGCATGCACTACAACACGATGTATCTGGATAAAATTCTGCGCCAAATCGCCAGCACCGCGCCGGAAGGTGCGGACCTGACTAGCTGGCGATACTGAGAACAGCCATGAGAGTTTTGGTCACTGGTGGTGCAGGATACATCGGCAGCGTTGTGGTCTCGCAGCTCGTGGCCGCCGGTCACGAGGTCTCCGTTTATGACAATCTGAGCAAGGGCCATCGTGAAGCGGTGCCGCCTGGCGCAATGCTCGTGGTGGGAGACGTTGCTGACCGCGCGGCGTTGGACGCGGCATTCGCTCAACATCAACCCGAGGCCGTGTTGCACTTTGCGGCGTGGATTGAAGCCGGGGAGTCGATGCGCGAGCCGGCAAAGTTTTTTCGCAACAACACGGCCAACGCTCTCAATCTGCTGGAGACCGTCCTCGCCCACCGCGTGCGCTCTTTCGTCTTCTCCTCCACAGCCGCGGTTTACGGCGACCCGGAGAGCATTCCAATCCGTGAGACCGGCAAACTCCAACCCACCAACGCCTATGGCGAATCCAAGCTATTGGTGGAGAAGATGCTCGCGTGGTTCCACCGCATTCACGGCCTCTCCTACGCCAGTCTGCGCTACTTCAACGCGGCCGGCGCAACGGAAACTCTCGGCGAACATCATGTTCCGGAGACCCACCTCATTCCGATCATTCTGCAGGTTGCCGACGGCTTGCGCGACCACATCAGCATTTTTGGCGAGGATTACCCAACGCCGGATGGAAGCTGCGTGCGCGACTACATACATGTTTCTGACCTGGCGAGCGCACACCTTCTCGCGCTCAATACGCTGCATCAGCGCCCCGAGCCTGCGCAACTCATTTACAACCTCGGCAATGGGCAGGGATTCAGCGTGCGGGAAGTCATCGAGTGTGCGCGCCGCGTCACCGGTCATTCCATTCCCGCCACGGTCGAGCCACGCCGGGCCGGAGATCCGGCATCCCTGGTAGCCAGTTCCGCAAAGATCCGTGCCGAACTGGGTTGGCAGCCGCGTCATCCCGGACTGGAAGATATTGTTCGCAGCGCGTGGGACTATCTCCGCCGCAAGCCCATCACGAATATTGACAAGTGTGAATCTTAAGAAGAGATCTCGCCCCGCACGTGACTGGTATCAGACCAAGTGCGACTATGCGGCGCGCGCCGAACCATTAACCTTTCGAGCAATGCTTCATGGTCTTCTATTGCCTTCCCAGGCAATAGTGCGAAAATTGCGAAACCATTAACCTTTCGATTAACCTGGCTCGCCAAACGATTATCCAATTCGCCAATCGTTGTTCCGGACAACGTCCGCAAAACTTGGAGCACGGGAAGGGATTCGAACCCAAGAATAACGGCCTTGCGAGCCGCCGCGTTAGCCACTTCGCCACCCGTGCTCGATGCAACGTACCTTAGCTGAATTCCTGCCACTCGCGCAAGGGAGAGTTCCAGAATTGTCTCGGCGGATTTCCGCAAGTGAAACGTGGGGAAAAAAAGTCTATGCTTCCATCGCCCGGCGAACGTTGCCCCGCGCACGTTTGAGCCGCCGCATCGCCTCTGCCTTCGTAACCTCGGCGCAAAGCATGACGAGAGCAACGGAGACCTTCCCGTCCGCTGCCTCCAGCGTGCTGATTGCAACCCCCCGCTCCACACCGGCGACGCTTTGCACAATGGCAATGCCGCGCTCGATCAGCTTTTGATTCTTCATCTGAAGTTGGACCATCAGGTTGCCATACACATAGCCGAGCCGGGCCATCGCTCCAGTGGTTAGCATGTTGCAAATCATCTTCTCCGCAGTGCCTGCCTTCAGGCGAGTTGATCCGGCAAGCACTTCCGCGCCTACGACGGCCTCAATGGCAAGCCCTGAAACCTTTGCAAGCTCCGAGCCGCTGCTGCAGACAATCGCGATTGTGGCAGCGCCTTTTTTTTGCGCATACTTCAATGCCGCAATCGTGTAGCGCGTGCGCCCGCTGGCGGAAACGCCCACGACTACATCCTTCTTGCCGGGCCTGCGCAGGGCAATGTCGCTGGCACCTAGCTCTGCCGAATCTTCGCAGCCTTCACTTGCCTTTGCCAGGGCGTCTTCGCCCCCGGCAATCACATACTGGATCATCTCCGGAGCGCTGCCAAAGGTAGGCGGACACTCCGATGCGTCGAGCGCGCCGATTCTTCCGCTCGTTCCGCTTCCCACATAAATCAGTCGTCCTCCCTGTGCCAGCCGATCGCAGACTATGTCGATCGCTTCTGCAATCGCAGGCAGAGCCTTGCGCACCGCCTGCACAACCATGGAGTCCTGCCGGTTCATCAGCCTCGCAATTTCCAGCGCGCTGAGCCTGTCCAGATCGAAGGAGCTGCGCTGCTTCCGCTCTGACCTCACCCCGCTCAATTGCATTTCGCTCTTCTTACTGCCCATTTCTTGCCGCTCCCTCCACCTCGTCGCTCCGGAGCAGAAACAGACTTGCGCCGTATCCAATCGCAAACGTCACGATACACCCAACCGCGACGTACCAGGTGAACGGAACCTTTGTAAACTGCCACAGGTACAGGTTCAGCAGAAATCCGCACAGCATTCCAACCATCGCACCGCGCTCACTGGCCTTGCGCGTCAGTACGCCGAGCAGAAACACTCCGAGTAAAGAGCCGTATGCCACCGATGCAATCGAAAGACCGGCTTCAAGCACTTTGCCACCGCTCCGCGCCACAATCGCCAGTGCAAACAGCACTACTGCCCAGCCCATCGTTGCCACGCGCGACAAAAATACGCGACGCTTTTCGCTCGCCTCAGGATTCATCCTCGAATAAAAATCAACTATCGTCGTCGACGAAAGCGAGTTGAGCGCGGCACTCAAGTTTGCCATCGCCGCAGCCAGCACTGCCGAGATTAACAGGCCGCTGATTCCATGCGGCATGCGCGTGACCACGAAGGCCGGGAAGATCGTGTCCGATCGAGTAAAAGCCAACGCCGGAGGAAACAGTCTGTAAAACACAAAGAGCATGGCGCCAATCAGCAGGAAGAGCCAAAACTGGAACAGCACCATGATGCCGCTGGCCAGCAGCGCGATCTTCGACTCCCTCTCGCTGCGCGCGGAAAGCAGCCGTTGCACGATCAACTGGTCCGTTCCATGGCTGGCCGTGGTCAGGAAGGCGCCACCGATCACGCCGGACCAGAAGGTGTAAGTTGCATAAAAATTCCACGAGAAATCGAAGACGCGGAACTTGCCTTCGGCGGCGGCCACGCTGTGTATGGTTTGCCACCCACCCGGAACAAGATGCAAAATCGTGAACAGGCCTACGAGCGTGCCCGTGATGTACACCGCCAACTGCACCACGTCAGTCCAAATCACGGCTGCCATGCCGCCCTTTAAGGTGTAGATCAGCGTGAGCGCGCTGACAATTGCAATGGCTGCGACATCGCGGCCAAAATCGCTGAAGCCGCCCAGCAAATTACCGAGCGCGATACCAACCACGATGGCCACGGCGAAGACCCGCACACCTTCGGCGGCAGCGCGCGTGATCAGGAACAAGCCCGCCGTCAGCGAACGCAACTTCTGTCCGAAGCGGCGTTCAATCAACTGATAGGCCGTGACCAGGTCGCCCCGGAAGTATTGCGGAATCAGCACAACACTGATGATGACGCGTCCGATGAGGTAGCCCATCACAAGTTGCAAAAAGCGGAAGTCGCGTTCGTAAGCCAATCCGGGTACGCTGATGATGGTAAGCGTGCTCGTCTCCGCCGCTACGATTGACAGCGAAATGGCCCACCAGGGAATGGATTGTCCGGCAAGGAAGTAGCCGCGGAGCGTACTCGCCTTCTCACGGAAGCGCATGCCAAAAACGGTGACGGCGGACAGATACACCGCAATCACGGTAATGTCCAGCGCGTTCAGTCCCACGGAATTTCGCTCTCCTGTTTTTCTGCTTCCAGCTTTTGGCGTCAGCTCACGTCTTCAGTACAGCAGATACTTCGCCCGGATCATCTTGAACTCTTCGACCCCATCCACCCAATCCATCCACACCCGCCGCGGATCCTCTCCAACGCTGATGGAGCGCGCGCTCGCAGCATTCACCATGAGGCCGTCCAGCTTCGTGATCTCGAACTGCTCGGGATACAGAAAGTGAAGCGCCGACGCGATCTCAATGCCAAGCTCGGGCGCGTCGAGCGAGTTTCTGTCCGTCAGCACGATATTCACGCCTCCGCATTTTTTCCGCGCGTAGATATCGGCGATGGGCGTGAATTCAATCGGCACAAAGCGTACTCCGCTGATCGTGCGCTCATTCAGATATGCGGCCAGTTCCACTGCATGGATCCACGGAGCGCCCAGCACCTCAAAGGGGGTATCCGTGCCGCGTCCCACCGAAACCTTGGTCGCCTCCAGAATGCCAATGCCGGGATAGAGCGCGGCTGCGGTGAGGCTGCGCATATTCGGCGAGGGATTCACCCAGAGAACACCGGTCGAGTCCAGCCAATCGCCGCGTTGCCAGCCCTCCATGCGGATCACCGTGAGCCGTGCGTGAATCCCGCGCTCGGAGTTATAGAAACGCGCCAGTTCGCCAATCGTCATGCCGTGGCGAATTGGGATTTGTCCATAGTTGGTAAAGCTCTCGCGTCCCTTATCGCTGAGCGGCCCTTGTACGTAAGCGCCGTTGATCGGATTGGGGCGGTCGAGAACGAAGAGCCTCTTGCCGGCCTTTGCCGCCGCCTCCAGAAAGTATCCGAGCGTGGTTTCGTAAGTGTAGAAGCGCGTTCCAATATCCTGAATGTCATACACAATGGCGTCCACTGAATTGACAATCTGCTGCGGCGGATGGCGCTTAGCGTCGCTCTCTCCGTAAACGCTGTAAATGGGAATCCCGGTTGCGGCGTCTCTCGAATCTGTGATCGCAGTCGTGTCCAGCCTTCCGTTGACGCCGTGCTCAGGGCTGAAAATCGCAGCCACCTCGATGCCATGAGCCTTGGCCAGCACATCGATCGTGCGGCTGCCGTGCTCATCTACTCCGGTCTGATTGGTGACGATTGCAATCCTGATCTTCGCTGCGCTTCCCTCGCGAAGTTCGGCAAAGCCGTGGCTCTCCAGCACGTCGATGCCGTTGCGCACCGAGCCATTGCGCGCCGTCACCAGGCGCGCCGCAGACATGGCTTCGTTGTAACCGGTAATTCGCGCCAGACGCAGCTTTTGCGCCTCCGTGACCGTCAGTCCCAGCTCCTGCGCCACCGCTGAGGCGATGCGCGCGCGCAGCGAAACCATGGCGGAAGTGTTGGCGCCGTGCGGATGCACCGCATTGGTCAGCACGATCAAGTAGCTGTTGGTCACTGGATCGATCCATATCGATGTTCCCGTGAAGCCGGTATGTCCGAACGAGCCCACCGGAAAAAACTCGCCTCGATTGCTCGTAAACGGCGAATCGATGTCCCAGCCCAGGCCGCGAAGCACCGCAGCGGTTGGCGGCTGCTGCGGCGTTGACATCTTCTCTACCGTCAGCGCGGAGACAACATGGAATCCCGTCAGCAGTTCCTGCGCATATTTTGCGAGATCATCGGCGGTTGAGAACAGCCCCGCGTGTCCTGCAACACCGCCCATGCGCCGCGCTGTGGGGTCATGCACAATGCCGCGCAACATCTGATGATTCTCGTCGTATTCGGTGGGCGCGATACGCCCGCGCCACGGCACCGGCGGCAGAAAGCGCGTCTCGTTCATCGCCAGCGGATCAAAGATATTTTTCTCGGCATATACATCCAGGCTCAAGCCGGAAACCTTCTCGACCACGAATCCAAGCACCTCGAAGTTGATATCGCTGTAAAGGAAACGCGAGCCCGGAGGAAATATCGGCTTCTCGTCCATGGCCATCTGGTAGGCAGCACTGCGTCCCTTCCACGGCGTTTTCAGATCGAGATCTTCCTTGAGTCCGGAAAAGTGCGTGAGCAACTGGCGAATAGTGATGTTCTCTTTCCCGTTCTTCGCAAACTCCGGCAAGTAAGCCGCCACCGGATCGTTCAGCCTGATGCGCCCTTGCTCCACCAGCTTCATCACGGAGGTTGCCGTGGCAACGCACTTTGTCATGGAAGCGAGATCGAAGATTGTGTCCACGGTCATTGCTTCCTTGCCTGGCTCCAGCGAGCGCATGCCAAAGGCCTTACGATAGACGACCTCGCCGTTGTGTCCAACCAGTACAACGCCGCCCGGAATCGTTCCGCGCGTAACCGCCGCGTTCATGATCCGGTCGATGTTTGCAAAATCCGCGCCATGGGGCAAGATGCTCTGCGCCAGCAATCCGCCGCTGCATGCCGTGCTGATCAGCAATAACAATACAAATCGAAAAATCGCGGAGGTGCGCTTCATTCCTGTCTCCCGTGTCCTCTAGAGTATCTCCGCAATACTCCCGCCAAGGCCAGCCGTTTTGGTGAGAAAAGAAACCGCATTGACAGGAGTGGTTCTCCCTTATGCTGCGGGGACAATTACGACGGCAGTCATAAGCGCTTCTTTCCGTTCAGTAGCAGTACGAGCAAACAGGCTTCACCTTAATTCCGCCGACCAGCGAAGCACAGACCTCTTGAATTCGCCGTGCAGTGATGCCGCTCTCAGGCCGACAGCCCGGAGATGTGGAGGAAGAAGCTATTTCATAACTGTCGCATGATCTACGTATCGAGATTGCAGGCAGGCGGCGGCCCATCACCCGGAACTTACAACTGGGCGAGAGGCCGATCTTCATGATCCAGCCGGAGCGCACTCAACAACATCACGAGCCTTGCGGTTTTGCAGGCCGTATCGCGCACAGGAGCAGTCCCACTGCTGCGGCTGCTGAGATGATGTTGATCGGCATGATGTAGTTGCCGGTGTGTTTCAGCGCAATCGAATTTACGAACAGACCTGCCGAACCTCCGAAGGCGCCGAAGCCCAGCCACACTCCGTTCATCCGTCCGACGATGTGGTGATCGTACAACTCGTTGATCTGACTCTGAATAAGCGGGAACAGCATCCCGATACCCGCGCCTGAGAGCACTAGGAAAAGGAGGAACAAGGGACGACTGTTGTAGATGGATCCGAATTGTATGGCGCAATATGTCAGTGAAAGCAGGAACGCGATTGAAAGGACGCCGCGCGCCTTGCCTCCGAAGAGCTTGTCGAGGAGCAAGCCTCCGACAATCGGCCCGACGATTGCTCCGAGTTGGACCACGCCCATTAGTTGCCCGGCGGCCAGAGGCCCCATTCCCAGGCCTACTGGCTTTGGCTCCGCAAAATAGGAGGGTGAGAGGCTGAAGGCCGACTGCATGATCCAGTTCACCGCAAATGTCGCAACGACGCCAACCCAGGTGAACGGGGAGCGCATTGCTGCTCGGAAAACCGCCGCAATCGAGCTCTTATCCAGCGTTACCGTCACCTTCGGCGCACAGGACTTTGCAACCTGAAAGACGACGAGGCAGTACACGAGCGCAAACCAGCCGAAGCCCGAGAGCAGCGCGACCGTGTGTTGCCAGTTGCCGGAGCTGCGGAATAAAGCTGGCGAGGCAAGTACTCCGAGAATTGCTCCCAGAGGATTGCAAGCGCCCGGTATTCCCAGGGCCAGCCCTCTTTGGTGTGGAGGGAACCATCGCAAAACAAGGGGAGCCATTCCGGCCAGCGCGAAACCGACGGCGCAGCCCTGTAGCGCCCGGATCACAGCTACGGCCGCATAGGAGTACCCGAGCCAGAACGTGGCTGCCGTCGGAACCGCGGAGAGAAATGCGCTGGTTACCATCACGGTAGGAACTCCGTATCGGTCGCACAGCGGTCCCGCGACAAAAAATGAAAGCGCGGCGAAGAGCATGAAAACCGTCATCAGATTTACCGCTTGCGCCAGGCTAACGCCGAGGTTTTTCGCGATTTCCCCGAGCAGAGGGCCGTAAGACATTACAGAGACCTGGAACGCAATCACTGCCAGGCAAGCGGTCGCCAGCACAGCCCAGCGGAACTTCGGATACTGAATGGCAGGCACGTGCGTCGCTGCCGGGCACTTCACTGTGTCAACATCAGTTGTCATGACGGTTCTCTCCTGACAAAACCTGGGGTAGCCATACTTCGCCGCGAAAAATACTTCGATGTTAGAGGTCTCCGCTCTGCTTTAACTTAAAGTGGCATCGCAGGAACATGATCACGAAGCTAAACAGTTTTGAATGGGCGCGGTGGCACATCGTAGGGCGTCAGTTCGTCAGGGCTGAACGGGTGATAGGAACTCGGGCCATCCGGCGGCGGACATCCTGGCATGAGCTTGGCCACTACCGACAGGTTTCCTGTGATGGGCTGCTTGACCCACCCTTCGTCAAATGGAGTGCGAAAATTCACATACCAGCGGAAGTTCTGAAACTTCCACTCCCCATCCTCTTTCACGAAATCTACGAAGTACTTTCCCTGCTGCCACATCGCTATCAGCTTTGGATCCGCGCTCATTTCCGTATCGTGCCCAACGAAGTCCGGCTGCGTATTGCAGCCGAGCGTGTGCCACATGCCCCACGCCAGACGCCCCTCCGGATGCATTTCAATCAACGGTGTCGTGAGCATGTGCAGTCCCAATGCACCCTTCATGGTATAGAGCGGCTTCAGAACCTTGAGAAAAACATCCACTGCTTTGTCGCGGCCTATGAACTTGCCGAGATTATCCATCTCAACGCTGACCTGCTCGTTGTGCGCGAACATATCGACGATGCTGTTGTAATCATGTGCTTGCAGGTGGAAGATATAACGCGCCTGCAGGTTTGCAATTTTGACGGCGTCTTCAACAAGCGTCACTTTTCTTTCGAGGACCGCGACTCTTTCCACCAGTTCACTCAACATCAGAGCATTTCCTCCACCAGCGACAGCGTTCGGCATAGGATTTCCTTTGGGAAGTTGACGGGCGCCGCATTGGACCGCGGTGCCCGTCTTCAATAACCGGGTTATGCTCCTACGGCCTCGTGCTCCTGCAGCTTGGAGGGCACTTCGACTGCAGGCTGCGGCAGCAGGAAACATGCAAGCGCCGGAAGCAGAATCATCGCGCCGAGCATATTCCACAGGAACATGAAGGCAAGCAGGATTCCCATGTCCGCCTGGAATTTAATTGGCGAAAAAGCCCATGTGATCACGCCAAACGCAAGAGTTATCCCGGTGAATACCACCACGCGCCCCGTAAAGCACAGGGTTGCATAGTAAGCACTTGAGAGCGACTCGCCATTGCGCAGGTGGCTCAGCGTGACGCTCAGCATGTACAGCGCGTAATCCACGCCAATGCCTACGCCGAGCGCAATCACCGGAAGGGTTGCAACCTTCACGCCCATACCGAGCTTTGCCATCAGCGCCTCGCAAAGCACCGACGTGAGCATGAGTGGAAGAACAGCGACGAGCACGGCGCGCCAGGAGCGGAAGGTTATAAAGCACAGAAGAATCACCGCGCCGTAGACCCAATAAAGCATCTCGTGGCTGGCCTTGGCTACAACAATATTCGAGGCTGCATCGATGCCGGAGGTGCCTGCGCCGAGGATGAACTTTGCATTCTCCGTCTGATTCGCCGCCGAGAACTCTTCCACCGTTTTCACGACCCGGTTCAGCGTGTCGGCCTTATGGTCTTTCAGAAACACCGATATCGTCAGGAGATTGCATGGGTCGTTGTAGAGGCCGCGCGGCGCCTTGGATGTGATCGTGTTGATCATGTCCTGGTTGCGCGGAAGGTCATACCATTTCATGCTGCCTTCGCTGTAGCCTCCGAAGACGCGACGATTCAGCAGTGCAATCGAGTTCGTGGACTCAACGCCTTCGACCTGTCGCAGTCTCCATTCAAGAGCATCTACGCGCTGTACCGTGTCAAACAAACTGCACGCGCCGTCTGGCGTCTCGACCATGATGGCCAACACGTCGCTGCTGGCACCGTAATTAGCGTTGAGATAAGCGTTATCACGGTTGTACCGTGAGCCCTTACGTAGTTCCGGCGCCCCTGGATCGAGATCGCCGATTTTCAGGTCGCGACGCCCGATGAAGCCAAGCCCGGCCAGAATCACCGCCGCGACAATTGCAACCGTCGCCCACTTCTTTTTGGTAAACAGATCGAGGAATTGCCATACTGGATTCCTGGCACCCCCGGTCTTCTCAGCGAGTTCCGTTTTAAGACTGCGTTCAGCCGCTTTCGCGCTCACCCCGACATAACTCAGCAGGATCGGGACGAGGATCAGGTTCGTGATGATGAGGATGGCAACGCCAATGCTTGCCGCCAGCGCCAGTTCCTGGATTACTTTAATTTGGATAAAGGCGAGAACTGCAAATCCGACTGCATCCGCCAGTAACGCTGTCAGTCCAGCGAGGAACAACCTGCGAAACGTGTACCGCGCCGCAACAATGTTGATTGTGCCGCGCCCGACATCCTGAAGGATGCCATTCATCTTCTGAGAACCATGACTCATGCCGATGGCGAAGATGAGGAACGGTACGAGAATAGAGTACGGATTCAGTTCGAAATGAAGGAACGCGAGTATTCCAAGCTGCCAAACCACCGCAATCAGCGAACAGGCAACCACGACCGACGTGGCGCGCCAGCAGCGGATGTAATAGAGCAGGAACCCTCCGCTGATGATAATTGCAGTCGCGAAAAACAGCAGGAACCAGTGCAGGCCACCGATCAAATCGCCAAGTACTTTAGCGAAGCCGGTGATATGAATCGTAGTGTTTTGCGTGTTGTATTTTGCCCGGATAGCCTCCAACTCTTCGGAGAGCTTTCCGTAATCGAGCGGCTTTCCGGTCTCCGGGTCGTTGGATAGAAGCGGGACATAAACGATGCTTGACTTGTAGTTTGCCGCCACCAGTTGGCCGATTTCGCCGGAACGCTCCACGTTGCGTTTGACCTGGTCAAGGGCGGACGGAGAGCCGTCATAAGCGTCCGGTATTACCGGGCCGGACTCAAAGCCCTCTTCGGTCACGCCGCGCCATTGCGTCGATGGCGTCCAGAGCGACTGCATGCCCACACGATCCACGCCCGGAAGTACGAAGATTTCGTCGTTGATTTTCTGCAGCGTTTCTAGGTAGTCCTTATCGTAGATCGTACCCTTGTTGGCTTCGACCGTGATGCGAACGACGTTACCAAAACTGCTGAGGTCAGTCTTGTGCCTCAAGTAGTTCGCAATATAGGGATGTTTTGTCGGAATCGTCTTTTCAAAGCTCGCATTCAGCCTGGTTTTTGATGAGCCATATCCAAGCACTAGCGTGATCAACAGGCAGACCAGCATTACGATGCCACGGTGGTTGAATAGCACCTGCTCGATCCACCAACCCGAATGGCAGTCAAACTCTTCAAGACTCCTTACTACCGGCTGATTGTCAATTGTGCCCGTCGCCTTCATTTCGAACCCCCATTGCTAGCCCCTGGGCCTGGCGCACTGAGCGGTACCGGAATCGCACCGGCGTAGCCAACCGTCATCAGCATTCCGCCGCCTGCATCCGCGATGCCGGAAATCGGCGGCAATCCCATCGCGGGCAGCGGATGAATCGTCTGTCCCTTGTCGTTGCTCGCCAGCAGCTGCCCCGCCTGATTCGCGAACATCAGACTGCCATCGCCCATCACGGTCGCTGCGCTGAAGGAAACGGGGATAGGTACGTCTATCTTTTTGAAGCTCTTTCCTTTGTCGGAGAACAGGTAAGCATTTCCGCGCATCCCGCAAAGAAGCACTTCCCCGGAGGGCAACGCCACCAGATCGAAGTAGGTACCTTTATAGGGAGTCTCTATCTGCGTGAACTTCATGCCGTCGTCGGTCGAGCGCAGGAAGATTCCTTGCTCACCGGCCAGATAAATCGTTTTGCCGTCACCGCCGATCGCATAGAGGTGCAGGCCACGCGGATTCTCAGCGTGATCCATCCACGGCTTCCAGCTCTTGCCTGCGTCATCGGTGCGGAAGATCAAGCCGTAGGCGCCAACTACGTAACCTGTGGTTTCGTTCTCAAAATAGAGATCGAGGAATGGCTTGTCGGGGCCATCGGTCACCAGTCGCTGTGCGTCAGCGAGCAATCTCGGTGCGCCGTCTTTCTTAGGCCCAGGGCTATCCGCGAGGCTTTGGGCGCTTTCCACCGCCAACTTGGCGAGTGTGATTCCATCTAGCTGACGCGTCCAGCTTTCGCCGCCATCGTCGGTGTGCAGCACAACACCGCTATGTCCAACCGCCCAGCCAATCTTTGGTGAAACAAACCTGACAGCAGTAAGCGAAACGCTGGTGGGCACCGAAGCCTGGCGCCAGTTGCGGCCTCCGTCATCGGAAAATACGATGATGCCGCGCTCGCCGACGGCAATAATCCGGTTCCCGGCCTTGGTCACGTCAAGAAGCACCGAGTGTGCCGCCGCGCGCGTCTTGATCGCGGGTCGATCCAATTCATCAACAACCGCCAGCGATTTTCCGCCGGCATTCTGTTTCATCATCTGTCCCGAGGGTTGATCGTGTTCCTGAGCGAAGACCGACCACGACATCAGTCCTGCAAACAGTACTAAGAAAAATAAACAGCAAGACCTTTGCATGTATTTCTCCAGCGGAAAGACGGGGCGGTTTGAGTGACCGCCCCGTTTTGTCTACCGAATACCTTCTGAGGCCATCGCTTCTGGAGTGAAGACGCGATCCTGCCACATCGGTGTGATTTTGTACTGCTCCTGCTTTTCGTTGTACATGTTCGCGGAATACCATGTGCCCGAAGTCAGGTCGTAAAAGCCGAAGTTAAGATCTGTGACCGCCGGAAGATCAGGCATGACCATCGGCAGAGCCCACAAGGTCTTCCATAGCTGTCCCTTGGCATCCCATCGGTCGCCGAGTACAGCCTGCCATGCATCCTCATCGATGTAGTAACGGCTCCTAGCAGCCTGGTGACGGTGTCCCGGCCTTAATGTCGCCTCCACAACCCATACTCTATGCAATTCCCAGCGCACGTAGTCGGGGTTGAGGTGGTGCGGCATCAATACCGTCATATCTTTCGTGGGTTGCATGATCTTGTTATCGTTGTATGGAATGTACATCTCCTGTTTGCCGAGCAACTTCCAGTCAAAGCGGTCCATGCGGCCGCTGAAGACTTCAAGTTCGTCGAAGCTCATTACGCCGGCTGTCGCAGGCGTTGGAGTGTCGCAGCAGGGATTGGGCAGTTTGCGGACACGACGCTGCCCAGTGAGATAGACCCAGGATTGCGTCTTGTCATCATCGACGTTTTCGCGACCCGTAACTGCCTCACCCGCGCGGATTGGCGGACCAGAGTTGATGAGTCGGATCATCCAGTATTCGCCATTCCACTTCGCGGGATCGGCGTCCTTGTTGTAGTAAGGCATCATCTGTTCGGCCTGCCCGTCGGTGCTCAAGACGAGTTTGCCGTCAGCCGTGCCAAGGTACTGATTCACGTCAAAGTGCCATGCGGCTCCGCGCCAGTGGAGTTGATGATTCCACATCACCTCGGCGCCATTATGCGGAATCGGGAACGGAATACCTCCGTAGGCCCCTTTCGGAGTTGGCCCGGAAGGCAACTGCACCAGCTTCGCGCGCGTAGCGTTCTTGAAGGTGTTTTCATACACCCACTCCGGAGCCGCCTCTGTACGATGCGTCTTATATACGTCCACCCGGTAGGTGTTCGGATATTTCTTCAACATCGCCTTTGTGCCGTCGGTAAGCTTGCTGGCGTACTGGTCCATGTTCTTGGCGGTAATTGAGAAGAGAGGCTTTTCACTGGCAAACGGGTCGCCACGGCGCCCACCCTCCCTATAGCCCGGCATTGGCTTGGTGTCGCCACCCGTCCATGCGGGAATCGTGCCGTCCTTATTGCCGGCTTTTTCGCCTCCAAGAGGTGTCAGCGTGGTCTTCAACGTCTGAGCTTCCTGCGCTGAGACTTGCGCGATGCCTGTTCCCGTGATCGCCAGCAGGGCAATCAGGGTACAGACGAGAAATAGCATTTTGTAGGTGCGCATTCAATTTCTCCTAGTGAGCGGCTCTTACACCGAAGGTGCGGCGTACTGAAAAGGCAACAAAGTCGCGGTCAGCCATATCCTGCTTCATGGCATAGTGATTGTTCGCGTCGAGGAATCCGGCGGCCGTACCGTAATATCCGTTGAACGACAGGCCAAAGCGCCAGACATCCCGGAAGGCCAACGCGATGCCCACGGTGTAGTCTCCGCCCTTGTCCGGACCGAAACTGTTGTAAACCGCCGATTTGCCCATGGGGAAGAACGCGAAGCCAACCGGGAACGACAAATCTGCACCCGGTTTCCACTGGCGGTATACCGGCTCATAAACAGTGCGGAAGCCGACCGCATTCTTGGTCGTATTCGGATCAAGGTTCTTTTGGGGGTTGCTGGTAATCGAGAGCAATTCATTCCAAGCCAGTTCACCGGCCCACGATGCTTCCTTCGCTATGAAGTTTGGAGGAACGCTTGCGATGAACGAAATCTGTCCATTGATCGCGTCACCCATCGCATACTGCGGATGGTGGTTGTTGTCCGCCTGTATAAACGGAGTAATCGTCGAGCCATCGGCGGTCAGGTCCTGATGGACGCGGCCGGAAAGTTCGATTGCCCAGTTAAAGTTGCCATACGTCTTGGTGGCGCTGGCGCCAAAGGCTTTTACATTCTCCGGGTACACCCAGTTGAACGTGCCTATCTCAAAGGTGCTAGGGGTGACTACAGGGGGGCCAAGGATGAACGGAGAAAGATAAAGCTGCCCGGCTTTTTCATGGAACTGGATCGCGTAGAAACCCAAGTCCACTCCGTGTGGGGCCTGAACCTTTAGCTGGCCACCGAATTGTCCCCAAGTCTTCGGATCCAGATCCGTTGAGTGAACGAACGCTGTCGGCAGCCCATGTGGCCCCACCATTGGGTTAAAACCGGTGACCAACCGCTCGGCGCCTGCACCCAGAATGTCAACAACAGAGAAATAGCTGCCTACCGCCGGGAATCGAGTTTCCGACCAGCCCAGCTGGTAATAGCCACCAATTGAAATTTTGGAGTTGATCTGGAGGTCCATCGAGATCTGCGGCACTGGCCGGATGATCTCCTTGAACTGGCTGCTGGGAACCGCAAGCAGCTTGGTCAAATCGATCGGAGACATTCCGCCTGCGATCCCCTGGCCGCCAAAGAAGAGGCTCTCGCCATACTGTTGCGCAAATTGACCGCCGCGGAACGAGATGCTGGATTCTTTGCCGAAACTGTATTTCCCAAACGCAAAGGCATCCAGGAGCTCGATGTGGGCCATTTCAATGTCGCGCGTGCCCTCCGTGAACTGGTTGTAGTTAACCGTGTAGGCGTTGACCGTATCGGGAGAGTTGTTATCGTTGGTTCCATGGTAAACCTGGTCGCCCCAGGCGGCTGCGCTCGCGCGTATTCCGTAGTGCGATTTGTAGGTCAGATCGATCTCCGACAGGACGTCGAGGCGGTCTGAGATCAGGCCGCCCTTGAAGTCGCGGTCGCCATCGTCCTGGTTCCCGTTCAGCGGATTCACGGCTGGATTAATAAGCGTATTGGAACGGCTTTGCACTCGGAATGCGTTGCTGTACTTGGTGGTTGTGTCCCAGGCGAGCCGGAACGGTCTCGAAGAAGCTTGCGGAAGGGTCGCGGGCTCTCCTTCTTGCGCCTGCAGCGAATTCTGCTGCACCGGTTCGGAGGCCTGTTGCTGGTTGTCAGTCTTAACCTCTTGCGCATTGGCGGATACTGCCAAGACACCAAATGTCACCGAGATCATGGTCAAAGCGAGAATCAAACTACAGTACAGGTGTCTCGTACTTTTTTTTCTTTGCACGGGATCTCTCCACTCTTTAAACATTGGCGTTGCTTGCTTGACCCTCGACCCGCAGAAGATGCGGCGGAATAGAACCAAACCGCCGCAGCGACTGCTTGCTTTGCACACAACAATCCAGGAATGTCAAGCTTGCTGAATGTCTGAAGGAGATTATCCTTTAGCTTCATAGAAGGGAAATACTTTATTCCAACGGTTTCGCTTCCTCTCCGCTATAGCTCCGTGAGGGCAGTCACGGGTAAATTCTTGCCGCTACTCGAATCAAAACACAGACATTCCCCGGTTTTAGCACGAGTGGCAGGTTCCAAAGGCATTATTCAATACCCATGGGAGCCTGCCATCTGCCGTATATGCGATGTGGTGTGGACCGTCTATGCCAGTGTGGTCGATTTAACTGCTCTCACGCGAAACAACTTTTCAGCATTCGAGTGCGCTATCTTCTCAACGTCTGCTTCCGGTAACGGTGCCGAATTCATAAACTGTGACGCCTCGTACATCTCGGCCTGATACGGATAGTCACTGGCAAACATGATCTTGTCTGCGCCGACGACTTTGTGGCAATACTCAAGCGCTGGGTGATGATTCATGCCGCTTGTCGTGATCATGAAATTGCTTTGCAAGTACTCGCTGGGTTTCTTTTTCAGCTTCGTCGGAACGTTGGGGCCCCCGCGATACCAGTAATCAATGCGGTACTGCCAGAACGGCAGACCTTCTCCCAGGTGTCCCAATACAACGATGAGATTCGGGAAGCGGTCGAAAATTCCATTGGTGATCAGACGCAACGCATGGAGTGACGTCTCCGTTGGGTAACCCCACAACGCTCCACCGAGAGGCAACGGGGCGTCCTTCAGTAATGCTTGAGCAAAGTCAGGAACGCACCGCGGATGAATATACAGAGGTGCCCCAACTGCCTCTGCAGCTTCCAGAATGGGCCAGAACTTGCTCTGGTCAAGGTATTCGCCATTCGTATGGGAATTGACGAGGATGCCATTGAGTTTGAGTTTATTGATGGCTCGGTCAATTTCTTTGGCTGCACGCTGCGGATCTTGAGGAGCAAAGGTTCCAAATCCGCCCAGACGGGTGGGGTTTTTCGCAATCGCTTCAGACAGGCGGTCATTCACTGTGGCTGCAATGTTGGTGCCCGTATCGGCATCGAAGTCCTGCACGCCGGGCTCCGCCAAAGACAGCACGGCGAAATCCACTCCAGCCGCATCCATGGCCTTCACTCGTCCGCCGTCTTCCACATCGGTGAAAAGCCGAAGCGCTGGGGGATTTTCCCAAATCAGTTTGAAAATGCCGATGTCCCAGTTGGTAGAGGTACCCGCTAGCCGGCGCAAAGCGGTCAGTTGCTCCGGACACGTGAAGTGAACCTCGGTATCTACCAGGCGATACGTGCGCTTAACACCTCGGTCTTGGCTTGCTCCTCCGGCGGACACTGTGCTCGCGTGCAAGGTACTTGCTGCTAGAATCCCTGAACTGCCAAGTATGAACCCTCTACGATCCATATATTCCTCCAGAGCACGGCTAGACGATTTGTACTGAACAGATTATGCATGTATCTTTGCCTTCCTGGCTTCAAGTGCATCAGACGCTGTTGCTCAGCCAACGACCCCATAGCTGAATCGGCTGAAAAGGACATGGTCGCTCCCGCACATTCCTTGCGAGCCAAATCGTCGAGCAGCAGGTTAGCCCCGCGCTCCTTTAGAAGGGAAATACTTAATTCCAAAGATTTTGGTTCCTTATCGCTATAGCTCGGTGAGGATAGTCACGGGTGATTTCTTGCAAGAGAGGCGCAGTACGGTCGCAGTGCAAATGACTCCGCACGCGCTTCGGTTGCCAGATTGCATCATGCGGAAAACGCTCATCAAGGTTGCGTTCTGACCATACACAAGAGAACGTGCCGAAATTACGAGGGGAAGCCATCCTGGTATGGCTTTCCCCGTTTGATTCGCAATCTCGCAGCATCGATCAATCAGTGCCCAAGTGTTCGTACGCAGGTTCTTCCATCCCAGGAATCCTGCGAGCTACGCCGGTTTCTATGGCGGCCTTCACCACCGCTGCGGCGACCGCCGTGGCGACTCGTCTATCGAAGACGCCGGGGATAATGTAATCCTCGGCCAATTCCTCGGGAGGGATTGCTCCAGCAATTGCGGCTGCTGCAGCTAAAGTCATCTCGTCATTGATGTCGGTGGCTAAGCAATCCAGTGCTCCCCGGAAGATGCCCGGGAAGCAGAGCACGTTGTTGATCTGGTTGGGATAGTCGGAGCGCCCGGTAGCCATGATGCGGACATAGGGTGCAGCCTCTTCCGGCATCACCTCCGGTGTAGGGTTTGCCATCGCGAAGACGATTGCGTCCTTGTTCATCTTCGCCAGATCTTCGGGCTCAATTACGCCGGGGCCAGAGAGACCAAGAAATAGATCGGCTCCCTCCAATGCTTGTTTCACCGTACCGGTAAAGCCGGCGGGGTTGGTGTTTTCAGCGAACCACTGCTTCATGTAGTTCAGGTTGGTGCGGCCCTTGTGGATCGCGCCTGTGCGGTCAAAGCCGATGAGGTTGGTTGCTCCGGCGGCCATGATCATCTTGGAGCAGGCAACGCCCGCGGCGCCGACGCCGGTAACCACGATCTTGAGATTCTTGATTTCCTTATGCACCAGCTTCATGGCGTTGGTCAAGGCCGCCAGCACGACCACGGCTGTCCCATGCTGATCGTCGTGGAAGACCGGAATGTTCAGCTCTTTCTTTAGACGCGCCTCGATCTCAAAGCAACGCGGCGCAGAAATGTCTTCCAGGTTGATTCCGCCGAAGCCAGGCGCAATGTTCTTCACCGTGCGGATAATCTCTTCCGTGTCCTTGGTGTCAAGGCAGATCGGAAAGGCATCGACGTTGCCGAATTCCTTGAACAGCATTGCCTTGCCTTCCATCACCGGCATCGCAGCCTCGGGACCAATGTCGCCCAGCCCCAGCACTGCCGTTCCATCGCTAACGATTGCGACGGTGTTGGCCTTGATAGTGAGTTTGTAGGCTTTCGCGGGATCTTTGTGAATGGCCATGCAAACCCGACCGACCCCAGGAGTGTAGGCCATCGAGAGGTCATCGCGCGTAACCACCGGAGACTTGCTGGTGATGCGGATTTTGCCGCCAATGTGCAGCAAGAACGTGCGGTCGGAGACGTTCAACACGTCAACGATGCCAAGAGTTTTCAGGTGCTCTACGATGGATTCGCCGTGCTCTTCATCACGCGCTTGCAATGTGATATCGCGGATCTTGTGGGTCTTGGTCACGGCTTTGATATCGATAGCGCCGAGGCTGCCACCAAGGTCGCCGATCATGGAGGTCACTCGGCCAAGGCTACCCGGAGTATTGCTGATCCTCAAACGTAAAGTGAGGCTATAACTTGCGCTGGGTCGAACGAGAATGCTCACGGAGACTCCTCATGGAGATAACAATATCGGAAATCTAAACGAACGTGACGTAGCCGGCATTGGGCATGTCAGAGGCCTGCTCGCTAGTCGAGCTGCTTTTTGTGAATACGCCTCTCACCGGCACTCCTGGAAACTAACCATATTGGCCTTGAGGTGAGTTCCGCGCCCAATGTACGGCCATTCACAAAGAGCATTGGCTGCGGAAATTCTGGCGCAGCGGACTGCGCTTGGTTTACAGGCAGTTTTCGATTGCCAGCGCCATTCCCATGCCGCCGCTGACGCAGAGCGTGGCCAGGCCGCGGTGCGCTTTTCGCTTCAGCATTTCGTGGAGC
>JBEKOO010000023.1:0-50054 GCA_049521655.1 Candidatus Korobacteraceae bacterium
TCCACGTCCTCCTGCAGTGCCGCGCTCACAACCATCTCCGGCGTTTGCCGCAGTCCCGTGTAGATCACTTCCATGCCTGCGTCGCGCAGGGCGCGGGCAATCACTTTAGCGCCCCGGTCGTGTCCATCCAGACCAGGCTTAGCCACCAATACACGAATTCTGATCTCGTTTGCCATATAAGTACTTAGAACCTCCGGAACAGGATGGCGCACCACCTGAACTTATGCAACGTAAAAACTGACACAACAATTGAATGCAATTCATCGAACGGATGCAACGTATTAATTGGCCATTATGGGTCCGTTCCAGACACCACAGGTTACCACCACCTCAAACCCCGGAAAGGTGCCCCGAATTGATAGCGCAAGCAATGGACAGGGTAGAGGTTAGCCCATAACATGTGCCAAGTACAGTCTTAGTCTTTCCCGATGCAAGGTGAGCCTGAATGCGGGGTTTGTTTCCAACACAACATGAGCCTGAACGGGTAAGGCATGCTGAGATTGGAGGTCAGCTATATTTGCCGGAGTCAGATCGGAAGGTTAACTCGCCGTCGCCGGGGCTGTGGTAAAAGTGGAAATCCGTTGCTCTTGCGGATTTCCAAGCGGCGTGGGAAAGTCCCGCCCTTGGACTTTTCCACGAAGTGTCTTTTTCCATAGCCCGCTTACCCACAGATTCTGCTATAGAGACGGAAAAACAAAGACAGACCAAACAATGAACGAAGTCATCTTCACTATGATGTTCGCGGGTCAGAACCGCATGTTCCTGATCCGTCGAGCTGCCTCTGATTACTAACGCGAGTCCGGCTGAGCCTGTCGCAAACTGCCGCCGAGGTTCTTCTTTTGTGCTTGCTCCGGCATCACATGAAGGCATTTTAGACTTGCTTCGAATTTTGAGACAAACGGTTAAGACTCAGAATCCATTAAATGGAGAATTGAGTCATGGGATTGTCACATAGGCAGTTCACCAAGGAGCTCAAACTGGCCGCAGTGCGGCGGCTGGAGCAGGGTGTTTCCGTCGGCGAAGTGGCGCGGGCGTTGGAGGTCAGTGCGAACGTGCTGCATCGATGGGTTCGCGAGTTCTGGCAAGGAACAGGCAATGCGTTTCCCGGCAATGGGAAGCAGCGCTGGTCGGATGGCCGGATTGCAGAACTCGAACGAAAGGTAGGCCAGCAGACGCTGGAGATTGATTGTTTGAAGGGGTGCTTGCAGCGCGTCGAGGAACAGCGGATGCTGCAGGCACTGACTGGAAATCCGCGGTGCACCGGAAAACCGCCGAAGAAGTGAAGGCGAATCGGGGAATGAGCATCAAGCGGATGGTAGAGCTGGGCCGGGTCAGCCGGTCTGGCTTCTATCGCTTTGACGAGAACGCCAAGCGTGGTCCGGATCCGGATATGGATTTGCGCGACGCCATCCAAAGGATTGCGCTGGAATGGCCCAGCTATGGTCGGCCACGCATCACGGGAGAACTGCGAGGCGTGGGTGGACGGTAAATCCGAAGCGGGTTTACCGGCTGCTGCGCGAGGACAACCTGCTGTGCCTGCGGAAGCGAAAGTTCGTCGTGACCACCGACTCCAACCACGGGCGGAAGATCTACCCGAACTTGGCCGGCGCCATGGTGCTCATCAACGTGGATCAACTCTGGCGGGCCGATATCATGTATATCCGGCTGCGCGAGGAGTTTGTATTTTTAGCGGTGATCCTGGACGCCTATTCGCGCCGGGTGATTGGTTGGGCTCTGGGCCGCACACTGGAGGACGAGTTGATGTTGACGGCACTGCGGATGCTCTGTCGCGCCGGAATATTCATCCGGGTCTGGTGCATCACTCCGATCGCGGCAGCCAGTACGCCAGCAACGACTACACGGACCTGCTCAATGCGCATCAGATCGACATCAGCATGTCGCGCAAGGCAAATCGTGGGACAACGCGGCTTACGAGTCATTCATGAAAACGCTGAAGTATGAGGAGGTTTTCCGCAACGAGTATCGCAACCTGGCCGATGCCCTCGCCTCGATCCGCAAGTTCATCGAGAAGGTTTACAACCAGAAAAGCCTCCATTCAGCGCTCGGCTACCTTCCGCCTGCTGAGTTTGAGGTTAACCTGGTGATCAATAATAAGTAAGGAGGCCGCTGCGCGGCTGCTTTCTCTATGAGTTTTCTCAGGCATCGGGAAATCTTTCCAAACGATCAAGGCGCACCCCTTTCGGGATACGCCCTGTGTCACCGTCCGGATGAGTCTCCGGTTGGTTATTCCTTGGCGGTTTGCTCTCCAGCATGGCCCGCCTCCGCTTCACCAACCGTTCCCCAGTCTGCGGTAAAGTTAACCAAACCGGTCGATTGATTTTCATCGAACGGCCAACAGTGTCTTAACCGTTTGTGTCAGCCGAGGGGACAAGCGCATTTCATGGCAGTGAAGAACCTGAGAATAATCTTAATGATAGCTTGGTGCTTGCCTGCCCAGGTTTGCGTACGCCGGGAGCAAGACCGGAGCTCCGCCACGACGATTGCCTTAGAACCTGTCTAAAAACTGATGTAGGAACCATCGAAGCAATATGCAGGGCTGGTTGCGCGTCATAGTTTGGAGGCATGTATCCGAGCGACTTGACGGATGTTCAGTGGTCGAAGCTGGAGCCGTTGTTGAATGAACCTCGGGGAAAGCGCCACGCTGGCGGTCGTCCGCGCAAGTATGCGTTGCGGCGGGTGGTGGACGCCTTGTTATATGTGGTGAAAACCGGCTGTCAGTGGCGGCAGTTGCCAGCCGATTTTCCTCCATGGCTGTCGGTACACCAGCAGTTCCGCGCCTGGCGCGACAGCGGGGTGTGGGAGCGGGTGACGAAGACGCTGCGCGAGCAGGGCCGCCAGACGCAGGGGCGAAGCGCCACACCGACCGTGGCGATCATCGATTCGCAATCGGCCAAGACAGTGCTAAAAGGGGGCGGCGCGGTTATGACGCGGGCAAAAAGATCAAGGGGCGCACGCGGCACATCGCGGTAGACACGCAGGGCAACCTGCTTTCCGTGATCGTACACTCGGCAGGAATCCAAGACCGGGTCGCAGCCCGCGCCGTGTTGCTACGGTTGTTCTGTCGGTTTGACAGCCTCACCACGGTGTTTGCCGACGGCGGATACACGGGAACCCTGATCGATTGGGCCAAACAGATGTTCGGCTACACCGTTAAAATCGTCAAGCGCAACGAGCAACACTTGTTTCGGGTGCTCCCAAAACGCTGGATCGTCGAACGCACCTTCGCTTGGCTCAACTGGTCACGACGTTTATCCAAAGACTACGAACTGCGCCACACCTCAGCCGAAACCATGATCTACATTGCTTTCACACATCAACTCTTGCGACGTATTGCCTAGTTTCTAGACAGGTTCTAAGACGGGTCGATGGTGAAGGGAAGGAAGTACATCGCGACGGTTCTAATGCGCCAGCGCGCAGTGCCCCGAACCGCTCGTTCGGTCTACAAGAGAATTCATTCGGATTTCCCGTTCGAGGAGCCTGCCTTTAACTTCAGAAGGCCGAGCAACATAAAATTCCGCTCACGGGCGAGTTCTTCCACCGAGCGTCCGGCCGCTTCGTTGAGCACTCCCTCCACAATTGTCTTCTTTAACTCCGGTGTCAGTTCCGGATTACCCAGAATCTTCCACCTTTCGGCCATTCCGGGCGCGAGATGCTCCATCCAGTGCTCAATTCCTCCCTCGCCTCCGGCCAAGTGCCATAGCAGGCTCGGTCCCATAAGGGCCCATCGAAGTCCCGGTCCCCAGGCAACGGCAGCGTCGGCAGCTGCTACGTCGAGCACCCCTTGAGCGATCAGATACGCGACCTCGCGATAAAGCGCCCCTTGCAGACGGTTGGCGACGTGGCCCGGCAATTCCTTGTTCAAGCGGATCGGCTTCTTGCCAATTGAGGCGTAAAACGATATTGTCCGCTCCACCGTGGAAGCGGAGGTTCTCGTGCCGCCAACGACTTCGACCAGTGGAATCAGGTGCGGTGGGTTAAACGGATGACCGATCACACATCGTTCAGGGCGCTTGCAATCAGACTGAATCTGGCTCATAGCGAGAGCCGAAGAGCTGGAAGCCAGAATCGAATCCGGAGGAGCGGCATAGTCTAGTTGGGCGTACAGCTGTCTCTTAATGTCAATTCGTTCGGGCGTGTTCTCTTGCACGAAATTCGCTTCCACAACCGCTTCTTTCACGTCCTTTGTGAAGGTGAGCCGATCAGTTGAGGCAGTGGTGGCAAGTCCCAGGATGGTAAGCTCCGGCCACACGGCTTCGACATAACGCCGGAGCTTTTCTTCGGCATTGGGCGCCGGATCGGTTGCGATCACGTCGAGACCGGACGCGAGAAATTGCGCCGCCCAACTGGCGCCGACTGTTCCGGTGCCGACCACTGCAATTTTTTGGATAGGCTTATCCGAATCCATGGTTTGCGTGCGCTAATCCGATTATTGCTTCCGTGTTCTCCCGAAGAGGCGTGTTCGTTAAACGGGAACCGCGCTTGTTGCACAATCCATCTACGCCCGCAAGCAGATCTTGGAGAAGAATCCCATCATCTCCAGAGCAGCCAAATGGTCGAAAATGAAAGCCCCCAGGAGCAGCCACTGATTCAGTACGCGTTTCGTGAATTTCCACCCATCGCGCAGGCAGCCGTGTCCACGAGTAGGATAGGTAAAGATAACTTCGTTCTTTCTGAACTGTCAATCTTCAAATATGAATGACACTAGCGCTGTCGTACTGTTCGAGCATTCCAATACCAAACTCTTGATCGCGGGCGACAATGAAGAAAGTTCGTGGAGAGCACTCTTGGAGACCGTTCCTTCGTCAAAGCAATCAGGGCACTTGATGTTCCCGTTGCGCCACACCGCAGAAGGCAGAGTGGACTCTACCCACCGTTGTTCGAGGTTATTCACCCGAAGATCACAATCATCTCAGACGGTCCGTTGCAGGACACGTGCGCCACTGAGCGTTACTGTCACGTCAGGGTGGAAAGTACGAGCACGTAGCTCGTTGGAGAGAAGGAAATGTATAGCACTTGGGAGCGTTCCATGCTATTTGGTGCATATTATTGATATTATGTGTGTTACTGGTTCGGGACTAGGCACCGGAGGTTCAGATCCTTTCTCCCCGACCACTATTCCTATTATTCTCATTCACTTACAGAGCCCGTAATATATCACTGAGGTAACTCATTGCCTAGAATTGTGCCCAATACCCAACCTAGTTTGCTTTGGGCTGAAGGGCTGGAAGGCAGATGCCGATGGATTCAATCGAGACTTGCCGCTTCGTTTACGGAATTGAGGCGGTACAGTGCGGACCATAATGCACCAACTATGTGCATACAGGTAATGAACATTTAAAATGTTGAAAATACGGGGAAGAAAAAGATTGCGCTGCTGAAGCCCACTCGCGAGCATCCCGAAGGCGGTTTGCTCCCCAGCCAGGAAAAAGCGCTTGTAACGCTTGCAAGCGACTTTCGAGGGTAGACATCACTCTGAGCGACGCTGGCCATATGTCTCAGGAGTCAGTCCGCGAATACCCATTCAATGCAATGGATTCACTGAGCCTACTGGATACCCGAGAGACGGGCAAGCCGCAAATCCTCTGCCAGAAAAGAGGAGAAACACAAAACAACAATTGCTCGCCTGATTGCGGTTTCCGTGTGGCCCGTCGTCAAACGGCGGCCCACGGCCCGCTCAGCAGCTCGAGCGATCGTCGGCCGGTCTTGATGCTTCCGTTGTCGCATAAGCCACTCCTTTGGGGCTGGTAACTTCGCGCGCTGCTGGGGAGCTGGGCCTCTTCCTCTACGCTCCAGAGCCCCAGCTCCCCAGCAAATCCTCAGGCAACGGCTAACTCCACTGGCCCACTAAGGTAGAGCATCCAAAAATACGAATCACTTTCCGTTTAGGTTCTGTCCCGCCATTCGACTAGTGGTTTTCCATCAACCTTACGAATGGTTATGAACTTGTTATCGTACAGCAGGTTCGTATATGGGTAATCGACTCTGACGTGCTTCCCGCGAGTCTCTTTCCGCTCGTTAGCGGCCAGCATGACCAATTCGCCCAAGTCGATCAGGTCCAGAGTTTCCAGGCAGCGCATCAGTTCGTGCGAATTGCCACACTTCATGCGCCCGCAGGCTGTCTTCTTTAGTCGTCCGATATACTCCAAGCCGGTCTGGAACAAGATCTCCGACCGGACCTCGATACCGGCATAATCGTTCATCAGGCATTGGACTGCGACATTGGCCTCTTGCCACGACGCCCCCACTTGCCGCTCCAACATCTGCGAGTAGAAGGTTCTCTTTTGTTCCACCAGCGGGCTCTCCTCCGCCCTCTCCAAGCTCACCTTGGCCGCCCGCACAGCCGCATGGTGCCCCGCGATGTGCCCGAAAACGCAGGCTTGCGCGATGCCCCCGCCCACGTTGCCGGTCTCATCCCCTGCCGCATACAAACCTGGCACACTGGTTTCCGATCTTTCGTTGATCTCGATCCCGCGGCCGAACAGGATCGGTTCGTATTCCTGAAACTCGATCATGTGCTGGCGTAGGTTGATGCCATCCGCCTCCATGGCCTCCACCAGAGAAGTATCGCCTTCGTGCCGCAATCCCCAGAACATGTACTGCAGATCTTCCTCCGAGGTTTCCGAGCAATCCATATAAACCACCTGGCCAGCCTTGCTTTTTGCCGGAAACACGCCCTTCCAAATGTCTCCCGCCACGTCGCCGTCGCGAGTCGGCTTGGTAGCGAACGGAGCCACTGGTTGGCCGGAATGATCCTTCAAAATCCCAGCCCAGGTTCCCTTGCCGCAACGGGCAAAATACTTCGGCCCAGCGTGGGTGTACGGCATGTCGATGTTGACCAGTTTGGCTCCCGCTTTGTAGGCGGCATTGCGCCCGGTCCCCGCGCAACTGGGACAGTTGGCGGTATTGAACATCCAAGCAGCGGTTCTAGGCGGATACAGGCGGCTGGTATTGCCAGTCGCCAAGATTACACTCTTGGCCCGGAACACCTTCATCTCCGGTGTGTCCTCGGCCACGCTGATCCCGATGGCTCCGATTACTTCGCCCTGCACGTTGGTAACGACTTCGGTGATTGGCACCTTGTTCAATATGGTTACGCCACGCTTTAATGCTTCCGAGGTCAGCACCAACTTTTGATGTTCACCAGCATATTTCAAATGCAGCTTCGCCCGCCCCGGTATGGCGTGACCGGTAAATTCCCATGTCCCGTTAGGGCGCATGGGTATACCCCAGTTGTCCCAATCTTTCACCCGCAAAAAAGACTCTTTCATGAACACAATGCTCAGGTCCCGGTCCAACTGTCCGCCCACCTGGGACTCGTTGTGCGCTTTCAAGGCGAAGTCCATGTCATCGCCATGGACTTCCGGGATGTAGCAGCGGAAATGGTCGTTCCCGGTTGCGCCGGAACCGCTCCGCTTAGAATTGGCCTTCTCCGCCACCACTACCTTAGCGCCGCCATCAGCCGCGGCGATTGCAGCCATCAGTCCGGCAACCCCGCCTCCGGCCACCAGCACGTCGCATTCGATCGGCCTCTTATCCATTGCAATCATTTCTATACCCTCTCAACAGTTCGATTACTGCGCAACGGCTCCTTCTTGCAGCTTCGGTTTCGCTCCCGCTTTCATTGCAGGATAGCGATACGGTCCCATCGTCGCCTGTATGACTGCAGCGATGACCAGCATAACCTCCATCACGAGCAATGCGTTATGGTAGGAGTGCGTCAGTTGATAGCACCAGCCCATCAGGTTGTTGCCCGAGGCGTTGGCGAAGGCTGCGGTGCCCATCATGATGCCGTAGAACAGCCCGAATGACTTGACGCCGTAATAGCGAGAAACAAGGTAGGCTACCAGGTCTACTTCCGACCCGATGCCCATGCCCAACAGTACGACCCCAACCGCCGGGCTAACCGGCAGAACATGGAATCCCAGGATCGAAATGCCCACCATCGGACAGAGCAAGAAAAAAATAACGATATAGGCCGCGAAGATATAGTCGAGCAGGTAGCCCGAGATAACACGCCCGACCATCATCGCGATGCCGGCGCCACTCATGAAAGTCACAGCGACGCTGAGTGGGATTCCGCGGTCCGTAAGCATTGGCACCACGTGGATCAACGAACCGTTGATCGCCATATTGGCGAAGTAGAATGCCACCACCAGCATCCAGAACCTTGGCATCCGCGCCACTTGGGAAAAGTCCAAGCCGGGGAGTTCCCGCTGTTCTTCCCCTTTCTTCCTGTTCAGCCTCGCCGCTTTCATCTCGGGAGTTTCGCCGAAGCATAGCGACACGGGGATAACAGCCAGCACAATAACAGCGATTCCGATGCCTACATAACCAGTTCGCCAGCCCCAGTGCTGCAGCAGGTATCGCGCAATCTGGGGAATCGCGATGAGCCCGATGCCGGAGCCCGCCAGGGTCAGACCCAACGCTAAGCCGCGTTTTTCGTCGAAGCGTGCCGTGATCATCTTCGCGTACGGCATGGGCGTTTGCCCGCCGATTCCTTCCATGGCAAAGATCAGCATCAGCAGGCCGACTGCGCCGGCTGGCAGCAGAGAGAAACAACTGATTACCACGGCGAACCAAACCAGCAGGGGAAGCAAGACCGGACGAACTCCATATTTGTCCATCAAGCGCCCCGAAACCACCGCCATGATGGCGGTGCTGATATTGGCCAGTCCCATTGCGCTGGTAATCACTCCACGGCCAACGTGGAGACCTTGCGAAAGAGGCTTAATGAATACGCCCGTGGCATATACTTCAATCGGGCCCGAGCCAACAATCAGGCCTAGGATAGCTGCTATGACTACCCACCATCTGCTTTTGAACATGAAATGAACCCTCCTCTCGCGCATAGTCAAAGATGCTCATCATCCCAAGCGTTGCACTCGCCACCATTGATGGACGAATTCCTGCCATAAATGGGCAATTTTCGAGGATAACAACCTTGGCGCCTGCTCCAGCGCATACCAAGTCGGCTGCCGACGGCACCCCAGCTTCTTCCTCCTCCGGACACTGAGAACTGGCTGCAGCACGAACCGCTGCTTAATGCATCGAGATAGTGCGGTTACGACCAAGGTATCCGTTTCCGTGTGGGCTGTCCATCATCCAATCTGTTTCTCCATCATCACCGCCGCCGGAACAGCCGTGTTATCGAGAAACTCGCCGAGGGCATAGTAATCTCTCTCGGAAGCGCTACAAAGGAGTGGGTCGACCGTGTCGGCGACAGGCAGACCATTCGCGCCGAGAACGCTCTCTTCGGCTTTGACGTCCATGACCTGACCGATATATTGAGTACGAGAGCCAATCTGCAGAACATGCAGCTAGACATTTTTTATATAGAAGAAATACGGAGAATCACGTTCATTCTGTCACATTCCGTCACACGGTGCGTTCCCGGCCGCTCAAGCCGCCATTCGGCGGTGAGTTCGATGATCTTGGGCCAAGACCTTTAGAAAGGAGCCCCGGTGTCGACCATCTTCTTCTCGTACTCCCACGTTGACGAGAACCTTCGCGATCGACTCGAAACGCATCTCTCTAGTCTCCGGCGGCAAGGCATCATTTCATCCTGGCACGATCAGCAAATCACCGCTGGCACAGGGCTTGGGGAAGCCATTGATAATCATCTGAATGCAGCGGATATCATCCTTTTGCTCGTAAGCCCGGACTTCATCGACTCCGATTACTGTCACGCACAAGAGATGAGACTAGCTCTGGAGAGGCACTAAACCGGTGAGGCACGTGTAATTCCAGTTATTCTGCGCCCCTGCGACTGGCACGATCTTCCGTTCGGCAAACTATTGGCGACGCCGACAGATGGCAGACCCATCAAAATGTGGCCGAACATTGACCAGGCGTTCTTGGATGTTGTGACCGCGATCAAACGCGCGTTGAAAAAACGCGGCCAAAAGTCAGCATTAAGTACCAGGGTAACAGTAGAGGCGACCTCGTCTGCTCAGAGCGAATCTTCTCCGGAAACAATTCGATGTAGCAATCTCCGGAGCAGGAAGCTTTTCACAGATTTTGACAAAGATCGCTTTCGACACGAAGGATTCGAATACATCGCCAAGTTCTTTGAGAACTCGCAGAAGGAGTTGGTTAGCCGTAACTCCGGTCTCGACTAGGTCTTTCGACGAATTGATGCCAACCGATTTAGCGCAGCGGCATATCGAGCAGGAGAGAAAGTCTGCAAAGGGTCTGCCTCCATCGGGGGAGCCGCGATGGGGAGCGAAGGCATCGAGTGTTCCATGACGGATGAGCCGCGACATGGGAGCAACAACGAGGCCGTCTATGTCAAAGCCGACGATCAAAGACTCTATTTCGAAACCCTCGGAATGCAGTCCCATGGTGGCAAACAGGAAAAGCTGACGTTTCAAGGCGCTGCGGAGCTCTTTTGGGATCTCTTCATCCAGCCACTCCAACGCTGATTGGAGGTTCAGTTCCTGCTCGGACACGCTTCGGTCCACACCACCGAGCGGTACCTCGGCTGCAAACAGAAGTTGCGCTGCGCCGCTAACGACAACACGAGACTGGACCTGTAGATTTCTCGCCCGACAGCTCATTGCATCTATGACGGGCCCTAAAGTGGAGCAACTCCGCTGGCCCTCTATAAGAAGTAGGGGAAGACAGAGAGATCGCGCCAGCCCAGCACGATATCTGGTAGCTCGGCTAGGGTGGCAATTTGCGCGTCCGGGGTCTCCGGAATTCTTTCTGGTGCCTGGCCGGGGCGGTTGCACCACAGGACGCGGAATCCAAACGCCTTGGCTGAGTAAGCATCCCAGCCATTGGAAGACAGGAAGCAGATCCTGCTGGGGGAGACGTTGAGCCGCTCACAGGCCAGCCCGTAGACAGCAGGGTTGGGCTTGTAGACCTTCACCTCCTCCACCGACAGGATGGCATCAAGCAGGTCAGCGATGCCCGCATTGGCAGCCGCCGCAGTGAGCATGGCGGGAGTTCCGTTGGAGAGAATGGCAAGTTTCATGCCGGCTCCCTTCAGGCGTTGCAATGTGTCGGCAACTTCCGAGTAAGCGTTCAGAACCAGGTAGAGGTTGATGAGCCGGGCGGGTAGCGCCGGGTCGTCGAGTTTAAGCGTCGACAGGGCGAAGTCGAGGGCTTCAGCTGTCAGCTCCCAAAAATCCGCGTGGTGTCCGGCGAGGCCGCGGAGCCATGTGTATTGCAGTTGCTTCGCCCGCCAGAGTTCGGCTATGCATTGCAATGCACTGAAACAATCGGTGCGGGCCAGAGTCTGGACCATGGTGCCCTGACGTTTGAGCAGGTCTTCGACTGAGTGCAGGATTTCTTCCTGCGCCTCACTCATATTGAGCCGGAGGATCCAGCAGGGGGCCGGATTGCCGGAGCAGGTTTAGCAGAATGGCGAGTGCGGGCAAGGTATCGTCTTTGCGATATGCTGCTAGAACCTCCAACTCGGGGATGAAGTCTGAATCGAGCGGTCTCGCGACGACATGGTCGGGAAGAAGATGCTGCACATAACCAGAGAGAATGCAGAAGCCAAGCCCCGACGCAACGGCATTCAATCCCGTCATCAGACTGTCTGCCTCAAACAGAGTCCGAAAACTTACGCCGGCACGGCGGGCGGTTTCCTGCATGGCGTCGTTCAAGGCAGGCGCGAAGGTTCGCGAAAACTGAATGGCCGGCAACTCCGCCAGCAACTTTGCCGGGATGCGCTCCAATCGGGCCAGAGGATGATTGGCGGGAACACCTACCACGACCTTGGTCCGGAGCACCGCTTCGGTATTCAGCTCGTCGTCGTTAACCGGGCCATGCAGGAAGCCGACATTGAGCTCGCGGCTTTTCAGGGCCAGAATCTGGTTGATCGAGGAGAGGGTGCGAACGTCGATCTGGATGTCTCCGAACTGTTTCAGCAGAATGGGTGCGACCAGCCTGAATATAAGCTCCGAGGGCCCCGGTATCAGTCCGATATTGATGCGGCGGCCAGCATGGCGAGCCATGGTGATGGCATGTTCGGTGTCGTACAGAACGCGGTGGGCTTCCAGCAGTAGCACGCGACCGGCCTCGGTTAATTCCATCCGATGCTCGCTTTTGTGACGATAAAAAAGGGGAGTGCCTACGATATCTTCCAGTTGGCGTATCTGTTTGCTCAACGAGGGTTGTGCCGTATGTAAACGTTCGGCCGCGCGGGTAAAGTTAAGCTCCTCGGCCACCGCGACGAAATAGCGAAACAGACGGAGTTCCATAGGCTCCTAGCTCACGTCCTGGCTTGCGCAAGTGCCGAAGTTATAACCAGTTCACTGTGGTGATGTCAAGGAAGCAGGGAAGAGGACGGAAGCGGACAGTCTTGATATACCCCGCATGTCTGGTTGCCAACCTACAAAGTAATTGACATGGATTGTGAGCCTTGCTAACCTCCGCGATCAATACTGTCAGAGTAATGATTAGATGAGCAGATAGCCAGAAGGTCTGATTGCCAAGAAGCAAAGTCTTGCACAGGCAGGGAACCTTTTGTAATGCTTTTTCCGCGCCCGCTTTTGGCGGCTTCTAGCGGGGAACGTTGAACTGAAAACCTTAGGTGTACGGAATCTCCATGCACCGCGGAATGGAAACACGCAGTCACAAAGTTGAGATTCGAGGCCAAAAAATGGAAAAGGATCTACAGCAATTCATTAAGCAGTTGGAAGAGCGGCGGCCGACCAGTGTGGTAAGGATCACGCGTGAGGTGGGACTGGAGTTTGAAATTCCCGCCATTGTCACCCTTATGGAGCGCCAAAAGAAACACGCGGTGCTGATCTTTGAGAACGTACGAAACCTGAACGGCGGAAAATCAAAACTACCCGTGGTGATGAATCTGTTTGGCTCGCGGGAAAGGCTTGCGGATGCGATCGACTCTACGGTCCCGAACCTTGCCCTCGACTACATACAAAAGGAGGTGCCGATACCTCCGGTAACCGTGAGTAAAGCTGATTCCCCGGTGAAGCAGTTGATTCAGACGGGTGAAGCAGTTGACCTGTATGAGTTGCCCATCATCACCCACAACGAAATGGACTTGGGCCCTTATTTCACCGCAGGAAGTGCATGGGTCAAAGATCCTGATTCCGGTTTTATAAACTGCGCAATTATTCGCATATACGTGGCCGGCCCCAAGAAACTTGTGGTGAACTTCAATGCCGCCCGCCATATGGCCCACATCTTCAGGAAGTATAAGGAGCGGGGAATCGCGACGCTCCCGATGGTGCTGGTGAATGGCCATCATCCGGCCTTTTACATGGGGGCGCAAACAAAGTTGCTGGTCAACGAGCCAGACATTATCGGCGGAGTTATGGGACAGGGGCTGGAAGTGACCCCCTCCGAGACTTGGGGCAAGGAGATGATGGTCCCCGCGAATGCCGAGCTGGTGATAGAGGCAGAAATCTCCACACAAGAGTATGACCTCGAAGCGCCATTTGGCGAATACACGCAGTACTACGGGGGACAGAGAATCAATCCTGTGGCGAAGGTGACTGCGATCACCCGAAAAGAAAATGCGTACTACCTGGATATCATGCCGGGCCGGGCCGATCATATGCTGCTTGATGCTCCCATGATCGAGGCGTATCTGCTAAACCGGATCAAGGCGGTTATCCCGGGCGTGACCGGCGTGCATATGCCGGTTTCAGGAGGCGCGCGTTTACATTGTTACATCCAGGTCAAGAAGGCATACGATTCCGATCCCAAGACGATCATTGCGACTGCGTTGAGTTCCGATTACCGGTGTAAGCACGTGATCGTGGTTGACTCCGACGTGGACATCTACGACGAAGAGCAGGTGCTTTGGGCCGTGGCTACACGGTCACAGTGGGATAAGGATCTGGTTATCATCCCGGGAATGCTGGGAACCAGATTAGATCCTTCCGCGAACGACACGGCGACAACCAAGGGAGGTATCGACGCCACCAAACCGGCCGACGATTCCTCGTTTGCGCAGGTAATCAAACCAGGCGCAATTATTGAGACGATGCGTCTGGAAGAATACTTTGAACCGACACTTGTTTCTTAAACGTTGGTCGGTGTTAGCGGACACTCTTTAGCCTGGCGCACCAGCGCCGGGAAGGAAGGCAAGTGTGAATCCGATTGCCGTTTAAGGACGACAATCGGATTCACACACACTCTGTCGAGCGGCGAAAAGGCCCGACAGGATAGGGGGTTCTTAGGAATATGGCCAAAGTATTTTATGTAACCTGCCCAAACTGCGAGAAGCGTTATTACCTGGATAGACTCTTGCAAGAAGTCGTGGACCGTGACCCGAATCAGCGCTTGAGATGTCCCTTCTGCAAGCGCGATTTCAAGCTGGGGACTAAGCTGGCAAAGGCTCAGAATGCATGAATAGAACGAGTTTCCAGTCCCCAGGCGAGCCCGCCTGGGGACTGGAAACTGATTTTGCTTACTTTTCCTTTCCGTCTTTGGCGGCGGCGAGGTGGCGAAACCCGCCCACGTCAGCTCTAAGGAAGTGGATGGAAGGTGAATGTTGTGCAGACTGCGGTGAAGGTGCAGCCGGATATTCGGGAGATTATTTTTGCCGGGATGAATGGCCGGCAATTCAGCGCTGAGATCGTCGCCGAACGTGACGGAATCGTGGCGGGAATCGCGCGCCTGCGAGCCGCCTTGGCGGAGGCGGGAATTGGCGCTGAGTTACTGCGGGTAGACGGTGGCGCGGTGAAGGCCGGTTCGGTCGTTGGTCGAATCACCGGAAGCGCAATGCAGATTGCTATCGCCGAAGAGTTTGCGATCGGCAAACTGGCCAAGTCGTCAGGGATAGCGACGGCGGCCCACCAGGCAGTCCGACTTGCGGGTGGCGAGATGAAGATCGTCTGCGGGGCATGGAAGAAAATGCCAGCGGAAATCAAGTCTGTCGTCAGGGAGGCGATTGTATGCGGCGGAGCTGCCTTCCGAATTTCTGACCAGCCCTTCCTGTACCTCGACAAGAACTTCGTTCGAATGCTGGGAGGAATTGAGGCCACGCTTAACGCAGTGGCGCCGATCCACCACAAACTAAGAGTGATTCAGTTGAAGGGCGAATTTGCCGGCATCGCCCAGGAAGCCATCCTGGCCGTCACCCATGGCGCGGACATCCTGATGATCGATACCGGTAACCTTGCCGATCTCGAAGCTGCAAACAAAGTGCTTGAGGCCAAAGGCCTGCGGCAGCAGGTGAAATTGGCGTTCGCCAAGGGCGTGCGTCTGCGGGACATTGCAGCCATGAAAGGTCTTGGCATCGACATTCTGGACATCGGTTCCGAAATTGTAGACGCTCCGCTGCTTGACATGAAGATGGACGTCCGCGGGGTATCGTCATGCAATTGAATCTGCTGGAAAAAACCGAACTGCGGATCTACGGTCTTGATCTCTACGAGGTAAACCTGACCACGGTGGCCGCCAGGGTGGCCAAGGTTCTGAAGTTTGCTGCCGAGCAGGTGCTGGTTGTGGATGTGAGAGAGGATCACATCTGTCTCGATATTCTGGCGAAGACGGTTGACATGCAACAACTCATCGGCAAGCAGAGCATTCTGCTCGATGAATTGCGAGACATCGAAGGACTAAAGGTGCGAAATGAGGCTTACGTCGATTCGGCGGGCATCCTGGGGCTCATCAGTTGTGAGCCGTTGCAATCTGGCGAAATCGTTGCCCGGACTGAAGCCATCAGGAACGAGATCGAACGCACGGTTTTACGCCGTGCACGGGTTTACGCAACCGGGTTCGAAATCAAGAGAGGAATGATCGAAGACACCAATTCTCCCTACCTTTTGGCGCTGCTCGAGTTGCAGGGTTACAAGGCCGAGTTTGGTGGAGTCTTGGAAGACGATGTTCACACCATCACGCGCGCGCTGCAGGACGCCGCCGAGGAGGGATTTGGTCTTGTGGTTACGACAGGCGGCGTAGGTGCAGAAGACAAGGATTTCAGTGTGGAAGCGGTGACCAAGCTCGACCCCGAAGCGGCCACTCCCTGGATCGTCAGGTTCAAGGTGGGAACGGGACGTCATTTAAAGGAGGGCGTGCGCATTGGGGTCGGCCAGTGTGGCTTGACCACGTACCTCAGTCTGCCCGGGCCGCATGACGAAGTAGAGGCAAGTGCAGTGGCGCTGCGCAGGTTCTGTACCGCCGGGCGGGTGGACAAACATGGGTTGGCGGAAGGGGTCGTCGAGATTCTGCGAGAAAAGCTGCGCAGCAAGCAAGCGCACTGGCACGAGCATCAACACTGAATGGCGTTGCGGCGAAAGAGCAATGCCGATCGGTGAAGTTTGAGCCAAGCCGGGAAAGGTACGGGATGAGAATTGTAGATAAGTTGGCGAGAATCGATCAGGAGATTTGCCAGGACGGGGGGCTGCCGCCGTGCGAGAACGGTTGTCCGTTGCATATGAATATCCCGCGTTTTCTTCGCCTTTACAAAGAACACCGCATCGAAGAAGCATTCGAATCGGTGATCCTGGATAACCCGCTGCCGGCGTCCACTGGCCGTGTCTGCCAGCATCCCTGCGAAAACCGCTGCCGCCGGACGACCCTGGACGAGGCCGTCAATATGCGCGAGGTGCATCGGCAAATTGCTGACTCCGTTCTTTTTTCTGATCGCTTCGACGATCTCGTGAGCCAGATTGCCTCCCGCAAACTCGATCCTACCGGACGCAAGGTTGCGGTTGCAGGTGCGGGCCCGGCGGGACTTACCGCGGCTTTTTATCTGGCTCTGATGGGGCATGATGTTACGGTGTTCGACGAGAAGGCGGAAGCGGGTGGTATGCTTCGCTTCGCGATTCCGGAATACCGTTTGCCCAAAGCGGTAATACGCCGTGAAGTTGAGCTCATCGAACGTATGGGAGTCCACTTCGTATTTAACACCCGGGTTGGATTTGACCTTCCGCTGAGTGACCTAGCAGACCGCTTCGAGTCTGTCTTTATTTCTATTGGCACTTGGAAAGAGTCGTGGCCTCATCTTCCGGGGACGGAACTCAAGGGCGTTTATCCTGCGCTATCGTTCCTTGAGTCAGTGGCAAAGAACAAGCAAGTCCTCGTGGGACGCAAGGTCGTAGTAATCGGCGGCGGCAACGCCGCCAACGATTCCGCCCGCACGGCACTGCGAATGGGAGCCGAGGTTACCGTGCTCTACCGCCGCGAGCGCAAGGACATGCCCGCCATTGAAGAAGAGACCATGGCTACTGAAGAAGAGGGCGCACCGTACGTGTTCCTCTGCGCCCCGCATCGCATCCTAAGTGATCCGGACGGTTACGTAGAAGCCATCGAAATTGCAAAAACCAGGCTTGGTGAGCGCGACAAGTCCGGGCGCAGGAGGCCAGTCCCGACCGGTGAAATTCAGCGATTCGAGTGTGACACGGTCATTTTAGGTATCGGCGAAAGCTTCGACGCGGATTTCTGCCGCGCCTCCGGTCTGGCGCTGAAAGAGGAGGGCACAATCGTAGTCGATCGTCTTTCTCTTGAAACCAGCCAACCTGGCTTCTACGCCGGTGGCGACTTGATTGCAGGCGCTTCCAACGTTTCGAGTGCGATGGGTTGGGGCAAGCAGGCCGCCCGCAACATCGACGCGCGGCTCATGGGAGAGGACCGGTGGGGTCGGCTCTTCCCCCAGTTCGTATACGGCCAGAAAGCACCGGAAGAGCCGAACAAGAGTCGTCGACACGCATCGCATTCCGTTTCCTCGAAAGTCCGCGTCCTGTCAAACGAAGAAGTTGACACCGGACTGGTGCCCGAAGAAGCGTGGGAGGAAGCTGGCCGGTGCCTTTGTTGCGATGTACGTGGCCGATGCGCGACCTGTGTATCGGTATGTCCGGTTTTGGCGGTTCAAACCACGAAGGCCGGTTCCACAGTCACGAAGGTACTCATTGATGAGGAGACTTGCCAAGGCTGCACGATATGCGTATCCCGGTGTCCCGAGCATGCGATCGAAATGTTAAATCGCGAGCACGCTTTCGTAGTCGGCACCAAAATCGACTGTGTTACCGCAGAGATAGAACAGATTTGCCGGAACGCCCACTTCTATCCGGATCAGGTCGTCTGCTACTGTCATCGCGTTCAAGCCAAGGAAGTTGTGGCCGCAATACTGGCTGGCGCCAAAACCCCAGAAGAGGTTGCGCAAGCCACGGGTGCGCGGACTGGGTGTGGGATTCTATGTATCACTGGCATCATTCGTTTACTCGAGGGATCAGGGCTTAAGTTGGACAGGGCCGCTGGAGTTCAATGGTATGGAAATCCGGCAACCATCTGGACGATACCCATCGGTATCAAGAAAAAATATCCGCAATATTATCTTGACGCGGACTTGATGGCTGTTGACGCCGTGTTTCCGAAAGGAGAACAGGAATGAGAGATCAGACGCTTGCGCCAACTGAACCGAGAGCTTCTTATTACAACATCGATCCAAAAACGTTACAAACGCGCGCAGCCGAACTGCCGGGCATGCGGGGTGTACGTATCGCCGATCTGTTCCCTGATTCTCCGCTCGCTATCACAACGGAATCGCGCGATGCAATTTGCGAAAAAGTTAGAACGGACACACTCGCTCAGCTGGCGAATGTGGATCTGAGCAAGATACAGCCAGGTGATTCGGTAAACGTCCTAGCATCGCACCACGGCTTCAGTATTTTTGGTGGCGAGGCCTATGCCGAAATGATTCGAACCGTCAGAGATGAGGTTCAGCGCCGCTGTAGAACGCAAAATATTCGCCTTTGTGTGGGCGTTGGAATGCGCTTCAGGGAAGCGGATGAATATATCAAGAAGTTTGAACTCGATCAGTATTTCAAGGGTAAGGCGAACAGCATATGCCCAGTGGATGAAGGCGTGCCTATTGCGACGGAAATTGGAACTCTTTACGGGATCCGGCGAGCCTATTCTGCAAAGTGGGTTATTCACACTCATAATAATGACGTTCGGGAACTTCATTATCACCGGCAGATTGGGCGATTGTTCAAGCCTTTCGCTATGTCTTATGCCACGATCGAGACTAGGTCGTCTTACCACCAGAGTATGGGTCCCCGGGCATCGAATATGCTGCCGAGAATGATCTTCGAATCTCCCTACGTGCAGAGCAAGTTTGTATGTTCCGTCATATTGCAGGTCGCTCCCACCGGGACAATAGGTGTTAGTGCCAGGAATGACTTACGCGGGCAGGATATTGAATTTGCGCGTCTGAACCTCCGCTGGTACGGCAAGATCATCACACTGCTCAGCAAGGTAAAGGAGGCAGTGGTGGTCATCGATTACCCAGGGCCGTTTCCATATACAACCGCGGGTGGGATTCTTTTCGGAAATTTCTTGAATGCTACGATCGACGAATTTGATCTTGATTTCGCCTTTACTCCTTTCAACCGGTATATGGACATGCTCTATCCGGGCCAGACTCCTCTCTATAGCGGAAATCTTGTGCCTCCACCCAATCCAGCGATAAAAGCGCTGGTCATTAACTACTGTTCGAAGGGATATCCTGGAACTTTCTTTGCACAGCAATTGCCCACGTTAGTCGTCGGTGCTCAAGCCGAACTTATTGCCAACGACGAGCAAAACACCACATTCATGAATTTCGCTTTGAAAGTCGACGACCTGCAGCGGGGAGTGGATTTCGCGAGGCATTTTGCAAAGACTCCCAACGTAATGATTTTTGATGGTGCAGTTGGAGGAATTAACGTTAGTGAATCGCTGGCCGACGAGTTGCATCGGATGGCGCCAGCGGTATCGGAAGAGGTAGATGATAAACTCATGCCCCTCTGGCTCGAACAGAGAGGTATCAGCGTTTCGTAATGTTGCAATGTTGTGAGGAGAGTCACATGGCTATTCTGTCTAATTGGGAGAACCTGCCCGGCGTGGTTGCCCGGGAAGGCGTTATACGTAAAGTGTTTACCGGAAACAATAGCATGCTGGCGTTGAACGAACTGAAGGCAGGGACAAAACCAAACCTGCACTCTCATCCAGAAGAGCAGCTCACCTATATCTTGACCGGAAAAGCAGAGTTTGTCTTGGGCGACGAACTGCTGACACTTAAGGCCGGTGACTTACTGCTTGTTCCGCCGGGTGTGCCGCACAGCTTAAGAGTAATAGGAGATGAAACGGTTCTCAATATGGATATTTTTTCTCCGATAAGAGAGGACTATCGCTGACGGCGACGGTGGATGAAGAGATGGGCACCTTAAGAGATCGGCTGCTTACGGGAACAGAAGTACTGTGTGGTGCATTTTTAAACCTGCCGTCACCGGCGCTGACGGAGATGCTGGGAGTCGCTGGTTTTGATTTTGCGATTCTCGACATGGAGCACGGAGCTTTCAACCCTGAGCGAACAGAAGATTGTCTTCGCGCAGCAGCAGCCGTGGGCATGTCTTGCATGGTTCGGCTAGGCGAGCTCAATCCACATGTAGTGCAGTTGGTTCTTGACATGGGAGCGGATGGCATACAGGTACCAGAGGTGGAAACAGCTGAAGAAGCCACAAGGGCCGTGACGTTGTCCCATTTCCCGCCAAATGGGACGCGGGGCTACGGTTCAACAACTCGCGCTGCCCGTTACGGTACGGTCGAGCGCAACCGGGTACTCAGGGAAGCCGATCAGAGGACTACGGTGTGCGTTCAGATTGAATCGCGCAAGGGTGTAGAGAATATTTCCGAAATTGTGAGTACTTCGGGCATGGACGTCGTTTTTATTGGCACAAGTGATCTCTCGCTCTCCTTTGGAGTCGATAGTCCTAAGCATCCCGATATCGTGTGCCTGGTTGACAAAATGGTGCCGACAATTACCAAGGCAGGAAAAGTTGCCGGCATCTTTTTGAGCGATTGGTCCCAGGCACCGCGTTTGATGGAACTCGGTGTCCGCTATTTTGCCGTTTCTGCGGCCTTACTGGTCAAAGATGCGTTTTGCCAAAGAGTTGAGAAGTTTGCTGCGTTAAAGGAACGACCACTTATCGCAAGACCAAGATAAGTGGAGTTGACTATAAACACAATTGGTTTGAGTTGGCGTAACACCTGAATGTTTCCGCGCTATTTATCTTGCCAATTGTGGTCGGAAGTGAGATGATTCGCCAAATTTATCCAACTGGAGATTCTGATGGATGCCGGGAACCCCTGCCACAAGTGCGGCTAGGCACTTATAAAGGGTGGAGTTGAAGTTCATACGGCACTCAATCTAATGAGACATTGCAGCTGCTAACTGGCGAGCTGCGGACAGGGGCGTTGTGCTTTGCCGCCCCTGTATGAAGGCAATTGAGCGTGACTTTATACCTGGTTTGTGCGAGACCGGTTTTGGTTACTTTCTTGTTTCGTCTTTGGTGACGAAGGTGTATAGACGCCACCGCGAGAAATACTAGATCTATAGACGGCAGCCCTGAGGCTGCTATCATGGAGAATGTATTCGTGAGCACATACGCAACGCAAGCAGTTCAGGCCCAGACTATTCAACCCGATCTACCCGAAGTAAGTAAACGGCAGATTATCGTTGCCATTGTATCTTCCGTTTTGGGGTTTTCCTTAGATCTATTCGACTATTCGGTGTTGCTGTATGTCGCATCCACCATAGGCCCTCTAATATTTCCGTCCACAATTCCAACACTTTCTCTGGCAGGTGTTTTCGCGGCGTATGCGACGTCCGCCGTGTCACGCCCGTTCGGGGCAGCGATATTCGGAAACTATGCGGATAGGCACGGGCGTAAGAGGGCACTATTTATCGCCGCAGCTGGGGTAGGAATATTAACAGCTTCGATGGGCGCGATGCCCACGGTAAGACAAGTGGGACTGCTCTCGCCGATACTGTTTCTTATATTACGCCTCGCGCAGGGCTTTTTTGTAGGTGGCGTACCGGCAGCAACCCACACAATAGGTACCGAAACTGTCCCGCCCTCTTGGCGTGGATGGACATCGGGGCTCATTGGCGGCGGCGGGCATGGTGTTGCACAGTTGCTTTGTGCGGGTGTTTTCCTGATCATGTCGTCGGCTTTTCCCGGCCCGGCTTTCGCTGTTTGGGGATGGCGTTGCATGTTCTTCACTGGTTTTCTCGCTGCCTTCCTCGCGCTATACGTGCTCTACAACCTGATTGAATCCCCATTGTTCGTTATTTTGCAGAAGAAAAAAGCCGTTGTGAAGAAAGCGCCGGTTCGCATTGTATTTTCGAAGCAATACCGGGGAATTGTCTTAGTTAACACTATTGCCGTCTTCGGTGGGGCTAGTATGTCGTTTGTCGGCCCCGGATATACACCAACATTTCTGGCGGTGATTAATCACTTATCGCGAAGCAGTATCGGCCATATATTGTTGTGGGGTGGTCTCGGATGCGTTATATTGCCGCCGCTTGTCGGCCAGTTGAGCGAAATGTATGGACGCAGGAAGGCATTCTGGGGCGTCGGAATTCTTGGAGTAATTGTTTACAGTTTTGCATACACTGCACTTGCCAACGCTCACAGTATAATGGCTATAGCGGCTTTCGCGCTGCCGTTGATTTGGCTCGGTGACATGGCGATTGCCCCTACCTTGGTCTTTCTCAACGAACGTTTTCCGACCGCAATAAGGGCCACTGGTACCGCGATGAGCTGGAATTTGGGTTTTGCGATTGGCAGTTTCGGGCCGCTAATTATTTCGCTTCTGAGCCCTAAAATATCGGATATCCCATCACGTTTAATGTGGTATTCGCTGTTTTCCGTCGCGTGTTTGATCATCGGGCCAATGCTTTGCAAGGAAACAAGAGGGCATTACGAGTGATGGGGCGGTAGTTAAGAGTTATGGCGTCGTAAAACGGAGCCTTAATCACAATGCAATTGATAAGTTAATTGCTAAGACTGGAACACAATTTAGGGCGACCAGTGTCCGATAAGTCTGATTGAATGTCTTCTCCAGTGCGAAGTAAACCTGCCGTATGTTGACTGTTGACTGGCCGGAGTTCGAGTAAGTAATTGGAGCTTGCAAATCTTCTCTTTCACTCCGCATATTGGCAGTGAAAGAGAAGATTCTGTATTATAGACCGTGCGCATATAGTTAATGTTGTCGTCGGAGAGCATGTGATGCATCCAAGAGTTGTGAGTAAGTATGAAGGCGCAAAGGCTGTCTATACTGCTTGCCGTTGTAACTGCGGCGGCACTTCACACTGCGTGCTCAAGGCCCTGGTAAAGGACGGCAAAGTCGTCGCGGTTGAACCCGACGACCGTTATAACCGCAATGTAGGCCGAGAAGACTCTGGAATGTCCGAGGAAGACCTCGCGAAGAATCGGCTACAGCGAAGGCCTTGTGTTATGGGCCTGGCTTTTCATAAGTATCTTTATCACCCTGATCGGATTCTGTATCCCTTGAAAAGAGCTCCGGGCACCCAGAGAGGAGGTGGGGAATTCGTGAGGATCTCCTGGGACGAAGCGCTGAACACCATCGCCTGCAAAATGAATGAAACTCGGGAGAAATACGGCCCCTACGCTATCTTAACTCCGTACGCGAATGAGACGGCAGAGTCTCTTTTTTCCGCCTGGGGTGCCGGGGTTGTGGGATGGGGTTGGTGCTCATATGATTCCCAACGGCTAATATCGCATGTCATGACCGGCGAAAAAGGATGGGATAAACATAAGTACAGCTCAAGTTCTGCCGCCGACATGCTCGCTAATGCTAGGAACATTGTACTCTGGGGTTGGGACCCGACAGTAACCCATCAAGGACCAGCACATCAGTTTGGTTGGTTTGTTAAACTGGCACGCGAACGCGGAAAGAAGATAATTGTAATTGATCCGCGTTATAGCTGCGCGGCGAACACACTAGCCGACCAATGGATACCGATAAAGCCAGGTACAGACCACTCTATGTTCATGGCTATGGCCTATGTTCTGTTTCAGGAGAATTTATGGGATAGGGAGTTTGTTGCCAAGTTTGTCGAGCCAGTAGGCTTCGAAAAGTGGCGGAACTACGTTCTTGGAACAGAGGATGGTATTGAAAAGAATCCGGAATGGGCTGAGGTCAGATGTGCGGTGCCGGCAGAGACTATTCGGGAGTTAGCGCGCCTAGTCGGAATCGAGAAGCCATCGTGGCTTTGGTCGCATTGGAGTGTCAGCCGTAAGAGTGATGGGGAAAAGGTGGTTGGAACTTTCGTTGCTTTACAAGCGATGCTGGGCTATTGGGGTACTCCTGGCGCTGGTCCGGCGCTACACCCCGGCCCCGCTCGTTCCATCCCCATTGGGTCACGTCGAGACTCGATTGGCGTTCAGCATGATTATAAGACTCCCAACCTCTATCGGGGCCATCAATGGGCTGAAGCAGTTCTTCTGCTGGATAAAGTGACAGGCGGGGAACTCAGCGAAAAGGAATATATGAGAATGGTGGGTTGGAGGGCTGATGCCGCTATCTTGAAAGACTTCAATCCGAAGTTTCTCTTTTGGGGTGGCGCTGGCAAACCACATGCAACCGACCATGTATCAACCGCCTGTAACTCTTCCAACCGCCAGGTCGAAGCCATGAAGAGGATGGATTACATCATTTCGATGGGCAGTATGATGAACTCTAGCAACCGATATGCCGATATCATCCTGCCAGCCCGGGATTGGATGTGGGAAGAGAAGCTTGTTACCAAGTCTGATTATGGTGGGTTTGAATCGATCAATTATTGCCCAGAGGTGGTTCCACCGGCAGGGGAAGTAAAATCGTGGGCCTGGGTCTATTGTAAGATCGCCGAGAGACTAGGCGTCGACCCCCGGAACATGTTCGCTTATTACACCACGGACGAAAACTGGGAAGATGATTGGGAAAGATCCCAGAAAGACGTCTACCAGGGTGTCGTGGAAACTTTCCATAAAAGAGAGGTTACTGTTCCTTCCTGGGAAGAATTTACCAAGGGCGAGTTTATTAATTGCGATGAGTATGACGAAAAACCTTTTACCGGCTGGGACGAACAAATTAAAGAGGGTAAGCCATTTCGGACAGAATCCAAGAAGATTGAGTTGTACAGCAATTATATTGCCGATGAAGCCCACCGAGGCAAGGGCGAGCACTTCGATGAATCCGGACGGCTTTACGATAACTTGCCGTCAGACTGGGGAGACATGACACCGCTTCCTAGCTATAGAGACATACCGCGGGGTATGGATGACGAGCTCACAGGTAAGTATCCGTTATTTCTATTGACCTCACATTCAAGATATCGTGTCCACTATCTTTTCTGGGAGCATTCATGGCTGAGAAATCAGGTGTACCGGCACCGGGTGTGGATTAATGCCGCTGATGCCCAAGCCAGGGGCATTAAGGATAATGACATGGTTATGGTGTTCAATGACCGGGGAAGAGTGAAAATGCCAGCTTACGTTACCAGAAGGATGATGCCTGGAACAGTATTGTTACATGCGGGCGGAAAAGTTATTCATGATGAGTCAGGAATTGACGTTGGCGCGTCGCCCTCGACTTTACTTGGAGGCGAGTTTCAAAGCTGTCAGGCCCCGGCCAGGGCAACGAATCTCGTCGAGATTGAAAGATTTGAAGGGGCGACGAAATGACTCAATATGGTTTTTTTATCGACCAGAGTCGTTGCATTGGTTGTAACGCTTGTGTAATTTCCTGCAAGCAGTGGCATGATATACCGCCTGGGCCGGTTAAATGGCTGCGCGTCTTCCAGTGGGAAAAAGGGAACTTTCCGGATATCGATCTCAGAGTGTTGCCTATCATGTGTTTTCACTGTGAGAATCCGGTCTGTATGACAGCGTGCCGCCACGGTGCCATTTACAAAGAGGAGCAGTACGGTGCTGTTCTGGTGGACCCAGACCTTTGCACCGGCGACCGAGAATGCTGGAAAGCTTGTCCCTATGGTACCCCTCAGTTTGAGGGGGATGAGCCCGGCATGAAGATGTCGAAATGTGATATGTGCATTGACCGGCTGGAGCAAGGCAACAAGCCGATTTGTGTATTGAGTTGCTCCATGAGAGCGCTGGAATTCGGGCCGATCGAAGAACTGAGAGGGAAATACGGTGATCTGAATCAACTGGAAGGGATGCCTAAGGCGTCAGGCGCTTGTCAGGATATAGCGCTTTCGCCATGCGAAAACAGCTGTCCGCTACGCATGAACATCCCTCGGTTCATGGCGCTTTACAAGGAGCACCGCATCGAGGAGGCGTTCGAGTCGGTGCTCCTGGACAACCCGCTTCCCGCCTCGACCGGGCGCATGTGCCAGCATCCATGCGACAAACGGTGCCGTCGCCAGACTCTGGACGAGGCGGTCAACATCCGTGATATCCATCGGCAGATTGCGGACGCAATGTACTCTTCCGAGTCCTGCGAGAGCCTCGCCGGGCGAATCGTCTCGCGCAAGCTTGCTCCGACTGGACGCAAGGTTGCAGTTGCAGGTGCGGGTCCGGCGGGCCTCACCGCCGCCTTTTATCTGGCCCTGATGGGGCATGACGTTACGATGTTCGACGAAAAGGCGGAAGCGGGCGGCATGCTGCGTTTCGCGATCCCTGAATACCGCCTTCCTAAGGCGGTTCTGCGCCGGGAAATCGAACTGATCGAGCGTCTCGGAGTCAAATTTGTTTTCAATACCCAGGTCGGATTCGACCTTCCGCTGGACGAACTCAAAGACCGCTTCGATATGGTCTTCATCTCAATCGGCACCTGGAAAGAGTCTCGGCTCTCTCTGCCGGGCGCGGAGTTGAAGGGTGTGCATCATGCCCTGTCCCTGTTGGAAGCGCTGGCTAAGAAGAAAGAAGACGTGGGCCTCGGGCGCAAGGTCGCCGTCATCGGCGGTGGCAATGCCGCGATCGATTCGGCTCGCTCTTCGCTACGCACAGGCGCGGACGTAACCGTCTTTTACCGTCGCGAGAGCAAGGACATGCCGGCCATCGAGGAAGAGACGAAGGCAGCGCAAGATGAAGGAGTGAGGTTTGTCTTTCTGGCCGCTCCGTACCGCATTATCGGCGACCAGTACGGAAATGTTCAAGCCATCGAGATCGAAAAGATCCGCCTTGGTGAGCGCGACAAATCGGGACGCAGAAAACCGGTACCTACCGGAGAAATTCAGCGCTTCGACTGCGACACCGTTGTTCTCGCCGTGGGAGAGACTTTCGATCCGGACTTCTGCGAGGGCTCTGGGCTGGAACTGAAACCGCAGGGCACGATCAACGTCAACCGGTTCACGCTGGAAACGAGCCGTCCTGGCTTCTATGCTGGCGGCGATTTGATTGCCGGCCCCTCCAACGTGTCCAATGCCATGGGTTTTGGAAAACAGGCTGCCTGCAGTATCGGTGAGCGACTCATGGGAGAGGACCGGTGGACCCAAATATTCCCCGGCTTCCAGTTCGAACAGAAGGTACCCGAGGAACCAAACGAAAGCCACCGTCACGAGCCGCATTCAATCGGCGCGAAGCTGCGCATGCGCTCGAACGACGAGGTCGTGACCGGTTTCTCTCCCGAAGACGCTTTGGCAGAAGCGAACCGGTGCCTTCGTTGCGACGTGATCAAATGTGCTGTTGTGTTCAAACCCATGGAGCGTAAGACTCAGGTTGTAAAGTGGGACAGCAAGAGAGCTTTGGAACTATGGCAGAAGAGGCATTCGGATGATGGAAGGTCCCTGCCCGATGTTTTCACCGAGATCTCCGAGGTAACTCAGGTTACTCCAGAGATAATAGGACGTAATAAGCTCGTGCTAAAGGCCCGCACCTCTGAAGATCGTATGCTAAACACTATGGATGACGAATGATGAGGAGAAGACCGTACAAGTGCGGCCGTAGCGCGGGCGCCTTTTGCTCGTTGTGCGAGATGCAGACGGGAAACCAACCCGGGTCGCCCCATTCCGGATTGCTCCAGATGAAAAGTCATTCTGGAAACTGACTGCTCATTTCTAAAAGGCCGCCGGAATGATTGGAGAGCGCCTGACGGATTTCCTTAAACTGGCAAACCGATACCTTGATACTTTCAAGTTTGGGCGACTGCAATTGACCCTTTACTCAGGAGTTGGCCGAGCCTTTGGCCGCGAGTAAGCGTCCGGTCTTGGCCGTGTAGACGTGGCTTTCGCGGACAGGCATTCTCGCCTTGTGGACGCTGGTTGATAGCGTCCCCGGTGAGGCGAGGATGGATGGTTGGAGTTCGACTGTAATGGCGGTGGCGACAGTTGCGTCAACACCGTTCAGACCACACGCTTACCGCGAATCCGAATCCTCTCAGAATTGGTAGCACTACCAATTCTGAGAGAGCGCGTATAAGCGCGTTGGCATGCACAGCTAGCAACGGACATGTCATCCGCCACTTCCGCCGCTTTATTGCTCCATCATCAAGCCTACATCAACAGGAAATCACGCCCACCTGCTGCGGAGTTTTGTGAAGGCGCTCGGCGCCGTTGGCGGTGATCAAGTAGTCGTCGCAGCACATGGCATAGGCCGTCGCCGTGGTTGCGGCCGGATGGATAGCAAGCACCATGTCGGCCTCGAGCAGCATCGGTTCGTCCGCCAAACATAGCGGGCGCTCGACGAGATCGTAGCCCTGGCCGTGCGCGTTCAGCCGGCCTTCGGGCGGCATGCCCCTGCTGATCATGAATTCGTTGCTTTGCTTCAATATATCCCCGGGATGGGCCCCCGGTTTGGCTACGCTCGCACCCAGTTTCTGCGCCGCCGCAGCCAGGTCCCACACTTTCAGAAGTTCCTGGGGCGGATCGCCCAAAAACCAAGTGCGGCAGATTTCAGCGTAGAAACCTCCGGGACCGTTGGTCTCAATCAGGACAATGATCTGATCGCCCCACTGCATCTGGCGGTTCTGATAGAAGGGACCGGTGGTTGCCGCCGGCTGGCCTGCCGGGACGGAGCGAAGCCGGATCAGTTGTTGTTCACTGCCCAGGTCCATCAGCATGCGCATGATTTCACCACGCAACTGGTATTCCCATTTGCCAGGGCGGATCATGGTGGGCATGGCCGCGCACGCCATATCCTGGGTCTCAGCGGCTTTGCGCACGAACACCAGTTCATCCGCACTCTTTTCCGCCTTAATGCGGTCCACCATGTCGCTGACCTCTACCAACTCGACTCCGGGAAGGTTCTCTTTTAGGTAAAGGTAATAGGCGGCGCTCATGGTGCCCAGACCAACGATGCCGACCCGCTTGTCCCCGCGCGCCTTGAAAAGCTTAACTGTCTCTTCCGCGTCCATCGGATTGGTGTAATAAACGTTGCGGAAATACGGCTGGGCAAGGCGGCTCTTGATCCCTCGGGCGTACCACTCTGGCGGTGCCAACGGCTTGTCTGGGGCGCCGTGATTAATCACGGTCATCTCGTCGTTCAGGGGGAAGATGACCGTTGTGGGATAGGAGAACTCGGCCGGGTTATCCATAAAATACCGGACATAACCGCCCAGCCACTGGTTGTCATTTTGCATTACGAGCACGTCGATGCCCGCGGCTTTCATGCCTTTGCGCACAGCCGCCCAACGCCGCTCCAACTCCCGCATGGGGATGGCCGCGCGGATTCGTTCCCTCGCAATCATATTCATGGCAGGTGAACTCATGGAAAATCCTCCGAAATGCGAATTCGATGTCTGTAAGTTGCACAGCACGACTCAGTAAAGTTGGTTGCAATAACTGCGCCTGGCCGTCCTAGCACGGCCGAGCCACTTTTTTTACCGGGCCAAAGTGCCGTGTGTTGGAAGTAAGCATCCGGCTGGGGATGCTCACTCCCAACGGTTGTCCGCCGAGGAATCAAATCTCATTACGATTCCCATCTTGTTGACGTGTGCTGTGAATGACACACTCAAAGAATGCCCACCAAGATCCTGCTCGCGCCTTCTGTGGAGGCATTGCAACTACGGCAAATCGTTTCTGTTACAACAATGAATCCCAAGAACCTCTCAATTGCAGATCTGCGCAGATCGGTGCTCGTATTCGACCAGTCGAATCGCCTTAGCAGATCCAGGCTGGCAGAGCTGACGACGTCCAGAAGATCGATATTGAAATCGACCCAAGTGTCCCAGTCAAGCAACTCAACCTGCTGTCGTCCCGCGGTCAACTCCGTCAAATGTGCGATGCCTTCCTCTGGGATCGGATTCTAGAGTCGGAGCCATTCATTGCTGCCCACTAAGACCATTGGAAACTCAGTAATAATTCACTCCTTCAGTTAGTTCGATGTATGTTCCCCAAGGATCCGTCAGGAATGCTGTGGCAACGCCCGACGGTTCTTGATTATAAGGTTTGTCGAACTCAACTCCACACGCTTCCAGCTTCTGGCAGAAGGTCTTGAGTCGCTTGACTTCGAAACCAACATGGTCCAGCATCCGACCCTTGGTTGGAGACATCCTCCTCGGGACAGCCGAGATGTTGAGGTTGGTGCCTGGCAAGTCGGCGGCTTCGTAATTCCACCGCTTACCGGGTATCGCACCGAAGACAGTGCCGTACCACGCTTTGAGTACCCCTATTGAGTCTTGGGGAACGAAGAAATGAAGGTGGTGAAGAACAGCAGGACCGGTCATGGTAATTCGCGGAACCTCCTCTCCAGTGTCGAGAAAGAACTTCGTATTTTGAGCGCTGTCTCGCATGATCTCGACGTGCTCGCCTTCGGAACTCCACACAAAACCGGTATCTCTCCTTCCGCCCGAATTCCAAGCGGCCTTTAGCGGCGGCGCCGGCTCTGCCCGGTAACCGGCGGATACCATGTCCAAAAGTTTTTGGGCGACATCCGGCACACGAAAACAAACGTGATCTACAACCGATCCCTCGGAGAGCGCACAGGGATCACCTTGCTCTAGAAAGATGATCAAATCGGGAATCTGTAGGACGACACAACGTCCCCCCTTTCTGCAGACCGTGGCGCCCAGTAACGCTGCCCAGAACTGCTTATTCGCCTCCACATCTCGCACAAATAGATGAATGTGGCCCATAGCCACGCCCATTTCATTTGGAGCCGCGAGCTGCGCCCAGGGGCCCGAGGCTCTAGACTTCGCAGAACTCATAGCTTGGTTCCTCTTTCACGCGGCATCCAGAAGACTTTTACTATATCTTTACATCCATATCTGACAGCGTTTCCTCGGCAAAAATTTCCTCTGGCCGGAGCAACCGATGAAAAACCCCTTGCTCAAATCCGAACTGCAAAAACGCCTCAAGGGTTTTTCGGTTCGCGTCCACGCCGTATGGCCAGTATTCGCCGTTCTTAAACAGCAGGCAGCGCGAACGCTCAAATAGGTCAGCCACCCAAGGCAGTGGAACGCTGGCCGCCGCCAAGTCCCGTAAACGGGCGACGCTGCGCTCTTTGGCCTCTGTAAACGCGGTCATCAGATTGCGGGCAATCCAGCGGTTAGCCTCATAGGCGTCGCGGCGGATCACAATCGCGTGCATGATCGGAAAGATCCCGGTTTCCTGGAAGTACGCCTGCTCGACCTCAGGATAGTCAGGAAAAAGACGGCAAACGCGTGGATCACCTTCGATAATGGGACGCGGCGGCCTCGCCGTGATCAGGGCGTCAATATCCCCTGCGAGTAGCATATCCGTCAGAGTGCGATCCTGCACCCATTGCACGTCGATATCAGGTGGCAAGTGCAGATCACCAGTCTCGACTCGTCCAGGGTCGTTGATACCGCCGCGAAACCATTTGATTAGTGAAAGGGGAATGCCCACGGTGTCGCTGAGATAGCCGCGTGCATAGATGGTTGCGGTCTGGCTGAATTTCGGTACGCCGACGCGCTTGCCCGCGAGATCTTCTGGACTGCGAATCAAGCCGTCGGTTCTCACATAGATAGCCGACTGGCGAAACATCCGGGAGGTAAATACAGGAATGGCGATCATCCGCCGGTCGCCCGCAGAAAACGCCGACGTATACATACCCATCGACAACTCGGAGACCTCCCACTCCATTTTTCTAAAAAACCGAAAGTGCGTCTGTTCGACATTGAAATTCAGCACCGTTAGATCAATGCCCTGAGGACGAACACTCCCTAAGGCGAGATCACGTGTGTGTTCGTAATCTCCGCACGCCAGCGTCAATTTGATATCGCCCATTGCTGTGCTCCTTCGGCGCACAAACGCGCCCCTCTACGTATGCCCGGGAGGTCTCGCCAACCCGTATTCACGCCAGCTTTGTTTGTCTCAGTCCTGCGAGTTTCCTGCACCTACAGCCGCCTGAATCTTAGGTTTAGTCAAGAAGCGGATCAAATGATCAACCGCCATCACAAGCAGAGGAATGATCGCCGCGATGTAAGTCGGATCAATACCAAGTGGGTTACCGGCAAAAAACCAAACACTAGCGCCGATAACTGCCCCGAGCAAGCCGATGGATGCGCCTGCGCCGGTACTGAAAGTGGGTAGAAAAAAGCCGCAGACGGCGACTAACGCAATCGAGACCCGCAGCGAACGTGCAAAAAAAGCGGTTTTCAAAATGCTCTGAACCGTGAGCACGATGGGAACCGGCAAAAAACCAATAACCACGGCAGCATAGTGGGTAACTTTGAGTTGCTCGCTAGGACCAAGTTTGAATATGGGTACAATAAAATCCTTAACTGCCAGGGTAGTCATGCCCAGGCATGCTCCAGCTATGCCGCTGAAAACCCCCGCCGCAAGACCTACCGTGGCAATAGCGCCCAAGACAGGATGCATATGCAGGATAAATATTGGCAGCGCATACAAGGGCTTCATATTGGGATAAAGATAGCGAGCCGCAACACCGATAAAGCCAGCAAGCAAGCCAATGGGTACGCACCATAGTCCGGCATAGATGCTGGCCCTTTTCCCTTCTGCGGCGCTGCGAGCAGACGACATGGTTTGGACAATATGCTGAGTGGCGAACATGGCACCCACCCAGGCGAATGCCCAGCCTAACATGGTAGAGGCGCCAATCTTTCCATCCCATGTCCAGTAATAAGCCGGAAGTGAATGGTAGATCGGGGTGAACCCACCAGCCATCTTAAGAGCTACCGCAGCAATCACAATGACACAAGCGTACTTGGCAACAAGATGAATGATCATCACCGGCGCAACGCTCTTCATTCCGCCAAGCGCGTAGTAACTTGTGCTGACTAAGGCAGTGATCAAAGCCGCCCAGACAAGAGGTATCCTGTAGACCACCGACAGCGCCGCCGCTCCACCCAGATACGCGGAGACTACTAATATAAACATGGCGTACAGGGAAATTCCTGAGACGATCAGCCGTGTAGTTTCGCCGTATCGCTGCGCTATAATTCCCGAAATCGTGTACTCGCCGGTACCATACATTCTACTGGCAACTACCAGCCCGAAGAATGGCAAGGCGATAGCGGCGCCAAGAATACCGATCGAGGCCGCCATTCCCGATGTAAATGCCTGTTGAGCCGAGCCAACCGTAGATGCACTGGCAACTACTTCCGACATCATAACGGCGCCCACAACCGCCGCTGGCAACTTGCGCGACGCGACCATAAACTGGTCGTTGGTCTTGCCGCTCAGCCGTAGCCCCAAAAAGGAAGTGATTAAAATATAGGCAATCACCGCCACCGTGATAATCGTTATGTCCCAGAATCCAAGAGTACTCACAGCACCCTTTCTCGCCGCTGACTGGGAGGCTTTCTTACCGTCTTCCAAATAGGCAGGCAGCTAAGCGCAAAAGCACCGTCCGCCTTTAAATCTATACTTTGTTCGCCACTATATGAAGCAATGTTCATGCTCATGGATGGGCTCAAAGCCACGTGACACTTCAATAGGGTGTCGCCGCAATTTACCTACCGGAATTCCTCTTGTCAACTAATTTGTTAGTATCCTTTCTTTGTAAGAACAATACTCAGTATTGCAACTCCGATTAGACACGACGCTAGAAAACCTATTACCATGCCAAATCCTGAACGCTGTAAGAGGAACCCTGCCACGGTCGGAGATACCATGGCCATTAAGTTACCTACGCCTCCGGCTACTCCCGTGGCTGCACCAATGGAACCCTCCGGCACGATGCTCTGCAACAGAGACTGAATCATCACGAGACCTGTTTGAGCGAAGCACACCGCCGCAATCAGCACCGCCAGCGCCCAATACGCCTCTCCGATGAAGTCGCCTCCCACAAACATCAGGATGCCTGCGATCAGGCAAGCCCCGGCCAAAAACGGCGCTCGCCTCATGACTCGATCGGAAAAGTAGCCTACCGTTACAATTGCCAGCAGGGCGAAGAGAAAAGACAGGGAATAGAGGTAACCCGCAGCTCGAAACGAAAAGTGGCGCGCCGTCTGGAAATACGTAGGCATCCACGTAGTCCAGCCATAAAAGTACATCCCATGCAGTCCCCATGCCAGGGTAACCACCCAAAACCGGTAATTGTTCAGATAACTGCCTTTGTCTTTGGCCTTCGGAATCTCCTTTGTTTTGGCCCAAGATCCTTCCTCGATGAGTGTGGCTTCGGCATGGCTGACCAGCTTCAGCTGCCGCGGACGATCCCGCATGAGAAATATTGCCAGGGGCAGGGGTATCAGAAGAGATAGTGCCGCCAGAAAATAGAATAACGTCCACCAACCGCCGGCGCTTATGACTGCCACCACCATGGCTCCCGACAACACCTGGCTGAGAGGCGTGCCATTCAACCATATGGAATTCGCGCGTCCACGTTCTTTTACCGGGAACCAGTTGGCGACAAAGGCGTTGGCCACTGGAAACATGAACCCTTCCCCCACCCCTAAAACGATGCGGGCAGTGACTACTGCACCTATTGTGTGAGCCACGCCGCTTAACAGCAAACTCACTCCCCACATGGATAATCCAGTGATGGCGCAGGCTCGCGGGCCCCATCGCTTCACGAAATATCCCCAAAAAAACTGGCACACCGAGTAAGAGAACAGGAATCCGGACATCAGCAAGCCGGTCACCGCGGGCCGTCCCTGCAGGCTCAAATCCTGCAGGAATTGCTTATTCGCAATCACCATTGAGATGCTGACTTTGTCCACTTGACCGATGATGATGATGATCAGCAATGGAACGGCGATCACCCACCATCTCAGCTGTGCCACTTTCGTCACAGGGGGAGATGGGGCTGCCGCTACACCAGGAGTTGTTGTGTCTGCCATGGCTTGCTCTCCTTGCTGTTCAACTGGTTAGGGGAGATCGACTTCGGGCATAGCCTCCCCCGGGGTCCGCTTCTGCTTTAGGCCCCAAACGCATCATCCCGAAATGTCGTCAATAGCGGCTTGGGCGTGGGGTCCTGCCTATCCGTTAGTTGAGAAAGGCTACTGCTCAAACAGTCCTCCCCATTTAGCCATGATTTTCTCCTTAAGTTCAGGACTTACGGCAACCGTCGGCGGGAAGTCAGTTCTTCGGTAAATTGGGCGACATGCATTAATCAGCACTTTGGCTGTGGTCATGTCGACCCGACTCCGTTGGTCGACGGTGACCAGGGGATCAATAGGCGCACTCCAGCCATCGCGGATGACCTCAATATCCCGCTCCGGATCGCAGCGTGTGCCGATCGCCCACATTACTTCATAGACGTTATAGGGATCGATGTCTTCGTCCACCGTAACGATGAATCGAATGATGTTCGCACCGCGCGAACCAGCTGCGATCAACGCCGCCTGTTTGGCATGTCCCGCGTATTTCTGAGCAAGGGATATTGCCATCATGCCGTAGCCATGCTGCCAAACTCCGCGTATTTCTGGGATGCCACACCTCTCCAGGTCGTTCCACAAACTAATGGCACGATAGTTCAAGGGAAAATGCCATAGTCCAGGAAGCGGGCGCATCGGGGGGGCGCCTTGAATAATCGGATTGTTGCGGTGGATGATCGACTGCACCTTCATTACGGGTTCGCGCCTTACCGGGCTGGCGTAGTAGCCCGTCGCCTCGCCAAAAGGACCTTCCTCTCGGTTCTCAACGTCCACTGGCAGCAAGTCTCCTTCGAATACCACTTCCGAGGTCGCTGGGATCATCAGACCAGTCAAGGGTCCGGGAAGGACCTCAATGGGGCTACCATTAAGAAAGCCGGCAACCTCGTACTCTGATTTTCCCCAAGGCGCGAATAGGGTGGCTGCCAGAAAAAGCACGGGAGTATGTCCTAATGACACCGCTATTGGGCAGCTCAGTCCCTTATCCCAGTATTTTTGAGCGATCAGCAGGCCATGTTTGCCGGGTTCCATCGCCACGCTCATTGTCCTTTCATCCTGGATCTGGTGGCGATAAATGCCAAGATTTACCCAGCCACTATCTGGGTCTTTCACGATCGTGACGGAGCCAGCCATGTATCGTCCACCGTCGAGCTCATGCCACCGGACGGATGGAAACTTCAGAATATCGACATCGTCTCCCTTGACCAGATTCTCCTGCACCGGACCATCTTGTACCTCTTTCGCGGGCGGCCCCTGGTTTGCGTTCGCCATCGCGTCTTTCCATTTTCTTAGAAGCTTCACTCCTCTTAGCTCTGGCGACTCTCCCAAAGCAAGTGCGAGCCTTCTCTCGGTATGCAAAAGGTTAGTGGCGACCCTGTAACCCGGCTTATATCCCTTGATATTGTCAAACAGAAGTAATGGACAACTTGGCGTTGAGGCTGCTACCTCGGTAATAGCGCCCAGTTCCAGATCCCAGTCAGCGCCGTCCACTTGCTTTACGTCCCCACAACTGGCGGCAGTGTCGATAAACTCCCGCAGATCCTTAAACCCCATCGCATCCTCCGTTTGAATAAATAAAAGTTCAAATCGTTTGGCAGCAGCATAGTGATGCAGTCGGTAACGTGAGCACTGACTTCAGATCCCTGAAGTTGTGTTGTTCCGGGGCAGAAATTACGTGCGTGCTACAGGACGTGCTTTGCGGGCGAATCGGCGCAAGTGGCACAGTCCCACCCTCTAAAAAGGCTGCTGCATTAACATCAGATCGTCTGAAGGCAGGCATGTTACTACTCAGCAAGAAAATAGGAAACTAAGAATCGTGTCGTCCGCTATGTCAATGGGAAAAACATATACTCACGATCGCCGAACGTTTCCGGTTGACCTTGTGCGGAAAATCGAAAAAATACTGGTGCTTTATAAAGGGCTTGCATAACTCAGCTGAAAACTGCGCCGTTATCTACGACGATAAATTGGTTGGTAACGGAGTCGCTGTCGGCCGAGGCCAAGTATGTTAGTGTGTTTGCCAAGTCCTCGGGATACACGTCTTTCTTGATCGACCGCGCCGCAAGTACGTGTTCCCGTAAGCCGGGGCGTCCTTTCATCGCCGCTTCCAAAGCAGGATTCATAATCAGGCCGAAAGCAATCGTCTTAACCCGGATGCCGTCGGGCCCCATCACCGCGTTCCGCTAAGAAGTCTTCCGACACTAGCCAATCACTAAAATCGGTACAGTTTGGCTGGGTTCTCGACCAGGAGGCGGTCGCGTGTTTCCTCTTCCGGCGCGATCTTAGTCGCCAGCAGGTCCAGCAAATGGGCGTCGTCGGGCTTCTCATCTTGCTTCATCTGCGGATGAGGCCAGTTTGTGGCCCAGACCAAGCGGCTGGGAGCTGCCTTCACATACTCATGAGCCACCATTACAGCATCGGCGTATGTGGGCGGCCCGACATTAGTTTGGTCATAAATACTGGAAATTTTCACCCAGGCCTTATTTTTCTGTAATAAATCGACGACCATGCCGAACACAGGTGATTTGATCCCTTCGGGCTCGGGAACGTGGGCCAGATGATCGAAGACAATCTGGCACGGCAGATTTTGAAGAATAGTCTTATGTGCAAAAGCATCCATTCCTTCGGACTGGAGCTGGATGTGCCAGCCCAGGGGCTCGATGCGCTTTGCCATGGGTACCATCATCTCCCATGTGGTGCCGGCGCCCTTCTGTGCCACGTTGAAGCGAACGCCACGAATGCCAGCCGCGTCCAACTGCTTCAATTCTGCGTCGGTCACGTCACCGCCGACCACAGCAATGCCGCGCGCCTCTTTCAGTCCGAAGGTCTTCAGGGTAGCCACCAGCAGCCGATTGTCGGTACCATAGGTTGACGGCTGTACAATGACGTGACGCGAGATCCCAAGTCGCTGCTGAAGCATGCGATAATCCGCGACGGAAGCATCTGGCGGAAAGACGGTAGCACCGAGCGCTGCCGGGTATTGCGAATCGTAGATGTGATGATGGCAATCGGTAGCGTTGGATGGCACCTTGAAATGCGGTGACTCGGAGCCGGCTGAGTATCTCACCTTTATTCCTGGCTCGCTAGCGCCGAAGCTAACCTGGGTGATCGCGGCAATGCCAGCGACACCAGAGGCTTTGATCAAGAACTCCCGACGGCTCCAGCCGCTGTTTTGCATTGGTTCCTCCTGAGTACTATGCAGTGGCATGGGCGACCCGATTCACGCCAAACTCGATTATGAATGCAATGGATCGCCGCGCGAGAGTTTATCTGGTTTGGCTTCGGTCAGCAACTACCTCTTTGAGACAATGTCAACGAGAAATGTCTCTTCGTGTGGTACAGTCATCGGGCTTGGCCGGAGATGCGCTTAATGCCAGCGAGATGCTGGGCTCGCCATGAACAGTCCAGTCTCGCCCTCTTCCAATGCCCCTTGCGTTCGGGAGGCAGCGCATAGCACCAGCCATAAGCTTCTCCCATGTACTGGTGTTTGATGACGGGCAAGGCGTTTCGGTAGGCGGAAAGACTGTCCTTCTGCCCGTTCCGACGCGGTGGTTTGAATTCCTTAAGTGCTGCGGCCCTCCACGCACCTTCCATTTGCCATCGTCTGGCTTTTCCCAAACGGTTTCGATTCGAGGTCAAGCCCGGCATTATCGTATTGCGGCGGGTGCGCGGACGCAGCCGACTGTCCTTCGATGACATGGATCGCTTGGACCTGCAGTACGCGCGGTTGTGGTCCCTGTGGCTGGATGTGAAAATCCTGTTGCAGGCTCCCGGCGCCGAGTTGAGCACCAACAGCGCACACTAACCGCATTGGAAATGGATTGGCTCAAGCCGTATTCCGGCAGATGCAAGAATGACCGATGCGCAATGCTTCCCTTTGCTACAGGGTTGAACTCCTCCCAGGATAGCTCAGCGAATCAGGTGCAGGAAGCGCCAGTATGGGACGCATACGAGGAAGCCAATGATCGCGATGATCGCGTACGCGGTTGAGAGCTTGACCAGTTTGCGATGCTCGATCATCTCTCCGCCTGAGCCATAGAAGGCCAGCACGAACCATGCGTTCATGAAGAAGAAGAACCAGATGTTAACGGAGGCCATGGCAATGAACGCGACCACCCAGGGATGCATGCCATGGTTCATCACCAGCGGACCCAGAACCACGCTGATAATGATGACGCTGGAGGTGATCGAGATCATCACGAACCGGAAGGCAATCACGGCAAGCGCCAAGACCACCACAAAGAGATAGGAATTCCCGATAAAGCGCGACACAACCGGTTCCAGTGCCTGGCCAAGCCACAGATCGATCTTCAATACCTGGAAGACGGTTCCGATGTTCATCAGGCATCCGATGTATATGATGGCGGGCCAGTCCACTCCTTTGCGGAAGTCCTCGCGGCCAAGAACGGAGAACCCAAGCAGCACGCAGATGCTGAAGATGACGATCTCTCCGGAGGAGATTTTGTGGAGTGGCTCCAGCATCCACATCAACAGTGTCAGCACCAGCACGGCCGCAGTATACTTCTCGGCGCGGCTCATGGGACCAAGCCGGGCAAGTTCCTCCGGCATCGCGTGGTCCGGAAGCGGCAGACTCTCCAGCGGCCGATAGAGAACGTGGATCGCCAATCCGACACCGACAAATGTAACCAGCGTCCACGGCAGGGCGTACAGGAACCAGGAGAACCATGTGACATGGTAGTACTCCGGAAAGCGCGCCGAAGTAGCGTAGTTGATAAACGAGCCGCTCAGGAAGGCCGGCGTGCCGACGACGCAGAAACCGAGCCACATGGCGCCGAAGATGCCGCACGCTCCTCTCGACTTACGGGGGCAACGCAGCGAGTCGCTAATGGCAAGTGCGAGAGGCGAAGCAATCGCAGCTTTCGCACTGGCACTCGGAATCAGAGGCGAGAGGATCGTCCCGGCACCGAGCAATGCCCAACTCTGTCCGCTGAATGTCGCGGGAAAGAAATTGAGTATCAAAAGCGCCATGCGGCGCAGCAGGCCGGTCTTTGCGGCAGCGGTGCCGAGACCGAAGGCGCCGACCAGAATCCACCAACTCGAGTCGGAGAAGCTGGCGAATGCCTTTGCAAACGGCACCGTCTTGGCGGTCACCCAGAACGTACACATCAGCAGGCTGGTAACGTACTCCGGCAGCACATCGAAGATCCAGAAGAAGATGGCCCACACCATTATCCCGGCAGCGTGCATGGCGGGAACCGTCAGCCCCTGCGGCGGGACATGCAGAGCCACATATACACCGAGCAGCGTGCCCACGATGGCGCCTACAATCTTCTTCCAATCATAGCGGCGCGTTATTTCTTGAGTCTGCACTGCGGCAATGGCTGTGTGGCCCATATTGCGACTCTCCTAACGTTTGCGCGCCCGAGCGAAATCAACTGGCCGCTCGATCCTTGCTTGCCTTCTCTGCTACCGATATGTCTCGCGCCAGCGGCTTCAAACGCAAAGCGAACTCCCTGAGCAAAACATCATTCGAGAACACGACTCCAGAACGTGCCACCGCGCTTGCCGGATTGCCTTGGACGACGGTCATGGGATCCACCGAATGCGTAAGCACGCTCCCTGCCGTAACCACGGCTCGCGGCCAATCACGACCGCGGGTAGAAGGATGGATCCAGTACCGATATACGCGCCCGGCTCAATCCGGACGCCCTTCGCCTCTTTGAAGTTCGCGATGATCATCACCCGCATTCTGAAAAAGCAATCATCTCCGATGGAAACGAGGTCCGGGCTGGAGGAATCAATGATCGTGTCATACCCGATGAACACGTTATTTCCGATCTTCACGCCACGCGCCCGATGCAGCCAGATCCGCAGGGTGCTAGCCCCGGGCGCGAAAAGTGCCAGTTGCTGCAACACACGGTTGGCAATGCCGCGGAGGAGACTCTCGCGTTTCTCAAACTGGTTATGGAGGAGGAGACTCATTTAGATCCGCACCTCGCCGCTCCGGATTTGTCGGTAAAGCGTCCGGTCCAGCGGGACGTACTGCCGGAGCCCCGGGTGATAGAAGAAAAGGACGTCTGCCGTAGCATCGGGATCAAACCCCTCACCCGCCAGCTTGACCTGGTTGTACTTGAACGTGGCGGTGACTTCGATCTCATTGCGCATGCGCAAGAACACAGGACAGGCGTATTCGGGCAGTTGCTGGACGAGGTGCGCACGCAGTGCCGGAAGCTCCAGTTCCTTCGCTGGGACAATTGCGGCCATGCCCACCCGCCCCTCGGCAAATGGCACACTCACTCCGTACACCACGGCCTCTCTGATGCCGCTAAACGCGCCGATCACATGGGCAACCTCAGTACAGGAGACATTCTCGCCCTTCCAGCGAAATGTCTCGCCCACGCGGTCCACAAAATAATAGAAGCCTCGTTCGTCTTTCCGCATCAGGTCGCCCGTGCGAAACCAGGCGTCCCCGGGACGGAAGACGTTGCACAGAATCTTCCGTTCGGAGGAGCCACTGTCCACGTATTGCTCAAAGCGGTTGCCCACGTTCTCCGGGCCGTCGCGCAGAGGACCGATCGCCTCACCAACTTCGTTTGGTGCGCAGCGAACGCAGAGTCCCTGCTCATCCCGGGCGGGAGCATCCGCCTCAGTGTCGTAGCAGATCAATGTGGTGGGGAAACGCGCCGCAAGATACGGCGGAGTGCGTCCAATGGAGCCGATCTCGCCCTCCACGTTGAACAACGAAACAACCCCTTCGGTGGCCGCGTAAAACTCGAAGATCCGGGAAATCGCGAAGCGCTGCTGGAAAGCTTCCCAGACATCGGGACGAAGACCGTTGCCACACGCCATGCGGAGGTTGTGCCGGGTGTCGTTCAGCGAAGGCTCCGCGTGCAGCAGGTAGCGGCAGAGTTCGCCGATGTACTGGAACAGGGTGCACTGCCATTGCGCAATGTCGTCCCAGAAGTGGGTTGCCGAGAATTGCTCTCGCGTCACCATGGAACCGCCGCCGACAAGCGTTGCGCCCGGAGCAACAATTCCGCCGACGCTGTGATACATGGGCAGGCAATTGTAGAGCCGGTCCGCGGGTCGCACGTCCATCATGCCTGAGAACCAATGGCTCCATTGCATCACGCGTCCGTGGCTGATGCGGGCGGCATTGGGTAATCCGGTTGTGCCTGAGGTGTAGATGTAAAGCGCGCAATCCTCAGTCGTGACTTGCCGGACCTCGGCTTCTAGCGTTTCCTTCGGCTGGCAATCGACTGCCTGGTCGATGCATGACCATTGCGGATCGCCTTGGCCATGGACCCAGATCTTCGGCGAGGATGAAAGCTGCGGCAGCACGGCCGTGAGCCGGTCCACCAAGTTCGCGCTCGCGATGATATGTTTAGGTGACGCGACGTTGACGCAATGGGCGAGCGAGAAGCCTGCCAGATTGGTATTAATCAGGGCAACCACTCCGCCGATGCTGCTGATTCCCAGCCAAACCGCGAGGTATTCCGGCCGGTTCGGCATTAGCAGACAGACGCACTCGCCCTTGCCGATATGCTGCGCCAGCGCCCAACGGGAGTACTGATTGGCTCGCTCGTGCAGCGCTCGATAGGAGAAGGACTCACGCTCAGAGAGCAGCGCGGGCGCGTCGCCCATTTCCGCCGCTCTCTCCGCAATGACGTGAGAAAGAATGCGGCCGGGCTGCCGGGCGATGGGTGCAGTCAACTCGAGCGCCCGAATCCATGCAGCTGTTACGATGCTGCGGCTACGTTCCTTGGTTTGAGCGTGATTCATGCGGTATTCCCGGCATCCACCGTCAGCACCGTCCCGGTGATGTTCTTCGAGCGTTCGCTGAGCAGGAACTCCACGGCCTCTGCCACATCCTCGCGCCCCACGGGACGTCGCAGCGCGCTCCGCCGAATGACCTGCTGGCGTTGCTCATCCGTCATCGCGCCGGTCATCTCGGTGTCAACAAAGCCGGGTGCCACGGAGTTCACGTTGACACCTACGCGGCCAACCTCGCGGGCTAGCGACCTGGTAAAGCCCATAAGCGAGGCTTTGGTTGCGCCGTACACCGAGAGCCCGCTGTAGCCAGTCATGCCTACGATGGAACCGATGTTGACGATCCGCCCGCCACCATCGGCGATCATGCCGCGCACGACGTACTTGGTGAGCACGATGGGTGACAGGATATTCACGCGCAAGAGCTGTTCGATCTGCGTTTCCGGCATTAGCGCAAGAACGCTCTCGGCGGAGATCGCGGCGTTGTTCACCAGCCCGTAGATCTTGCCGAACTGCTTGCGCAGCCTCCGAACCAGCCCGGGGATTGCTTCGACCTCAGACAGATCGAAGGAGACGAAATGAAACGAGCCCGGTCGCTGGCGCTTGCTCTCTTCCAGCGCGGCCCTGAGTTGGTCCGTCTCTCGTCTTGCAATTGCTATGACGTTGTAACCAGAGCCAACAAGCTTCTGTGCGATGCCCAGCCCCAACCCCCGGCTTCCACCCGTGACAATGACGTTATGCATCGCGCCTCGCGATCTTCCCGGTCACCGCCACCGGCAACTCTGAAACGATGCGAATGATCGCCGGAACCTTATGGCGCGGCAGCACGCCACGGCAGAACTGCAGCAGTTCATCCTGAAGTTTCGTGCGTTCCTCGGCACAACACGGATCTTTTTCCAATACCACCTCCGCCGAGACCAGCGCACCCGTAATCGAACTTTTCCGCGCGCGTACCAGCGCCATCCGGATACGGGGATGTGTCTGAAGCACCGCTTCGACCTCCTCCGGATGGATCTTGTTGCCGCCAACGTTGATCGTTCCGTCGCGCCGGCCTGCATAGTTGTAGCGATCGCCCTGCAGTTCCACCATGTCGCCTGTATCCACATAGCCGTCGGCTCTGCGCACATCGCTCTGGGAGCCGATATAGCGAAGCGCAACGCGTCTTGAGCGCAGTAGCAGGGATCCGTCTTCCACCTTGATGTCAACCTCGACGTGGGTGGTTCCGGCCCATGCCGCGGGAAAACCGGCGAGGCCGTCGTTCACCACAAACCCGACGCCCGCCTCGGTGGAGGCAAAGGCATGCGCGACGTTCGCTTGGTAAAACTCGCGGGCGCGGTCAAGAATCGCCTGGTCGGCGATCTCGCCAGACATGCGGAGATAAGGGGGAGAAATCAGCCGTGCCGCGGGGCTCATGATAGTCTGGCGCCAGTGTGAGGGCGTGCCGGTCATGTGCGTGACGCCGTGCGCGCCGGCGCGCTCCAGCAGGCTCGCCGGCGGCTCGCCAACGCTCGAGAGCACCATGGAATCGCCTCCCAACACCGCACGCAGGAAAATGCAAAGCCCCCCGTAGCGACGGATATCGTAAAACGTACACCACACGGGCCGCTGGTGCGCCACACTGGACTCGACCGTCATCCCCAGCGTTGCCAGGGTGTGGACAACCATCTTCGGCCTGCCCGTGGTACCGGAGGTCAGCAGAATCCACTCGGTGGCTTGCGCGGCGCCGCGTTCGCATGCGCCGCTCATCAGCTCTGTGCCGCATGGAACCAGCGTGCCAAGTCCCGAGAGATCCTCGGCAATCGTCCCATCGCAGACGATCGCGTCGGCCTCAACCGCCTCGGCGACGTAACGCAGATCCTCGATCTTCAGGTCGGGAGGGCAAAGCACCATGCGGCGCACGATGCCATCCAGTTCGAGAATCGCCAAGGCCGAGGCGAGTTGATCCCTAGTCCGAAGCAGCACCGAACGTCCGCGCAGCGATTCGGCTCTTCCCGTCAGGCTAGTTCCGCGCATCAACTCCGCGAGGAAAATGACTTTCTCGGTACCGCAGAGAAACCGTCCAGAAAGATCTCCCGCGGCGCTGATTGCATCCCACACTGACCGGCGTTCGTACGGTTGCATGGCAATTTTCTCTACTGCCCGCCTAAGCGTGCTTGCTCACGGCATCTTCGTTAATCTGGACGAAGTCGCCGACGGTGACAGGAAGCCTGGACTCAGGCACGGCAGCATTGAACGGATCAACGCTCAGCTCATCCTCAAGCCCGGCGACGACAACCGCCAGGCAAAGTGAGTCAAGGCCCGAGTCCAGAAGGAACGGATCGTCAGCCAGTGGCGCCAAGCCGATGTTCTGCTGCTTGGCAACCAGCTCAAACTGCCGTATCACCACGGATCGAACAGACATTTCATCCTTTTTCGCGAGGCGTTAGAAAGTGAGGAGCTCGCCTCCGCTTCTCAGCGCGACTCCGCGGTCGCCGCTTGGGCCGCCGCCATTGCTTTTTCGTAAATCTTGACAAAGTCACCAATGGTGACGGGAATGCCGGCCTCCTCGGAATTACTAAAAGGATCTATTCCAAGCGTATCCTCAAGTCTGGCGACCAGGATGGCGATGCATAGGGAGTCAAGGCCGGATTCCAAGAGTGCTAAATCATCCGACAGCGGCTGCAGATTTTTGCCTTGCTGCCTGGCAACCTGCTCACACTCATTCAGCACGATAGACCGAACCGACATTGTTTGCACTCCAATCCGCTAGCTGAAGGTCGCCTATTTATAACATGTTATAGCACTGGCGCTGAAACTCATGTCAGGGTAATGTGTGAACATCGCATAGAGGCCGAGCCTCACGCCCAGGCGTTCGTGAAGATCGTTCTGAGGACGCCGTTGATGAGATCAACGTGCTTGGCAGTTTTTCAGTGGCTGGCAGACATCATGGCAGCGGCGATGGCTGGCTTGGGAAGATTCGGCTTGATGATGACACCAATCAATGATCCCGAAGGTGTTTTGGACAGGCTGGGCGATGAAATCCATGTCTGGTGGTGCCGGCTCGACCCGTCCGTCGAGATCGTGGAGTATTACCGTTCTCTTCTGGCACCCGACGACCAGATGCGAATTCAACGGCTCAAAACACGGCAGTTGCGCAACCGACACACGGTGGCCAAGGGCACACTGCTGAGCCTGATCTCCTTCTACACAAATCAATCTCCCCACCAAATCGAGATCGAGCCGCCGCTCTTTCACAAACCTGCTCTGGCGGAACGAACCAATCCTGGCGGTCTGCAATTCAGCATTTCCTACTCCAAGCACATCGCGGTTTATGCGTTTGCCAGAAAAAGATTGTTAGGGGTGGACGTAGAAGAAGTTGTGCCCATGTCGGATTGGCAACTGTTAGCAGGTCTATGCCTAAGCGACTACGAGCAAGAGTGGTTCCGGCAATTAGCACCCGAAGCCAAGCCGGATACTCTGCTTGCGATTTGGACCGTGAAAGAAGCCTATCTAAAGGCCATTGGCACAGGACTTGCCATTCCACCAGCGAGCGTCGAGTTGGCATTTACGCAAACCGACGGATTCCGCCTTCATAAAACGCCGGACCAGTACAATCGCGGCCGGAGCTGGCGCATATTTTTGCTTTTCCCCGTATCCGGCTTCGCAGCCGCCGTCGTGGCCGAGGCAGGACCAGACTCGCTCCATTGTTTTTGTTGGGAACACGCGAATTGCAGAACCGCGCCGGCACCCTAGATGTTAAATCTTAGAAATTTCGTTCAGCAGTGGACAGTTGGCAAGGGGAATTCTTCGCTCCGGTGCTGTCCTGTTCAAGTTTTTCGAGCGATTGCATCTGGCGCATAGCCAAGTGCACATACTCGGCCATGGTGCTGACGTTCGGAGGGTCAAAAACACTGCTGTTGTCGCCCGGTAGTTGGCGGACGTCGAAATGTGGTGCCAGTTCTTTCCATGCAGGCGTAGCGTCCCAGTATTCATCTGCCGGCCGCAGCTGCGGCTGCAAAAATAGCAACGAACCCGAGAAACCGCCGGGCCGATAGCTCAGTGAAGCCAGGTAAATGATCTCCCATAAGGAAGAGCCGTGCGGACCGCTTCCTCTTTTTCTTGAGCTTTCAGAGGCCTTTTTCCAGCGACGAAACTCAATCGCCGCCTTGAGACCTTGCACTCGGCACCATAGATATTCAAGCTTTTTGGCCGAGGTCATATGCCATAGCCTCGAAAAATTGAACATTTCCCGCTTCCATCGAAGCTTGATTCGTTTCGAAATTGAAGTATCTTCTTCAAAAGGCGCTCTCGGCGTATCCACCAATATGACGAGGCTTTTGCCCTGTCCTTGAACTTCCAGTTGACGAGCCGTCTCATAAGCCAACATGCCGGCTAGGCACGAACCTGCGACGGCATAAGGCCCTTTCGGTTGAAACTTTACGATTTTTGCCGCCATGCAGCGAGCAAGGCTCTCCATCTGGTAAGGACGGGGCAATTCCGCGAGGGTCTCAACCGATAGCGGAAGGTAGCACAAAGCAAACTCACCCTCCACGCACCGGGCCATCGGATAAAGAAACGCTCCGCCACCTATCCATACCAGAGAACTCTCGGAGCAATCCTGACCTTTTAGGTAAATCACATTGGGCACCGGAGAACTTCGAAGAGTCGCGGCCATTTGTGCAACAGTCGGCGTACAAAAGATAGAATCCGCCGGAAGCTTCTGCTCAAACGCGGCTTCCACTTGCGCAACGGTACGCGCGGCCAGTAAAGAATGACCACCGAGCTCGAAAAAGTTGTCGTGAATGCCAATGGCCTTCAGGCCCAGCATCTTGCTCCAAATCTTGACCAGCCTATCCTCGACCTCGTCAGTAGGCTGCTCCATTACCGGTTGGATTCCGCGGGAACTTGCCTCTGGGGCAGGCCGAAGAGATTCTTCCGGCACGGAAATGCCCGCCTCCAACCGCGCAGATTTCACGTCTTTAGAACCGAGATTTTCGTGTGCTTGATTTTGCCCTGTAGGTTTTGACTCCTCCTCCTGTTTGCCGCCAACGTTGTTATGTTCGACTGGACAGTTTGGCAGATCTATCGTTTGACGCTCGGTACGAGGGATTTTTTCCAACCGAATCGTTGCGCCCGACGACCACAGTTTTCTAATACTCTGCCTAAGCAACTCGGTATCGGAGATGTTCTCGTATGAATGGCGAATGAAGGAAACGGTGACAAGATCGGCGGCCCTGGACCGGCACGGGTGTTGCAGCGCCAGCACGCTCAAAGTCCGGCCGGGGCCGGCCTCTACGAGGGTGGCATTTTCCACCTGCCATAGCTGGCGCAACGCTTCATTGAACATAACGGGACAGTGTACCTGCATCGCCCAGTACGCCGGATCGGTCGCTTGTTCGGGCTCGATCCAATCGCCAGAGACGTTGGAGATGAACGGAATCTTCGGCTTGTTGAGCTGAACCTTTTGCAGCTCAGTCTTCAACCTGCCAATGATCGGGATGAGCATCCGTGAATGGAAGGCATGGCCATTCTCGACGTGCCGGTAGATTACGTCTTTGCACCGCAGTTTGACTTCAAGATCCTCTACCTGGCTGGGTGGACCGGCAACCACGCACAGGTTCGGGCCGTTAATGCATGAAATGGAAAGATCGCCGCTTATCAGTGGCAGCAATTCCTGTTCTGGGAGTAAGACTGAAAGCATGCGTCCGGGTGGTAGTGAATCGGCCAGTCGGGCACAGGTGGCGACTAGAAACAAGGCATCTTCGAGTGAGAAGACGCCGGCCAAGCAAGCTGCGACCCATTCTCCCAGGCTATGACCGACAATCTTGTCTGGCGTAACGCCCAGTTCAGCCCAAAGCCGTGCGGCTGCATATTCGATGGTGAATAAGGCAGGTTGAAGAAATCGCGTACAGTTCAAATTATCGGCATCGGAGTCGTGCAGTCCTTGCGATTTCCTGCCAAGGAGCTTTCGTAAATCGACTCCTCCATCGACGCGCTTGTTTCTCCAGGCTTGATGATCGGGGTAGATAATCTTGCGAATATCGGTACCCAGGTGCGGGACTAAAATCTCGGCACAATAATCGACCGTTGTTCGAAACACTTCCCAGTTCTGGTAGTGTTCCCAAGCCATTCCGACATACTGATCGCCGACTCCCGGCAACAGCACGATGATCGGGCGATGAATCATATCGGGTTCGTCAGCGCCGTTCATTTCCAGAGCTGCTAGCACCATTCTACTCGCGCCTGTTAGCGGCCACAAGACACAGGGAAACTCGGCAAGGGTAACGCAATTCGCCATCTTCCCCCTATTGAAATTTCGAGTTACAACGGAATTCCGAGCCCCATCTCAGTGTTGTCCATCCGTACTGGTGCAACGCCGTCCGAGACAACATCTGGCATCTCGCATCGTAGATTTCCGGGATTCCGTGAACACGCTCGCAAGAACACAATCTCAAAACTCTGCCCCTCTTCGGTAGACCCGTTACCGACGGTTCGGCTAGCGCCGAGGCGCAGCCGCACTCAACGAAAATCGCGCTGAGTCGACCACCCGCCAATTCTGTTGACGCCCCTAGCGGTAACTCAGAGTAGCCTTTTCCAACAAAACGGGCAGGCAGAAGTGCCGAAAAGATGGGCACTCTTGTACTTAAGTGGATTTGATCTTGTTGGAAGGAAAGGAAATTACGAAACGGTCGGTATTTTCTGGAAGGATTTGCAGTCTCCGGCAGGAATCGAACTAACAGCTTTCACCTTGACAGTCGTCCTGGGGTCCCCAAAGTTTTCCCCAAAGTTGCAAGCTCGTAAAGGAGTGACAATCGAGGTGACCTATTGAAAAGGTAGATGGTGAGCGCGGTAGGAATCGAACCTACAACCTACTGATTAAGAGTTAGTCCCGTAGGTAGGGTTCGTCCATATCTAAGCTTGTGTCAAATCAGTAACTTACGCTAGTCCAAGCCCGCACGGAAGCACTTTTTGTTCGGACTGAAAAGGCTCGACTTAGAGCACAAAGGCGCGAAGCGTATGGCATACTTACGGCATACCTCAGATCCAAAATTCTGCTCAAATTTCCCTTCCCTGCTAGCCTCATTTGGGCTGGCCAGCCTCTCTTCCCTGTGCGCACAACCCAATCACACCAGTCCCCGTGGCGACGCCAATGAGGTGCTGGAATGCCGATGAAACTCGTGGTGGCAAACCAGCGCGGTGGAGTCGGCAAAACAGTCACATCAATGGTCCTGGGCCACTCGCTTTCGCTCCAAGGAAAGAAAACCTTGCTGATCGATGCTGATTCGCAAGGATCCCTGAGCATGATTCTTCGCCTGCGGCCCAAGCACTACCTCGCAGACTTCATCATCCGGCGCTTCGATCTCGAACTCTGC
>JBEKOO010000024.1:0-46526 GCA_049521655.1 Candidatus Korobacteraceae bacterium
CGTGCAGCTGACCTGGAACACGCAGAATGCCACGGATGTGAGCATAGACGCTATCGGAACAGTCGCTCTCACGGGAACTCGAAGCCTTACGCCTTCGGATTCGACAACCTATACGCTTACGGCCAAAGGTCCTGGAGGCACTACACAGGCAACCGCCCGTGTAACGGTGACTATGCCGCCGACACCCGTGGCGCAGGCAGGACCATCGGACCAGGAGCTGTTTCAGCGCAGTGTGAAGGATATTTTCTTTGACTATGACAAGTACGATGTCAGGCTGTCTGATGCCGTAACCCTTAAGGCGGATGCGGAGTTCCTGGCTATTCATCCGAGCTACAAAATCTTAATCGGGGGGTATTGCGACGAACGCGGCTCGGAGGATTACAACCTGGCGCTCGGATCGAACCGTGCCAATGGAGTCCGCGACCAGCTTGTAAAACTCGGAATTGGCGGTGACCGCATCAAAACGATCAGTTACGGCAAGGAAAAGCCGTTCTGCACAGAACACAACGAAGCGTGTTGGCAGCAGAATCGCCGTGCACACTTCTCGCTTGATCAATAACAGAGGGTGAATGATAAATGGGCGGTCCTCTGACCCAGGACCGCCCGCCGCGGCTCGGGGTGGGCGAGAGCGGGACAACAGGATAAGAACGCAAGGACTGGCAAGTGAAATAATAGTGGTCCGTGAGCATCAGCTTTGGTTGTGTGTTCACAGACAGGAGTACAGCATTGTCTTCGCGAGTTCATTGCCTAATACTCGGTTTTTGTCTCGTCATGAGCTGTTTTGCATTCGCTGATAGTTCGTTTGACCTTTCCGGACCCCGAATGGACGTGAAGGTAACGCGGGCGGGTAAGACTCTGCCGATATCCGAGGTGCCCAATTTGCAGCCGGGCGACCGGCTTTGGATGCATCCTGCTTTCCCCGATAACGAAACCGTGCATTACGTGCTTGCGGTTGCATTCCTTCAGGGAGCTACCAATCCGCCGCCGGAAAGCTGGTTTACAAGAGCCGCCACCTGGGCTAAACAGGTGAAGAAAGACGGCATTGTCATTACCGTTCCCGAACATGCGCAACAAGCACTTTTCTTCCTTGCTCCACAAACAGCAGGTGACTTTAGCACTCTGCGCTCGGCAGTGCGGGGAAAACCGGGAGCCTTTGTGCGCGCCGCGCAGGATTTGAACCTGGCAAGCCAGAGCCGCATGCGCGTTGACAAGTACTTGAATGCGATTGGCGAGGTGAAAGATCCCAAGGTATTGCACGAGCGCTCTACGCTGCTAGCACGCAGTTTGAAGATCAAGGTTGATGAAAAGTGCTTTGACAAGCCGAGCGAGCAACAAGCCGCTTGCCTTATGCAAAACTCCGATCAGATGGTGATGGACGACGGGCACGGACAATCCATGTTGGCGGCGCTGACGGCAGGACCCGAGTCCGATTTGGTGGGAGCTGTGAGTGCGACCAAGCAGGCTGGCGGAGGCACCTACAGTCCATATGTCGGCGTGGTTATGGACATGGCAAAGGTGATGGAGAGTCTCCATACTGCGCAGTATCAATACATTCCGGCACTCACGCCGCCGGAAAGAGAGCAACTAAATCTAAAGCTCAACAATCCTCCGTCGTTCCACAAGCCAATGTCTGTGCTGGTGGCTGCATTGCCTCCGGTGAAAGCTGTATCGCCGCCGGTGCTTACTCCGGTTGAGCCAAAGCAGGTGTACTGCCTGGAAAATCCCACGCTTGCAATGGAAGCCGATGGTGCTCCGTTAGTGTTTGCGACGGAAATTGCGCACGGCTTTACGCTGCACATTAGAAATAAGGAAGGCAAGAGCGTGGACGTGCCGGTGAAAGCAGATGCATCGCGCGGCGGAATTGTGGTTGACGGAACTCTGCCGAAGATGGAGGGACTGGGTGCGGAGGTGAGAGGCACACTGCACGGAAGCTGGGGATATGAGAGCTTTGAAGGCCCGACCTTCGAGCTGAGGAATGTTTCCGAGGCCGCTCAATGGAAGCTCACTGCCGAGGACCAGAGTGCACTGGTGGTGGGCAGAGAAGACACGTTCCATTTGCATTCTGAAATTGCCGCGTGCGTCGAGAACATCACGATCAAGAATGAACATGACAAGACGGCCAAGACAAGTTGGAAGCTGATTGCGCCCGACGAGATCGAAGTGAAGGTATCCCTGGCGGGCGCCGAGCCAGGCACGGCGACGATGGCGATCAAGCAATTTGCAGTGGCAAAGGCGATTGAAATACTTCTGCACACATATGCCGAGGAGGGCCATCTCGACCAATTTACGATTCATGCGGGCGACCAACAAGGAATACTCAAGGGAGCACGGCTGGACCAGGTCGCGAGCGTTGAAATCAATGGTGCGCACTTTTTGCCGACGAGTTTGACCCGCGTTGAGAAACTGGATCAGTTGAGCGTCTCGGTGGAGGATGCGAAGGCGCCGGCTTTTGCTCCGGAGCAAAAGCTGACAACCAATGTGACGCTGAAAGACGGACGCGTGCTGAAACTTCAGACAACGGTTGAAGCGCAACGGCCTAAGTTGACGCTCATCAATAAGCGAATCCAGACGGCGCAGTCTGCGATACGGCTGGGGAGTCCTGACGACCTGCCGCTGAATGGCCGGCTCTCATTCTTTGTAAAGTCACAGATACCGGCAACGTTTCGGCACGATGAAAAGATCGAAGTCACCAGTGCGGACGGTTTCTTCCACACCGTACTGAGTCTGGCGGATAAGAACCTGTCACTGCAGGATTCGCAGACAGCCGTCGCTGTCCTTGATCCGCTCAAGAGCTTTGGCGAATCTGCCTTTGGATCGCTGCAGTTCAGGCCCGTGGTCACGGATGGTTCGGAAGGAGACTGGCAGCCGCTCGCTCATCTTGTGCGGCTTCCACATCTCGCAGAGGTGCGGTGCCCGGATGACCCCGATAAACAATGCACGCTAGGCGGAGATAATCTCTATCTGATCGACTCAGTTGCTTCGGACCGGGAGTTCACAAAGGCGGTCTCAGTACCTTCGGGCTTTGCGGAGACAAGCCTGACGGTGCCGCGGCCAGTTGGAACAGTTCTGTACATTAAGCTTCGAGACGACCCCACGACCATCAACGCGGCGGCTCTTCCAGTTCTGCCTGATCAGCAATGAACCCTAAACACTAACAGAACGGAAAATAGAAGAATTTTTTGAGTAAGCAAACATGCCCCTTTCACCCGACCGAGAGAATCATATAGAGACAACGCAGCGTACTGGTCTGCGATCACGCGTGAATGCGCTTATCCAGCAGCGTGAGGAGCAGGTTTTTCTCGTTCTTTCGCTCCTGATTGGCGCACTGGCAGGACTCAGCGTGGTTGCGTTCATAGTCCTGACCGAGCGGCTTGGCATGCGCATTTATCCGGTAGGAAGCCCTGCTTGGAGACGCATCGCAATGCCGGTGGCGGGGTCTCTGGCCATGGGCTACCTACTCTACCGCTATTTTCCCGAAGCCCGCGGTAGCGGCGTGCCTCAGACCAAGGCTGCCCTCTATGCCCATGAGGGTAATATCTCGCTGCGGACGGTCCTCGGTAAGTTCGGCTGCACAGCGGCAACTCTGGCGAGCGGAATTCCTCTCGGTCGCGAAGGTCCCTCGGTTCAAGTCGGTGCCGGCATTGCCTCGGTCCTCGGCCGCTGGCTCGGCTTGCGCCCAGAAAAGGTGAAGGCTCTGATTCCCGTGGGCGCGGCAGCTGCGATCGCCGCCGCCTTCAACACACCCATGGCAGCGGTGCTGTTTGCATTGGAAGAGGTCGTTGGAGATCTCCACGCGCCGGTTCTCGGATCCGTGGTGTTGGCCTCAGCCACTTCCTGGGCGGTGTTGCGTTTGCTACTCGGCAATAACCCTCTGTTTCATGTTCCGCCCTACGAACTGGTTCATCCGCTGGAATTTGGTATCTACGCTGTGCTTGGCATCGCCGGCGGCTTTCTGTCAGTAGCCTTCACCAAGCTGTTGTTGGGAATGCGCAAGCGCTTCCTGCTCTTGCCTAAGAGGACTCGTTGGTGGCATCCGGTCGTCGGTGGCTTGATGGTCGGCCTGATGGGTTGGTTTGTGCCTCAGGTTCTGGGCGTGGGATACAGCTACGTCGGGTTTGCTCTCGGCGGCACCATAGCATTTAAGCTGATGGTCCTGCTGGTTGTTCTAAAGCTGTTTGCCATTACCACCAGCTACGCTTCCGGCAACGCTGGCGGAATCTTCGGCCCGGCTCTATTCCTGGGGGCGATGCTGGGTGGTGCCGTCGGCACCGTGGCCCATCACTGGTTGCCAACCTATACGGCGGCTCCGGGGGCTTACGCACTGGTTGGCATGGGTGCGCTCTTTGCGGGAATCGTTCGTGCTCCCATGACTTCTGTGCTGATGATCTTTGAGATGACTCGCGACTACGCGGTCATCGTGCCGCTGATGATCGCCAACCTCGCGAGTCTCTTTATCTCGAGGCGTTTCCAGAAGGAGCCAATCTATGAAGCCCTCGCCCAGCAGGACGGCATCCATTTGCCAAGCATGAAAACAAGAGAGGAGTTCAGCGGACGCACTGTATCTCAACTGATGCATGAGACCGCGGAGATTCTTCCGGCACAGCTCAACATCCATGATGCGCTCGACCGGACACGTTCCAGCAAGTACTGTTCCTGGCCGGTTGCGGACGATGATGGCATCGTTGGTGTTCTGAGCCGGACGACACTCGAAAACGCGCTCGCTGACGGAAAAGCTGGGCTGAATCTGATAGACCTCTTTGAAGCGCTGGAGTTTCCCCATGTCCACGCAGATCATCCCCTGCACTTGGCGCTGGAGCGCATGAGCAAGGCGCATATTGACATGCTGCCGGTTGTCGGCCGGGCGGACATCCACAAACTTGAAGGTATCGTAACCTTACGAGACGTGTTGGATTCCTATGGAGTGGAGGCGATGTGGCCGACGTAGCTCCTCACGGACGAGAGCAGCACACTGATGTATGGCTAGTGCTCGCAGCTAATCGCTCGGTCATAGTTTCGGCTTCTCCAGGACGAGGAAGTGATCCCTCCACGCGCTGCTTCCTCCAGCAGAGCAATCCGAAACCTTACACACAAGAATTCCAGAGGCGTTTAGCCCATGAAGTTGGGAGGTCGGGCAGCCTTGATTCGTAGTTCGCCGAAATGCATACCCCGTTGCGGTCTCTAACTGAAACGGAATAAATCGTCCTCTGCGCTCTATAGCGCAGAGGACGATAAAATAGTCGCTCTTGCGGATACCCACTTCGGCGTCCCAACACTCACTATTTCGGAATAGCTGCACCGGTCTGCTGTGCCGGAGATGGGTGGGACATCGGACAGTCCTTCATGTCACCATTTCCCGGCATCATGCCCATGTTGTGCATGCCATTGCCCTTCATCATCATGTCCATGTGCGACCGCATATGGTGCGTGAAGTGTTCCCACATGTCCGCATTGTCGAGCAGTGCGGCTTTTGTGTTCGGGTCCTGAACCTTCTCCGCATCCGCTCGCATCTTTTCGATCCGCCGCTTCATTTGCTGCATTTCCGCCTGCATTTGATCTTCGTGGTTCTTCATGTCAGCCATGCCTTTGGACTTCTGGGCAGATCCCATTTGCATGTCTGAAGGCGTTCCAACTGGTTGTCCACCAGCTTGTGAAGACTGAGTGCTCTGCCCGAACATACTGCCACACGCGAGCAACATTGTTCCGATCATCGCATACAATTTCATGCTTTTCCTCTCGTCGCTAAAAGGTTGAGATCATCAATAGGGACAGCGGCGTGCTGCCTATTCTGAAATGCTCTAGGGGCCAACCTGCGAACCGTAAAGTCCGGAGGTCGCGCAATGAACTATATCACTGCATCACTGCGAAGTTGGAGGAGAAGGGAGGGCCAACAGGGCCAGTCGATCGACCCGTTGCGGCCGACTAAAGCGGCGGTCTTGCAGTTTCCAATCAATGCGTATTCTTCGAGATTCAATGCCCGCTCACTTTCGACTATCGCTCGTGCTAGCAGCGCATCAGGCCGCCATCAATCACGTACTTCAAACCCCTAGGCAAACACGGGGGTGCCGAGTTCATTCATTGGAAGTCTCGTTGGCTCTGGGGTTGTGCCAACCTCCGCCGGAATTGATGATCGTATCGGCTTCTTTTGGCCCCCAACTGCCCCGCTTGTAGGGGCGAGCCCGGGGGTGGGTCTTCAGGACTGGATCAACCACAGCCCAGGCAGCTTCCACCGCGTCCTCACGGGTGAAGAGAGCTCCATCGCCGGCCATGGCATCGCGCAAAAGCCTCTCATAAGGCGCTTCCTCTCCCGCGCGCTCCTCGAACAAGTAGAGCTCTCGCTGCTCCCCTACGAAGCCCTTCCCGGCGAGCTTGACGCGAGCCGCGAGGGCGATGGCCGAGTCTGGGGAAAGCCGGAAACGCAGGTAGTTGGTCCGGCTGGTCGTCGGTGCCGAGTCGGCGAAAAGACTCTGCGGCGGCGGCTTCAGTTCAACCAGGACCTCGGTCGCGGTGTCTGCTAGGTATTTGCCGGAGCGCAGGTAAAACGGCACCCCCTGCCAACGCCATGAGTCGACGAAAAGACGCATCGCGCAAAAAGTCTCGACGTCGGAATTCTTCGCCACGTCTGGCTCCTTGCGGTAGCCCGTGTACTGACCGCGCACCAAATCGTCCGGCTTCAGAGGGCGCATGGCTTGAAAAACCTTGGCTTTCTCGACGTGAACGGCGCCAAAGTCTCGGGTAGCCGGCGGCTCCATCGCCAGCAGAGCGACAATCTGGAAGAGGTGGTTCTGGATCACATCACGCAAACATCCGGCGGTTTCGTAGAAGGCTCCGCGGTCCCCGATACCGAAATCTTCGGAGAGCGTTATCTGGACGCTGGCAACATAGTTGCGGTTCCAGATCGGCTCTAGAAACGAGTTGGCGAAGCGGAAATAGAGGATATTCATGATCGCCTCTTTTCCGAGAAAGTGGTCGATGCGGAAGATCGAGTCCTCAGAAAAGACGGTATGAGCGACGCGGTTCAGCTCCCGCGCGGAGGCCAAATCGCGTCCGAATGGCTTTTCGACGATGACGCGCGCATCTTTGGAAAGCCTCACTGCGCCGAGCCCTTGGATCACCGTCTCAAAGAGCGAAGGCGGGATAGCGAGGTAGTGCGCCGGACGCCGAGCGCTGCCCAGTGCCCCTTTAATGGCCTCAAAAGTCGCTGGGGCTTTGTAGTCCCCACTCACATATCGGAACAGGGACAGAAGATGCGTGAGAGCACGTGGACTATCGATCCCGCCGGACCGCTTTATGCTGTCGGCCACACGCTTGTGCAGGCGCAAAAGACTCCACTTCGGAAACGCAACGCCGATTACCGGAACCGTAAGTGTGCCTTGTTTCACCATTGCATAGAGCGCCGGGAAGATCATTTTGTGCGCGAGATCACCCGTCACACCGAAGAGCACTAGCGCATCTGAACGGGAGGCAGCCATTATGCCACTTTCTTCGTTTCGGCGGGTTTTTCCTCATGGCCGCCGAACTGGTAGCGTAGGGCGGACAGTACCTCGTGGGCGAGATCGCCCTCGCCGCGCGAACTGAAGCGTTCATATAATGCGGCACTGAGGACGGGAGCCGCAACCGACTCGTCGATAGCCGCTGCGATGGTCCAGCGCCCCTCTTTTGAGTCCGACGCCAGGTCAGCGAACTTCGCTAGGTCAGGACTATCGAAGAGCGCCGTCGCTGTAAGATCCAGAAGCCACGAAGCAATGACACTACCACAGCGCGAGACCTCGGCAATATCAGCAAGGTTCAGGTCGTACGGATAGTACTCAGGGTTGCGCAGAGGCGTGGTTTCAGCATCGACGGTACGCCGATCCTTGCCGGCATTGGCATGGCGAAGGATGTTCAATCCCTCCGCATGCAAGGCCATGATGCCGTATTCGATGCCGTTGTGCACCATCTTGACGAAGTGGCCAGCGCCGCTCGGACCGCAGTGCAAGTAGCCGTGTTCGGCAGTGCCGCCTATTTTCTCCCGACCAGGCGTGCGAGGCGCCTCATTGATGATTGGAGCCGAGGCTGCGATAACCGGGTCGATGCGCCGGACGACGATTTCATCACCGCCAATCATCAGGCAGTAGCCCCGCTCGGAGCCCCAGACCCCTCCGTTAGTCCCAACATCCACATAATGATAAACGGTTTAATGCTCGCCCATCCAGGCGGGGTGGGGGCATTCGCAAGCTAGCTGTGGCCTTTCTTTTGCTATGACACACCTATCGCCGCAAAATTTCTTGCCATCCGCAGGCACACAGCTGCAATCGGGGTGCGCGCACTTAGCCTTCGTATTCATAGAAGCTTCTTTCTTTAGCGTGCTCTTCATAAATCAGGACAAATGCAATGTTGCGGTGCAGAGAACCTGCAGAACGTATCGAGCGTCCGTCTTCCGTCCTGGGACACATTTCTCTGAGAGAATTACACCCGTCGTGCGGAAAATCTGTTCCATTTTGCTCATTATGGGAAGCTATAGGAGAGTTCAATTCAATGGCATCGTCGCGAAGCTAGCGTACCTGCATGGATTGGGAGGAATGCGCGCAGATTTTTACTGAACCATCTTTCTTGCATCACAATCCATTCAAAGAGTGCTTGACCTGTATTTGTGAGCAAAATTGAACAGCTTTCAAATCTCCCAGCCTCAACAGTCCCACTTTCGCCGAAGGGGAACAGTTGGCGGCCCCATCGGCGTTTGTACTAATCCTCGCTCTTGCTCAGATTTCGCTCGTTGCAACAGACCTACTATTTATCTATGCCGAGATTGTGTGGTAGGGATCGCGACGCAAGCAGCGTGGCGAAAAACACGCTGCTTGAAAGGGTGGTTGCGCACTGAAAAGGTCTCGTCGATGAACTGGGAGGTTCGTAGGTGTGTCCTGATAGGGCTGCTCATCCGTTCTACTGATTCGGTCGCAGAGGTATTCATGCCTTTTGCTCCCCTCACCAGAAACGGATGAACAGCTTGTTAGAACATTTCATCTTGTGTCTTCCTGCCTGACCTCCTTGATCAGGCGAGGTCGAAGCGATCCAGGTTCATCACCTTGTTCCAGGCAGCCACGAAGTCCTGCACGAAGGTTTGCTGCGCATCGCTACTTGCATACACTTCGGCAAGGGCTCGGAGCTGAGAATTCGAACCGAAGACGAGGTCAACTACAGTGCCTGTCCACTTGATCTCGCCCGTCCGCCGGTCGCGTCCTTCCAATACGCAATCAGCCGTCGAGGATTTCTGCCACTTCGTACCCATGTCCAGCAGGTTGACGACGAAGTCGTTGGTCAGTACCCCAGGCCGCTTGGTGAAGACGCCTAGCTTGGACTGCCCAAAATTCACACCCAAAGCGCGCAGGCCACCGATTAGGACCGTCATCTCCGGAGCGGTCAGGGTCAGCAGTTGAGCTTTGTCCAGTAACATATATGGCGCGGACTCTTCGAGTCCCTTGCGGACGTAATTGCGGAACCCGTCCGCTATCGGCTCCAGCACGGCGAACGACTCCACATCGGTCTGCTCCTGCGAGGCATCCATGCGTCCTGGCGCGAAGGGGACTTTCACGTTGTGACCGGCCTTCTTGGCAGCAGACTCCACGGCCGCGCAGCCTGCAAGCACGATCAGGTCAGCCAGCGAGACCTTCTTATCGCCTGACTGCGAACCATTGAACTCCTTCTGGATGCCTTCCAGCTTCGAAAGCACCTTCGCTAGTTCGGCCGGCTGGTTCACCTCCCAATCCTTCTGCGGCGCAAGCCGGATGCGAGCGCCATTAGCGCCGCCGCGCTTATCACTTCCGCGGAAGGTCACTGCCGACGCCCACGCGGTTGTGACGAGCTGGGAGATCGAAAGGCCAGACGCGAGAACCTTGGTCTTGAGGGTTTCGATCTCCGGTTCATTGATCAGAGCATGGTTTACGGCGGGGATCGGGTCCTGCCAGATCAGCTCTTCCTTCGGCACAAGCGGGCCAAGGTAGCGAGCACGCGGCCCCATGTCGCGGTGCGTGAGCTTGAACCAGGCCCGGGCAAAGGCATCCGCAAACTCATCAGGGTGCTCCATGAAGCGCCGTGAAATCTTCTCGTAGGCCGGGTCAAGCCGCAAGGAGAGGTCAGTAGTCATCATGGTAGGCGCGCGACGCTTGGACGGGTCGTGTGCATCCGGCACGGTACCGGCACCGGCGCCATTCTTCGGTATCCATTGATGGGCACCGGCCGGGCTCTTTGTCAACTCCCATTCGTAGCCGAACAGGTTCCAGAAGAAGTTGCTGCTCCACTTCGTTGGCGTTGTAGTCCAGATGACTTCCAGGCCGCTGCCGATCGCGTCGCCACCTTTGCCAGTGCCAAAGCTGCTCTTCCAGCCCAGTCCCTGCTCCTCGATGGGCGCGGCCTCGGGTTCGGGCCCAACGTGGCTGGCAGGGCCAGCGCCGTGAGTCTTGCCGAAGGTGTGGCCGCCAGCGATGAGGGCAACGGTCTCTTCGTCGTTCATGGCCATGCGGGCAAAGGTCTCACGGATGTCGCGCGCCGCGGCCACCGGGTCTGGATTGCCATTCGGTCCTTCGGGGTTGACGTAGATCAGGCCCATCTGCACGGCGGCCAGCGGGTTTGCCAGTTCACGGTCGCCTTTGTAGCGCTCGTCGCCGAGCCAGGTTGCCTCAGGACCCCAATCGATGTCCGCCTCCGGCTCCCAGATATCCGCGCGGCCGCCGCCGAACCCGAAGGTCTTGAAGCCCATCGAGTCGAGCGCCACGGTACCGGCCAGAATCATCAGATCAGCCCAAGAGATTTTGCGGCCGTACTTCTGCTTGACCGGCCAGAGCAGCCGGCGCGCCTTGTCCAGATTGACGTTGTCCGGCCAGCTGTTGAGCGGCGCGAACCGCTGTGTTCCGTTGCCGGCACCGCCGCGTCCATCGTGGATACGGTACGTGCCCGCGGAATGCCACGCCATGCGAATGAAGAACGGCCCATAGTTGCCGAAGTCGGCCGGCCACCAGTCCTGCGAGGTCGTCATCAAGGCCTTGAGGTCCTTGGCGACGGCATCCAGGTCAAGGCTCTTGAACTCCTTGGCGTAGTTGAAGTGCTCGCCCATGGGATTGGACAGCGAAGAGTGCTGATGAAGGATGTTGAGGTTCAGCTGGTCGGGCCACCAGTCGCGGTTGCCCTTTGCACCAGCCGTCGTGTGATTAATCATGCTGCTCGAAAACGGGCACTTCGATTCGGTGGACATATTACCTCCTATATTGACTGTTCACTATTGACTCGTTGGAAGATCGGTAACGGAAAGTCGGTATAGGTATACCGGTATAGAAGTTGTAACGGCAGGTATCTTACCATAGGAATGGGCATAGGCATTGGTAGCCTCCGGCAAATCAAACAGGCCTTTTTCAGAGCCTGTGATGGGAGCAAAAAAGAATGGGACCATTTGCGTCTCAGTCCAAGATCGGTAACGGAAAGTGTGGGCGGAATTCAGGATTCCCCGTGAGGGGCGTACTCAGAAAGCTGCTCGACTCGCGGGGAGTCCTGGGTCAATTCTTGCTAGGAATGATTGTGGACTTCTTGACCTGACCAACGACGGCGAATTTGTTCTGGACTGCGTAGTAGGTGATCAATACCCGCACGGCCTCGCTTCGATTACTGGAACTAAAGAGGTGTTTTGCGTACATGAGCAGCAAAGCGTTTTCCTCAGGAGTCCAGTCAAGGCGCAACTGCGAGAAGAGCTGTCCGTTCTCGAAGGAAAGATTGCTCCAGACCTCCTGGTAGAACTTTGTGACGTCCATCCTACCTCCGGTGTCGGCGACATCTGCTTCATCACCTCAACCCCTCTCCACGAGGTAATTCGCTACCTGAACGAACAGAAAGTTCGCATCGAAGAAGGCCCTGTCGAACAGAACGGCGCAATGGGAAAAATGAGATCCATCTACATTCGTGACCCAGACAAGAACCTGCTTGAAATCTCGAACTACTAAACGGATGGCGGCGGATGAGATCGGACGTGGACACAGGAACCGATGTTGAGAATCAGTCCCGGAATTTGGTGCATGAATCGGTGCATGAAAGCGATCAAACTGCCCACTTTCACTCGAACAACAGCACCTATTAGCCTTGTAAGTGATTGATTCTGAGCTGCAGGATAGAGGCGAGCCCGGTTTTCAAGACCGCCGGTTATGAGTGGGAAGCGATCATCCTCGAGCCATCGAATTGTGTCTGTGACGTCGGTATCGCGTCGCCACTCAGTTGTCAATTGAGCGCCGGATGCGCACATGCAACCCCGAATCATATGACGTCTTCCGACTGTAAGCGATTGAATCCAGGTGGCGGCCCCTCGGAAAGCAGATCTCATAATCCGCAGGTCCATGGTTCGAGTCCACGCGCCTTGCCGCAGAGGATCGGCGATTGGAGATCAAGCAAGAAAGAAAAACAGGCAGGCCAAGTCGAGTGGCTGAGCCGAAAGTTGTGAGCGCGGAGGTTAGCGCTCTTTCGCTTGCTCGACGGCGCTGCGGGTGAGCCCTTTCAATTCCGCACGATCCAACTTGTAATTGCGCGAAATAGCACGGCTATACACTGCACCCAGAGTGAACAGCAAAAGCGAATCTGCTGCCATCGCAGGATTCCTGGCGCCGAGGACGCGAAATACGTCTCTGGTATAAATGGAGAACTGTTCTTTGATTTTGCCCATGATCGCTCGCAACCTATCGTCACGCGAGGCTTCCAGAAACAGTTCGCATTTTGCCAGACTGCGCTCGCGTTTGCCGGGAGAGAGCCAGTCGATAAGGGTGTCTGCCAATCGATCCGCAAAGTGGTTGGCATCTACGGTGCCGACCGCTTCGTTCGCCACTTTAACCTGCCATTCGACGTCGAGCAGATCCAGTTGAACCGCGCGGTTGGCGGCGGCGGCCAGCAACTCCGCACGGGTACGGTAGTAGTAGGACGTTGAACCCTCAGCCAGGCCGAGAGTGCGATCGATCTTGCGATGCGTCACGCAGCGGGCGCCTTCGCGCGCAAGCACTTGAATGGCCGCATCGGCAATCTGGGTACGGCGGTTTGGCGGCGATTGCCGCGGCGCTACGCTCTGCTTCTGCTTTAAGGAAATTCTTGGGTTCTTCTTTACATCCCGCTTATGCGGAAGAGCGGTTACCGAACGACGGGATGTGCTCTGCTTCTTCATGAATAATTTGCCCTAAAATTCGCTTGACAACCCCAACCGTCACACACATAATCTGGGCACACTCTACGAAAGTAGTGCTTTTTGAATCACCCTGGGGGGTGGAGGAACCGTGAAACCCTTTGAGTACTTATCTCCCACCACAGTACGGGAAGCCCTTGAACAAACAGCAAAGCTCAGATCGCGAGCCATGGTTATGGCTGGCGGTACGGACGTAATGGTCTGGCTCAACGCAAGACAGGCCAACCCCGAACACGTCATTGACCTTAGCAAATTGAGAGACTTGCAGTTTATCAGGCAGGAAGAGGGGGGCACAAGGATCGGAGCCCTTACTACGTTTGCCGAGCTGATCAAGTCTGAGACAGTCTCCAAGCAGGCGGCTGCGTTGGCCGACGCCGCGCGTAACTCTGCTGGTCCGCAGGTCAGGAATCTGGCTACGATTGGCGGCAATCTCGGCACTGCTTCTCCCGCTGGAGACCTGATTCTCGCTTTGGTAGTCCTGGATGCAAAGGTCAAGGTTCAGAGCTTGCGGGGCGAACGCACACTGAGCCTGGATCAATTCCTGATCGGTCCCAAGCAAAACTGCCTTGCCAAGGATGAACTGATCATCGAGATCATCCTTCCGCCGTTGCCGGCAAAAAGCGGTTCAGCCTTCCAGAAGATGGGTAACCGGCATGCGATGACGATTGCAATTGCCAGCGCTGCGACCGCCGTGACACTTAGTGCAGACGGCAAGACCTTTACCAGCGTGCGAGTCGCACTTGGATCGGTAGCACCAACGGTGGTAAGGGCCAAGCAGTTTGAACAGGCGCTGCAAGGTAAACCGGCCACGGTTGAAGAAATTGCGAAGGCCCGGCAGCTTGTTCAGGCCAATATCAGCCCCATCACAGACATCCGGGGACAGGCATGGTATCGCCGTGAAGTGGCAGGCGTTCTGGCGGCGCGAAGCGTCGAGGACGCATTGGCCGCCGCACTGGGCATCAGCTCATCGGCAGGGCAGGCCAGCAAGAAAAAAGGCTGGGGAGTCGGCGGCACTTATTACTCCGCCACTGTTCCCGCCGCACCCAATCCGTATTCCCTCAATATGCAGATGAGGGAAGATGGCAGCGTGGTAATCCAGGCCGGCGGCTGCGATATCGGACAAGGCTCCAATACGGTGATTGCCACGATTGCGGCCGAAGCTCTGGGCGTGGATGTTGAGCAGATCACCGTTTATTCGGCCGACACTGGCATGACACCCTACGACTTCGGGACCGTGAGTTCGCGACAGACTTTTGCCGGTGGGAACGCGGTGCTGCTCGCCTGCGAGCAGATTAAGAAGATTTTGATCGATTCCGCGGCTAAGAAGCTGGAAGTTCCGGCGGAGAGCCTGATCGTCAGCCCAGGGTTTATCCGGGACAAAGATAATCCAGAGAAGTGCCTGCCCATAGCCGTAGCTTCGACTCTGGCCCACTTCGTCTTCCGTCAACTGCCAACCGGTTCGGTTACCTACTACCCCAAGAACGCATTCCCCGACCATAACATGCAAGGCGAACCCATTGCCTCGTTCAACTATCACGCTACGGTGGCGGAGGTGGAGGTAGACACCGAAACCGGAGTGGTGGAGGTACGAAAACTGTACCCCACAGTGGATTGCGGTAAGGCGATCAGCCCCCTCCTCGTGGAGGGACAGGTCGAGGGCGGTGCTCTCCAAGGCATAGGCTGGGCGTTGCGAGAGGACGCTCACCCTGGTATTTCACCCGTCGGTCGCCCTTCAGAATTTAATCCCGCCTTCGAGCCCAAGGATCTGGCAAATTATCCGATCGCGACCTCGATGGATATGCCGGAGATACACGCTTCGTTCGTCGAAGTGCCGGAGAAGAACGGCCCTTATGGCGCCAAAGCGGCTGGCGAGATTTCGGCAATGACGGCCGCGCCGGCGATTCTCAATGCAATCTATGATGCGGTCGGAGTTCGCATGTTTGAAGTCCCCGCATCGCCCGATAAGGTTCTCAAAGCGCTCCAGAATAAGTGCCAGGTGGCACAGAAGGCGGCAGGAGCATGAATAGCGGATTTGCAATGAAAACGGTGATTCGTTTCCGCCTCAATGGCGACGAACAAGAGCTGGCGGTTGAACCCAATCTAACGCTGCTTGACTTGCTGCGGGAGCGGCTGCACGTCACCAGCCCAAAGCGCTCGTGCGAGCAAGGCGAGTGCGGAGCATGCACTGTGCTGCTGGACGGCAAAGCCGTCAACTCCTGCCTGACCCTGGGCGTGAGCGTGAATGGAAGGTCGGTGGAGACGGTGGAAAGCCTCGGCTTCGCCAACCTACACCCACTGCAGAAGCACTTCTATCAGATGGCGGCGAGCCAGTGCGGCTACTGTACTCCGGGAATGATCCTGGCGGCCAAGGCATTTCTGGATGAGAACCCCGACCCGACCGCGGAAGAAGTTAAGCAGGGTTTATCGGGAAATCTGTGCCGCTGTACCGGCTACGTCAAACCGATTCAAGCCGTGTTGGCCGCCGCAAAAGAAATGCGCGAAGGCGCCGAGCACGCATAGAGGAGCTTCCCATGAGTTACACACAGGTTGGAGTAGACCGGCCAAGGACCGATGGCAAGCAGCAGGTGACGGGCCAGGTTCAGTTCGTGGGCGACATGTATTTGCCCGGCATGCTCTATGCCAAGGGTCTGCTGAGTCCGGAGCACCATGCCAAGATCCTCCGTCTGGACACGAGCAAGGCGGAGCGCCTGCCCGGCGTGCGTGCCGTCGTGACGGTCAAAGATGTCCCCAATAACACCACGGGGCAAATCGTCCCCGATCAACCGGTATTTGCCGCTGACAAAGTCAGGCACCGTGGCGAGCCTATCGCTGTGGTAGCCGCTGACAGCGAGGAGATCGCGCAGGAAGCGGTCGAACTCATCAAGGTGGAGTACGAGAGACTGCCCGCGGTCTTCGACGCTCGGGAGGCAATGCAGCCGGGAGCGCCGATCGTCCATGAAGAAGGACAAGGAAAGTTCTGCAAAGGAAATGTAGTGCTCGCCTTCGGCCATGAATGCATGCGGCTGGTGCGGGGCGATGTGGAGAAAGGATTCGCGGAGGCAGATTTTATCCTCGAAGAAACCATTTCCACCTCGTCGCAGCGATCAACTCCCATAGAACCTTTCGCTTATCTGGTCAAGCCAGAAGCTACCGGAAAGGTTACAGTGTGGACGAACTCCCAGGTGCCATTCATGGTCAGCGGCATTCTGGCTCCGGTGTTGGCATTGCCACTTAATAAGGTTCGCGTGATCTCGCCGGCTGTCGGAGGTGGATTCGGACAGAAGGGCATGATGATGCTTGAGCCGAACGTGGCGGTGCTGGCTCTCAAGGCGGGAAAACCGGTGCGATGGGCTCTCACCATGGAAGAGCACTTTCTGGTTGGCTCAACCAAGGCTCCGCACTATGCGACCTATAAGCTCGGGGTCAAGAACGACGGAAGTTTGACGGCCATACATCGCACCCATATCGCCAACGCTGGAGCCTATGCCTCCGTGACCGTGCTGACCAGCGGCAAATGCACCATGCTGGGCTCCGGACCGTATCGGATTCCCAACCAATTGGCCGAGGCATGGACCGTTTACACGAACAAGCCACAGAGCGGCCCGTTCCGGGGATTCGGCATGTCGCAGCCGGCGGTCGCCTTTGAAACCCTGATGGACATGGCCGCCGAAAGGCTGGGCATGGACCCCATGGATTTTCGTTTGAAGAATGTACTGGTAGACGGCGATCGCTCCGGCACGGGTCAAACCATGCACAGCGTCGGTATGAAGGCTTGCCTGGAAAAGATCCGCGAGTTATCAGGATGGGATCATCGCAAAGAAGCGGCGCAGGCTGCGGCGGCGTCCGCCCGGTGAATCTGGCATGAAAAGAATCGTAAGAACCGTATGCCAGGAATGTCACTCGGAATGCGGGGTTCTGGTCCAGGTCGAGGAAGGTAAAGTTACAAGCATTAAGCCCGATCCGGAGCATCCCGCGAGCCGTGGCTGCATTTGCGTCAAGGGCGTGAACTACGCTCGCTTTGCCTCGCATCCTCAGCGGGTGAAGTACCCGATGAGGCGGGCCGGCGAAAAGGGCGAAGGCAAGTGGGAGAGAATCTCCTGGGATGAGGCTCTGGATGGCATTGCGGCGAAACTCACCGCGCTCAAAGAGCAACATGGCGTGAGGTCGATCGGAACCTTCCATGGTACGGCGCCCAGGCAGGCCCTCTTTTTCTCCCGGCTTCTGGCCAGCGCCATGGGAACGCCGAATGTAATCAACACGGACCTGCACATCTGCTACGCTCCCTCGATGGTCGGAGAATTTGCCACTTATGGCGCCTCCGTGATGCAGGAGCAAGGTCCGGACTATCTCTCCTCAAAGTGCATCCTGGTGTGCGGCGGGAATCCTACGATCTCCCACCCCGCAAGGGGACGAGATTTGATGGACGGAGTGAAGAAGAACCAGGCGAAGCTGATTGTAATCGACCCCCGCCGAACCAAATTGGCCGCGCAAGCGGATCATTGGTTTCAGATCAGGCCAGGCACCGACCTGGCTCTGATCCTGGGAATGCTCCATACCATCATCACCGAAGACCTATATGACTGGCCATTTGTTGAGCAGTATTGCCATGGTTTTGAAGAGTTAAGAAAGCGCGTCGAGGCTTACCCGCCGGAATGGGCCGCAGCAGTCACGTGGCTTTCTGCCGACCAGATAAAAGAGGCTGCGCGGCTGTTCGCCCGAAGCAAACCAGCCGTGGTTCACCATCGCGTAGCCGTCGAACAGAATCTGAATTCTACGCAGACGGTCCGAGCTCTTGCCGACCTGATTGCCATCACCGGCAACCTGGGCGTTCAAGGTGGCAATCTGCTCCCTACCCCGGTGCCGGGCTTTGTCTCCACGGGTGGGGTTATGGGCTTCTGCAAACTCCCTCCGGAGATGACTACAGGACGCCTGAGTGGCGAGGAATATCCTCTCATCGCTGGCCAGAACCCTCTTTTTCTCTTTGTTCATCCGGCTCTGGCGGCAAAAGCGGCATTGCACGGAAGCCCATATCCGCTGAAAGCAGTTTTGCTGGCCGGAGGGAACCCGGTTGTCAATATGCAGAACACAAAGCGGACTTGGGAAGCCTTCAAGAGCCTCGATTGCCTGGTGGTTCTCGACTTTTTCATGACGCCCACGGCCGAGTTGGCCGACTACGTTTTGCCCGCGACCACATGGTTGGAGAGAGATGACTGCTGCGACGAACCGTACCTGAACTGCATTGCAGCACGGCAGAAAGCTATCGAACCGCCGCCGGAGTGCCGGGATGACGTCCAGATCGCCATCGATCTGGTGCGCAGATTGCCATGGGCCAATCGCAAGTACCTGCCCTGGGAAAGCACCGCCGAATTTAACGATTTCCGGGTCCGCGGAATGGGCATGACCTTCGAGGAATTCAAACAGAAAGGCTATGTATCTCCGACTCCGCAGTACAGACAATACAAGGAGAAAGGCGTCAATACTCCTACCGGAAAGATAGAACTGTTCTCGACTATTTTCGACAAGTATGGCTATGAGGCGTTGCCCGTTTACGTTGAGCCTCCGCAAAGCCCCGTGAGTACGCCGGAGCTTCTAAAAGACTACCCCTACATTCTGGTTACCGGCGGCAGAACGATTGAATATTACCTTTCCTCCGGGCGGCAGATTGAGCCGCTTCGCAAGCGCATGCCGGACCCGCTCTTCGAGATGCATCCGGAAACCGCGCGCCAGGAAAAGCTGGAGGATGGAGATTGGGTGTGGGTGGAAACTCCATTGGTCAAAGGGGAACGCGTACGGCTCAGAGTGAAAACCACTACCGACTTTGATCCCAGAGTGGTCCATGCTCAGCACGGCTGGTGGTTCCCCGAAAATGCCGCCCCCGACCATGGTTGCTTTGAGTCCAACATCAACGCAGTGCTGACTGACGATCCGCCTCGCGAACCAATCTGCGGCTCAGTTCCATTGCGTGGCACGCTGTGCCGGTTCTATGCCTGCGATGCGAAACCTCGAACAGAGTCAACTAATCGCGGTTAGAGCGCGAGATCACTTTGCAGGCTTGCTGGGCATGGGTGTGGCATCCTCCGCCGGTAGAACAATAGTGAATACCGTCCCTCGACGCGCCCCGTCAATAGTGGAATGCAGCCTGATTCTCCCCTGATGCTTGTCGACGATCTCTTTGCTGACCCAGAGACCGAGGCCGGTTCCGATTGAGCCTTTCGTGGTGAAGAATGGCTCGAAGATGTGCTGCCGCGATTCCGCGGCGATTCCCTTTCCATTGTCGGCGATCGTTATTCGGACGCAGCGGCGCTGGTTGTCGTGGTCGACGCCAGCGCAGATCCGCAACTGAATCGTTCCCCCGTCGTCGATGGCATCCAAGCTATTGGCCAGAAGATTCGAGAAAACCTGTCGCAGTTCGCCGGAGATGGCTGTAACTGTTACCTCTGTCTCCCATCGTTTTTGGATCACGGCATGCTTCGCCGCTATCTTGCTCTTCAACAGTTCCACCGCGGACTCCAAGGTCGCATTGACGGAGGTGAGGGCCGGTGCGCTGGACTCGCGATAGAAACCCAGCGACTGGCGAGCAATATGCGCAATGCGCTTCAATTCAGCGTCGGCCATCTCAAGGTACTGGCGCGACGATTCCGGCAGCTCTTTGGCGTCCTTGGCGAGGTACAACAAGTTCGTCACCGCTCCCAGAGGGTTGTTGATCTCGTGTGCAATGGCTGCCGCCATCCGTCCCACGGAGGCCAGCTTCTCGCTCCGCAGAAGAGCTTGCTCACCTTGCTTCTGGGCGCTGATGTCGGTATTTGTGCCAAACCAGCGCACTACTACTCCTTGCGAGTCAAACAAAGGCATTATGCGGGTGAGGAAGGGGCGAAATACGCCATCGGCTCCCCGCAATGGGAACACCATATCGAAAGGCTCGCCGCTGGCAATCGACCTCTTCCACCGCTCCATAACCTTGGGTAGCTCGTCGGGATCATGGACAGACTGCCAACCCCAGCCTTCCATCTGTTCCGAGGTCGTGCCCGTGTAGCTATACCAACGCTGGTTGTACCAGAATATCCAGCCATCGGCATTTGCCATCCATGCTAGTTGTGGAATGGAGTCGGCCAGCGTTCTGAACTGTGCTTCGCTCTGATGCAGCGCTTCCTCGGCGCGGAACTTGGATAGCGCCGTGGCCAGGTATGCCGTAAGCCTCTCCCATAAGACAATGAGTTCTGCCGAGAAGCGACCTTTTTGCGGGTCGTTCAACTGGAGCAGTCCAAATCGCTCTTCCCCATCGTGCAGAGGAAACAGGGCCACCGACTCGTAGCCCTCGCCGTTGCAACGGTTGCGCGTTCTAGACTGCCGGTCGACTTCAGTTGTACTGGCGAGCAACTCGCTTGTGCTGTTGGTCCAGAAACATCCCTGCGCAGTGAAGAAAGGCTTTGAAGGGTCAAAGCGCCCCCCGATGACGCTTCCGCACATGCACTCAAGAATGGGGTTGCAGAGGCGGTCTCGGACGGCCTTGCCTGCCGTGTCCAGGACACAGAGCTTGTTCTCCGCAATTACGAACTGTTTAGAGAATCCGCGGGTTTCAAAGTACGGATAGTCATCGCCTTCGCGCAGCCGAATGCCGACAGCCTCGCAGCCGGATCGCTCCTGGAAAAAGATCGTTGCCTTGTGAATCAGATCTTTGGTTCCCTGGCTCAGGTTCACCAGCCCCAGGAATTCAATGGTCGCCTCGCGCTCTTCTTCCGCTCGCTTGATCCCGCTGATATCGTTAAAAACGATTGCCACCTGCCGCTGTTCCGCTTCGCCGACGCGATAGGCATGCACGTCATAATAGCGATTCAAGGCTTTGGCCTCGTTCAAGAAATGCGCCGGTTCCCCGGTCAGCGCAATTCTTCCGTAGATCTCAAACCAATGTGCCTCATGGGCCGGGGCAAGCTCACGCATGAGCTTGCCTTCGGCATCATGCAACCCGGTTTGCGCTTCAAAAGCCTCGTTGACCTTGAGGAAGCGATAATCAGTGGCTCTGTCCTCGGAGTCAAAGATCATCTCGACGATGCAGAATCCCTCATCCATCGAGTTGAACAAATTGCGATACCGCTCTTCGCTCTCGTGCAACTGCTCTTCCGCCTGGGAGTGGGCAGCACGCAGGCGCAGCGTATTGACGCCAAACGCCAGGTCTGCCGCAAGGTCAGAAAGCATGCTAACTTCCTCGTCCGAGAACGCCTCTGGCTCGCGGGCGTAGATGCTGAATGCTCCGACGGCTCCGTTGGCCGTGGTAAAGGGGATCACCAGGGAGGAAAAGTAGCCGCGTTTGATGGCCTCTTCGCGCCAGGGCAGAAATGCCGGATCGGTGCGCACGTTGCGGCACATCGACGCCTTTCCGCTGCGAATGGCGGTGCCGCTAGGGCCCTGTCCGCGTTCGTTGTCGGCCCAAGTGACCTTCAGTTTCTCCAGGTATCCTTCTTCAAAGCCCGCAGAGGCAACCGGCCGGATAGTTTTGTACTTGTCATGCTCGGCAAAGCCGATCCACATCATCACGTAACCGCAATCTTCCGTGACAATGCGGCACACTTCGTGCAGGTACGCCGGCTCATCGGTGGCGTGCAGCAGAGCCTGGTTGCTGCTGTTTCGGGCATTGAGGATACGATTGATCTTCTGAAGTTGTTCTTCCGCCTGCTTGCGCTCGGTGATGTCGCGCACGATGCTGATCAGGGTGCGCGTACCGGCGACGGTGGCGCCCTGTGAGCTTACCTCGACGGGAAATGTACTGCCATCCGCGCGCAGGTGAATGCTCTCGAATAAAATACCCTGCTTCTCGGCGAGACTCATTTCGCCTGGAGCCCGCTGCCGCGTCAAAGGCTCGCGCAACTCCTGAATCGTCATCAATTTCAGTTTTTCGCGAGTGTAGCCGTAAGCCATCACGGCTGCCTCATTCGCTTCGAGGATGCGGCCGTCCTCATAACGGATAAACAAGACAATGTCGCGGGTGTGACCGGCCATGAGTTCGTAGCGGCGGAGGGTCTGCTCGGCGTGCCTGCGCTCGGTGATGTCACGGCTGAAAGCCACGACGCGACTGACAGAGCCGTGGCTGTCCAGCACGGGATAGTAATCATTCCGGAAGATCATTCCGTCGCGCTCGTCCTCGACCTGGAGCGGTTGCGCAGTCTCAACCACCTGCCGGACGTGCGCTGAGCGAGTCTCGGCCAAACTTGGCGCGATAAGCTCACGGATGGTTTTTCCGATAACCTCCCCAGCCGGCTTGCCCACACGCTTCAAGGCGGTTGAGTTGGCCAGAAGAACGGTGCAGTCAGAATTGATCAGCCAGATCGATTCACCGGTAGCGTCCAGAATGCCCTGCAGGGTCGCTTTCTCTTCGCGCAGCTCTTCGTCGGCCCGCTTTTGCTCGGTGATTTCACTGAAATAGGCTCGCATGACTTCGAGCCCGGGGGCATAGCGGATTCTTTGCTGGAAGATCAGGCCGTCGCTCTCGATCTCGCGCACGACAGATGCTTTCGGATCCGCCTTCAATGACGCAACCACCGAAGGCCACTGGCGCAGGAGAGGATGGTCAGCGCCGGCTTCCATGAGTGCAGGAAAAAGACTGAGCGCCCGCGGATTGGCATACGTCACCTTGCCATTCAAGTCGGATTCGAAGATCGGCTCTGAATTCAGCTCGGGGAAGGTAGCGAGGTGGGCTACGCGCTGCTCGGCCTGTTTGCGCGCGGTGATGTCCAGGGTGAACGCGACCCCGTTGAATCGGACTTCATCCAGCATTGCGCCGGCGATTAAGATTGGAACGCGCGTGCCATCCTTGCGGAAGTACTCCTTTTCGAAAGGTACTTTGTTGGCGCCCGTGGCCTTCAGTTCCTCGATGGAACGCTCATCCAGATGCCGGTACTCCGTCGGCGTCATTTTGCCCCAGTCAATTCGGCCAGCCTTCAGATCCTCCCGCGTGTAGCCAACCATCTCAAGGAATCTATCGTTTGCATCCAGTATCTGGCCGTTCAGGTTCCAGTACATCACGCCGAGGAGGCCGGATTCGTAAAGCCGCTGTAAGCCAGCCAGCGCCTCAGCCGCCTGCTTGCGCTCGGTGACGTCCTCGAAGAGGGTGTAGACCTGGTACGGGCGGGACTCACGGGGATGAAACAAGGGCACGGCGGCGATGCTGATCCAGCGGTACGCGCCCTGCCGGGGATTCAGCACGCCCACCACCATGCCGTGCACGGGGTGCCCGGTACGCAGTGCGAGCATCGCCGGACGCTCCGCGGCGGGGATTGGCGAGCCATCTTCGCGAATGATGCCAGGGTCCTGTTGGAAAAAATTGCTACCCAGGAAATCTTCCTGGTCGCGGCCGAGGATGCGCTCGGCGGCCGGATTCATGGCGATGATCTTGCCGTCAGCATCGTGGTGGACCACGCCCTGCAACATTGTTTCCGCCAGAACGCGATGACGTTCTTCACTGATTCGCAGCGACTCTCCCGCCTGCCTGCGTTCGGTGATGTCCTGAATCACCGAGACTCGAAAGAGAAGCTCTCCCGAGGGACCACTCACCGGAGAGCTGGTCAGGCTCACCCAAACGTAAGAACCATCACGATGGATGTAACGCTTCTCAATCTCGTAAAATTTGCGCTCGCCGCGTATCAAAGCCGCCAGCAGCGGCGCCTCGCGGATGCGGTCCGTGGGGTGGGTGATCTGCTCGCAGGTTTGGCTGAGCAGTTCACTCTCGGTATAGCCCAGCATCCGGCAGAGGGATGCATTGACCATCAAATAGCGGCCATCGAGGGCCATTTGCGCGATGCCTACCGCAGCGTGGGCGTAGATGGAACGGAAGAGTTCTTCGCTTGGAGACTGTTCTGCGCCGGCTCTAAAAGCAGAACTACCCGCAGTGTCAGCCCGAGCTGGCTCATTGTTAACTTGTTCGTCCGGTGAATTGCGAATACCTGACATAGGGCCCCGAAACGCTGCGGGCAGCAGCAGCCAGGTGCGTTACGCGCCGTGGGCTGAGGCTACCCGAAAATAACATTATGCGAAAAGCTAAAAGACGCCCGCTGACTTGACCGTGATGTGAGTCACAGAACAGCTTGAGGCGTCCCTGAAATCAATATTCGAGCATGAGACAGGAATCTACGAAAAGCTTTTCATGCCTTGCGCATGAAAGTCAACAACAAGATTCCCAGTCTCCAGCAGGCGCGCTGCGGGGCCACTAGGTTGAGCTCTTCCAGGGCGCAGCGCCGGCAGGCGGAATAAAACTCATAGCCCGCTCGGCCAGCGCGGTAATCGTCAGACTAGGGTTAACGCCCAGGTTCGCCGCGATCACCGAACCATCACAGACATACATGTTCCGGTAGCCGAAAACTCGGTGCCTGCTATCAACCACGCCCTCTGCCTCCGAGGCGGCGATCACGCATCCGCCCAGGCAGTGTGCCGTGCCCGGAACATCGAAGAGTATCTCCGGAAGCATGCTCATGGCGCTTCCGCCAGCCATGCGCGCAAATTTTTCCGCAAACTCATTTGCCTTGGGAATGTAGGTGGGAACCTTATCTCCGCGGCTGACCAGAAACTTTCTGAAGGGCCAGAACCAGGGACGCTCCCAGCACATGTCGATATGGCTGTCGAGTGCCTGCATGCAGAGCAGAATGATGCTCTCGCGGGCAAATCCGAAGGGCTGGAGCACTCGAACCGTTCGCAGCGGGTGACAAAGCATGGATACGAACAGGTTCTTCACCCACAAGGCCACGCGCCCGCTCCCCGCACGGCCCCCGGTCAACGTTGTGGCGAGAAAACCCATGACATCAGAACCCCTCGGGTAGCGCACGGCTTCGATGTGCGTGTGCTCGTCGATATAGATGCCGGAGCCGATTGCAACTCCATCGGACAGATTGTCGCGGCTGCCCGGAATACGCACCCCGATCAGCGACTCGGAGTTGGTGCGAATATGCTTGCCGAGCTGGCTGCTGATGCCGGGAAGCGAGCGCTTTTCCCTGAGTCGAAAGAGGAGTTCGGTGGTGCCTAGCGAGGAGGCAGCAAAGACCACACTGCGGCAGGTAAAGCGCTGCGCATGTTTGCTGAACCATGCCAGCGAATCCACGGTGTGAACCTCATAGCCATTGCTTCCGTCAGCCACGCCCTCCAGAGGTTTTACGTCCACAACCATGGTTTCAGGAAAAACGCGGGCCGCGTGCTTCTCCGCCAGATAAAGATAGTTCTTGTCCAGAGTGTTCTTGGCGCCAAAGCGGCAGCCCACCATGCAACCACCACATGCGCTGCAGGTGGTGCGCTCTGGACCCTCGCCGCCGAAGAAGGGATCAGGAACGGTCTTTCCGCCTTGCTCGCCTTCCGGGCCCTGGAAGATGCCAACACTGGTGCGATAGAAGGTGCTTCCCGCTCCGAACTCCACAGCCGCTTTCTCCAGCAGATGGTCGGCTGGTCCAAGGATATTGTTCTCGGCGACGCCGAGCATACGGGAAGCCGTCTCATAGTGCTGCGGCATTTCGGCCTGCCAGTTGGAGAGCCCGGCCCAGGATCCCATCTCCCAAACCTTTTCCGGAGGGCGCAACAGCGTACTGGCATAGGTGATCGACCCACCGCCCACGGCACAGCCATGCAGGATGGTGACATGCTTGAAGAAACGCATGTTGAAGAAGCCGCGCAGGGCGAGTTTGGGACGCCAGAACCAGCGATGAATCGACCAGTTGGTGCGGGGCAGATTTTCCGGGGTCCAGCGCCTGCCCATCTCGATCACCGCCACCTTGTAACCTTTTTCCGTTAACCGGTGCGCTGACACGCTTCCGCCAAAGCCGGAACCAACCACGATGAAGTCGAAATCGTATCCGTGGCCGCTCATACCAGATCCTCTCCGTCACTCCAAAGTCGCCCGCCGAATCGCAGGGCCGCGAGCGCCAACAAGATACCACTGACTGCGCGAGAAGGATACTGTTTCGATTCCATGAAACGGAGCCGTGCAAGCCTTGATAAACAAAGCGACGGAGCTCTATGCTTAATCCGGCAGAGTGCGACGTCATCTTTGACGTAATCCCCGCCGATGCCGGCAGCTTGCGGTTTGGACTGAGACACTGACGGAGGCACCCTGGCATGGAACCGCAGCGCACCAACACGAACCCGGATTTGTCGGCACTGAGGATTCAGGAGGGCGCGCGCGGAGGCGGCGCGTCGAAGTGGCTTCGCTGGTTGGCCGCCGCGATTGGGCTGTTACTGATTATTTCCGCTGCCGTCTTTGCATTCAAAGAAAGAAAACCGGTTGTGGAGGTTGTGCCGGTACATGCGGAAACTGAAGCCCGAGAGGTGCTGCTGAATGCCAGCGGTTATGTAACACCTCGCCGCCGGGCGACGATCGCCGCGAAGATCACGGGGCGGGTGGTGCAGATGATCGCCGACGAAGGCATGCACGTTCGAACAGGACAGGTGCTGGCGACGCTCGACGATTCGGATGCGCGAGTCCGGCTGGATTCCGCAAAAGCTGACCGCGACGCGACTGCCGCAGCTCTCAAGGATCTGGAAGTGCAGCTTGAAAATGCCGACCGCGAGCTTCGCCGCACCCAGGCTTTGACCAAGCAAGGGGTCAGCAGTGCGCAGGCGCTCGACCTGGCGCGAACGGCGGCCGACAGCTTGCGGGCGAAGATCATGCTGACCGGCGAGCAAGTACAGGCCGCGCAAGAGCGCATCCGGGTGGCGCAGCAGGATCTGGACAACTGCACCGTGCGCTCACCGTTTACCGGGATTGTTGTCTCCAAAGACGCGCAGGTTGGCGAGATGGTGTCGCCGATCTCCGCCGGTGGCGGCTTCACCCGCACCGGCATCGCTACCGTTGTCGACATGCAGTCGCTGGAGATCGAAGTGGATGTGAATGAGTCTTACATAGCGCGCGTCAAGGAGGCCATGCCGGTCACGGCAATTCTTGATGCCTATCCGGACTGGAAGATTCCAGCGAAAGTACGCACCGTGATCCCAACCGCAGATCGTCAAAAAGCGACAGTGAAGGTGCGCATCTCGTTCGATCAACTGGACCCGCGGATTCTGCCGGACATGGGCGTCAAGGTGACGTTCCTTGGCGATGAGCCCAAGGGCGCGCAGGAGGGTGCGGCGAGATTACTGGTTCCGCAAGCAGCCGTACGGAGCGACGGCAGCAGCAGGATCGTATATGTCTATCGCGACGGGCAGGTGGAGCGGCGTGCGGTTCGGGTCGGCAACGGGCGCGGTAGTGACCGGGAAATCATTGCCGGCCTGGCGGGTGGGGACCAGGTCGTGGTCAGTGGCTTTGACAGGCTCCACGATGGTACGCATGTTGCACTGAAGCGATAGATCGCCAACTGCTTGTGAAGTTTCTGCTTCCAAAAGAAAATAGAGGGAGAGGTTATGGTTAGAGTCGATGGCGGAGGCGAGAGCAGCCTTGTCTGGGTCCGCGGGCTGGACAAGAAGTACCAGCGAGGAAGCGAAGAAATCCATGTGCTGCAGGGCCTGAACCTCGATGTGAACGAGGGTGAGTTCGTGGCGTTCATGGGTCCCAGCGGCTCCGGCAAGACCACTTTGCTGAACCTCCTGGGCGGTCTCGATCTGCCCACGGCGGGAACCATCACGGTAGGCGGCGACGAGATCACGAGCCTGTCTGGCAGCAAGCTCACGGAATGGAGGGCGCGGCACGTGGGCTTCGTCTTCCAGATGTATAACCTGATTCCTGTGCTCACCGCATTTCAGAACGTCGAGTTGCCGCTACTGCTGACCCGGCTGTCAAAAGCGGAACGCCGCAGGCACGTGGAGGTCGCGCTGGAAGTTGTGGGCCTCAAGGATCGCATGAACCACTATCCGCGCCAGCTCTCCGGCGGACAGGAGCAGCGCGTAGGCATTGCACGGGCCATCGTTGCCGACCCAACCTTCCTGCTGTGCGACGAACCGACCGGAGACCTGGACCGCAAGAGCGCGGACGAGATCATGGACCTGATCTGCCAGCTTGTCCGCGACTACAGCAAAACCGTGCTCCTGGTAACCCACGATCCCGTGGCAGCCGATCGCGCCCAAGTTGTGCTGCACCTCAACAAAGGGGTTCTGGTTGAGTCGCAAAAGGCGGGCGGTCTGGCCGGAGCGTCTTCATGAAATACTCCGCGCTGATCCTTACCAATCTCTTCCGCAAGAAGATTCGCACGGTGCTGACAATCGGTTCGTTTGCGGTGGCGCTGTTTCTCTTCGGATTGCTCGCAGTCGTGCGCGGAGCCTTCAACCAGGGAGTCGAAGGGGCGGGCGCAGATCGCCTGGTGGTGATCAACAAGGTTTCGATCATTCAGCCGCTGCCGGTCTCCTACCAGGAGCGTCTGCTGCGCATTCCGGGAATAAAAGCCGTAACCCACGCGAACTGGTTTGGCGGCGTATATCAGGATGAACGCAACTTCTTCGCTCAGATGGCCGTCGATGACGATACTTTTCGCGCCGTATATCCCGAGTATCTGATCCCCGAAGATCAGTGGCAGGCCTATATGAACGACCGCGAGGGCGCAATCGTCGGCTCCGATCTAATGAAGCGCTTCCACTGGAAGCTAGGAGACCGGATTCCGCTGAAAGGAACAATCTTCCAGGGAACGTGGGAGTTTAATATTCGAGCAATCTATCAGGGTAAACGGACGGCGGACGATACAACTCAGTTCTGGTTTCACTACACGTATCTGAGTGAGCGCGAAAATCCATTCTGGAAGGGCCTGGTCGGCTGGTACACAGTACAGGTAGCTAATCCGGATGACTCGGTGAAGGTAGCCAGAGAGATCGATGAGACTTTTTCAAATTCTCCGTGGGAGACAAAAACGGATACCGAAAAAGCGTTTGCGGCTTCGTGGGCAAAACAGGCGGGCAATATCGAATTGTTGCTTCTTAGCGTCGGTGCCGTGGTGTTCTTCACGCTGCTGCTGGTGACCGGTAACACCATGTCGATTGCGGTGCGCGAGCGGGTGCGCGATCTGGCGGTGCTGAAGGCAGTCGGATTTTCAGACGTCTTTGTCCTTTTGCTGGTGCTTGCCGAATCGTTGCTGATCGCGGCAGTCGGGGGAGCCCTGGGACTGGCAGGCGCGGAGTTGCTGACCCTCAGCGGCGATCCTACCCACGGTATGCTGCCGTTTTTCTACCTCTCGCCGCAAACTGCGCTGGCTGGATTTGGCGTGGCGTTGTTGGTGGGCGTGATCTCCGGGCTGCTGCCGGCGATTTCCGCTATGAGACTCAACGTGGTAACTGCGCTGCGGAGGGTGTGAAGATGGCAATTCCGCTGACATACAACCTGAACAGTTTGCGGGTGCGCTGGACCTCCTCGGTGGTCGCCGTGCTTGGCATTGCAGGCACCGTGGGCGTCTTCGTGGCCATGCTGTCGCTGGCGAAGGGCTTCAAGACGACGCTGGTTGCGTCGGGTTCGCCCGGCAATGCGATCGTGCTGCGCGGCGGAGCCACATCGGAAATGGAGAGTGGAATCAACCTCGACCAGGTGCATGTGATCGAAGACGCGCCAGGGGTGGCGCGCGGCGCTTCAGGCCCGCTTGTGAGTCCCGAGGTAGTGGTGATTGCCGCCTTCCCTTTGAAAGCCACGGGCACCGACGCCAATGTTCAGGTGCGAGGCATCTCACCCAAAGCTCTGGAGGTGCGCGACTCAATCAAAATAATTTCGGGACGATTCTTTCAGCCGGGGCTCAACGAGCTGGTGGTAGGACGAAACGTGGCTGGAAGTTACTCCGGCTTCGACCTGGGAAGCAAGGTAAGATTCGGCGGTGGTGAGTGGACGATCGTCGGCGTATTCGACGCAGGCGGAAGCGCATTTGACTCGGAGCTCTGGAGCGACGCCAGCATTCTGGGCGCGGTCTACAAGCGGCCGCCGAATATTTTCCAATCTGTCACCGTGCGACTGACCTCACCCGAGGCCTTCACCGCCTTCAAGGACGCGCTCACCTCTGATCCCCGGGTCACGCTGCAAGCCGGTCGCGAGCTTGATTACTATGAAAAGCAATCGCGGGCGCTTACGACGCTGATCCAGGTGCTGGGCACCATGGTTGCCGTGGTAATGGGCGTTGGAGCCGTCTTAGGGGCGCTGAACACGATGTATTCGGCAGTAGCGGAACGCTCGCGCGAGATTGCGACGATGCGCGCATTGGGATTTGGCACCGGCAGCGTAGTGGCATCCTTCGTCTTCGAGTCCTTGTGCATCGCATTGACCGGCGGAGTGCTGGGATGCATCTGCATACTTCCGCTCAATGGCATGACAACCGGGACGATGAACTGGCAGACCTTCTCGCACCTTGCGTTTGCGTTTCGTGTGACGCCGCCGCTGTTAGCGGGAGGAGTGCTTTTTGCGCTCCTCATGGGACTGGCTGGCGGCGTTCCGCCAGCGCTGCGCGCGGCGCGCGCCCGGATCGCTGTTGCCCTCCGCGAACTCTGAAGCTTGCCCCTGGCACGAGTGAAGATGCACTGTCCGGCTAGAGGTGAATCCAGCCCCTGCGAATGAGTTCAAGTGACGCCAGTCCGATGATTGCCCACAGCAGCACACCTTGCAGGAGTGGGCGGATTCCAACCTCCTTCAGTGTCGCCATGGATAGCCCCGTGCCAATCAGATAGAGTGTGACCGTAAGTCCGGTTACGCCCAAGTGAGCCAGCATGGGATAGATTGTATGCAGAACATGAACGTAAGTATTCGCCACTGCGGCAAGGCAAAAGAACAGAATAAACCAGGGCCAATGAATGCGCCCCTTGCTCTTGGACACAACGGCTGTGAGCAGCGAAAGTGGAACAATCCACAAGGCTCTGCCGAGCTTCACGGTGGTTCCCACGACGAGCGCAACCGCTCCATACTTTTCCGTTGCCCCGACAACCGAACTGGTGTCATGAATTGCCAGTGCCGCCCAGAGGCCAAACTGCGTTTGCGTGAGGTGGTACGCAGAGCCAATGGCAGGAAACGCCAGCAGGGCGATGGAATTGAGTACGAATACTGTGCCCAGCGAAACCGCCATCTCCTCGTCGCTGGCATTCGCAATCGGACCCACTGCGGCGATCGCGCTGCCACCACAAATCGCCGTGCCCGTTGATATCAAGAATGATGTGACCTGCCGGACTTTTATCAATCGCCCAAGCGCCAGGCCAATCAACATCGCAGCCGTAATACTGATGGCGGTATAGACGAACCCGGAGCGCCCAACGCGCACGATCTGCGCAAGGTTCATGCCGAATCCCAGACCTACAACGGAAATCTGTAAGAGAAACTTGGAAAGCTTTCTGGAATCGACGTGGTAAGGATGTGAAAAGGTCATCGCGTAAACCAGGCCGAGCACGAGGGCAATCGGCGTAGAAACGATGCCGCTGGCCGCAATAATTAGGCCAACGAAGAAGAAATTCTTTGCCATAATCCATTGTGACGGTTCAGGCGCGCCAGAAGCCAATCACAAATGCTAATGACAAATTAGATCTCGGCTGAGTTGCCATGCACGGGTCACTGAGTAGCACGCGTTGCCTATGTTCGCGCAGAGAAAATAGAGCAGCACATCAGCTAGTTGGATTCGCGACTCGCGAACTCTTCGTTCTCTTGCCTCGCAGAGCCCAACTAAAACACTCGCAGAAGCCTTCCCGCGGTTTGCCCTGGAACACGCAGAGACAGCTCAAAGAATACGAGCTGCCGTGCGAGAGCAGCTCGTCTCCTGCAATCTGTTAAACGCCGTGGCCTGATTTGATCTGCGGCTGATGGCATCCTCCGCAGTCCATTCTGGCGCGAATGTCCTCAACCATGCCGCCCTTTTCATGGCACACCGAACAACTCTGCGTCTGCTTCGATTGCCCGAAAACTACAAACGGCTTTCCTGCGCCCTGATCGTTCAATATCTGCACTGTCTTTCGCGCGACGGAAGCCGTCAGCGTCCCACAACGCTCGACGCGCTCTGCTGAATAGGACTTCTTGCCGCTGGCCTTGCACCAGTGCGCAATCGACTCATGACAGAGTGGAGTCCCTGCCACCGAGCGAACTTCCGCGAACTTCGCGCCTTTCGGATAGAAGTTCGGCAACGCTTCGACCTCATACCAGGCCATCAGGTTATCAATGAGCGGATTGGGATTTGGCGAGAGTAACTGGATCGCGGCGACGCTGCCGTTCACCGAGCCGCAGAGTGTTCCCCAGCCATTTACGCCGCCCGCGCCGTACTTGAACATCATGAATGGAAAACTCTTGTAAGGTTCGCCAAGATGATCGGCGACCGTTCCCACGATGGCCTCAAAGGAGCCGTACATGCAGTGCCCCTTCAGGTAAGACTCGAACGCACGTTGAGCAACGGCGTCTGCATCCACGGGCTTATAGGGCCACGGCACCTGCTGCATCGAGACTGCAGAATTGACAGGAACAGACTGTCCGGTTGCAGCATAGAGGCTGGCAGCCGCACCTGAACCAGCCAGACCTCCGATAAGGGTAATCGCTTCGCGCCGATTCAATTTCATGAATTTGATTTCTCCAATATCTCTGGTTCATCTTTGAGGTTGCTACGCGGGTACGTCAAGCAGAGGAAGCTCCGTCTTCGGCGCTACCACCAATGTCACGGTAATGGATGTCCGGCCGCATGGAAGTGACCGGCATCACACTGTCTGCGGTTTCCAGCAACGGCGCTGGACTGATCTCTACGATGGAACCCAGTTCCAGCTTTTCATTGGTATTGGCGACCTCAAGAAAAAGCCAGCGCGAACCATCTGGTTCGCGCTGGCCTCTTTCCTTGCAGAATCCTCATGTTCTCTAAGGAGAACTCTGTGTGGAGCGGTTTACGGCAGGATGTATTTCATCGAAAGCATTCCTACGTTGTCGATGCCCTTGTAGGTACCCGGGAGCGAGCCCACCTTGGTCGTCCAGAGGTCGCGCTCGGCATACTCATATTGCGCGCCATAACGCAGCGTTCCGAACGAGCCCTTGAGGAGATCGTACCACGCAATCACCGTGCCTTCAGCAATGTTCTTGTTGTTGGCGGCATTCGAGGCTCCGTAGCCCTCGAGCTCCTTTGTGATCGGTGTTGCAATCGTGTAGACGACGTAGGTCGACTTGGCATAGTACTCATCGCCAAAGTACGCATCGACTTCAAACTTTGGAGATGGGTGAGTTTCAAAACCAACTACGGCGCTGAAGGCCTTGATGGGCTGCAGATTGTAGTCGCCGCCGGTGGAGGTAGCAGGTGAAGTAGTACCGGTTGCAACGGTATTGGTGCGGACCACAAAGTCATACTGGCCGGAATCCTGATAACGGCTGATGCCCTTGCCAAACAATCCCTGGGCAACGAAATCAACCTTCTTGGGCAGGACCGGAATGATAGCACCACCGCCGATACCGCCACTCACATCCGTGTTGTTCCGATACGGAGTGGTGGAGGTTGCCAGAACGCGGTCGCGGAAGAAGCGCCCTATTCCCTTGATTTCGTAGTGACCGAATTTCGAGTCATACGCCAGCTTGAGGATGACGTCCGGTGCCACGTTGGTGGAGTAGGTATCGATTTCGGCACAGGGCGTCGCGGTGCAGGTGGTGATCAAGGTGTCACCTAGATTGCCCGCACCTGCCGAAGCCAGACCGGCGACCAGGCCGTTGGTGTTGGTAGCTCCCAAATTAAGATAGGAAGGATCGACCAGCCCCAGAGCAAACGTGAAGTCCTTGCTGAACGTCTTGGCAATACGCAATTCGGCCTGGCGTCCCCAATTCCAGCCAGCCGTGTAATTGGTGTCAATTGTGTTCGGAGTCCAAACCCTATCAGCGTCAGCAGCCTTGCGGGTCATCGTGATCAGATTCCACATCTGACCGCCGGTGATCTTCCAGCCATTGGCCCAAGATGCGCGGCCCCAGCCCTGGCGAATACGGAAGGGCCATGCCGAGGTCTGGTTCGGGTTGGCGACGCCTAGACCATAGAAATCACCTTCGAAATATCCCGTCAGCTTGGTTGAGCCGGCATCGGCATCGGCGCGCAGCGAAAGGCGCGTAGAGCGTGCGCTTTCGCTGAACTCAGAGAGACCGCCTACTCCGTTCAGGGCGCTTCCCAATGGGAGCGAGTTGAACAGGGTAGCCTGGCCGCTGTTTAATGCGTGAGTGCGGTAGACCGAGCTCAAGTCAAAGTAGCCGCCAGGAGTGAAGCGAACGTGCTTATAGGAGATGAAGTCCGGGTGCTCCAGAGCCCCGACTTCTTTCTCAGCCTTCTGTGCTTCCATCGTGCTGGCGTTGACCGCCGTCTTCACGTTAGAGAGATCGGCTTGAACCTTCTGTACCTGTATATTAGTGGCATCTACCTCTGCCGCCTTGGCTTCTGCCTGCTTCGCTTCTTGAGTCGTCATGCCCAGCTGCTGCTGGGTCTGCTGCAATTGCTGCTGCGTCTGTTTCAACTCCTGCTGCACCTGCTGCAACGCGGCCTGCTGCTGCTCGACCAACGCCTTCAAGTCCTTCAGTTGATCAGCACATTCCTCTTTCTTTGCGTGCTTGGCCTTCTTGGTACCCTTCTCGCTGTCCGAGGGCGTTGGCGCTGCAAAGCAGAGGCCGGATAGCGCTATGATAGCTATCGCCTTTTGAAAGTTCTTCATTTTTCGTCGCTCCAAAGTGTGACTCCTCGCAACCCCAAAGCCATCGGCAAGAGAGAGCGAGATAAGGTGTGAAAACATTCAGGCCCGGGGAATAAATTCCAGGACGCAGGACCCCCTACTATGGGTGAGCTCCACGATTTTAAGGTAAAAGCCTCTACCACGAAAATTAAAATTTGATGACAAGTACGCTTACCTAATATCTTGATTCATTACACTAGATTTCTAAATCTACACTCTCGGCCAAACAGCCCACCCTGCGCAAACTTCCCGCATATCTGGCTCTCGAAGGCTCCAGCAACTTCCATGCCCAGCAGCGTCCTAGTCCTTCGTCAGCAGAATTCCGCGTAGCAGCATGATCGGCAGCGGGCCTTCGTTCAACGCGCGATTGTGAAACTCTGCGTTGGTGAACGAGGCTCCTGCCTGCGTCCGGTAATCCTTGCGCAGCGCGAGCCAGTCATGCAGCCCCACATAGTAGGTCACCAGTTGCACCGAGCTCAGTTTGGCGCGCTGCAGTTTCCCTTCGGCCTCGGCGTCGGTCTGGAAGGCGCGTTTCGTCATTAACTCCATTGCCTGCTCGTCCGTCATGTTCATGGTGTGGAGGCGGATGTCTAGGATCGTGTTAGCGAGAACTCTAAGGCGGATCTTCCGCATGACCAAACGGAATTTAGGGTCATAGTTGAGATAGCCCTCATCCATCATGATCTGCGCAATGTACTCGGCCCAGCCTTCTATGTACGCTCCGTTGCCCAGCAGCGAGCGCAGCAGCCTCCGCGACTCCGGCTGGACGTCATTGGCATGCTCAAACTGCACGTAGTGGCCGGGCAGCGCCTCGTGAATCGTCAGCCACTTCAGCGTGTAATTGTTGTATTCGCGAAGCTTGGACTCCGCCTTATCCGGAGGCGTTCCGGGATCAATCGGCGTAACCCAGTACTGCGCTTCGGCTGCAGGCTCCAGCGGCGGAGGCGCGTGGAAACCCGCTACCGAATATGTGCCGCGCATAAACGGCGGTGTCGGAATTACCTTGAGATTGTTCCGCGGCCCAAGGTCCACGATCTTCTTCTGGCGGATAAATTCGATGATGCCCGCTAGGTCGCTCTCGATGTGGCTCTGCAACTCCGCCGGCTTGACGTGCTCGTCGGAGATGCGCGAGAGCACTTCGCTGATAATGAGATTCTCGCGCGCTTCGCCGTGCAGATCGGCGTGTTCGCCATGCGTGGGATACATCTGTTTATGCATTGGTTCGGCCAGCCGAAGCATGTCTGCGCGCACTTCACGCATCTCCTGCTCGGCTGAAGCCAGCATCTGTTCCGGGGAGACCGGCGTCTCCATGACCAGGCGGAACTTCTCCCCGTATAGAGCTTTGCCCAGCCGCCAGGTGACCTTGCTGCTGCGGGGGCCATACACATCGTGCAGCCATTGTGAGAAATCCTGCAACGCTGCAACCGCCTTCGGCGCGGCCGCATTGTAACGGGCTTCGAGCGGCGAACCGGCGGGGATCGCGGCCTTAACCGCGTTCTGGATGAGATCGATGTTTCCTTCGTTCTCTTCGATAGCGGTCGAGGTCTTGATCGGGTCGCCGTCGGCAAGCATCTGCTTCGCCTGCTCCAGGACGCGCGGAATCTGCTCCATGCGCGAGACAACGTGACCCATCCGCACCTCGGCTGGCGCGTATTCCTGCGTCATCGGCAGGAAGAGCGCATTACCGATGAATTCAACGTAGGTTGTCGGGTCGTGGCGATAGCTCTGGATTTTGTCCAGCTCAAGCAGCGAAAAACCAATCTGATCGGAGATGAGCTGCCAGTCGGCAAACTGCTCCTTGCTGAGACTGCTGCGGTCGATGGTGCTGAAGGCTTCCTGCCACTTCTGATAAAAGGCAAGCTGCGCCGCGATGCCCTCGGGCCCGAGGTCGTCGAGCTGCGCGTCAAGCTCGATCACTTTCCCTGTCGCAGGATCGCTGTGCTTGTGATATCCGGCTTGCGACGCATTGACCGGCGAGAGCACCAGCGAGTCATACATGAACTGCGCCGCCAACTGATCAAAGTTGGAATTGGAAGCGGAGGATTTCATCTTACCGACCTGGGAAAAAAGCGAAGTAACAAGCAGAAGACAGAAAAGCGCGGCAAACAGTCGCGAATGCATGACGTTCCTCCGATCGAATACTATACAAGACCGTTGCAACCTGAGCAGCACGTGCGCAGTTTGTGAAAGAGAGTCCGCTGCCACTCCCTAACTGGATGTCCATATCAGGTACTCTTCAAACTCAAGTCCCACCACGCGAATACGCTCACGCCCGATTTCGAGAAGGTTTACGCTTGGAAACAGTTTTCCCGGAGGCGAAAAGTGGTTGACAACCAGTTCCACGGGAATCACGCCTTCAACCCTGGCAACTTTCACTGCTTGCCGTTCGCCTGCTCTTGGCTGCGCAGTGTTGTCTTCCCAGCCGTGCTTGAGCGTCAATCCATGGGAGATCAGAAAATCAAGCACGCGGCATGCCATCTCAAATCCCGCCTCTTGAATCGAGCTCTGCCCAGGGAGAAGACCGAGCCAATCCGTCACCAGCCTGTAGGTAAATCCCCACACCGGAACTCCATTCAGATCGATCGCCGGAAACAGGCAATTACCTGGCCTACGCGGCACGCTTCTCAGCGCGTGCCTGCCAGGGTCATACCAGACGCTCAGAGGAACCCAGACGGCTTCCACTGCTTCTTCGGGATCAACAACCGTGGGCAGTTCGCCATCCACCGTGAATACGAATGGCGCCACTAAGACGAACGGCCCCGCTTCCCGCCGCGCCACCACGGGAGGCAGCGCCGCTTCCCTGTGCTCTCGAGGAACGCGGATTCCGCACTCCTCCTCAAGTTCCCGAAGCGCAGTGTGCAGCAGATCCGGATCGTCGTCTTCGCGCCGGCCTCCCGGAAGTGACCAATGTCCTGACCAAGAATCTTCTTGACGCTCCGAGCGCCGAATAAGCAAAAATGAATTCCTCGGCTCGCGCGCCAGCACGATTGCTACCGCTGCTTCAGGTTCTGCCATGCTCATATCTTTTAGTCCGTGCTCATGCCCTTAGTCCCTGTCACTCCAGCCGCCCTGCTAACCTCTATGATTATGCATCGCAGCCGCCCAACAGAGATACTGCACGCTGCCGCTCGTCCAGCAGCGCACCAGCTATTTGCACTGCGGGATATCATTGACAGACCGAGGCACGGCTGTTACGTTTCGGTCGATGCTTTTACTATGAAGTTTAAGAAAATGGCTTCTTTCTTTTCCGCCGGGAAAGTTGCTGCACAAAGTCGCATTTATTCATCAACGGCTCTTACCAGGCTTGAAAGACCATACACCCCCGAGGAGGTATTGCAATGACTGTTAGCGCGGCAAGTTCGGCACGGTCTTCGCGTAGTGCACTGGATTTTCGGCTTTGGATTGAAAAGGCAAAAGCTATTGGGCAGTTGAGAGAGGCTAGCGGCGCAGACCTCCAGTTTGAACTGGGTGCCATCAGCGAGTTGAATGCCAAGCGAGCCGGCCCGGCGTTGCTTTTTGACAAATTTCCCGGTTATCCCGAAGGCTCACGGGTTATGACGGGCTCCATGCTGAACGCTCTGACTCTGGGGCTGACCATGGGAATCGAAGAGAAGCTGGATACCTTGTCGCTGACCAATCGGATCGCCGACATCATGCGGGAGATCGAAACCAAATCGGCTGACTATCCCGTGGCATATGTCGAGAGCGGTCCCATAATGGAGAATAAACTCGTTGGCGACGATGTCGATTTGACCATCTTCCCAACTCCGCTCTGGCATGAGCTGGATGGCGGCGTCTTCCTCGGCACCGGCACCATTCAGATTCACAAGGATCCAGATTCAGACTGGATCAATGTTGGCACCTACCGGGTTCAGCGGCAGAGCAAGAATACCGTCGGAAACTATATTTCACCCGGTCACCACGGCAACATTATCCGGCAGAAGTACTGGGACAGAGGTTTGCCTTGTCCGGTGGTGATGGTCTTTGGCTCCCACCCGCTGTTTCCCTTGATGGGCTCGTCCGATGTTCCGGCAGGGGTGGACGAATACCAATGGATCGGAGCTATCGTCGGGCAACGCGTACCGGTGATTCGCGGTCCGGTCACCGGCCTGCCAATTCCCGCCGATGCGGAAATCGCAGTCGAAGGCTTCGTCTCCAAAGGTGACGAGCAAGTCGAAGGCCCCTTCGGTGAGTTCACCGGATACTATGCCGGCGGCCGCAAGGCGGAGCCGCTGGTTCACATCAAGGCGCTTTACTATCGCAATCAGCCGATTATCCTCGGCTGCCCTCCGTGCCGCCCCGTGCATGACTTTTCTTATTACACCAGCGTTCTGCGCGCCGCTGCAATCAAGGAATCCTTGCGCAAGGCGGGCGTGCCGGCGGTGAAGGGGGTATGGGTGTCGGAGGCCGGTGGAGGCCGCATGTGGGTGGTCACCAGCATTGAGCAGAAGTATGCCGGCCACGCCGCTCAGGCCGCCAACCTTGCCGTGCAGTGCCAGGCGGGCGCTTTGATGAACCGCTATTCCATCGTGGTCGACGAAGACATCGATCCCACCAACAACGACGACGTGATTTGGGCGTTGAGTACACGCTCTGACCCGGCAACGGATATCGATATAGTTCGCCAGTGTTGGAGCAATCCTCTTGATCCGATGATAACCACGAAGGATAAAGAGCAGAAGCGTCTTTGGAATAGCCGGGCGATTGTCAACGCCTGCAGACCCTGGGACCGCGTCAAGGCAAATGACTTTCCCGCCGTCGCAGAAGCCACTCCGGAACTGCTGAAGGCAACGAAAGAGAAATGGGCGTGGCTACTTAAGTAGATCAGGCTCGCCGCGGACTTGCAGCAGAGTTGGCCGCGCGGCTACCCACAAAACAGCGTCGGGAGGAAACCAGATGGCTACCAGCAGCATGAGTCCGCAAGTAAAGCCCGCGCCGTCGGCGAAACCGCAAAAGAGCGGCCTCGCCGGCGGTCGGAAAATCTTTGGATTGTTATTCGGTATCGTTGCATTTCCATTGCTATGGTTCATGCCGATCACCGGCCTCAGCAAAACTGGAACCCACGCACTGGCCATTGCTGTGCTTACCGCCATATGGTGGATTTTTACCGTCATGCCTCCGGCTTTTCCGGCCATTTTGGCTTGTGTACTGTTCTTTGTATTGCGGGTAGTTCGCCCGGTCGATGCGTTCAGCGGATTTGTTAACCCCAGCATCTGGATGTTGTTCTTCGCCTTGATTATGGCCAAGGGAGTGGAGCGTTCCGGTCTGGGCAAGCGAATCGCCTCCTGGCTGATGTCAAACACCGCGTTGTCGTTCAACGGCATCGTAGCGGTATTTATCGTGCTCTGTATCATCTTCCCTTTTTTCTTGCCCTCCGCGCTGGCGAGCGTTGCATTGATCATGGCTTTGGCTGTGGGGATCATGGATGCGTTGGGTATCGAGCGCAATCCTGATAATAAGGTCAGCAGCGGCTTGACCTGTTTTGTAGCCGTTCTGGCGCTCACGATGGCCCGCGGACCCTTGACCGGATCGGTGCCTAACTTCATTGCCACGGGTTTGGTCCGCGAAGTTACGGGCGTAGATGTGTCGTGGATCGAATGGCTGAAGAGCATGTGGGTCTGCATCCCGATTCCTGCTATCGCCACTTATCTATACATAACCCGTCTGTACAAACCAGACGTGGCTTTGTCCCCCGAACTGATGAAGAAGCAGATTGAGGCAACCAAGGACAGTTTGGGCCCATGGAGCGGTGCGGAGATACGTGCCGCCATCCTGGTTACTGCTGCCATCCTGTTGTGGGCATTCGATCCATTCTTGAAGATCGGAACAAACGAGGTCGGCATCATCATAGGCATTCTGTTCTTGATGCCCTACATCGGTTGCCTGGGCGTGCCCGACTTCAAATCTCTCTCCTGGGAGACGTTCATGTTTGCCGGCGGATCTTTCTCGATGGGCGTGGTCTTGGCCAGAACGGGATTTGCGCAATGGGCCGCGTCGGCCATATCGAAGCTGTCGTTTCTCAGCGGTTCGGGCTTTGTTTTCGCCGGCATGATGGTGGTGCTCTTCGCTTTTGCACTGCACTTCCTGCTGGAAACCCTCGGCGAGGTTTCGCTGTTGACACCCATCATCCTCAAGACCGGGCTGATAACCCCGAAGGCGGCCGCCATGCTGCTTCCCTATGGAGCTGGTTTGTATGTATTTCCCTTCCAGGGAACACCGATCATTTTGTCATTGGGCTTCAATACTACTGGGTGGAAGGATGTGACCAAGTACGCAGTTTTCATTACCGTGGTGGGGTTGTTGCAATCTTTCCTTCTCATGGCTGTGTACTGGAAGTTTACGATGAGGTAAGTTTGCGTCAAGATTTGCGAAGCAGGGACGTTTCTGCGAAGGAGATGCCGACGGTACGAAGATCGATGCCGGTGACCGTATGAGTTGATCTTCAGGGCGCCGCCCGACTCACCGGCAAACCGGCGGCTTGTGCATTTATCCTTGTATCAGTATCATGGGTCTCGTATAGAATACATATTATCCCCCAGGGGTACAGCAAAAATGGACGTACAAAACAGTCTCGCGCAGTTGAGGGCTAAACGTGGGCTTGGAGCCGCGCAACTAGCTACCGAGGTTGGCGTCAGCCGCCAGACCATTTATGCCATCGAGGCCGGCACTTACGTCCCCAACACTACGATCAGCCTCAAACTGGCTCGCATTCTGGAAACCACAGTCGAGAAGATCTTCCAATTGGAGCCGGAGGTTCAGGTAACAGACGATACCGCCGAAGCCGTGGTATGGGGCAATACGGAAACCATGCCGCCGGGCCAGCCTCTGCGGCTGTGCAGCGTGAACGGAAATCTGGTAGCCGTGGCTCCTGAGTTAGGGCGCTGGGGACTTCCGCCCACGGATGCGGTTCTGCTTGCGCCCATCCCTGGCCGGAAACGCAACTCAAACGCGAAAGTCCGGATCTTTGGAAATGACTGGAAGAATCCCGCCCGCATTCTGATTGCAGGCTGCGACCCAAGTGCGTCCATTCTTGAGAATTCGTTGCAGCGCCAGGGTTGCGAACTCATCATCGCCTACGAGAACAGTTCGCGTGCATTGGAGTTATTGCACGAGGGCCTGGTACATATCGCCGGCACTCACCTGATCGACAAGGACACAGGCAAGACCGACCTGTTGCCCATCACCAAACTCTTCCCTCGGAAATCCGTCGCAGTCATCTCCTATGCGATATGGCAGGAAGGACTGGTGGTGATCAAGGGCAATCCGAAGAAGATCGCCGGGATTACGGATATTGCGCGCAAGGATGTGAAGATCACCAATCGCGAGCTAGGCGCAGGCTGCCGCCGCCTGCTCGACGACCTGATGAAGCAGCATGGCATCGCAGTCAGTCAGGTCAAGGGATACGACCGGATCACACTCGGGCATCTTCCCGCCGCGCGCCTGGTGCAGAGCGGAGAGGTGGACTGCTGCATCAGCACGCAGGCTGGTGCCCGCGCTCTGGGTCTGGACTTCATTCCCCTGGCGCAGAAACCCTACCATCTGGTCCTCAACCGCAAACAACTCGAACTGCCGCCGGTTCAGACGCTGATCGAAACCCTGGGCCGCGCCTCATTCCGCCGCGAGGTAGAAGCCTCCGTCGGCTATGACATGCACACCGCCGGCGACCGTCTCGTCTGACGAGGACCTGCCCGATATTTCCGCAAATTCACCCGGAAATATACGAGCACTTCGAATTCATATCGTAAGGTATAGGATCTGGAGACCTGCTGGCGTCGAGAGTGGGATTCTCCGTCTTACGTTATAAACTCTTTGTAAAATGCGATTCTTTGATGCACACTGCCTCCATTGTTTTGTACTTCCCTGCTCCGCGGCGGTATGGATCCCAGAACTGTTCAGATGTTGCTGGGACACGGCGATCTGGCAAGCACAATGCCCTACCTGACTCCGTCCACCGGAGATGATGTCCGGAACAAGATAGGTGCAATCCTGCAATAGTGAAAACGAGATTGGGAAAGAGCGAGGGCAGCTCTGACTGCCCTCTTCTTCGGTACGCCACACGGCTGCGATGCAATCAGTCCGCCGTGAGAGCCCGGTCGAACTTCACCATACCGCAGATCCGCAACTTTCCACTGGTCTACTTTTACTCCGCCACAGTGGCTCCCTTTTACTCCGCCTTGACAGACGCTTAGAGGGAAGAACTCGGTGGGGCGGAAATCGCCATTTCTGACCCCGTTCTTGCGAATGGAACAAAATCATCGCGTAAAGAAACGCGTGGCTGATACTGGCAAATAGCGTAGCATTACAGATGCAACCTTGTAACGAATCAGGAAGAACCGCATTTCTTCTGCGTGTAGGAAGCAATTAGAAGTGGAGGCATCAATGAACGAGCTACTCGTATTTATAGGTTTTCTGATCGTTTACCTGGCGCTAACCCGGTTCGTCTTGCCTAAGCTCGGAGTGCCAACTTGAGCTGTGCCTAATCCGAAGACCCGAGTTTCGGGTCCTGATCATGACAGCGATAAAACAAATTTGGGGCAGGGGTGCTGAGACTGCGTTCACGTGACCTCCAAATTATTCCAGCCATGCATATACAAATCTTCAATTCGCCCTTGCCGTGCAACTGCGTTTAGCGTTCTTGGCGTGAACAGGTGGGTTGCGGCTCCAGCTCGCTTTCGCGCCAAAAAACTGCGAACGCAACCGGACACAACTATCCCAAAACATTTATGCTCACAAATTCCTTGGTAGTTTTAGACGATCAGGCCGATCATGCACGCATTGTTGGCCATGCAGAAGCGCACGCGAATGCGTCCGCAGCACCAACGGCTTCCTTCTGACGGCTTTATCGAACGCGCCCCGAAATACTCTGTGTTCCCGCTATCACTCCCGCGAAGGCGCGCCTCCGATAAAGCACTAACGTGGCAGGTTAACTCTGCACCGGATGACGCCCCCGTCAGCATAACCATGCGCTGGGCGGCAGCATTCCGATGCCGCTAGCAGTGAGGGCGTCTGCGAGAGGATGCTCATCGTCAACTGCCAAAATTTTCCCAGACCGAATAATTTGTGAAGGTTGAAGACGCGAAAAGCCTCTTCTGCTACAAACATGTTGTCGAGTCAGCGTTTGTGTTTGAAGCAACAAACGAGGCCTCCCGCTTGTTTGACGATAGCTCGACACAGTATCTGTTGTTCTTGGAGATTTTTACCAAGCCCACATTGCTGCACTTCGATCAACTGAATGGAAGGTCCGATGGATAAAAAATAGAAAAAGCAGTTCCTGGGCGACAACGACTCAAAGGAATGATGATATAGTTCCAAGAAAATCAAAGAGGATTTTTATGGGAACCGAGACAGAGCTATCTCTCGACGAAGGACTCGTAGTCAACCGAATCGACCTTCCCATCTATATCTCGGAAGGCGATAATTTCCACGTCACCCCGTTATTGAGCAAACTCAATGCGCCCGGAGCCAACATTTTTGTTGCCTACACCATCGTTAAACCGGGGACGAAAATTCCTACCCACGATCACGGAGATGCATGGGAAGGTTTGTACCTGATTTCTGGTGGGGGTAAATTCACCATCAAAGACAAGACCTACCGCGCGAGCCCGGGGTCTTTTGTGTACTTCCCGGCTCACACCCCTCACAGCTTCATCAATGATCTCGACGAGAACATCGTCCAGATCCAACTTTATAGTCCTGCCGGCACTTGGTCTGACATGCGCTTTTTCGATTGGCCAACCTGGGCCGATCAAATGCAGAAGGCACCCAGTGGGAACGTGTTGAAGTAATCCTACGCTCGGTTCAATTGCTGCTCTTATTCCTTTGCGCATTGATAGCAAAGAGATTGGTGGAGGCCTGATGTCAACAGAATCCCTTGAGCGGAAAGAAACAGTTCAGGTCAAACAACCTGAGCCAAAACCTTCCTCATCCCAATTCACTCAATTTCACGGTCTGATCCTCGCCATCGTACTCGCAGTCCTGTTCTTCCTGCTACCAACTGGGCTGGGACAAAAGCCCCAGATGGCTCTGGCCATCGCCGTGTTCACGGTTGTCCTGTGGTGCTGCAACGTCCTGCCTATTGAACTCACTGCAATTTTATTTTCCGTGCTCATTGCAGTCTTCCATATCCTTCCGGTAGCCAAAGCTTTCGCTGGCTTTAGCGATGTCACCCCGTGGTTTATGGTCGCCGTTTTGATGTTTGGCGTGGCGGTTACCGACACGGGACTAGGCATCCGGCTCTCGGTCACCCTGAGTAGGATATTCGGCACCAGCTTTAAGGGCATGATCATCGCCCTGATTTTTACCGGTTTCGTGCTGACCTTCCTCACGCCGGCCGGCGTGGAGCGTGTGCTGATCTGCTACCCGCTGGCGCTGGGCGTGGCCATCGCGATCATGGGCTCGGACGTTGCCGACAGCAATGTCAAAAAGGTCGCTCTGTCGGTAGCTTATATCGCAGGGAACAACTTCGGCTTCGGCATATTGACCGGCACCTCGGCCAATATGGTGGCCTTGGGCGTCATCAGCCGGGTTGCCGGTTATACCTTCCTCTGGTTGCAGTGGGCCAAATGGTTTTTCGTGCCCACCGTCATCACTACCCTTGTCAGTATCTATATCATTTACAAAATCTATCCGCCGGAGCGGACTCAGGCGACCTCCGGACATACCTCGCCGCATATAACCGCGGCCGAGCTTGGACCGATGACCAGCCGCGAATTAAAAACCTTGCTGTACCTTTGTACGGCGCTGGCGCTGTGGGTGACCGACCGCTGGCACGGCATTCCGCCGTGGGCTGTTGCTATCTTCATCGCCGCCTTTATGTGCGCCCCGCGCATTGGCTGCCTAACCGTTCCCGATCTTAAAAAGCTGCCCTTTCCCATCGCCCTGTTCAGCGCAGGCACGATCAGCTTGGGCGTCGTGATGTCTGAGACCGGAGTCAGTACTTGGCTGGGTAATGCCACGTTGGGTCACGTGATCAAGCCGGGCATGAGCGGTTCGGCCATGTCAGCCATTACCTTCCTGGTTTCGGCTGTGCTGCACTTCCCCCTGGTGGAGTCCAAGGCTGCCATCGCGGGGTTGGTGCCAGTGGCTGCCGGTTACTTCCATGCCATGGGGATGCCGGTGCTCGGTCCTACTCTGCTGTGCACCATGTCGGGTCTGACCATCGCATTTGTACCATATATGTCCTTGCCAGCCGTGATGATGATCGGCTTCGGACCTCACATGTCGTATAAACACTGCGCCATTACGGTAACCGTTTATAGCTGCGTTTCCATCGTGGTTCAGTTGGTGAGCTGCTTTACCTGGTATCGCTGGACAGGATTGATTTGAGGATCTTGTCCTTGTTGGTGAGGTCAGAATCTTGTGTTCCTTACTCGCAGCTGCGGGGACTTAGCTGTGTTACCCCTTTGGAAATTGCCCTGGGCTCGCCCGAAGGGCGGGCCCTGAGTACATCACAACTACCCATTCGTACCGAAAAAATACCGCAGCTTCTTGGAATCGGTAAGTATTTTGTGCAAGTAACCTATGCCTGTCCGCGCAGTGCTTGGCGTCGCTCATATTTAGCGTTCAAATTCCTGGTTTCCGGGCGGATGGTCGGCAAAGAGGAGGTAATCGGGCCTTTGTGACGAGATTAGTCCCGGGGAGCTCGGTTGAGCGGCTTGCCGCACTGACGTTTTGGTATCGGTATTCGGCGTATTGACAATGTAGACCATGAAAACCGTCGCGCTCAAAGGTCGTAAACTGAGGAGTGTGCTAAATACTGTGGAAAGGCCCGAAAGGG
>JBEKOO010000025.1:0-43807 GCA_049521655.1 Candidatus Korobacteraceae bacterium
GCTCAATGTTCTGCTGGTAATCAAGATACCGAAGGGCTTCTTCCCGCAGCAGGACACAGGAGCCATTTCCGGGGGAGTGCAGGGATCGCAGGATTCGTCTTTCTCCGCCATGAACAATTCCATTCAACAAATCGCAAACGTGATCAAGAATGACCCGGCGGTGGAAAACGTAATTGCGTCTACCGGCGGCAATAGCGCCACCAATACAGCCTCCATCTATATTGCCCTCAAACCGCTCGCGCAACGTAAGTCCAATGCGGTTCAGATCATCGGCCGTCTGCGCCCTCAATTGAATCGTCTGCCTGTGGCCTCCGCTTTCCTCCAGGCTTCGCAGGATCTTCGCATCGGCGGCCGCGGCGGCAATGCGCTCTATCAGTACACTCTGCAATCCGACAACGTAAAGGATCTTACCAAGTGGGGCCCCGTCCTGCTTACCGAGATGAAGCGCCTGCCCGGTCTGCAGGACGTGAGTTCAGACCAGCAGAATGGCGGCCTTGAGGAGTTGATGACCTATGACCGCGTCACCGCGGCAAAGCTCGGACTTACCGCGAAGTCGCTGGACTCAGCGTTATACGGCGCATTCGGTCAATCGGAAGTGTCCATCATCTACACCCAGCTCAACCAGTATTACGTCATTCTGGAGGTTGCTCCTCAGTATTGGCAAAGCCCGGAGGGATTGAAAGACATCTACCTTCAAACCTCCAGCCGTGGCAACATTCCGCTGCTGACTGTGGCCAAGGGCCAGACGAACACAACCCCGTTGGCCATCAGTCACACCGGCTTGTTTCCTTCGGTCACTGTTTCATTCAACCTCGCGCCGAATGTGTCTTTGAGCGATGCCACGCTGGCCATCAACCAGATGCAGAAGCGGCTTGGCACTCCCTCTTCGATTCAAGGATTCTTTGCCGGAACCTTGCTCGCCTACCAGCAATCTCTCGGCACCGAGCCCATTCTGATTCTGACGGCTCTACTCGCTGTGTACATCGTTCTCGGTGTTTTGTATGAGAGCCTGGTTCATCCACTTACAATCATCTCCACTCTGCCCTCGGCAAGCGTCGGTGCCATGCTGGCATTGTTGCTCTTCAAGCAGGATCTGAACATCATCTCCATCATCGGCATCGTGCTGTTGATTGGAATCGTAAAAAAGAACGCCATCATGATGATCGACTTTGCCCTTGAGGCACAGCGCCAGGAAGGAAAGAGTCCAGCCGACGCGATTTTCGAAGCCTGCATGCTGCGCTTCCGTCCAATCCTGATGACGACCATGGCCGCCTTGCTGGGCGCTCTGCCGTTGGCGCTGGGAACGGGCATGGGTTACGAGCTTCGCCGGCCGCTTGGCATCACCATTGTCGGAGGCCTGTTGCTGAGTCAGTTGCTCACGCTCTATACCACGCCGGTGGTTTACCTGGCATTTGATCGGCTGCGTCTGCGGATGCAGCGGAAGCAGCATAACTTCGTTCCCCAGGGGGCTGGCCCAACCCCCAGCGCGGCAGACTAGTTCGAGCCGTTCGGAAGAGCATTGGACTAGAGGTGGTCTCATAAATCGGTTTTGAAAAGGCACGACTTCAATCCTGCCGCAGGAAAAAGGTTTCACGCGGCTTTAGCCGCTGAGGCAAAGCCCTCCAGACGCCTCAAGCCATTGATGAGACCGCTTCTAGCAGGTTGCTGAAAAAGTGCCCTTTAGTGTGTCACCCTGAGCGAGCGGCTGAGGTTGCCGCGAGTCGAAGGGCCCCTACTTACTTGCAAGTCCTTGCACAAATAGGGGTGCTTCGACTACGCGCGCCCGGACGCGGGCGCGCTGCCTCTCAGCATGACACTCGATTCGAAGCTGTGCATCGACTTTTTCCGCAGCCTTCTAGGACTTTTCAACCATGGGCCAAGACCTCGCTTCGGCCAAAGAAAAAATAGTATGCGCGACCCTCACGGTGCATATAGTCTGTGGCTGGTGGGAGCTGAATCGAAAATTCCGCCTTAACTAGATGGATTGGATTCCATGATTGTTGATATGCTCCTCGGACGTCCGTTAGCGACCGAAGAGGACAAAGCCGAGAGAATCGGCCCTGGAAAGGGTCTTCCAGTATTTGGACTGGACGCACTCAGTTCGGCCGCTTACGGGCCGGAGGCTGCGCTCACCCTCCTGATTCCTCTCGGAATGGCGGGCATCTGGTACATCTGGCCGATCACCATCAGCATTCTTGTCCTGCTCGGGATTGTTTACTTCTCCTACCGCCAGACGATCGCTGCGTATCCCCAGGGCGGCGGTTCGTACACGGTGGCGACCGAAAACCTGGGAGTATGGCCGGGACTGCTGGCGGCAGCCGCGCTGATGATTGACTACATATTGACGGCCGCGGTTGGCATCTCGGCAGGGGTGGGCGCGCTGGTTTCAGCGGTGCCTACATTACAAGCTCACACCCTGGTCATTTGCCTCGGGATACTGGTGGTTCTCACCCTGGTGAATCTGCGTGGAGTACAGGAAACCGGCGGCCTCTTTATGCTGCCGACGTATCTGTTCATCGCGTGCCTGCTGGCGATGATTGTGATTGGCGTGGCAAAAACCCTGCTTGCGGGCGGTCATCCCGTTCCCGTGATTGCTCCGCCGCGCCTGACCACCGCAACTGCGGTGGTTGGCGCATGGCTCATCCTGCGCGCCTTTGCCAGCGGCTGCACCGCAATGACCGGAGTGGAAGCCGTCAGCAACGGGGTCATGGCCTTCCGCGAGCCCACCGACAAGTACGCCCGATTGACGCTCACCATTATCATCGCCATCCTGATGGTGATGCTCGGAGGCATCGCATATCTTTCGCCCGTCTACGGAGTGGCTGCGACGGTGCCGGGAGTGCAAGGGTATCAAAGTGTCTTGTCGCAACTGATCGCGGCCATCATGGGTAAAGGCGTTTTCTACTGGACCAGCATCGTATCCATCTTGATTGTCTTATCGCTCTCGGCGAACACCGCCTTCGCCGACTTTCCCCGGCTGGCGCGTGCCATTGCCGGCAATGGCTTCCTGCCCCATGCATTCACCTTGCGCGGACGCAGGCTTGTCTACACGCCGGGAGTTTATGCCCTGGCTCTGCTGACAGGGCTTTTGCTTGCAATCTTCCGTGGCGTGACAGATCGGCTGATTCCGCTCTACGCCGTCGGTGCGTTTCTTGCGTTCACCCTCTCCCAGGCTGGCATGGTGATCCACTGGAAGAACCACCGCGGAAGCGGCAGCGGCAAGAACATGGCAATCAACGGCGTTGGCGCAATTGCCACCGGCATCACCGTCTGCGTAGTGCTGATCGCCAAGTTCGCCGAAGGGGCATGGATCACCGTGCTGCTGATTCCAGCCTTGATTCTGCTGATGTATTCCATCCATCGGCATTACAGGCGCGTGGAGCGGGCAACAGCACTCGACAGAGTCGTGAATACGAAGAACCTCGGTGAACCGATTGTCCTGATTCCTATCGAAAAATGGAGCGTGGTCTCTGAAAAGACTCTGCGATTCGCATGGTCGATTTCAAAAGAGATCAGCTTTGTTCATGTTGAATGTGGCGAGGATGACGAAAACATCCAGCAGCGTTGGAGCACACTCGTCGAATTACCCGCGAGAAGCGCTCAGCTTCCCGTGCCTGCGTTGATCGTGCTCAAGTCTCCGTTCCGCTTTGTCGTATCGCCGATTGTGGAATATGCCTTGAAACTGCAAAGTGAAAATCCAAACCGCAATCTCGCCATCCTCGTTCCGGAACTGATTGAGAACCACTGGTATAACTTCCTGCTTCACAATAACCGCCCTCAGCTTCTGAAGGGACTCCTCAATTACAGGGAAAACACGAGGATAACGGTGATCGACATTCCCTGGTATTTGAATGCTTCCACCGACCGTTCCTGAGAAGTTACATACGAATGCAAGGTGACAGCGTCCGCCCAAGCCAAGTCCGCCGATCCTGATTCTTGTGCGATTGTTCCTTCCGGTGCTCAATCAGCTTACGGACTCTTCTCTCCAGCTTCCTCTGGAGCCCATCGCTGAAACCCTCCGATTTCCAGATCGAAGACGTCGAGAATCTTTCCGACAATATGGCGCGTCATGTCTTCGATCGAGCGCGGATGGTTATAGAAGGTCATAACAGGCGGCATCACAATGGCTCCCACGCTGGCAACCATGGTCAGGTTATGAAGATGAATCGAACTCAGTGGCGACTCCCGCGCCACAAGCACCAGTTTGCGGCGCTCTTTGATCGTCACATCGGCCGCGCGTAGCAGCAGATTGGTCGACATTCCGTGGGCGACTCCGGCCACCGTCTTCATGCTGCAAGGCACCACCACCATGCCCGCCGTCTTGAACGTGCCGCTCGCGATGCTGGCTCCGATATTCTCCAGAGAATGGCATTTCGTAGCCAGTGACTCCACTTCCTCAATCGAATAACTCGTTTCCTGTTCAATCGTCCGGCGGGCGCCCCCGGAGATTACAAGGTGCGTCTCCCACGACGGAAACTGCTGCCTCATCGTCTTCAGCAGATCAATACCGAGAATGGCGCCACTGGCACCGCTGATTCCAACCACAAGGCGCTGCGCACGAACTGGCTCACTCATAGCGATTCCATTTTCCTGGTTTATGGAAAAGCCGAAGTCTTCAGGCTTCGGCCCTCCCAGTCTACACCGAACAATACTACCGAAGGAGTCCGATCGCGTTCCACCACGGAATCTCCAGATCGGACGCAAATGTGCTTCAATTCGAACGGCCACTGTCAGCAGTGGCCGTTCGGTGTTATTGATGCCGGAAAACTACAACTCAACCTCGTTCAAGTCAAGGTTAGAACATGAAGATCAGGTCCATGTTGAACGACGTCATGTTGTCCTTCGGAGCGTTCGTGCCACTGAAGACCAAAGCATTTGCAGAGCCGAAAGCACCATTGCCGTTATGGTCGAAGCGAATTTCAGGGCGAATCCTGATGTTCGGGATCGGATTGAAGTTTACGCCAAACGTGGCGTCCGTGAAGGTTCCGTAGGATTCCTTCGCAACAACGCCACTCTCCGTCGCCACATGGTAAAGATTCAACGGCAGCAGGAAGAAGCCATTTTGATCGTGGAAAGCCTCCAGACGTGCGCCTACGCCAAACTTCGGGTTGAAGTTATAGACCACGCGCCCATTGACGCCGGCAGCGTGATCGCCGCCAAATGGACCACCTACGACCACATTGACCGTGTTCGCTTTGTTGCCGTCCTGCTTCCAGTACAGGCCTTCAATCTGCGCGCTCAATTTATGATTGAATTCGTGTTGAAGGACCAGGTCCTGACGCCACCGGTTCTGGTTAACGGGAGAAAGGATCGGATAAACCGGGCCGATATAAAGCGGGTTGATCGGAGCGCCGCCAACCGTTTTAATGTTGCCACTCGCGGCTCGGAAGGAGTAGTCGATGCTGCTGTTCATGTGTGGGGCCTTCCAGCGCAGCGCGCCTTCATAGCCTTCCATGGTATTGCCGGTGCCGGATGTGGCGAGTTGTTCGCCGTTGTTGAGGCCAAATTCGGCCATCAGGTAACCATTCTTCGGGCTGTGCATCAGGTTTGCCGTGGCGAGCACACCAACAACCTGCCAGGCCGATGAATAGAACGCATACGTGTGTGAGTAGAAGAAGTTCGGACCGTGCGTGACTTGCGGAGGAATTTCAAAGCCAAGGCCATCTCCGTAGCGGCCGCCGGTGATCTCAATGCCCTTGAAGACAGGAAAATAGATCTGCCCGTAAGCGTTCGGCATGCACAGGAAATTCTGCTTGGTCGCGTTTGCGGCAGCCGGGTTGCTTGCTCCCGGTTCGTTGATTCCCCATGTCTGGTCAAAGCCGGGCATCCCGCATGGCTGGCCGCTGCGGCCATAGAAGCCGTCAGCGTCGAAGCCCCAGTCAAAATGCTTGAACATCGGCGGAGGAATCGGAGTGATGCGCGGCAACATGTTGGATTTCGCATCGCGATGCACGAAGGTCCACATGCTCTGAAGCTGGAATCCCAAGTCTCCCGGTTGACCGTTCGGGAAGTTCGCCGAACCGCCGCCCGAATTCTTCACCGAACTATCGGAGACATTATTCGCCGAAAAGCCGCCCTCAAAGATGAAGTCAACCTTCAGACCGGTCTTGTCGATGAACTTATCGCCGACGATCGTCCGCCACGAGAGTCCCTCTGGTGTCGGAGGCGGCCCCTCATGCTTCATCATTGGGGCTGGCTTCATCATTGGGGCTGGGGCCTGGTCTGGAGTTGGGGATGAGGCTGTGTCCGCAGTTACGGCCACCGAATTCCCCGCCGAGTTGTTCAGGTTGGAATCGGATGCCATGACAACCGAAGCGCAAAGCGCAAGCAAAGCAACAAGTATCAAAATTCTGCGCACGATAGATTTCCTTTCTGCCTGTCGAATCTTTGTTCGAGAGGCCACTCAAAGAGATTTCACTAGGACGTCAATCGACGGCCATTAACTTCCTCAATGCCAGGTGGCCAAGAGGAAAGCAGTTACCAGAGCCCGCACAATCCGAAGAGCGATGTCTGTACCGAAAAGCTGGAAATTAACCACACCCGCCAGCATTGTCGATAAATTGTCGCCCACTCTCGAACGCCAGTTGCACCTTCCGCTTAAACGGCTCCTTCTTCGTCTCGGGATCTACCCGCGGAGATTCCGACACCACTTCCGCCAAGCGTTGAAGTGCCGGTCCCGTCGACATACCCGTCCCTCAATCGTACTGAGAAACGGTACATTTGACTTGCCCCTAGGGTTTGTTGAAGTTACACCGAAATTCAGAAATTCACAACAAAAAAACAAACTGCGCGTATCACGATTGAACCAATTCATTTTCCTTATTGATTGTCCAGGGCGGCTCCCTAAAAGATGTATCCACGGGTGCCCCACCTTCGACGCGCTGTTTTTGCGCGGCTAAGGTGGGACGGGCAGCATGCCGCGGTCCGGTTGACGAGGAAGATTCTGCCAGTAGCCGGGGCCGTTGGCAGCCGCTCGCGGTTGCCGACCCTGCCCCGCAATAAAAAACACGCGTGCGATCCCATTGTTCGCGCGCTTACCCTGCTGCGGATACACTTCCTCTACCTGCCCGCTGTTGCCGGTGACACCTTCGAGGCCTTCTCTTCCAGATGGAACAGCTTCTCGGTATTGACGCGTCCGATCTTCACCTGGTCGTCCAGCGCGATATCCACGGAATTGAACCATTCTTCCGTCTCGACCATGCTTTCGAACGGATAATCGGTGGAGTAGAGGATGCGGTCTGAGCCCATCTCCAGAATCGTGTTAATCAGCGCCTGAGTCCGGTAATTGCCGCTCGTGGTTACCCAGAAGTTCTTGTAGAAGTACTGCGAGATCTTCTTCTTCGCGGGAATCCCACGTGGATTGATCGTGATCCGGTGTTCAGCCCGCCAGATTGAGAACGGCAGGCCTTCGCCAAGGTGGCCAAGGATGATCTTCAACTTGGGATGCTCGTCAAACAGGCCGCTGCACATCAAACGCAAGGAATGGAGAGCCGTTTCCGCACCGAACGCCCACGCGGCGCCAAGCAACCACGGGTGTCCCTCATACGCCTTTTGCTGGCTGGGAAGAACCTCCCTAGGATGCAGGTACACGGGAACATTCAGCTTCTCGACTTCAGCCCAGAACGGACGATACCGCGGCTCATCCAGATAGACGGAGGTATCCTCCTCGCCAACCTGCGAGAAGCCGTTGATCAAAGCGCCGACAAAACCAAGATCTTTAATGCAGCGGTTTAGTTCCTTGCAGGCCGCATCGGGATCCTGCATCGCCAGCGCGGCAAAGGATCGGAAGCGGTCCGGACGACGCGAAATGCCCTCCGCTACGTTGTCGTTTGCAATCCGCGCCACTTCCGCGGCTCTCTTCACGTCGAGGATCGCCTGGATCCCCGGGGAGTTTAGCGACAGGATGCTGAGTTCGATGCCTGTCTTGTCCATGCCCTCGATCCGCTGATTCTGCAAATCGAGCAGGTTCTTCTTGATCGCGCCCCAGGTGTCTTTTTCCCCATACTTCTCCGAGTCACCGACGGTCTCGGGAATGGCAAAATGTTCTTCCAGTGCGAACTTCCATGGTTTTATAAAGTCAGGCTTATCGAATTTCATCTTTCCCCTTCTCATTTATGAAAGATATGAAGACATCTTTTCGCCTTCTATTTAACCCGCATGCTGATCCGATGTGTCCAGGAAAATCGTACCCAGGCTCAAGCTCGTGCTCAGCTCCGGCACCGGCAGCGTCCTATTATTGAAGCCTTCGAGTTGAACGTCAATGCTGTACCCGCTGCTGCCGGGCTCCAGCCCGTCGAACCTGAAATCGCCAAATTCGTCCGTGGTTGTTTGCGCAACCGTCTGCCCGCCCTGTTGCAGCGCAACCTTTGCGCCGGTGGCGCAATCGACCGTGCTGTCCCTTCCCATGGCTATGCTGCCGCCGATAAAGCATCTGTCGAAGCGCTGCAGATTCGCATAGTAAACCTGTGGATCGGTCTTGTACTCCGGATGCGAGCACTCCAGCCCCTCTGACGCTGCAATGCGCGCCATCTCCGAATCTTCAATGCATTTCACCTGCAATGCGCCGGTCGGGCATGCCTGAACGCAACGCGGCTCTTTCCAACCCTGATCCAGCAGGTGCGCGCAGAACGTGCATTTCTGCGGTACCTGGCGCTCCTCGTTCCACCAGATCATCCCGTAGGGGCACGCATTCATCAGCTCGTGTTGTCCTTTTGCCTTCTCCGGATCGATGAGAACAATACCGTCGTCCCGCCTGCTGATCGCGCCATGCGATGCTTTCATGCATGGCGCATCTGCGCATTGCATGCAGGTCGTCGGACGGTACACAACATCGACAAGCGGAAACTGCCCGCGCTCCTTGCGCGCCACATCCATCCAGCGCTGCCCGTGGAGCGGCTGTGAAACGGTGTAGCCGGGCCACTCGTTGTCCACATGCTCGTCCTTGCAGGCGAGCGAGCAGTTGTTACAGTCTTCGCACTTGGAAACATCGATAATCATGTGCCACTTCTTCACTGCGCCACCTCTTGATCCATCTCCCGGCCCTTCCACGTCTCAACCTCAACCAGGCAGGACAATGCGGCCATGCTGTGTGACTTCTTGATCATCATTCGGCTCGGCGTGAGGAGGTTGATGCACCCCCCGCGATCGGGCGATTTGCCCGGCTCGCCGATCGGATCGTAAACCGCCGATGACTCGTAGGAATGCACCAATCCCGGCGGCACGCGCTCGGTCAGTTGCGCCGCGCAGATCACCGCGCCGCGGTCATTAAACACCTTCACAAGCTGGTTTTCGCCGATGCCCCGTGAAGCAGCGTCGCGGCGGTTGATTCGCGCGATCCAGTAGTAGCAGCCGTCAATCAGCACGCGGTGGTCCTTGATATCGTTGATCGTGCTGTCCTTGCCGTCGCTTTGCGTGTGGAATGTGAACCGTGCATGCGGTGAGACCAGGTGCAGCGGGTACTTTGCATACAACTCCGTCGCGTGCGGGCCTTCCCAGGCGGGGACGTATTTCATAATCGGCTGCCGCTCCGGGTCATCCGGATCAAATCGTTTCAGACTCGACGATTCAAACTCCAGCTTGCCCGATTGAGTCTGCATTCCTTTGCGGAAACTGCCGGAATAATCAGCCGGCAACGGCGTCAGTTCGGGAGTATCCTTCTTCCGCCCTTCGGCAAACCATCGGTACGAAACTGGATCGCGCAGTTTTTCCGATGGCGCTGGAACAACGTAATAGCCTTTCTTCAGGAACTTCTTCCACGAGATCCGCTGCGGCAGGTCCGTCGCTTCAAAGTAGCGCTTGCACCAATCGAGTTCCGTCGAGCCCTCTGAAAAACCTGCTCCCACACCCAGACGTTCCGCAATATCGAGGAAAATCTGAAAATCCGACTTCGACTCGCCCAGCGGCTCAATGCACTTATGCTGTAACACCGCAACGCGGTGGTTACATTGCGTGAACGCATGCTGCAGGTATCCGCCGCAATTCGCGAACTCGCCGATGTCCCAGCGTTCGAAGTTCGTGCATGCCGGCAGGATGACGTCGGCGAACTTCGCTTCGCCCTCGAACCAGATCGATTGGTTGATTACGCATTCTAATTTATCCGTCCGGTACATATTGACGTAACGGCTCGTATTCGTCATCGTGCCAAAATGCGAGCCACCGTACTTGTAGTACAGCTTCACCGGTGAGTGACCGGGCGACGGATACTGGAACTTGAAGAACTGTCCTTCAATCGTGCGCGGATCGGTCGGATAGCCCTCGCACTTACCCTCCATGATGGCTTCCGGAATCTTCAACCTTGGTATCCACTGCTGGACGGTGTTCATCGTCGGCAGTTGCGGCATCTTCTGGTACAGGTTCATCGCCATCGCCGTCCCTTGGAGATCTCCCGAGAATCCGCCCTCGGAGTAACCAGGGAAGAAGAAGCGCGTATCGACCGGCGAACCCTGCTGCAGGCAGCCCACATTCACCCCCGGCTTGCCGAGCCCTTGCATGCCCATCAGGCATACCATTCCGCGCGCCCAGTCCGTACCTGTCGCTGTTCTGCCCGCCGATCCGAAGCCATTGACCCCTCCAGCGGCAAGGTAGGTCTTCTTGCTTCCCCACTCCCGCGCCAGGGCTCGAACGTCCTTCGCCGGGATGCCGGTCTCGCTCTCCTGCCACTCCGGTGTTTTCGCGATCCCGTCTTCTTTGCCCAGAATGTAGTCGCGCCATTTCTCGAAGCCCAGGGTTCGTTGTGCAACATATTCCTTGTCGTACAGTTCTTCCGTGATCCACACATGGGCAATCGCCAGCACCATCGCGCTGTCGCTGCCCGGCCTCGGCGCAAGCCACTTGCCTCCAAGCCATGCCGCGGTGTGGTTGTAATACGGATCGATATGAACCAGCTTGATGCCGAGCTCCTTCAACCACTGCCGCCGAACGGTCCCCTCATGAGCGCCATAGACCCCGCTGGTCGCCTCCGGATCGCTCGACCAGAAGACGATCATTTCGGCATTTTTCATGCAGTCTTCAACCGTGCTGTAGGTTTCGGCGCCGCCGTTGTGGGCGGAACTCCCCCAGTGATGCGCTGCCCCCCAGAACCATCCTTCCCAGCTGTCCGGGTTATGAACGATGATCGTCGAGCCGATCGTATTGAAGAAGCGAAGCCGCGCGCTGAGCCAATATCCCAGTGCCCCCCATGTGTGGTGCGATCCGCTTCCGTTCATGATCGCGCCCGGCCCGTGTTCATGCTTCACCCGCTGAATTTCGCCCGCAACAATGTCCAGAGCCTCATCCCAGCTGATTCGCTCGTAGCCGGAGCTCCCGCGGTTCTGTGGATTGCGCTCGCCTTTGGGATCGAAATCCACCCGCTTCATCGGATACAGCAGGCGATTCGGCGAATAGACCATCGATTTCCATGCCAGCGTGTGGCTGCTGATCGTCGTTTTTCGTGGCGGCGTAAAGCTCTTACCGCGAGCCTTGATCGTCCATGGCTGAGCGTCTTCGCCGTCGAACTCGACCGGCGTGATTCGAATGATCTTGTCGTCCTTCACCGTAACGAATACCGGACCGCCGTTCGTGTTATTGGTGTAGCGCTTCTCCCCGTTACCCAGCGACGTTCCATATTCGACGCCGGCGGTCAGGATCATGCCCAGGGTTTCGGCAAACCATACCGCTAGCTCGTCCGGCCCCTGCACTTCCATCTGGAAATTCTTCACCGCATGCAGAAAGTCCAGTTGATTGCGATCCGGTTTCATGATGCTCACTGCAAGTTCGGCGCTCTGGAATGCCATCACCACACCGGCCTGATGCACTCCGGCCTTCGACGTTACCTTGCCATCCTTGAAGTAGAAGCAGCGCCCTTGCGAGTCATCGCGAAGTTTGATCTGTGCGGCAAAATTTTTTTCCTTCAGCCGCGCTGCGAACGCAGGATAACGAAGCGCCGTAATCCGCAGAACTTTTTCTAATCCAAGCAGCGTTATGGAAAATCGTATCTTCGCGAACATAACTGGTTCCTCTGTGGAGTACTTAAACTTCCGCTATGCTTGGGGTCGCCCCGGCAAACTGGATTCGAAGTTCTTCACCTTCGTCCATGGACATCGCCACTCCCATGTAGCCCCGCCTCTGGTCGGTATCGGAGACTGCTTCCGCCAAATCGCTTCGTGAGCCATAGCCGTCTGAGATCCAACCCGTTCGCTCAAAGCCTCCCCGGAGCTGCATCCAAGCCTCTCCAGAAAGCTGTTACAGAGCGTCACCTGAAATCTGGATACCCCAAAACCATGCGATCATCGTTAGGCTGATCCTAGGTCGGCTGAAGAACCTTGAGTAGTCAGATAAAATAAACAGTACCTTTGCGCTAAACACAAAGATGACTCAGGAGCCTACTCCATGACTGACGAAATCAGCGATCTCCGTCTATTTGCCGCAATTGTTGCGGCAGGCAACTTGTCCGCCGCCGCCCGGGCGCTGAACTCTTCCGCCGCCGCCATGAGCAGGCGTCTCACCGCCCTTGAATCGCGCTTGGGAGTGCGCCTCGTGGTCCGAACCTCCCGCCAATTCGACCTCACCGAGGAAGGCGAACTTCTGCACGAGCGCTGCCTCCAGATCCTGGCGGACATTGACGAGGCTGAAGCAGCAGTCTCCCTGGGGGGAATTGTCCCGAAAGGCAAGTTGCGGATTGGAGCGCCAATGGATATTGGCCGGAAACAAATCGCTCCGCTGATCTCCCGATTCAGTGACCGTTATCCGGCGATCCAGGTGCATCTTGCGTTATCCGATGCCGGGGGGGATATAATCGACGACGGCATCGACATTGCACTTCGCGTAATCCTGCCCGCCGATACCAGCATCCTTGTCAGGAAAGTTCTCTCCACCAAGCGAGTGGCTTGCGCCTCACCGGAGTACATCAGGAAATACGGCAGTCCGCAGACGCCGGAGGATCTTCTAAAGCACAATTGCATTTGCCTGGTTCGAGGCAGACGAGTCTTTGACTCCTGGGTTTTTCACAATGGCACAAAGCGCATCGAGGTCAGGGTGAAAGGCAACCTCACCACAACCAGCGGTGAGGTGATGCATGATTGGGCTCTGGCCGGAAAAGGTATCGCTTTCAAGGCCCTGTGGGATGTCCCCGAAGACCTCGCGAGTGGAAGGCTCGTGTCGATTCTCACCGAACACTGGAGCAATGAGATCGAGCTCTTTGCGATCTATGCCAACCGCGAAATCCCTGTGCGCATGCGTGTCTTTCTGGACTTCTTAGCGGCAGAGTTGAAATCGCTCCAGTTAAGACTCCAAACCATTGACGAAAACTTAAGTCGCAGGATTGTTACCTGAGTAGTTCACTAAGCACTTCAAACTTGTCATATTGCGATTCATGACCGCGATTCACTAAGCTCGCGGGTAACCCAAGGAGCTGGAGATAACAAACCCAGCCATTATCTCGGCCGGAACAGAACCGTCTTTGCCTTGCTCTCCATCTGCCGTACGAGTTCAGCAAGCGGACCATAAGACATACAGGCCGCTTGGCAGTGCTTTACACATGACGGCAATTCCCCCCGCGCCGTCCTCTGGGCGCACAGGTCACATAGATCGGTTGGGAACGGAACATTATCGATGCTGATGGGCTTATGGAGCCCCGGAGCGACGAATTCAGTTACCTTAATGCCACACTTGCCGGCCGGATATTCGTGCTCCTGCTGGCAGGCAACCTCGCATGTGTGGCAGCCAGTGCAGAAGTCGTAATCTATGAGCAGCCCATACTTGGACATAGCTATACCTCTCCGTCCCGCATCTTCGTAAGTTTGACCAGCGTGCATTTGTATTGACCGCCCCCGAAACCCGATTTGCTGTGTTGCGGGCCGGGGATGATCTGATTGATCTGGTACTTCCACACGCCGAAAAGGTTGGGCTCAGCACCTTCTTCCTCAGGCATCCACCAACCATGCATGGTGTTGATCATCTTTGGGTGCACCGTGAGGCTATAGTTCGCCTTGCGTCTGACTTTGCCCATGTCATTTTCGATATAGACCCACTCGCCATCGTAGATTCCCAGTTGTTTTGCCGTGTCAGGATGGATATCGACTAACGGTTCCGGCAGCTTCTCGCGCAGCCAGGGAATCATACGGTGCTCGGAGTGGAAGAACAGCGGGCTCCGCGTTCCCGAAATCATGATGAGCGGATATTTCTGATAGAGCTCCGGCGTGCTGATAGGGCTTTGTGCCGGTTCGGTGTAGAAAGGCAGTGGATCAATGCCCCACCCTTCATAGATTTGCGACCACAACTCGACCTTGCCGCTGGGGGTGTTGAAACCAGGCTTCCCGTCGGGTCGGAGAAGCCCGCGCTCGTGCCGGCGGTACGGCTTGTAGGGGCCATTAACCGGCATTGCCCACGATCCCTTGGCAACCATTTCGTCGAAGTTAGTTCCGGCCACTGCCAAACGACTGTTGATCAAGTCTTTGACCGTGGGGAATTTCTTGCCGACCTCGGGGTTGAGGCGTTTGGCCAATTCCAGGTTGATCTCGTAGTCAGACTTGCAGTCTCCTACCTGGACCGCCTTCTGGATTACCCCCAGCGGCGCCCACCAAGAGCGAAAACCGTCTTTCTCGGCAAAGGTCGCTGCGGGCAGCACTATGTCGGCTAGCGCCATAGTCGTCGGATTGTGGAACAAGTCGACTACCGCGACAAAGTCCAACTTTTTTAGCGCGTCGTAGTGGAATCTCATCCGGGCCGCTTGTCCACCTAGGATATTGGCGGTTTGAATCCACGCCCCTTTGATCGGATAAGGAACCCCCGAATCAATCTGGTCGATAACATCATCAGGCTGGGCCCAACCGCGAAATCCCTTGACCATGGGATACCGGTCCGCCCCGATGCGCTTAGCGTTCATCTTTGTTACGAGCTCTTGGCCATATAGCGCGACCAACTCCTCGGTGGCGTACGGATAGGTAGTCACGCCATGCGACGGCTTGCCAAAGATGTTGCCCCCAGGCACATCCACATTGCCGGTGATGCACCATAGCTGTGTGATGGCTTGAGCAACAGTCGTTCCTTCGGGAGCCATATCCACGGCCAACCCCCACTGTAGACCGGCTGGCTTTGCCTTGGCATAGCAGCGAGCCGCCTCGATGATGAGCCTCTCCGGAACCCAGGTTATCTCGGCGACCTTACTGGGCGGATACTGCTGCACACGCTCCTTCAACTTATCAAACCCGAACGTCCACTTCTCTACGAACTCCTTGTCATAGAGTTCCTCGTTGATAATCACGTTAAGCATCCCTAGTGCGAGCGCGCCATCAGTGCCCGGGCGCAACTGCAAGTGATACTTTGCGCGTGAGGTCATCCACGTATGACGTGGATCGATGGCAATAATCTGTGTCCCCCCCTTACGCATGCAGTCGACGATCCAATGGCCATAGAAACCGTCAGGACAAGTCGCGGGCGGGTACTGCGCCCAGACCATCATTACTTCAGGGAACTTGTACTCCGGATCGTCGTAGCGTTTCTCCAGGAATTGCGAGCAGTCGGCGACGCAAAAGTCGCCCAGCGTGCCCTTCATACCCGCTAGCCGTGGCGTGTAGCAGGATTGTCCAGATAGGCCGAGCTGCACCCAGTTGGGACTTCCATAGCTGTATGCCAGGAAGGAAATCGGTCCGCCCACGTCCCGGCCGGTGCCCTGCACGAAGACGACCGATTCAGCTCCGAACTGATCGCGGATGCCACGCAGCTTCTTCTCGCAAGTGTCGAAGGCCTCATCCCACGAGATCCGTTCGAACTTACCTTCACCGCGAGCGCCAACCCGCTTCAGCGGGGCCGTGATACGGTCGGGATGATACATGTATTGGCTTAGAGCCAACACGCGAGGGCAAGAGCGTCCCTGGCTCCAGGGATTGTTTTCATCGCCCTCAATCCGGATCATCTTGCCGTCTTTGACATAGATTTTTTGGCCGCAGCTACCGTGGCATCCCGGGCCTGCCGACCAAGCTACAGTCTTAAACTCTTGAACACCTGCTTCGTTTTTCATGAGTGTACCTTCCACCGCACGCACAGTGAACAAGGGGCCTCGCTTGCACCTCAGTCCGTTTTCGCCGCAACTGTGGCATGAGGGAATGCCAGAATTTTCTCTAGTAGCGGCGATGCATGTACATGTAGTTTCGCGGTACTCTGATCCAAATGAGAACGTTTGTCAACCAAATATTCATGAACAGAAGCCGCACGCGGGTGCCCCATCAGAGTTGGCTCTTTTCCAACTCTGGGGGCGAGTGGCCGTGATCTTTCAAGACGTTGTCCATTCGATCAATACCAGAGAAGCTGATTGTGACCAGTGATCCAGTTCCCCGACCGAATATTACTTCACCGGCAAAGAACGCGACCCCGAACCTCGATCCGCCCAGGGATTGACCTTTTCGTAATCGCCTGCGCCCTTCCCCCTGATCAACTGGGCAATCGCGTGGACTTTGCGAAAAGATTACCTAAGTTGCTACTCCCCCTCCCCAAACCATTGCTCTCCTGGTTAATCGTTCCCGAGCAGCCGCTTCGGCTTGGGTAGGACAGATCCGTCGTTGGAAGGCACCCCGCCCCTCTGCTATCGCCGTGAAAAGCTGTATTTATCCTGAATGAGCATCATCACCGCGGCCGCGACCAAACCAGGCACCGCCAAACTCATGAAGCTGCCAAACAACGACATGTGCATGGACATCAGCAATCCCGTGATCGCCGGACCGAAGATCGCACCAAAGCGGCCAAGTCCGAAGGCAAAGCCCATCCCCGTCGATCTCATCGTTGGCGGGTAATACAGCGAAGCATAGCTATGCGCGATGTTTTGTCCGGCATTGTTGCCCGCGCCAGCCAGGGCGACCAGAATCAACAGCAGATAGAAATTTCTGGTTTGACTCAGCAACGCGATGGAGGCAAAGGTCAGCAGGAAGCAAACCACAATCGTATACTTGGGCCCCAGTCGGTCGGCTGCCAACCCGGCAATTTGGCTGGCGATGAAGGCCCCAAGGTTCAGAACCAGCATCAGCCACAAACCAGAACTCAACGCGAAGCCCGCGTTCATCATCATCTTCGGCAGCCATACACCCAGCCCGTAGATCATGTACATACTCATGAAATACAGAATCCAGATCAGAACCGTGCTCACGCCCCGCTTTTCCCGGAACAAATCGACGATAGGAGACTTGCCGCCTCCCCGGTTGATCTCGAATGTCGCGTCCGCGGGCAGCGCTTCCTGCGGTCGCACCCGCGCCAGGATACTCCTCAGCTCCTTCAGCTTGTTTGTCTTGATCAGTTGAACCGGCGCCTCGGGCAGATACTTCATATGCAGCGGAAGAAACAGCAGTGGGATTGCTCCCGCATAAAACACCGATCTCCATCCGAAGAGTGGGAATAACCAAATGCTGAGGCCGGCTGCAACGATGCCGCCCAGCACCATTCCCGACATAATCGTTGCGACCGTCAGCGCACGGTTGCGTTGAGGTGCGTATTCCGAAGCCAGTGCCACAACGTTGGGCAAAGATCCGCCGATGCCCAGACCGGCGATAAAGCGGCACAAACCGAACGTACTCGCGGTGCTGGTTGTGCCGGTTATGAACGTCGCCACGCTGAAAATGGCGGCGCACACCAAAATTGTTTTCTTCCTGCCGATTTTATCGGCAAGCGGTCCGAGCACCAGTGCGCCGACGGCCGCCCCGATCAGCGCGTAACTGCCAATCACGCCCGCTCGCGCAGGACTCATGTTGAATAGCTTCAAGAGCGTGGGAACGGCGGCTCCGTAAACAAACAAATCGTAACCGTCGAACATAATGAGAAACATGCAGAGCAGCAACAGACCAGTATGGAAAGCATTAAACTTGCTCTCGTCGATCCATTTGTTGACGTTGATTGTTCTGGAACCTTGCGCCCCGCCGGATGTCGCCATGTCTGCTCCTAAGCAAAGTGAAAATTATATACCGTCTTTACAGCGTCCCCGCTTTTGCCCTCTCTCGAATCTTTACCTTGGTCGATAGAACTCTAGCCGACAAAAATCCGGGCCAGCTTAAGCCAGCCCGGAGAAACAAACTACAACTCTGGTGCTCAGTGCGCAGCGGCCAAATCCCTCGGTCCCTTTCCAGGCTTGATTGCCGGGTATATATATGGTCCCTGGCTGGCCTGGATGATCATTGCAATGAGCAGTAGCACTTCCATGATGATCAGGCCCGTGCTGTAGCTATGTTGGAGCTGATAGGACCATCCCATGATCATTTCGCCTGCCGCGTTGGCCACCAGTACGAAGCAGAACGCAGTACCGTGCAGTGCGCCAAACGCCCTGACGCCAAAATAACGGGAGAGGATATATGCGACCAAGTCGATCTCCGCGCCAACTCCCAAGCCGAGAAGGCTGACCCCTATCAGCGCTCCACTGCCTCCAACGCGGAGCCCAAGAATGGCGATCCCCACCATGGGACAAAGCAAGAAGAATATGACGATGTAGGCGGCGTAGATCCGGTCCAACAGGTAGCCGGCGACAATGCGCGCAATGATCAGCGCAAGGCCGCTTGCGCTCATCGCCGCCACCGCCACGCCGATCTTGATGCCCCGGTCGGTAAGCATCGGAACCGCGTGAATCATGGTTCCGTTGATTGCCGTTTGCGCGCAGAAGAACGCTATGCAAAGTCCCCAGAAGCGGAAGCTCTTGAGCGCCTCGGAGTATTCCACACCGGGTAGATTCTCAAGCTTCGCAGCGCTGATCTTCTGCTTGCGGGCGGCCTTCACTTCGTCGGATTCCCTGAACCAAAGAGCTACCGGGAGGAAGCCAATCACGAGAATACCAACGCAAATTCCTACAAACCCCCCCCGCCAGCCGTAGTGTGCCAGCAAATATCGGGAGTATTGCGGAAGCAGCACCACCCCAGCACCCACGCCCGCCATCGCGATGCCAAGGGCGAGTCCGCGGTGGTCGTCGAATACCGCGGTGATCATTTTCGAATACGCGGTTGGAGTTTGTCCCGCACCCACAAATCCTTGAATGCCAAACAACAAGAACAGCAGCGCAATTGAGGGCGTCAAAAACGACAGAGAGCCGGTTGCCAACGCAAACAGCACCAAACATGGCAGCAAAACACGGCGAACCCCGATGCGGTCCATCAACGGACCCAGAAATATGAGCGCAACTGCTGTCAGAATGTTCGTTAAACCCATGGCGCTGGAGATGACACCGCGACCAATGTGCAGGGTTTCAGAGATTGGTTTTATAAATATGCCGGTGACAAATACCTCAACCGCTCCCTGTCCGAAAATCAGCGCGAGAAAGGATGCGACTACGATCCACCATCTGTTCTTAAACATTGAATTATTCTCTCCCAAAAAACTTCAGAAACGATTGCGCCTGTTGAACCAGTCCGACCTGGCACCTGCAAGCAGACGCCACAACCGGGCTATATCCCCAAAGTTGGAATTAAAAGTAGCGCAACATGTCCATGCTCGACGTTTTCCACGGGAAATTCACCCGAGTCGGCTAATGCCAAGTTCATGCGTATCGAATTACAATATGGTTGTATCGAATCGCAGGTAGTATTGTCTGATTGAGTGTCTCTGTCAATAGAAAAGGAAAGGGGGCGTCTGCATTTTACTGCGCGATAGCTGCTGCCGCCTTTCTGCTCGCTCAAGATAATTAGGCGAACCGCCGAGCCGGAATGGTGCGGATTTGCCTCTCGTTCCGGATCTACAGCAGCACTGGCCGAGCGCGGTCAAGTTCAGCCATGAAGACGAGTTCTTCCGCACTGCGCCTGTGGGCACATTAAGGCAAATAAAGCAAACCCGCGGCGGACAAGATTCCCTTGGCGTCTCTGTCTGAGCTATAGTTATAGACTTCATCAATACAAAGGAGTATCAAGAAGCTTCTACTCATAGAAACGCCATCATGGGGAAAGCTTGATCGCAACCCTGGAGCATGTGCGGAGCTGGAAATTCTAACCTTGAGTTGTGTGTAGAGGTTAGTGGTTGGAGCAATTGCAATGGCCAACGCCTACTTTCATCGGCCAATCTGTGTTTCGGTACGCGGCCAGAACGGATTCTCTGGTTGTTTTTGTCCGTATAGGCGAGTCGACCGATGAGTTTTTTTGCCCGGCTCCAGCACGAACACATGGAAGAAAGTCATTTCGGGGAAAAGCTGACTCCTCATCGCTGGCGAAAGCATGTTGAAGGATCTATAGGGCAAGTTGCATGGCGCAATTGGAGTGAGCCCCATGGCTCTGAACGGGAACCCGTTCAGGATCAAAACGCTAGCGGAGCTAGTAGATTCAGGAAGGCTTTAACCAAACCGGCCGGTTCCGTGGTTCGGTAATTTATTGCCGGAAAGGCAGAGGGAATACATCGAATATGAGCAAAATCGGATTCATTGGCTTAGGAATTATGGGCTTGCCCATGAGCAAAAATCTGCTCAAGGCTGGACACAGCCTCGTGGTCTTCGACATCAATAAGGCCGCCGTGGAAGAACTGAAACAGGCTGGTGCCGAGGTTGGCACCTCAGCCAAGGATGTAGCCTCGAAAACCAACATCATCATCACTATGCTGCCCAATTCGCCGCAAGTGAAGGTGGTGGTTCTGGGCGAGAACGGCGTCATTGAAGGCGCGGCCAAAGGTTCTATCGTCGTCGACATGAGTTCGATTGCCCCTCTTGTCAGCCGCGAAGTCTCCGAAGCGCTTGCCAAGAAGGGTATCCGCATGCTGGACGCGCCAGTCAGCGGCGGTCAGCCAAAGGCTATCGATGGCACTATGTCGATCATGGTGGGCGGGTCGCAGGCGGACTTCGACGAAATTGTGCCGATTTTTAAGGCGATGGGCTCGTCTTATGTACTGTGCGGAGGCATTGGCGCTGGCAACGTCACCAAGCTGGCGAATCAGATCATCGTTGCCGTGAACATCGCGGCCGTCTCCGAAGCGTTGGTGATGGCAACCAAGGCAGGCGTCGATCCCGAACTGGTGTACAAGGCGATCCGCGGCGGCTTGGCCGGAAGCACGGTTCTGGACGCCAAGGCGCCACTCATAATGGACCGGAAATTCAATCCTGGATTCCGCATCAACCTGCACATCAAAGACCTTGCAAACGTCCTTGAAACCAGCCATGGAATCGGCGTGCCGCTGCCATTGACCGCCGCTGTCATGGAGATCTTGCAGGCGCTTAAAGTTGACGGCATGGGCGATCTCGACCACGGAGCAATTGTGAGGTTTTACGAGAAGCTCGCCCAGATTGAAGTGAAACACTCGGAAGCGAGTGCGGCAAGTGTGACCGGTTAGAGATAGACCATCTTTATGTTTTGATTTGAAAAGGATTTCCTATGAAAGCTGCAGAAGTAGTTGTCAGAATTCTCCAAGACGAGGGCATCCAGGTCGCATTCGGTATCCCCGGCGCCGCCATCAATCCTGTTTACGAATTCCTCCAAAAGTCTAAAATCAAGCACTACATCGCACGCCATGAAGAGGGCGCGGTGCATGCCGCAGACGGTTATTTCAGGGTTTCCGGAAAGCTCGCCTTGGCAATTTGCACTTCCGGGCCGGGCGCAACCAACTTTGTCACCGGACTGTACACGGCACACGCGGATTCCATTCCGCTCATCGCCATCACTGGTAACGCTGCCTCCAATTTGTTTACCAAAGAGGCATTCCAGTGTGTCGACATCGCGACCATTGCCAAGACGGTCGCGAAGGCAACCTGGTGCATTACCAATCCGGCCGATGTGCCAAAGATCATGCGCGAGGCATTCCGTACGGCGTGCAGCGGACGCCCCGGGCCAGTGTTGATCGATCTGCCGATCGATGTGCAGATGGCCGATATCGACTACGATCCGGAAAAGGATAGCCCATTGCCTTGGGCGCGGCCCACGCCGGAACCCAAAGCCATCAGCCAAGCCATGGACCTCATCATGGCAGCCAAGGCGCCTCTCATGATTCTCGGCGGCGGTGTTATCCTCTCGGACGCGACCGCTGAATTCCGCGAACTGGCCGAGTATCTCCAGATCCCAGTAATCATGACCTATATGGGCAAAGGCGGTCTTCCCTATGAGCATCCACTGAACTCTGGGCATTGTGGAATTCAAGTCGGACAGCCGATTGGAAATAAGACCTTCCTTGAATCCGACCTCATCCTCGGCGTTGGCTGCCGCTTTACCGACCGCCATACTGGCAAACTCGATGTGTACAGGGGAGACCGCAAGTTCATCCACATCGACGTCGAAGCTCATCAGATCGGAAATGTGATTCCCGCGGATGTGGGCATTGTCTCGGACGCCAAGGCAGCCCTGGTTGCGCTCCTGGAAGAAGCAAAGAAGCGCGGCTATCATCCGGAGCCGTCGGAGAGAGTCAGGCATTTGCCTGAAACTCGCGCGAAGCTGCACCGCCCCATGGAACTTAACGAGGTGCCGATCCGTCCGCACCGCGTCTTCCAGGAGCTGAATAAGTTCTTCCCGCCGAACACGATCTTCACTGCAGGCTGCGGCATTACGCAGATCTGGTCAGGCCAGTTGCAGGACATCGAACTGCCCCGCCGCTACATTCCTTCGGGCGGAGCGGGTACGCTCGGCTATGAACTGCCCGCCGCAATTGGCGCCAAGGTCGCTTGTCCCGACGATCCCTGTGTCTGTGTCGTGGGCGACGCAGGTTTGCTGTTCATGGTGGAAGAGCTCGCCATGGCCGGTCAACACGGGCTGCCTATCATCGTCGTGGTAGTCAACAACGGATACCTTGGTCTGATCCGTCAGAACCAAAAGTATGCGTATGGCTATGAGTACGGGGTCAGTTTGTGGTACGCAGAGGACGGAGACAAAAACAAAATCTATCCCGACAATGTCAAACTGGTAGAGGCCTTTGGCGGCAAGGGCGAGAGAGTCTTCGAGCCTGGAGATCTTTCCTCGGCATTCGAGCGGGCGATGAAGTCGAAGGTTCCGTACTTGATCGACGTAGTCGTATCACGCGATGCTGACTGTTCGATGGGTGGCGCGATTAACGCCGTGCGCGAGTTCGTATAGCTGTCGCGTTCCTGCATCTGGCAACCGGGGGAGCGGCGGTCAAGGCCGTCGCTCCTCGATCAATGTGAAGTGCAGCGCAAAGTACGGCCCAGGTTCGCTCTGATCAGTTCCAGGGTTGCGGGCTTCCGGGTCAAGCGGCGCTGTCGATATGTCTGTAGGAGAGAGTAATTATGCCTAAGTTTGCTGCAAATCTTTCAATGCTGTTTGGCGAAGTAGCCTTCCTGGATCGGTTTGAGTCGGCCGCAAAGGCTGGATTTTCTGGAGTCGAATACCTCTTCCCGTACCCTTATGAGAAGGAACAGCTCGTTGAGAAGCTGCAGAAGAATCGCCTCGTGCAGGTGTTGCACAATCTTCCGGCTGGCAACTGGGAGAACGGCGAGCGCGGCATTGCCTGCCTTCCCGACAGAGTCAATGAGTTCCAGGAGGGGGTCGGCAAAGCCATCGAATATGCCACCGCGTTAGGTTGTAAGCAGGTGAACTGCTTGGTAGGTTTTGCGCCGGAAGGTGTCAGTCCGCTCAAGCTGCATGACACGGTCGTGGACAATGTGAGTTTTGCGGCCGCCAAGTTAAAACAGGCTGGCATCCGTCTCTTGATCGAGCCATGCAATACGCGAGACATGCCGGGATTTTATTTGAACCGCACGGCACAAGCGCTTGAAATCCTCAAGGCTGTTGCCTCTGATAACGTCTACATTCAGTATGACGTTTATCACGCCCAGGTCATGGAAGGCGACCTTGCCAACACGATTGAGAAGAACCTTGCGCACATTGCCCATATTCAGATCGCGGATAATCCTGGAAGACACGAGCCGGGTACCGGCGAGATCAATTACCCCTTTCTATTCGCGTACCTCGACCGCATAGGCTATAGCGGTTGGGTTGGATGCGAGTACAAACCGGCGGCAAGAACCGAAGAAGGGCTACGCTGGCTCACCGCCGCCGCAGAAAGAGAATTGCAAACGGCAAAGCAGTGATCCAAGTGACGTACCTTCTGCAGAAACGCGCTGAAAAGTAGTCCATACCGAAAGTGAGCGAGTGAGGAATTCGTGCGAAGCGATCTCGGGGATGCTAAAGTGGTCCGTAAGAGAAGCCAACTAATTCCATCTTGAGAGCGCCGCGATCTTTGCCAGACACATGCCTCGCGTGCCCGACGGATGACTCCTCGCTTTCCTCCTTTTGCCGCAGTCGTAAAACCTGCGGTTTAAGAAACGCTCCAAGGTAAACGAACCGGAGATTTTCATGAAAGCAACTCCTGCTGCAATCGTCCATGAGCGCATTCGCTCGTCAATCCCAACTCGCGAACTTGAGCGGAGGTGGTCGGCACTTCGCAAGGTGATGAAGACTGATGGAATCGACTGTCTTGTCCTGCAAAATGACAACCAGTTCCTTGGCGGTTATTGCCGTTACTTGACGGATATTCCCACCGAGCAGGCTTATCCCTGGACCATCGTCTTTCCTCGGGACGAGAAAATGACCATCATCATCCACGGTGCAGCCGCGCCTGCACCTCCCGGACCGTTTGATTGGGCCACCCGCGGCGTGAAAGAGCGTATCAACCATCCTTATCTGCGCACCTTGCACTACACCAACACCCTCGACGCAGCCGAGGTTGTCAAGCTCATCAAGCGTCGCAAAGACAAGAAAGTCGGATTGGTTGGCCTTGGCGCCATGCAGGCGGCGTTCTACAAGCACCTGACCGAGAATCTGCAAAGCGTGCAATTCGTGGAAGCCACCGATCAGGTGGACAGGATCAAAGCGGTTAAGAGCGAAGATGAGTTGGTCTTCGTCCGCAAGGCAATTGAAACTCAGGACATGGTCTTCGCCGCTGTTCCCACCATCATCCGGCCTGGAAAATTTGAATATCAGGTCAGGAGTGAAATAACCCGCGTTCTCACCGATCTTGGCAGCGAAGAACAGTTGGTCATGATGAGTTCGGCGCCTGCGGGAAAGCCTGCGGCCAACATCCACTCCTTTTACCAGAATCGCCAGATTCAATGGGGCGACCAGGTAATCATCATGATTGAGCCGAATGGACCCGGCGGCTTCTACGGCGAAATCGGCAGGACTTGGTGCCTGGGCGATGCGCCCAAGGAACTCCTGAAACTCTGGGACATTGCCGTTGAGGGGCAGAAGCTGATTGCGGGCCTCACCAAGCCCGGCGTGCGTCCCGGCGACCTCTTCAATACTCTCAATAAATTCCTGGCCAGCAAGGGATTACCGCCTGAGCAGCGTCTCTTCGCTCACGGCCAAGGCTATGACCTCGTCGAACGTCCCGCTTTCCGCGTGGAAGAAGATCTGCTGCTGCAAGCGAACATGGTAGTGGCTATACACCCGACTGCGGCCAGCCCCAAGGCGTTCGCGTGGTGTTGTGACAACTTCCTGATCACCGAGCACGGGGGCGTGCGTTTGCACAAGACCCCACAGGAAATATTCGTCATTAACTGTTAAGGTGGCCTCCATCTTCCGAAGCGGGGGATGGGGGCGCTTTTTGTATCGCCTTCGCCGGCAATTCCTATTCTTGAAACAAGGGGTAATTATGGGTGTAAAGAAAGTCGGAATCCTGTACAAGGCCGACGTAAATGCCAATCCTCTCGATATCCTGCCGGAACACGAGGAGATGATTAGAAAAGTTGTCCCAAACGCAATAGTCGTTCGCGCCAGAGAGGAAGCCGAGCTTCTCGACTTCGCTCCCGAGTGCGAGGTTTTGTGTACCTGGGGGTTATATAAGCCGAAGGACTTCTTCGCCGCCGCAAAGAATCTCAAGTGGGTCCACGTCTTGTCGGCGGGCTTTGATGGCATCATCAATTTGCCCGGGGTCAGCGCCAAACGCATGACCATAACCGCCACCAAAGGGATTCACGGGCTTCCAATTGCCGAGCACACTATTTGCATGATGCTCATGTTCCTGCGCGGATTCAATCTGCTGCGGGACCGGCAGCTTAAGAGGGAGTGGAAGCGCTTCCTCGAAGCCGATGAGCTCGAAGGCAAAACGGTTGGGATCGTCGGAGTCGGGGAAATTGGAAAGGTCATCGCCCAGAAGTGCAAGCTCCTGGGAATGCACGTGCTCGGCACCGGACCGCGTCCCGTCCAAAACGAATATCTTGACCGCTTCTACCTTATTCAGGATTTGCAGTCGATGTTACCACAGGTGGACTTCCTCATCCTCGTTTGTCCGCTCACAGCCAAGACACGCGGCATGATCGGCGAAAAGGAAATGCAGGCCATGAAGGACTCTGCTTTCCTGTTCAACCTGGCCCGTGGCCCGGTGATCAACAATCAAGCTTTGCTGAAAGCCCTCAAGGAAGGCTGGATCGCCGGCGCAGGTCTCGACGCACTCGACCCGGAACCTTTGCCGCCGGAGAGCGAACTCTGGGGTCTGCCCAACGTCATCATCTCTCCACATATGTCGGCAATCTCGCCCTATTACATGCACCGGGCCGTCAAGGTGTTTGCCGAAAACCTCCGTCGCTTCGATCAGGGAGAGCCTCTGCTCTATCAGTTCGACTGGGACAAAGGATACTAGCCTTCCGAGCGGGAGGACGCGAACAGCAAGGGCCGGAGTTTCAATGAGTATCGACGGCTCTTGCCCGGATCATATTTTCGCTGGTGTTTACCAGATACTCACGTTAGAATGACGCACTCACTAACACGAAGAAATTGCTAATTCGAAACTTCATTCGGGGAAGAAATACCCCAGATTATAGGGTTTGGGACTTGGCTCGGTCGACCGGAAAATAACGGACGCAGTTTTCGCCATCTTGTTCGTTGCTTCGTCGGCGGGCAAGCAGGTTGGCTCTTACAAACGTTACGCATGCATTGAATCGCGCTTACTTCAGGATGGTTGGAGGCAAACATGGAATCGAGTAATATGGCGGGATCCCGGACCCAGTTCGGGCCGGGCAGCAGCATTCAGCGCTCTGGATTTCGCTGGGTGGTTCTGCTTTTGGTCTGCTTGTTACATTTTATCAACTTCGCCGATCGGGCGAATATTGGGGTTGCTATCCCATCTCTGCGGACCGAGTTTCACATCACCAATTTCCAACTCGGCCAGATGGCTAGCATCTTCTTTCTGGGCTATTTTGTCGTCCAGATACCGGCAGGCTGGCTGGTCAGCAAATTCGGCGTTCGCGGACTCATAACCAGCACCATCATCGCTTTTTCGGCGTTTACAGCCCTGGTCGGAGCGTCTATTTCCAGTGCAATGGTCATGTGGTCCCGTTTCGGTCTTGGTATTGTTGAAGCGCCCACTGTGGTTGCCACCAATGGCTCGATCAAGACCTGGTTTCCCTCCAAGGAGCGCGGCGTCGCGCTGGGATGTTTGACCGGAATCACCACCCTCGCGGTAGCGGTGACACCAATCGCGGCCGCCTGGATACTGAAAACCTGGGGATGGCGCTACATCTTCTATTTCTTCGCAATTCCCGGCGTTATCTTCTCCGTGTTCTGGTACATCTTGATCCGCCGCTTCCCGCAGGAAAGCCCGCACGTTAATGCGGCCGAACTTGAGTATATTCAAACCGCCGTCCCAACCCGCGGCAAGAAGACTGCGACGATCGGAGCCCTCGGCTGGTTTGATAAGTTCCTTCGCGCCAAAAAGGTCAGCGTTCTGGAATCGAACGGCAAGATTTTCGCCTCCCGCAACATTTGGGGCGTCGCGTTGACCTATCTATTCATTCAGATCATCTTTTACGGCATCGCAACTTGGGTTCCTTCCTACCTGCTCAATGCCAAGCACTATTCGATCATGAGAATGGGATGGGTCGCGGCGACACCATGGCTGGGCGGCGTCTTTGGTAATTTCATGGGAGGCTGGATTAACGATAAGTTCCTCTATGGACGCTGTAAGCCAATGATGATGGTCTCTGGACTGGGGACCCTTTTGGGGATGTGGAGCATCGTCGCCGCAAACTCGCCGACAGCTCTCGGTATCGCGCTCTTCGTGACCGGAATTTTTGCAAATTGCGGCTGGGCGTCTTACTTCGGCTTCCCAATGGCGTTTACCACCGGTAAAACCTACCCTGTCGCAATCTCCGTCATGATTATGGGCGGCAACATCGGAGCTTTCCTATCGCCGATGTCGCTGGGATGGTTATTGGATCACTTTAAGGGCAACTACAACGTGATCTTCATCTTCATGGGCATTGCCGCGCTGCTCAGTTTCCTGTCCGCGCTGATAATTATCGACGAACCTGTCAACGTGTAGATTTGTTTCGCCGCGCCCGCTGGTTCACGCTTATAGCGCGAATTAGCGGGCGCCAGAATTACTCTGGCTTCGGATTCGCATTCGCTCTATCGGCTTATGGCCAGTAGACCGGATGCGTTTTTTTCCGCCTTCATCTCAGCCTTACGGCAAAGCACACCTCGATCATCGCCGCCGATTCCGACGACAAACATTTTTCGAGCGGCGAGCAGATGCAGGTGGATTTCTTTTACGCGGGCCGGTAGACCCAACGGGAAACGAAAAGAAGCGCTTCTTCTGCCTGATCCCAGAACCCACGCCGGACGGCAATCTCATGGGCGACGTTGCTGATTTTGGGGACGTTCGGGCAAACAAAACGGAGCCTATGTCGCCATAGGCTCCGGCAAAAGGCGCTTTATGCCTTGGCGGCGAGTGCCTTTTCGAGACCGAATAACTTGATCGAGTTCAATCGTCCGATTTTCTGCTTATCGTACTCATTGATCGCAGCGGCGTCGAACCACTCCGCTGCCTCCTCCATGTTCTCGAACGGGAAGTCGGAGGCAAACAGAATGCGGTCCGTGCCGATCTCCAGCATCGTGTCTACCAGTGACAGCGTGTGGAAATTGCCGCTGGTCGTAACCCAGAAGTTCTGCCGGAAATAGTCATTCAACTTCTTTTTGATCGGGATGCCGCGCGGATCCTTTTCGATGCGGTGATCGGCGCGCCAGAGGCTGAAGGGCAAGCCCTCGCCCAGGTGTCCGAGGATGATCTTCAGCTTCGGATATTTATCGAACAAGCCGCTGCACATCAGCCGCAATGCATGGGTCGAAGTCTCTACGCCGAACGACCAGGAGGCCGTGAGCAGCCATGGATGCCCAGCCACGATTTCCTGCCGGCTGAGGTCTTTGGCATGCAGGTAGAACGGAGTGTCGAGCTTCTCGACCTGCTCCCAGAAGGGCCAATATTCCTTCAGGTCGTAGTGAAACGCCGAATTAGGAACATCTCGTTCGGTGTACCCATTCACCAGCGCGCCAACAAAGCCGAGTTCTTTCACACACCGGGTCAGTTCTTTCGCAGCCACTTCTGGCTCTTGCATCGCCAGTGCGGCAAAGCCACGGAATCGTTCGGGCCGCTTCGCCACCTGTTCCGCCAGGAAGTCATTGGCGCGAATCGCAAGTTCCGCTGCCTCTTTGCGATCCGCCATGCCCTGCAGCACAGGAGCGTTCAGCGACAGCACCGCGATCTCGATGCCAAGCTTATCCATTCTGGTCAACCGCTTATCCTGAATGTCCAGCAGGTTACTCTTCAGTACCTTCCAGGCTTCCGAAGCACCATGTGGCCCCTCGGAACTCCCCAGTGTTTCCTCCAGTGCAAAATGCTCTTCGAGTGCGATCTTTCCTTGCATTGTTCCCCCAATCTGGCTACCCAGCTTGTTCTACCAAGTGCGGCGCCGACTTACGTTGTGTGATTGTGCCGGACGATCCTCCCGGCACCGGTTCATTCCTGTCGCTAACAAAGCTCTAATCACTCCCAATCGCCTTCTTGAAATCGTCTCGGACAACCAATCAAAAAGTATGCTCGCGCGGAATCGATGTAGCTGTTTTGTCTAGGGTCGCTCTTCCGAAGAATCTGGCGCCTTATTAACATCCGCTGCCCCAGCGCCCTATATTGTAATTCAGTACAACTGAAATGCATGAGAGGCGAACTATTGATTGAATCCCCTCGCCTTTCAGTAAAAGGTCCCGCACCAAATAACTCTCGCCAGCGCTTCCTTCGAATCGTGAATCGACGGTGTCAGCTTAGGTGCGTTCCCTCGTGGGGTCCAATACTTATTTGACCGGGACTGATAGGATATTCCTATTAATAGGAATCGGCGAGTCGCGCCAGGCAAAGTACTAAGGCTGGAGTAACACTATGGATGTCCGCCAAATGAGGTACTTCCTCGTTGTCGCTGAGGAGTTGCACTTCCGCCGCGCTGCGGAGCTGCTGCACATTTCACAGCCATCCCTAAGTCAGCAGATTCTCCAGATGGAGGAGGAGCTCGGGGTTAAGTTGCTCGCTCGCTCCAAGCGTAAGGTGGAACTTACCGAGGCCGGCAGGGCACTGGTCGACCGGGTGCGCCGAATCCTGAGTCAGATTGATGAAGCCGTGCAGACGGTCCGTGACATTGGCAGCGGGAACACCGGCAGGTTTACGATCAGCTTCGTCAGTGCGGCCATCGTCGGTGTGTTACCAAGCGTCTTCAAGCGTTTTCGATTGGAGTGTCCCTCGGTCGACCTCCAGTTACATGAGTACGAACCAGAGCGCCAGATCGACGGGATTCTTCGCGGTGACATTAACGTGGGGTTCATGCATGCGAGGCTCGAAGGGGAAAAGCTCGCATCCTTGGTAGTGCAGCGGGAAGGATTTATCGTCGCGCTTCCGGCCGAATTCAAAGCCAAGGGGGCCGTTGATCTCCGGAGTTTCCGCGACCACACCGCCATCATTCCTTCCTTGTTTTCCATGCATGGCTTCTCCGAACATGTACACAAGGCCTATGAACTTGCCGGGATCACCCCGAGTAAAGTACTGTCCACTAGATTGATTATGATTGGAATTCACTTGGTTGCCGCTGGTCTGGGAATCGCCGTGGTCCCCGCCAGCTTTGCGACCGTGAAAGTCGAAGGCGTCATCTATCGACCTTTGAAGTTTCAGCCTCCAAAGGCGGAGTTGCTGGCGGTATGGAGACGTGATGACGAATCCATGCTGCTCAAGCGCTTCGTCGAGATGCTGAAGGGAAGCTGCCGATGCTGATCGCGGAAATGCCTAATTCATTTTGATAGCTTCACGGAAGGCAGCAGAATTCAACTTGCGATTCTGCGCTCTGCCTCTCCATAGCTCTTGTGCCGGTTCTCCCTGGAATAACCCTCCCTTCCCTACCGCAATAGCAGTGTGGGTATGACGTGGGTTACCCCTCGGAATAGGCCGTTAAGTTGCGATACCATCTCAACTTCCGCAGCATGCCGACAATCCCCTGCGGAGAGAGCAGCATGATGACAATCAGAATAATGCCCTGGATCAGAAGACTGTAACCGCTATAGCGAGCCAGCAGGAAGTAGAGAAACACGGTCACCAGGCTGCCGAAGAAAGGCCCCTCTTCGGTTCGTATTCCGCCAATCACCGTCGCTAGCAGGATGGCCATCGTCCATTTCACATTGAAGGTCGCCGAGGGTTCTATGTAACCCATGTTCAGAAAGTAAATCCCACCAGCCAGGCCGGTAACCGTAGCGGAGATCACGAAGGTGTAGACCTTGAGGCGGAATACGTCAACGCCACAGGCTGCCGCGGAGCGCTCATTGTCACGGACCGCAGCTAATCCCAACCCAAGATTCGATCGCAGAACAATGCGCATAATGATCATTGAACCCACGCCCACCAGTAGAGCCATCCAGTAAATATAGCTTGGGGGTAGAAGCGCGGCGGCACCCTTGACCATGTACCCTGAACCCCCGCCTTGCAGGGCTCCGCCCACGGGGCGCCACAGATAAAACACCATGCGCAGAGCTTCCGGTACAACCAGGGTGCCAATCGAAAAATAAACCCCCGTCAGTCGAAACACGGCGTTTGAGAGCAGCAGAGCAAAAACGCCCGCAATCACTGCGCCGCCCAACAGTCCGATCACCCACGGAATGCCCAGCCAGGTGCCGATGACCATCGCGTATCCGGCGATGCCGAGAAAAGCTGGCTGGCAGAGTGAAACCAGCCCCGAGTATCCCGCCAGAAGATTCCACATGTTGGCCATGGCAAGATAAATGGCGAAGAGAAACACGTAGAGGGTCCAGGCGCGGGGAAAGTCTGCCATGGGCAGGAAGGCCAGTAGAACCGTGGGCACAAGGTAGCCCAGCAAAACGGTCGGTTTGATACGCATCTTAATTCCCATCATGCACCTAGCGTCCAAAAAGTCCCTGCGGCCGGAAGGCCAGAATGGCGATAATGACTATGTACAGCACCAGCATCTGCGCGTTAGCGCCCAGAAAGTACGCACTTAAGGTCTGCACCAGACCTAGAATGATGCCACCCAGAAACGTGCCCATCATGCTTCCCAGGCCGCCGATGATCACCGTGCCGAAGGCGATGGTGAGAAAGGTAGTGCCCGAAGTTGGCGTGAACGGGAACGTCATGCCAAGAAACGTGCCGGCAATGGCGGCCGAGATCATGGCGATGCCGAACGCATAGTAGTAAATCCGCTTCGTATTGACGCCCATCAGCCGGGAAGCGCGCGGATCCTGCGCGGTAGCGTCAATCGCCCGTCCCATATACGTCCGCTTGAGAAACTCCCGAAGCGCCAGCATCACCACGATGCCCACAATCAAGTCCAGCAGATACGTCATCGGGAGCTGCCGGTGGAACAGGAAGAAACTCGCCTGCGAGTATGAGGTATTGATGCCGCGGGACAGCGGAGTCCACATGATCTGGTTGGTGTTCTGAATCACCAGCGCGAGACCAAACGCGATGATTAACGGAGCCTCGGCGCCGATCGTGACCGCCTTGCTCATAAGGTATTTCTGGATGAGCACGCCGATGACGAACATGATCGGGATGGTGATGATCAGGCCGACGACTGGATCCATTCCAAGTATGGTCAGCACTGCGTAAGAGCCATAGCTGGCCAGCACAACCAGATCGCCATGAGCGAGGTTGATCACCCTCATGACGCCAAAGACCATCGATAGACCCAAGGCCGTCAGGGCATACAAACCACCCAGCATTACGCCCATCAGGATTGGTGTAACAAGATCACCGTGACCCATTTAAATTCCTCGCGCCCTTATACGCCGAAATAGGCTTTGCGAATGTTTTTGTCGTTTCTCAATTCCGTGGCCGTTCCACTCAGTGAAACCTTGCCTGTCTCGATGATGTACGCCCGGTCGGCTTCCATCAGTGTCTTGGCGACGTTCTGCTCCACGAAGAGAACCGTCACCCCCTGCGCCTTGATCTTGTGGATCGTCTTGAAGATTTCATCCACAATGATGGGTGCCAGGCCCAATGACAATTCGTCGATCATTATGAGTTGCGGATGAGCCATTAAACCTCGCCCAATCGCCACCATCTGCTGTTCGCCGCCGCTCATTGTCTTCGCCAGTTGCTTCTGGCGATCCTTCACCTTCGGAAAGAGTTCGAAAACCCGCTCAAGATTTTCCTTGCGGTGCTTTCGGGCGTTGGGCGTGTAAGAGCCCATCATCAGGTTTTCCAGAACCGTCATCTCTGGAAAAAGACGGCGCCCCTCGGGCACCTGCGTGATGCCAAGATCCACGATTTCGAACGAGTCCAGTTTGCTGATCTCCTGGCCCATGAACTCAATACTGCCCGTGGCGGGATGGAGAACGCCATTAATGGTGTCCAACAGCGTGGACTTGCCCGCCGTGTTGGCCCCGATGAGGGCGCATGCCTCGCCTCGGTGCACCTCCAGCGAAAGACCCCAGATGGCCTGAAAAGTCCCGTGGAATACTTCAATGTTTTGTATCTTGAGAAGCGGCTCAGTTTGCATATCGGCTAGGGCCTCAAGACGCACAGCGCGTGGCAGGCGCGAGTATGGTTAGCACCCAAAATATGCCTCCACTACTTTGGGATGGCGCATAATCTCCTCGGGTCTGCCCTCGGCGAGCCAGGCCCCCTTGTCGATCACTACGATACGTTCCGCAACATTGCATAGAATCTTCATGACGTGTTCGATGATGATGATTGTGATCCCCATTTTTCGAATCGCCGCAACGGTTTCAAGGATCTGCGGCACCTCGGCCTCGGTGGTCCCGGCAAAGACCTCGTCCAGAAGAACCACCTTCGGCTTCCGTGCCAGCGCCCTGCCGATCTCCAGTTTCTTGAGAACCAGAGTCGGCAATTTGTCGGCTCTGGTCTCCTTCTTGCTTGAAAGTCCCACGAGTTCCAATAACTCATCGTTGTCGCGCAGAGCCTGTGCGCGGCTTATTCTCTGTCCAAAAATACTCGGGACTAGCATATTCTCCCGCGTGGTTAGCCCCACGAACGGATGAGGAATCTGAAAGGTCCTGGCGATCCCAAGACGGCAAACCTTGTGTGGTGCGAGCCCCGTAATGTCATGCTCATCAAAGGTGATCGTGCCTGCATCCGGGGAATAAACCCCCGAGATCACGTTCAGCAGCGTAGTCTTGCCGGCGCCATTCGGCCCCATCAGACCCAGCACCTCACCCTCGTGCACATCAAAGCTCACATCATTGAGGGCAACCAAGCCGCCGAAGCGCTTGCTTACCCCCTTCACGGAAAGAATCGGTTCACTCATCCTGGAATCGCCTTCAAAGAGCCTTAAAGTTTTTCAGCCACCCCATTCCCTATTTGCCGCTGCTCGGCATTGGGAAGATGGGCTGCGCTGACGTTGGGGCAAAATCGTGATCAGAATATACAATTTTGAGCTCGAACTTCGCCGGTTTGTCTGTCTTGAACCACTGGCCAAACATAACCGGACCGTGGTTGAAGTGGTTTTCGTCGTATTTTACAAGGTTGACAATCGTATTCATGTTCGTCGTGGCCAGAGCGGCATTCACCTTCTCGGGATCGAGCGAACCCGCCCGCTGAATGGCGTCTGCCAGAACCTGCACCGAACGGTAGCCTGGACCAATATTGGGAAGCTCAGGCTGGTTCTTCGCAGCTACCCAACGATCGGCCAGTGACTGCGGTGTCGTGCCGCCGATGCCCGGGCTGTCTTTCATTGATGGATCCCACCAAACCTCGGTGCCGACGCCCCAGGGAAGGTCACCACCCCAAGCCGCCACATCGTTATAGAAAAGTGCGCCACGGCTGATATCGACAACCTTCGGCTTGAAGCCCATCGAAGCACATTGCTTCCAGGCCGCACCAAAGAACGGACCCGGAGCATTGCCCCACAGAATCTCAACTCCCGCGTCTTTCCATGCCTTGATGATGGAGGAGAAATCGGTGGTTTCCAATGGAACCAGTCCCAGGTTTTTATCAATGCCAATCGGCGTGTAGCCTTCCTTCTTCAAGATAGGCCCAAAAAGTGTGTACCAGCCACGGCCATCCGGGTCGTCGGCGGCGAACACGCCCACCTTCTTGTTCGTCTGCGGGCCCATTTTCTTCAACACCGACAGCCAGGTATCCAGAACCGTATAGCCTGCCTTCTGGAAGCGGGGATCCTTGGGGTCTAAAACGGGGGTCGCAATGGCCATCACGCCCGTGGCCCAGGTGTACTTCCACTTTTCAGGCGCTTCGCTGCGCATTCCAAGCCAGGGCTCCATCGGACCAACCGACGTCACGTAAGGAACCTTGTAGCGGTCGCAAGCCTTGGAAACGCCTGCATGCATATGCGGCGGTTCATCGCCGCTGACGATGAATTGGACATTGTTCTGGGTGATCAGGCTTTCCCCGAGGCTGCCTGCCTTGTTGGGATCGCTCTCGTCATCCACAAAGAAGAGCTTGATGGGAATCTTTTCGCTACCCACCTGCACGCCGCCCTGCTTGTTGATGTCATCCACAGCGGCCTGAACACCGAAGCCGCCGCTCTGGCCGAAGGAGGCAAACATTCCGCTCTGAGCTTCAACCACTCCGACGCGGATTTCCTTGGCCTCCTTCTTGGTGCAGCCCACTGCGAATAGAAGAACACACGCGGCAAGAATAACTGCAACTGATGTGAGTTTTCTCACAGTATTTCCTCCTCATTTGGCAAGCGGATTTAGAACGCCCGTGGCCGCTGCGCAATGCTTCAAACGTGCGCAGAACCTCACGCCTTCGATTCCAGTTTTCTTCAGCCCAACCACTGTTATCTCGTGCAGATTACAAGTCGCCTGATTGAAGCGCAACTCTAAAGAAAAGGGTTCCTGACTCTCCTCCCGGTCGTCTGCATCGAGCCCCAAGAGGCTTCCCTGCATCTCTATCCCGGCGAGAGAGGCATTCCCCAGACAGCAAACACAACTGCAAATTAAATGTCGGCCTGAGATACTATACCGAATTGCGATACGGTCGTTCCATTCCGTGATGCAACTCGAAGTATCCATCGACTCTGCGTGCCTGTCAACTCTAAACCGAACCTGTCGATTTTCGAAGAGCCCAGCCCCCCGAAAAGACGTTTCAGAGTTGCTCGACCAGTCAGGAGCTGCTATGGGACATGCAACGCGCTCTGGACGGGCTGCCTTATGCCTTGCCGCTGCCGAGGCCTTCCCTGCCTCACTCTCACCCCTTACCTCTCCCCGCTGCCGTGATCTTGCACGTAGTTGAAGTCCATGTTAGCAATGAGTACTATCCAAGAGATCAGGGCACGCTGACAATGGTTATGCCAAGGGCGGAACATGGATTTATTTGAAGAAGTTGTAAGGATGAGGCGGGCTGGGCAGCGTGGGGCCCTGGCTACCATCGTACACACCAACGGCTCGATCCCCAGCTATGAAAGCTCGCGAATGCTTGTCCGCGAAGATGGCTCGACTGAGGGAACAATCGGCGGAGGTTGCGTGGAAGCTGACGTTTGGGCGGCCGCCAAGGAAGTGATGAACAAAGAAGCGCCCCGCAAAATGGTCTTCAACTTGAACCATGAAGCGAGCTATGACAACGGGCTGATTTGTGGTGGCACGCTGGAAGTTTTTGTGGAGCCAATTCTGCCGCAGCCGGTAGTCTACCTCTGGGGCGGCGGCCATATTTCCATGGCGATTTCGAAGGCGGCAAGCGCCGTGGGCTTTGGCATAACTGTCGTAGATGACCGCGAGGCGTTTGCCAACGCCGAACGCTTTCCCATGGCGCAGGAGATTTTCACAACCTTCGAAGAGGCCTTTCAGAAAATAAAGCCGAACATGTCAAGCTATCTGGTAATCGTCACCCGGGGACACAAGGAAGATATGCGTGTCCTGGCATGGGCTGTGCGCACCGGCGCACGATACGTCGGGATGATCGGGAGCAAGCGGAAAGTTGTGGCTGTCTATCAAGCACTGGAAGGCGAAGGCTATCGCGCCGAGGAATTCCAGCACGTTCATGCGCCGATAGGTCTGGATATCGGCGCACTCGCGCCGGAGGAGATTGCCGTCAGCATCGTCGCGGAATTGATTGCCGTGCGTCGCAACGCCGCCTCGACGGCTCACAAGAAATTGAAGATGGGGGCGCAGCCTGCAACCCCGTCGTAGATTAGTCCAGATGCGCTCAATCGAGGAGTTATGCTCGCCGCGGTAATCCTCTCCGGAGGGGCATCCCGTCGCATGGGTTCGCCCAAAGCGCTGATTCCCTATCATGGAAGCACGTTTCTTGAGCATCTCGTGAATGTAACGGTCCAGCCTCGAATCGGCGCAAGGCGCATCGTATTGGGGGCCCATGCCGAACTGATTGCCACGGCAATACACCTTCCCGCCGGCGAAATCGTCATCAATGAAGAGTGGGAAAAGGGTCAACTGAGTTCACTCCAGGCCGCGCTGCGGAGCCTGCCCGCAGCTACCGATGGCATCCTGCTCTGCCTGGTCGATCATCCGCTCATCAGCGCAACATTAGTCCGCGATCTGATTGACCGTTTCTATTCCGCAAGGAAGCCAATTGTTGTGCCCTGCTATCAAGGACGCCACGGCCACCCCGTGATCTTCTCCTCATCATTGTATGAAGAACTGCTGCACGCGCCGTTGGAGAGTGGGGCGCGGACCGTCGTACGAGCACACGCCGACGAGGTCGAGGAACTTTCAACCGGGGAAGAGGGCTGCATACTGAACATAAACGATCCTGATGCGTTGCAGAGGGCGTTACTCCGCGCCGATTAGCGGCCGGTTGGCGACAGCTTCAAAAGAAGTGCGCCGAGCGCTTCAGCCGCCAGTTGCGCGCCATGGAGCGTGGACGCTGGCAATCCTCCAAGTCCCTCGGAGAGAGAACCCTGCGTAAGACTCTGCGCTTCCCCCAGAGTGCGCCCGGAGATTTGCTCTGTGAGAAAGGAAGCGCAGGCAATCGAGGTCGTGCAGCCACGGCAAAGAAAGCGGGCTTCCAGTATGCGTCCATTCTCGACCCGTGCCGCCAGTCTGAGAACATCTCCACAAACAGGGTTGCTGACTTCAACCGTGGCCGTCGCTCCTGCCAGCTCTCCGGCATTGCGCGGATGGCTGAAGTGATCGAGGACGGCTGCGCTGAACATTTTCCAAAAGTATCACGCCAAGCAGGGAAAGTTTAGACCCGAGCTCTTCCCAAGTTGATGTGGCCCGGTTTTGATGTAGCCCTCAGGCGCTTTCCGAATGCAGTGAGGAATCCCCCAGCTCTGCTCAAATCGTTACCCGCCCCAAGGGCTCTTCCGCCATCGAGAGGAACAGCCTATTGAGCTGCCGCGACTCGATCGCCGCTAGCCTAAGTGTGCTCCAACCAGACTGTAGCCCAAGATTGCAAGGACGGCGAGGGTGAAAGCGACGTAGAGGTAGTCGCGCTCTCGTGCAAAAGCGACGGCGGAGAAAACGACGCGCGCCACCGGTGTCGCAATCAACAAGAGAAGGCCGAACTGGATGATGGCGCGTCCGCTGAGTTGTAAGACTCCGTGGCCGATGCCGGGCAGGCTGCGCAGCGGAGAGAGCTCTCCCTCGAAGGTGCGGTAGGAGGCCGTGGCGAGGCCATGGCGGAAAAGATAGATGATGCCTCCGATGAGGACCACGATGGCCGAGAACAAGACTCCGATGCGCAGCAGGGTGCCGATGATGAGTTCGATCCTGCGGTCGTTCCAGTCATCAGGCGGCGGCGATTTGTGTGGCAATGAGCTCATATGCGCCCCGTGAAGCCGTTGAAGATCATCTCGATTCCCAGGATGATGATGACCACGCTGAAGACGGCGCGCAGCGACTTCGTGCGGGCGTTGACGAGAACGCGGGCGCCCAGCATGGAACCGGCGCCGGCTCCCAGAACCACTGGCATGGCGATGCCGGGATCAATATATCCGCGCGCGAGATAGATTCCGGCGCTGGCCGCTGCGGTGACGCCGATCATGAAATTGCTGGTCGTGGTGGAGACCTTGAACGGAATGCGCATGGCCTGATCCATGGCCAGAACCTTGACGGCTCCGGATCCGATGCCGAGCAGACCGGAGAGCGTTCCGGCGCCGAACATGAGACCGAAGCCGAGAGGGATGCGGTGGACCGTGTAATCCTCCATGCCCTGGGCGGTGGGATAGGAACTATCGAGGTGCAGCACGCGGGCGAGCACATCGTGCTCCTTAATCACAGGGTGAGGGGGCTGTGTCCGGATGGACAGATAGGCCGAGTAGAGGAGGACGAAGCCGAAGACAACGGCGATGGTTGCGGTCGAAACGTGAACCGCGATCATCGCTCCCGCGATGGCTCCGATGGTAGTCGCGATCTCCAGAAACATCCCGATGCGCATGTTGCTGTAGCCCTCGCGGACGTAGGCCGCAGCAGCCCCGGAGGAGGTTGCGATTACAGAGACCAGTGAGGCTCCGATGGCGTAGCGCATATCGACATGAAAGACCAGTGCGAGCAGTGGGACCACGACGACCCCGCCGCCCAGCCCGGTCAGCGAGCCGAGGAATCCAGCAACAAAAGAGCCGAGACCGATCAGTACCGTGAAGAGCAGAACAGACATTAAGGATTAGTAGAATCAGAAATCAGAAAGAGGGCAAGGGAATTTTTTGTGCGAACTCCCTGCTCCGCCATATGCAGTCGCCGGCGAAAGGCTCACATCTGCTCGCCGTGGCAGCTTCTGGGGCACCGCCGGACCGTCATCCTGGCAGAGAGCTCGGCGCCAGCCCGCCAGGAATCACACTTTGCTGTGAGCGGCGCTACATCGACGGCGCGAGCCCCACGTGTATATTATGTCGAAACTTGGGTGTACTTGACCGCCGGAAATCCTTCGTCGAGCCAATGGGTGAACTCATATTGGCTTCGCTTCTCTGGTGGTACGGCCTCGGAAGTGGATTGTCGCTTGACCTCTGTTTTGCCGCGCCATACTGTTGCCGGAAGGCAGGCAATCGGCGACATTCATTAAGCTCAAAATGGTGGCGAAGAGCGCCGTACACCCAGGAATCTCTCCATCTGGAGCGTGAACAGTGACCGATGCAAAGCAAAAAGATTCCGCGGTTGGCGATTGCTACAAACACGGCTGCAACTGCACGGAAGCCGTGCTGCACGCCTTTCGCGACGAACTCCCCTTCGAGCTGAGTGATGAAACCATGCGCATCGCAACCTGCTTCGGCGGGGGCGGAGCAGGAAAATTAGGCTTCTGTGGCGCGTTTACCGGCGCGACCATGGTCCTCAGCCTGCTCGCCGGACGGAGCGAGCCAGTCGAGAGTCGCGAACCTGCCTACACCTATGCACAGGAGCTGGGCGAGCGCTTTGTCGCCCGCTTCGGAGACATCTCCTGCAAGGTGCTGCAGATTCATGAGTACGGCACGCCGGAGCAGAAGAGCAACTGCGGAAAAATCCTCGTCGCCACCGGCGATCTGCTGGCCGAGTTCCTCGCGGAGAAACATCTCCTGCCGGCTGAGCCGCAGACAAAAAAATAGCTCCGATTGGGAATGCGCTGAAGGCCCGCATCTCTCCGCCGGCTTTAGTTCGCCCCGCACTTGCCGCAGTCACTCAGCAAGTGTGGGGCTTTAATTTTGATTCAATCATGCTGATGTATGCCGCCCTGAGCGGAGTAAAGGTCAGCCTTCCCAGACGAAGCCGTCAAAGGTGTGGACGTGGTGGAAACCGAGCCGGAGGTAAAGAGCGAGGGCGCGCTGGTTCTCCTCGGTGACGGTTAGCGAGAGCTCGGTGAAGCCGCGCGCCGCGAGGTCGGCGTAACAGTAACGGACAAGATGCTCGCCGATGCCCGAGCCCCGGAATTCGGGCAGGGTGCAGACCTGGGTAATGTGGCCTACATCGTGACGCACGCGGGAGCACAGCAGGATTCCGACGCGGCTGCGGCTGGGGCGATGGAAGGCGACGAACGAGGAAGTGGGGTCGAAGACTCCACAGCCGGGAAAACGCACAATGTTGTTGAGGAAGCGGAAAGAGCCTGCGATCGTGCGGTACTGGTCGTTGACGTCGCTATCGATGTGGCCACGGTAGGCGGACGTAATGATGCCCGCCGAAGGCTGGTAATCGGCTTCGGTCCAGTGATGAATTTCGACTTCAGGCAGAAGCGGGCGCAAGGGCGTGAGATAGGAAGAGACGATGGACTTAGCGAGAAAGAGGCGGCGGAAGCAGCGGAAACCTTCTGCAACGAAGGGCGCGGAGAGATGACCGGCGGGATGGATGAGCAGTTGCGCCTCCACGCGATTGAGACCGGGCGACTGTTGCAGTGTGCTGATCGTGTGGTCGAGCAACTCGACCTCGATGGCTTCCCGGCGCTCACGCGTTGCCGCTGAATCTTCGACGAACAGGTCGCCGATGACGCCCTTGCTTCCCTCGTATACGAAAAAGCAGTATCCGTGAACCCGCCCGCGCTCGATCGCGGCAAAGCCGGGGAGGATGCGCGAGTCGGCGTAGCGCAGCACCATGTCAGCCGAGGCGCGGTAGTCCCAGTGGAGTGTCTTTCGCCAGATGGCAACTTCCTCCTCGATGAGAGAACGGAGGTCGGCGGAAGCGAAATGGCGAAGGTCGAGAATCTCCACGACGAGTGATGTCCCAAGGGCGGGGAAGCCGCCCGCCTAGTGTAACGGATGTGAAGAGCGAACGGGCGCGAGATGCGCAGCCACGAGGTGACCAGGAGAATGCTCCCCAGGCGGATGTTCGCACCGATCAGGGCGCGGGCGAGACCTCGTAGATTTCAATGCGCTGCGGCCGGTAGGAGCCAATAAAGCGGAGCGTGCGGTTGCCGAGCAGCAGGCGAAGCGCCAGGAGCGAGTTCTCGCGAGTCACCAGAATATGGGCAGAGGCGGGGATGGCGGCGGGAAGTTCGTAGACCGTAGGGGAGATCTCCAGACCCTCGTACGGAGCGACCCGGCGGTTGAGATAGAACGCCAGACCGAAGGCAGTGTTGCGATTGAGCGCGAAGGTCGCAAGAGGCAAGCGACCGGGCTGCTCAATCTGTTGCAGCAGTTCGGCGACCGGACGGGCGGACTGAGTCGCGTCCAGCTCCGGGGCCACGCCGCGCACCACGAAGCCGACGCCAAGGATCAGCGGCAGGAGAGTGACGAAGCGCCAGGTTGGCCATCCTATGATCAACAACGGCAGGGCGACGATCAGAAATACCGCGGTTCCCACAAAAGCGCCGATCATCAGGCTCTGGGCCGAGGCCGGCAGTTTGAGGATGAGCCGGGGCGCAATGCAGAGGGCAGCGGCAAGGGCAGCCAGCAGCACGGCATGCACCGCAATCGAAGTCCAGCGCGGTCGCTCACCGCGTGCGGCACGGCGATGCACGGCGACGGCGGCGAGAATGAGCAGCGCCGGAACAGAGGGCAGGATGTAGCCCGGGAGCTTCGAGCGAGAGAGCGAAAAGAAAACGATGGGAACGAGCGCCCATAGCGCGAGGAATATTTCGAAGGTGTAGCCGGGGGCGCGTGGAGTGTCGCTTCCTCCCGGCGCTGATGGGTGCGCGGCCGATGACGCCGCTCTGTGGGCAGGCGCTGGCGCGCGCAGAGCCCGAAAGGCGTCGCCGAGCCCATGGAAGAGCCAGACAGTCCAGGGCAGCGTTGCCACCAGGGCCACCGGAATGTAGTACCAGATGGGCTGCTTGTGGCGATAAAGATTGGAGCCGAAGCGCGCTAGGTTGTGTTCGAGAAAGAACACGCGGAAGAACTCCGGTGTGCGCAGCTGCACCAGCACATACCAGGGAGCGGCAACCGCGAAAAAGACGGCGAGACCGATGGGATCAAGGCTGCGCAGCAGGGCACGCCAATTTCTCTGCGAGGTGCAGAAGGCAATGAGAACCAAGGCCGCAAGCGCCGAAGCTACTGGCCCCTTGGCGAGCATGGCCAGCGCATTGAGCGCGTAAAACAGCACAAGCCAGAGACGTGCAGCGCTCGGCGGGACGTTCCGTTCGGCTCCCACATGAGCTAAGGGCGGGGAAACTTGGGCCACCTGTGGCTCCCAGCAGGACTGATACCAGCAGAACCATGCCAGCAGCGAGAGACCGAAGGGTGCGGCCAGCAGCATGTCCGTGGCGGCGGCGCGGGCAAAGCCCAGCACCAGAACCGAAGAGGCGATCACAATGGCTGCGTCAAGCCGGGCGGCGAAGCGGATGCGGCGCACGGTGAAGAAGGTTCCGAAGACAAGCAGCGTGGCGGCGACCGCCGAAGGAATCCGCGCGGCCCAGTCGGAAACTCCAAAGAGGGTGTAGGAGAGCATCTCTCCCCAGTAGAGAAGGACGGGCTTCTCAAGCCACGCGTGGCCATACAGGACGGGAGTGACCCAGTCATGGCGGGCCAGCATTTCGCGCGCCACCTGCGCGTAGCGGGGCTCATCCGGACCGAGCAGTCCGATGCCGGAGAGACGGAAGAAGAAGAAAAATCCGCAGAACCCGGTGAGCAGAAGAAGCTCGCGAAGACGGTCCTGGCTGAAGCGCATGGAGGATAGTGTAATTCACCAGCCCCGCCCGGCAACCTGAAGCTGCCGCCGGCCTCGGAAACCAATCGGCATAGGGGGAGCGGTCACCCGCTCTCCCCTGCCACAACACCGTACATGCGGGTCCGCATACGGCGTTTCGGTGAGTTGAGCTATCCTGCGAACAAGCGTGGCAGTCCTAGTGAATC
>JBEKOO010000026.1:0-43364 GCA_049521655.1 Candidatus Korobacteraceae bacterium
CTCGATTCGCCGCGACGACGATTCGATGGAGGCCGTCTACGGCCGTCATGTTTCAACCCGGGCTGTATTAACCGGCAAAGTGGCGGCCACCGAAGCGTCTGAGCGCTTCCTGAACGCGGTGAGAAACGCGAAAGCGGAGGCCGTTGCTGCCAACTAGCTAGCTTAGGAAGATGAGGCGTGTGCCCGGGGAGAAATCGCTCCCGGGCGCAACGCCATGTAAAAAGGACGCGAAATGCTCTGGACAATATCGAGCACGAGCGTCCCAGGCTGACCCCATTACCCGGCTTGAAGCTATTTTGATAGCTGATGCACTGTAAGCTCATCCTGCTGACGTCACCGGTAGCCGTGGCACTCGCCGCGGTTCTTGGTAGCGCGCCTGCGTCGGGCCAACTTTGCTGCCCATGCTTACAGACCGCCGGGTGGCAACTCCTTTTCAGGAACTGTAATATAACTTCACCTAGAATTCCGCTCATGGAAATGCTAGCTAAAGCGGGGTAAAGCAATGCCCAACTCGATCGACTGGCCCCGGGCTTCTTCGCCACGGCGCAGCCGACGCTTCCTCCTGGTTCTCGCTCTCATTGCCGTCATCGCTTTCGGTGGCCGCACGTCGTTGTCGTATTACCTGGACGTGCTCTGGTTCAGTTCTCTCGGCTACGGGGGAGTGTTCTGGAAAACCCTGAGTCTTCAGTGGACGGTCTTTGCGGTGTTCACCGCGGCCACATTATTCATCCTGTACGGATCGTTTCTGGCCCTGAAGCGGGCGAGCCTCGCCGCCTTACCGGCCAGTCACACCATCTTTATCGGCGGACAGCCGGTAGCACTGCCGGTCAACGCCATTCTGCGTGTCATCGGTCCGGGCGCGTCGCTCTTCATTGCATTGGCGACTGGCGCAGCCATGATGGCTGAGTGGCCCACGCTCGCGCTTTATCTGTATGCGCCGCGCGCTACGGGTGGCGTCGTTGATCCGATCTTTGGCAGGCCGTTGAACTTCTATCTCTTCACCCTGCCCGCGTGGCAGCTCATCGCGGGCTGGTTGTTATTGCTGGCGGTGATTGTCTGTGCCGTCGCCGTTTTTTTCATCCTTCTTTCCGGCGGCAGCCGAGCCCTCGCCAACCGTCACGACACCTACATTCCATTGCCCTGGCGCGGCTTCTCCATCACTTTTGCAGTCCTGTTGCTGCTTCTTGCCGTGCGCCTGTATATCAGCAGATTTGAGCAACTGCTCGAGGCACATACAGTCTTCAGCGGTGTGAGCTACGTTGATGCGCACGTCATGCTTACCGGTCTGCTTGTGGTCTGCGCGGCGCTCGTTCTCGGCGCGGGGATCGCGGTTGCAAATGCATTGACGGTACTGCCGGGTGGGCGCAGGCTCATCGTGGCGATTGTTCCGGCGTTGGTTTGTTATCTTGTGCTTCAGATAGCGGGATGGTATGTCGGCAGCTTCATCGTCAAGCCGAACGAATTGGTTCGCGAGCAGCCCTTTATTGCCCACAACATTGAGCTGACCCGCCAGGCATATGGATTGGACCGCTTCGCCCAGCGTGAGTTTCCCGCGGAGACGACCGTCGAGTCGGCTGACGCGGCGAACAATCAGGCTACGCTTCAGAACATTCGCCTGTGGGACTGGCATGCCTTGCAGGACACGCTCCGGCAGATTCAGGAGATCCGTACTTACTACGACTTCCCTGACATCGATATTGATCGCTATGAGATCGACGGCACAAACCGCCAGGTAATGCTTGCCGCGCGCGAGTTGAACGTAGACAAGCTTCCGGAGAGCAGCCGCAACTGGATCAACGAGAAGCTGATCTACACCCACGGCTACGGAATCACCATGAATTCCGTGAATGGCTTCACTGCGGAGGGGCTGCCGACCCTGATGTTGAGCAACATGCCCGTCCAGAGCACAGTACCCGGTCTCACCGTAACCCGCCCACAGATCTATTTTGGTGAATTAACCAACACCGACGTGTACGTGAAGACCCGGCAGAAGGAATTCGACTATCCGCAAGGCCCCAGCAATAGCCTTACCTCCTACACGGGCACCGGTGGTATTGTCCTTGGCGGTTTCCTGCGCCGCATCATCATCGCCTTCGAGCGCGGCGACCTGGCGAAGTTGCCGTTCAGCGACGATGTGAGCAGCGAGAGCCGGCTGCTGATGCGCCGCAACGTTCGTGATCGCGTAGCCGCATTAGCGCCTTTTCTCACCTACGATTCTGATCCGTACATTGTGCTCGGTGACGATGGCCGGCTCTCATGGATCATGGATGCGTTCACGGTTTCAGATACTTATCCATATTCAAGCCATTACCACCTGGATCGCGACCTCGTGAACTACATGCGGAACAGCGTTAAGGTGGTCGTAGACGCCTACGATGGCACCACAACGTTTTACGTCTTCGATAATGAGGACCCGATCATATCGGCCTACCGCCGCATTTTCCCGAGCCTGTTCAAGGACGCTTCCGCAATGCCTCCAGGATTGCGAAAGCACGTGCGCTACCCCGAACTGCTGCTTAAACTGCAGGCGGAAGTGTACGGCCTCTACCACATGACCAATGAGGGAGCGTTCTATAACCGTGAGGATCTGTGGACGGTTGCCACCGAAGTTGGCCTCAACCCAGGTGGTGAGCAAACAACACTGATGATGCAGCCGAATTTTGTGATGATGAAACTGCCGGGTGAAACCGGGGAGGAGTTCGCGGAGATTCTGCCATTCACGCCGGCCAACCGGAACAATCTGATCGGATGGATCGCCGGGCGTAGCGACGGCCCACAGTACGGCAAAGCGGTTGTTTACGACTTTCCCAAAACCAAGCTGGTCGATGGACCGCTGCAGATCGAAGCGCGAATCGATCAAAACGCGCAGCTCTCCGGACAGTTGACGTTGTGGAATCAGCAGGGCTCGCACGTTCGTCGCGGAACGTTGCTGGTGATTCCAACTGGGCGCGCGCTATTGTATGCGGAACCGATTTACCTCCAGGCCGACCGAAGTCCAATGCCGGAGTTGCGTCTCGTTGTGCTTGCGCTGCAAGATCGGCTCGCCTACGGGCCAACCTTCGAGTCGGCGATGGCCGGACTCTTCGGTGGAGCGGTCTCTTCAACCAGCGCTTCGGCCGCCACCGCAGAGCCGGCGCCACACCCATCGCCATCTGCGGTTTCCGCTCAACCTGCAACCGATCTCAATGGGCTCATTAAGGAAGCCGCTAGAAACCTGGGCGACTACCAGCGCCTGACGGCGGAAGGCAAGCTCGGCGAAGCTGGCCAAAAGCTCGAACAATTAAAGCTCGCACTAGACAAGCTGAATGCGCGACAAAAGTAGTTCTGAAACCAGAATATTGAAGACTAGAGGACGCAGACCGGCTACATCTACGATGCCGACGGCCTGCGCGTCTCCAAGGGAAGCATCACCGCGATGAGCTGCGACCCTACCATCAGCGGCTTCACTCCGGCCAGCGACTACGTCCTTGGCCTCGCCGGAGAGCAGCTCACCGAAATGGGCATGGACGCCAACGGAAGCCTGGCCTGGGCGCACACCAACGTCTTCGCCGCAGGCAAGCTGATCGCCACCTACGACCCCGACGGCCTGCACTTCTACATGACCGACCCGCTCGGCACCCGCCGCGCCCAAACCGACTACGCCGGAGTGCTGGAGCAAACCTGCTCCAGCCTGCCCTATGGCGATAGCCTCGCTTGTACCGGCTCCATCCAGTTCCCCACCGAACATCACTTCACCGGCAAGGAACGCGATGCCGAAACCAACAACGACTACTTCGGAGCCAGATACTACAGCTCTGTGATGGGACGGTTCATGTCCCCGGACTGGGCAAACGGCGCAGACGCCGTCCCCTACGCCGACTTCGGCAATCCGCAAAGCCTGAATCTATATGGCTACGTGCGCAATAACCCGCTCGCGGGAGTCGATGCCGATGGCCATATCTTAATAGGCCAGGAATTCAATTTGGGCCCCGGATCGGTAAACGTGAATGGAGTCGAGGAGCGGCTAAATATGTCCGGCGCGGAGCCTTACAGCAACCCTGCTTTCGCCACTGATCCGAATTCGTCGGGTGACGGCTCCTCCGGAAACGATTCGGCGCAACAGACGACAGGTAATACAACAGTTGTGACCGTGTCGGCTACCACGGCTGTTCCAACCACGTTCATAGGGGGCCTTTTAGGTGCATTATCCGGAAACCCACTCAACGGGGGAATAGGTGCGCTGGTGGGCAGCACTTTCGGGGTCGGCGCGGACATTTCCTACGTGCCATCCACGGATTCGATGTATGCGGGACCAACCGCGAACTGGCAGCCGCTACCGGGGGGTGGCAACGGCGTGAGCGTGAGTACAGCAATTGTCCCTCCGACGCAGAATCCGAATTCGATTGCGAACGGAACGAGCTACTCGGTCACATTACAGCCAACACCCTTAACCGGAACAACAGTCACCAAGTCTCCAGGAAGCGGTCCGGCCGTAGCGGGGCCGTCTGTCGGCACTCGCGTCCCGATTTCGTTCAGTGCTTCTCACAATGTTGATATAACCAAGGCGTGGAGGGCTGTTGAAGCCGTCATTACGACGACCGTTCGGAGCATGTTCTTCTAGTTGGCGTTTCCGATCCGGTGTGTGGAATGGAGGAGCAGATGAAGCTGATTCTGGGTGTTCTGTTTATAGTCGTTTTTTTCGCTTTTTTCGGGCTGAACGCGATGTTCATGCTCATCTCTCCCCGAGCATGGTTTCGACTGCCACATTGGCTCAGATTGAGCGGCGGTCTTAGCAAATCTGAATACGGAAGCGGCTGGGGAGCCGTTCAGATCCGGCTAGTAGGTGGATGCTTTTTTGCCGTGATCATCTACTTCCTCTGGGTTGCTGCAACAAGCAAGCACTAAGAAGTCAAGTTGTGTTGATCGGCCAAGGCGGGAGTGATGAAGGGGCAGAAACAATGCTTGTCTTCAGTAGAGTGTGTCTCATCCTTACCTTCGTGGTGATTGGTACTAATGGGACACTCATGTTGATTTCTCCGCGAGCGTGGTTCCGGGTTCCAAAGTGGATTAGACTGAGCGGCGGTCTCACGGAGGCAAGAGTCGGAAGAGGTCGGACGGCTATTCTGATTCGACTGCTTGGGGCCTGCTACTTGGCGGTAATAGTGTTCTTCCTGCATGGCTATTTCTCTAGCTGGACCTGAGTGCATGGGCCGACAGTGAGCTTCAAAATCGTTCCATGCTTCGCATGGGATTGATAGGGACACGTCACCCCTAAAAGGATGCTGCGGGTGAACGCGGCGTTAACGCCGGTTAACGTGTTGAAGAGAAGCGGCTAAAGAGAAAATACGCTGGGTTGGTCCTTGGGGATCAGCGCGGCGTTTTTTTGTTTCCGGCGGCCTGTCGGCCCGAAATATTTATTTCATTCTAGTTACTCGGGCGGGTGGCCCATTCAAGCCTTCTGTTGGCTTGAGTGGGGTAGTTCGCGCCGTCCGCAAATGTGGGCCTCCCGCCGCCATCAGCCGGGTGCCCCATCCTAGCCTTCCTCCGGCTAGGGTGGGGTTTTTGACTTTGTCCTTGTTCTTGTCTTCGATTCGGCGGGCACTTCGCATCTGCCGACTTCAGCAGATGTGGGCCTCCTCGCCGATCAGCTATACTTTCTAGCCATGCCAATCTGCGACCATCCCTCTACGATGCCGACGGCCTGCGCGTCTCCAAGGGAAGCATCACCGCGATGAGCTGCGACCCTACCATCAGCGGCTTCACTCCGGCCAGCGACTACGTCCTTGGCCTCGCCGGTGAGCAGCTCACCGAAATGGGCATGGACGCCAACGGAAGCCTGGCCTGGGCGCACACCAACGTCTTCGCCGCAGGTAAGCTGATCGCCACCTACGACCCCGACGGCCTGCACTTCTACATGACCGACCGTCGATCCGCCTAACGATTGACCTTTTCGTAATCACCTGCCCTCCGCCCCGTGATCAACTGGGCAATCGTTAGAATCTTCCAAAAGGATTGCCCAACCTGCTACTCCCCCTCCCCAAACCATTGCTCTCCTGGTTAATCGTTGCCGAGCTGCTACCCGAGCCGCCGTGGCATGCAAAGAGCTACTCTGAAGGTATGCGAGTCGTCGCTGCCGCTCTTTTCGCACGCATCAAAAGCCCCTAAGAATGCGTGAAACTAATGCAAAATTAAGAAAATCGCAGGGAAAGCTTGTGATATAAAAGTCAGTTCCATATACTGCGATTATCTCTGTTCGTGGCAAGCGCTAGGATGGCAAATTATTCAGGCTCCCACGCAAGACCGCCGGGAGTGGTTCGCTTCGTTATCTTTTTCACAATTGATTAAATGCTGAGAGGGGCGGATGTCCACGACTACAACAACAAATCGGGGTCTTGAAGATATTATCGCAGGCTCTTCGTCTATCTGCTATATCGACGGCGACAATGGAATTCTGGCATATCGCGGGATCGATATTCACGAATTAGCGGATTACGCAACGTTTGAGGAAGTCACCTACCTGCTGTGGCATGGCAAGCTGCCAACGCGATCGCAACTCGCGGAGTTCAGCCTGCAACTGGCACGGGAGCGCAAACTGGACGCGCAGATCATCAGCCTGCTGCGGCAGGCTCCGAGACACGCGCTGCCCATGGATGTATTGCGCACGATTGTGAGTTCACTTTCATTCTTCGACCCTGAAGAAGCGGTGAACACCCTGGAAGCCAACTACCACAAGGCTCAGCGGTTGTTTTCGCAGATCGCTATGGTGGTGGCGGCTTACGACCGGATTCGCAAAGGCCAGCCGCTGATAGAACCGGACCGCTCGTTGACGCACGCGGGGAACTTTCTGCTAATGCTCAACGGCGAGAGGCCAAGCGAGACCGCAATCCGCGCCCTGGATATTTCACTGATCTTGAGCGCCGACCACGAGTGGAACGCTTCGACCTTTGCGGCGCGGGTAACGGCGGCCACGTTGAGCGATATGCATTCGGCGGTGACCTCGGGAATTGGAGCCCTGAAGGGTCCGCTGCACGGCGGTGCCAACGAGGCTGTGTTCAAACTGCTGATGGAGATCGACGCCAACGGCGCAGATCCGGTGGAGTTCGTCAAGGGCATGTTCGCGCAGAAGGCAAAGGTTCCGGGCTTCGGGCATCGCGTGTACACCACGGAAGATCCGCGTGCGACGCACTTGCGGCGGATGTCGCGTGACCTCGGCTATTCAAGCGGGCAGACGAAGTGGTTCGAATACTCACGGGCGATCGAGGAGTTTGTTAACGCGGAGAGGAAGCTGAACGCGAACGTAGATTTCTATTCTGCTTCGACCTTCCACACCCTGGGAATCGACGTTGACCTGTTTACCCCGCTCTTTGCGATGTCGCGCATTGCGGGCTGGACGGCGCATATCATGGAGCAACTGGCGGATAACCGCTTGATCCGTCCGCGGGCGGAATACACGGGACCAGCCTACCCGGCGAAGTGGATTCCCATCGACGAGCGCAATTAAGGAACGCGAAAAGCAGTTGCAAGGCCCGGACGTGTCGCTCTGCCTTTGGGAGCGGACGCGACCGGGCTTTTTGCTCTGCTGAAGGAGGCAGCGTTGAAGCCGGCAGTGGCGACCGGCTCAACCTAGCGGACCTTTATGCGGTCCCGGAGAAGCGGACGGCAGGGAAGCGGAGATAGAATAAGCGTAGTGATGCGGCGAATTTATTTTGACAACAACGCGACAACGCCTTTGCTGCCGAAGGTCTTTGAGTCAATGCGGCCCTATCTGTTGGAGAGCTTTGGCAATGCCAGCTCGATCCACCAGCAGGGCCAGCAGGCGAGGGCTGCCGTAGATGCTGCGCGCGAGCAAGTGGCCGAGCTGCTCTGCGCGCGGCCCAGCGAAATCGTCTTTACCAGCGGTGGCACGGAGGGCGACAACCTCGCGCTATTTGGATTGCTGGCAGCGGGCGATCATCTGATCAGCTCATCCATCGAACACCATGCGGTGCTCAACTCCTGCAAGAGGTTGGAGGAGATGGGCGTGGCCGTGACCCGCATTGCATGCGGCTCGGACGGTGTAGTGCGTCCCGAGGATGTCCGCGCTGCGCTGAGGCCGGAGACCAAGCTCATATCCGTAATGATGGCCAACAATGAGACGGGCGCGCTGCAGAAGGTGGAGGAGATTGGGGCGATTGCGCGCGAGGCGGACGTGTACTTCCACACCGACGCGGTGCAGGCGGCAGGCAAGGTTCCGATTGACGTGGAGCGGATTGGCTGCGACCTTCTGACCATTACGGCACATAAAATGCATGGGCCACAGGGGGTGGGCGCGCTGTTTGTGAGGCGGGCAACACTGCTGCGCTCAATGATGGTGGGCGGACAACATGAGCGCGGACGCCGCGCCGGCACGGAAAACCTGGCAGGAATTGTAGGCATGGGAAAAGCCGCCGAACTCGCAATGGAGTGGCTGGCCGCAGGCGGTGCTGAGGACATGAGTGCGTTGCGCAACCGGATCGAGCAGACGATTCTCGGTGCGCTGGAAGGCACGCGAGTGAACAGCGCCGCAGCCGCGCGCGTTCCGAATACGTCAAGCATCGTCTTCGACGGAATCGAGGGCGAGGCCTTCGTAATCGCGATGGACTTGAAGGGAATTTCGGTATCGACCGGCGCAGCTTGCTCTTCAGGTGCGATTGAGCCTTCGCATGTGTTGACCGCGATGGGCCTTACTCCCGAAGAGGCGCGCGCATCGATTCGCTTCAGCCTGGGAAAACAGAATACGGAAGAGGAAGTAGAGTACGTGCTGGCGCGGCTTCCCAAGGTGGTGGAAAAGCTGCGCGATCTGAGTCCGGCGTGGGCAGGGAAGCGTCAGGGGTGAAAGTGGCACCGGAAAAACCCGCGGCGGAAGTGCCGGTGACGGATGTGCGAGTAACGGATATGCGAGCAATGGACGAGCGCCAGACAGTTGCGGTGGCAATGAGCGGCGGGGTGGACTCTTCGACCGTAGCGGCCTTGATGGTGCGCGCGGGCCATCATGTCATTGGACTGACGATGCAGTTGTGGAATCAGCGCAGGCTGCCGCAGGCAAATGCCGGGGCTGCGAATGCCGGGGCTGCGAATGGAAGCGGCGAACCACAGACTGGGCGCTGCTGCTCGCTTGACGATGTGTATGACGCGCGCGCCGTGGCTGGGCGGCTGGGGATTCCGTACTACGTGGTGAACCAGGAAGAGCGCTTCGAGCGCGATGTGGTGCGTCCCTTCGTCGAGGACTACCTTGCGGGCCGCACTCCGATTCCGTGCTCGCTCTGCAACAATCACTTGAAGTTCGATCAACTGATGCGGACGGCGCGCTCGGTAGGTGCGGACGTGATCGCCACCGGCCACTACGCGCGCAACGAGTGGGACAAGACGCGCGCGCGCTGGATATTGAAGCGTCCAGCGGACCGCGCCAAGGACCAGACGTACTTTCTCTTCGGCCTCACCCAGGAGCAGTTAAGCCGCACCCTCTTTCCGCTGGGCGAAATGCACAAGCCCGCGGTGCGCGAAGAGGCGCGCCGCCAGGGCTTGACCGTACTGGCCGATAAGCCCGACTCGCAGGAGATCTGCTTCGTTCCGGGCGGCGATTACAAGGCCTTTCTCGATGCCTACATGGAAGAGCAGGGCGAGCGCCTGCCCGATCTTTCCGGCGAACTCGTAACCGTTACCGGCGAGGTGATTGGCCGCCACGAGGGCATCCACAATTTCACCATCGGCCAGCGCAAGGGACTCAGCGTGATTACCGGCTCGCCTCTCGGGGGGACGCTCGGTGGTGCGCTCCGTGCCCCGCTTTACGTGGTGGAAATCCGCGGCGACCGCAAGCAGGTAGTGGTGGGCGGAGCCGAGGCGCTGCTCTCAAAGACCCTGCGCGCGCGAAATATGAACTGGATCTCAATCGCCAAACTCGATGGCCCGCTGCGCGTAGAAGCGAAGATTCGCCATCGCCATCCAGCGGCGTCAGCAACCGTGGAACTGCTGAGCGCGGACGAGGTGCTGGTCACCTTCGATGAAGCGCAGCGCTCGGTAACTCCGGGGCAGGCAGTGGTGATGTACAGCGGGGATGAAGTGGTGGGCGGCGGGTGGATCACTCAAGGCCGTAGCTCCTCAGTCTGAAGTTTGCTTGAGTTAGAAGCTTGCCTTCCCGTTTGCCAATTACCCATCATAAGAACTACGATTTTCCTTCACACTTTTTGCACTCTGGTGTGCGTGAGGCACTTCTATGGCACTCGAACTCGAACAGGCCGCCCGCATCTACACTCCGATAAAAGCAGCTCGCGGAATGGAACTCTCCTGCAAAGGCTGGGCGCAGGAAGCCGCGCTGCGCATGTTGATGAACAACCTCGACGAAGAAGTTGGCGAATGTCCGCGCGATTTAGTGGTCTACGGCGGCACTGGGCGGGCAGCGCGCAACTGGGATTGTTATGACGCCATTGTCCGCTCGCTGAAGGCGCTGGAGAACGATGAGACGCTGCTCATCCAGTCGGGCAAGCCGGTGGGCGTTCTGCGCACGCATGAGTATGCGCCGCGCGTGCTGCTCTGCAACTCCAACCTGGTCGGGCACTGGTCCAACTGGGAGAAGTTCAATGAGCTGGAGCGCGCGGGGCTGATGGCCTATGGGCAGATGACGGCCGGGTCGTGGATTTATATCGGCTCGCAGGGAATCATCCAGGGGACGTACGAGACCTTCATGTCCGCCGGCGAACAGCATTTTGGCGGCGACCTCAGCGGCAAGCTGATTGTCTCCGGCGGCATGGGCGGCATGGGCGGAGCGCAGCCGCTAGCGGCGACGATGACCGGCGCGGCCTTCCTCGGCATTGAGGTCGATCCCGAGCGCATCAAGAAGCGGCTGAAGAGCGGCTACTGCGACTTCATGGTGAATTCGCTGGACGAGGCGCTGCGGATTTTGAAGAACGCGTTGCGCAAGAAGGAGAACATCTCCGTCTGCCTGGTGGGCAATTGCGCCGACGTGATTCCAGAGCTGGCCGAGCGCGGCGTTGTGCCGGACATCCTTACCGACCAGACCTCGGCGCACGATCCTCTGAACGGCTACGTGCCAAACGGAATGACGTTTGAGGCGGCGCTGGAGCTGCGCGCGCGCGATCCAAAGACATACGAGCAGCGCTCGCTGGAGTCGATGGCACGGCACGTGGAAGGAATGCTGCGGCTGCAAAAAATGGGTGCGGTGACCTTTGACTACGGCAACAATATCCGTACCTTCGCGTTTCAGCAGGGAGTGAAGAACGCTTACGATTTTCCGGGCTTCGTGCCGGCCTACATCCGCCCGCTCTTCTGCGAGGGCAAGGGGCCGTTCCGCTGGGTCGCGCTCTCAGGTGACGCGCACGACATCGCGGTGACCGACGATCTGGTGCTCGAGCTGTTTCCGGACAACCGCAAGCTGACGCGCTGGATTGATCTGGCGCGCAAGCGGATTCGCTTCCAGGGATTGCCTGCGCGCATCTGCTGGCTTGGCTATGGCGAGCGCGCCGACTTCGGCCTGGCGATCAATCGGCTGGTGAAGCAGGGGAAGATCAAGGGGCCAATCGTGATCGGGCGCGACCATCTGGATTGCGGCTCGGTGGCATCGCCCTTCCGCGAAACCGAGTCGATGAAGGACGGCAGCGACGCGGTGGCCGACTGGCCGCTGTTGAATGCGCTGGTGAATACGGCCTCGGGCGCGTCGTGGGTTTCCATCCACAACGGCGGCGGCGTGGGCATTGGCTACTCGCAGCACGCTGGACAGGTGACGGTGGCCGACGGCACCGACGAGATGGCAAAACGCATCGAGCGGGTGCTGACCAACGATCCCGGAATGGGCGTAATCCGGCACGTGGACGCCGGCTACGACGAGGCCAAGGTCTTTGCTAAGAAAATGGGCGTAAAGATTCCGATGGGAACAAAGTAAGAGCACAGGACACGCTATGGCATCGACGCAGAAAACGGAAGAGATCCGCTATGATCCGCCGGTGCTGCTGCATCGCATCTCGCAACTGGTTACGATGGCGGGCGACGGTGGACCACGCCGAGGTCGTGCCATGCGTGAGATCGGCGTGATCGAAGACGCGGCGGTGTTGATCTCCGGCGGACAGATTGTGGCCGTGGGCAAAACTCGCGAGGCACTGCGCAATCCATGGCTCAAGCAGCATCGCGCCGAGGTGATTGAGCTGGATTGCCGCGGTAAGGTGGTGCTGCCGGGCTTTGTGGATTCGCATACCCATCCGGTGTTTGTAAGGCCGCGGCTGATCGACTTTGAAAAGCGCGTGGCGGGTGCCAGCTACGAGGAGATCGCAGCGGCAGGCGGCGGAATTCGCGCCAGCATCGAAGGTGTGCGTGCGGCCAGCGAATCAAAATTGGCGGATCACGTTTTTTCCGCGCTGCGGCAGGCGCAGCTGCAGGGGACAACTACGGTGGAGGCGAAGTCCGGCTACGGACTGGACGCCGCCTCGGAGATCAAGAGCCTGAAGGCGATAAGGCGAGCCGCCCAGCAATGGCAGGGGACGGTTGTGGCCACTTTCCTCGGCGCGCACGTGCCGCCACCGGAGTTCAAACAGAATCCGGACAGCTACGTTGAGCTGATGTGTGCAGAAGTTCTGCCCAAGGTTGCGCGCCAGAAGCTGGCCCAGTACGTGGACGTTTTCTGCGAGCGCGGAGCGTTCACCTTGGCGCAGACGCAACGGATTCTGCACGCCGCCCAGCGATGCGGACTGCGATCGCGGGTACATGTGGGACAATTGACGAACACTCCGCTGGCGGCAATACTCGCTCACAATCCGGTATCTGTCGACCACCTGGATTGCCTGGAGAAAGCCGATGTGGAGGCGCTTGCGGCGGGTAAGACCATGGCGACGCTGCTTCCCGGAGCAAATTACTTTCTCGCTACGAAGAGCTATCCGCCGGCGCGCAAGTTGATTGACGCAGGCGTGCCAGTGGCGCTGGCAACCGACTACAATCCTGGAAGCTCGCCGACCATCAGCATGCCAATGGTGCTGTCTCTGGCATGCGCGCAAATGCGGATGAGTGTGGAGGAGTCGCTGACGGCGGCGACGATCAATGGCGCACACGCTCTGGAGTTAGGCGAATGCAAGGGAAGCGTGGAGGTGGGTAAGGACGCCGACCTTGCGTTCTTCGAACTCGACGACTATCGCGAGATCGCTTACTGGTTCGGTGGAAATCACTGCGTTGCGGTGATGATAGCGGGACGTTTTGCGGATCTGTGTTGAGCCTGTGCGGCGAGCCATTTATCCACAGCTCAGGTTTGCGAACCTTTACCATACTGTTATAATCAGTCAGTTCCGGCAAGCAATGTGCGCTTCCGTTACCCCTTCCGTAAACACCTTTTTCCGGTGCGTTCAGGATGGCCAGGTAGCTCAGTTGGTAGAGCAGCGGACTGAAAATCCGCGTGTCGGGGGTTCAACTCCCTCCCTGGCCACCATATAACTCCATAAAAATCAATAAAATAGAAAGACACAATCAAGAAGTAGGCAATTTGTACGCATGGTGTACACACGATGCTGAATTGCTAAGCTCCAGGCATGGATTTCACGGTCTACACCCGACACTTGAAGTCTTGCGACCATAGCGGAGATCGCCACTGGCGTCGATGTAGACTCCCGGAATGGTTTTATTACGCATTGACGCGGAAACGAGAGTCCGCGAACACTCGCAGCTTTGGAATGCGCTGAGACTCTGGCCAAGCGACTCTCCGATGAGATCGCCGCGGGCAAGAATGCCGCCACGGCCAAGACCGCGGCTGCTGCAACTGAGCAGGAGATGACCATCGCTATGCGGTCGAACTCTATCTTGCCGACAAGGTCGAACAGCAATCAGATGAAGTGCTGATGGCAAAGCCGACGCTATTTGTGAGGGGGGAAGCGTGTCGGCCAACAGGGAGTTTTTATCGTGGTTTGGCGTGCAGCCTTAGCTGAAAGTATGGTGTCAACATCGTGTGATTTGTCAGTGTGAAAACCTATGGCTTTAGAAACTCCGTCCGCATCACTGCTGGATTCCAATGTTCATCAGCGCGCTGGGCACGAGGCGATGTTTGTCGCCCGAGGTTAACACCTTGAAGCCCTGCGAGACAGACGTTGCCACGCACGGCCACTACGGGCGAAATGCGCTTCAACTCCCGCAGTACATCGAGAGTCGCAAGGTCTCCCGCGCGCAGAATCAGTTCGTTGCCGCGCAATACCTCCACGGCTGCGCTCTGAGCAATCCATCGGTGTCGCTTAATACGCCTATCACCATACGTGCATTGCATAAACCATGAAAACGCTGGAAGCAGTGATAGTAGTATGGAGCGGAAGACTGGGACCGCAGCGGCGACATCCGGATCGAGAAGCCATTTTCGCCATCAGACGGTCATGCGCCAACAAATCAGATACAAGAAACAAATACTCGATGCATGTCAAAGCTGGTACTGCCACTCCAACCCGTCAGATCGTTCATCAGGATGCCCCGGTTGCTACCAGGGCATCCTGATGAACTTGTTTCCGGTGCAGACTCGTCTTAGTTGACCGTAAGCGTGAACGGCAATGACACCTGTGCGTTTGTTGTGGACGGCGTCGCCGTGCTGCTGCCGCAGCCCGCGAGGGCCAGCGCCATGAACAAGCCGAGCATTAGAATCAGCAGCCGGACTTTGTTCTGCCGGCGTCCCATCCAGAGCAAACCGATGATTGGCAGTCCCGAGAAACCGAGCCAAGTTGCTACAAAGACCCGCGGGTGAGCCAACGCAGCGGACTGTTCGGTTATCTTGAACTGCGCAATGATCGGATACTGTCCCGGCGACGTTAAAGTTGTGGCCGCAACCGTGAGTGCTTGCGACGTGTTGTCAAAGGTGCAGGTGGCGCCGCTGGGAAGATTCAGGCACGCCGCTGAAATCGTCGCTCCGGACTTTAAGCTGCCGAAGGTCAGAGTGACCACCGTGTTCTGTCCCCGGAGGACGGTCAAAGTGGAGACAGGAGCAGTTACCGTGAACAATCCGGGAGCATTGGCCGCGCTGTCGATTGAAAATGCAAACGCGGACGAAGTTCCGCCGCCCGGAGCGGGATTGACGACCGTTACGTTCGCCGTTCCCACGGTGGCAATGTCAGCCGCAGTAATCGAGGCCGTCAGGTGCGATCCGTCCACGAGCGTGGTCGTACGGGCCGAACCGCCCCATTGCACCGCCGCGCCGCTTGCAAAGCCCGAACCTGTCACGCTGATCGTGAACCCGGCAGATCCAGCCGAAAGGATCGACGGAGAAATGCCGCTGATGGTCGGAACAGGGTTAGCGACCACGACCGACACCGTTATGGCGTTCGATGCCGAAGCTGCATTGCTGGGGTCGCCGCCGTAGTTGGCTACGATGCTGTGCGTGCCAACCGCAAGCGTGGTTGTGGCGTACGTTGCGATTCCCGACCCATTGAGCGCGTTGCTGCCGAGCGTGGTTGCGCCATCCGTAAAGGTGACGTTACCGGTTGGCGTCGGTTTGCCCGCTGTCCCGGTTACGGTTGCGGTGAAGGTTACGCTGGTTCCCGGCGAAACACTCGTCGCTGAAGACGTAAGCACAGTGGTGGTGGCCGTCGGAGCGGTCACCGTGAGTGTGCCATTCACAAGCGTAACGCTGTAATTGGCAATGTTTGTCCCGGTAACCGCCGGGACGATGGGATAGGTCCCGGCCGGGGAGGCGGCGGTTGCCGTGGTGCTGTAGCTGGCCACGAGAACGTCATTATTCACCGTTCCGGTTACGGTGCCGGTGAAGGTTGGATTAGCAGCGCCCACCATGCGAGACGCATTGGCGGCCGTTACCGTGAGCGGCGCGGCTGCAATCGTTACGCTTACGTTCGAGCTGGTGCTGGCGGAGTCCGTTGCAGAGCCTCCGTAGGCCGCCGTCAGAGTGCCGCTGCCTGCTGGGAGCACTGTTGTGTAGGTTGCCACTCCGGAGCCATTCAGAGTGCCGCTGCCAAGCGTAACGCCGCCGAGGTTGAAGATGACGGTGCCTGTAGCTACTCCGCCGCCTTGCGTCACTGTAGCGGTGAGCGTGACCGATTGGCCATAGGTCAATGCGCCGCTGGGTGAGACCGTCAGCGCAGTCGAGGTGGAATTGAGGTTGCTGATAGTCAATGTCTGCGCGGAGGAAGTGCTCAGGTCATAGACGCTATCACCCGAGTAGCTTGCCGTGACGCTGTAGGTACGGGCCGTCAACGAACTGGTGCTGTATGCTCCAGTGCCGTTATTCAGCGTGATCGCTCCCAGCACCGTCGCCGGAGTCGTATTGCCGTCGGTCAACGTCACCGTTCCGGTTGGCGAGGGCGTGGTCAGCGTGGTTCCGGCCACCGTCGCGGTGAAGGTAACATCCTGCCCCGTGGTGGTTGTCGCCGGGGCAATCGTCAAGGTCGTGGTGTCCAATGCCAGCACCGGCGATATCTTGCCGAAGTAGGTCCGGTTCCAGGTGCCAGCCGCTGTGGTTGCATAGGTGCCGGTGGTGGGGATGAAGGTTCCGCCATCACCTCCATAAGCGGCAAAGTAGATGTTTCCGGCGGCGTCGAGGGCGATGCCGTTATTTTGAACTGGATAGACGTTGGCGGCACTGGGGCTCTGGTTACCGAGTGGGGTCGAAAAGAGCAACTGAGTGCCATCGGGCGAGAAGGTCGCTACGAATGCATAACTCGATCCATTCCCTGGGCGGGGCTCAAGCGGATTGACGAAAGGAAGGTCATAGGTGTAGTTGCTGTCATAGCCATAGAGGTAGACCTGCCCCTTGGCATCGAGCGCAATGGCTTGCCCCTGACTCGACGAATCATTGTTGCCGCCAAAGTAGGTTGACCAGACATAGGTGCTGCCCGTGGGGTCGATCTTGGTCAGGAAAGCCGTGTTATTGCAACCATATGCGGCTCTGTAGTTAGTGCATATGGAACTGTATGCGCCCGGCGTGGTGGGATAGTTTGGACTGTTCGTCAGGCCGGTCACGTAGACGTTGTTCTCGCTATCCGCGGCCAGACCCCAGACCTGGGCCTGGGGATTGCCGACTGGAGCTTCAGGACCGCCAATGTAGGTCGCATACTTGAGTGATGCAGCTCCCGACTTCGTTGTGTCGAATGCCGCAAGCCAGCCGGTCTGGCCTTCGCAATTGCCAGTCTCATTGCCGCCGTTATAGACGGTGCTGTCAACGCATGCCGGCCTGACTGCTCCAGGGGTTGTGGGAACGCTGTCCGAATAGGTCATCCCGCCAACGTAGGCAATCCCGTTGGGCCCAACTGCGAGAGACAGCGGTTGTATCCATAAGGGACTTCCGGCATTGGGGACGTTCGTTGCTCCAAACAGAGTGGAATAGAGCAGCGTCTGCCCATCCGCGCTGAGCTCCGAGAGCGTCGTAACCTGCTGGGCCAGATTCGTAGTCTGGAACGCGCCCGCTGTGACGGGAAAAGGCACCGTGCCGTTTTGAGGATACACGTTGCTGACGGGCAGCCCGCCGCTCAGGTATTCCTCGTTGCCTTGCATAAAGCTGGTGAAGTAGATGTTGCCGGAGCTGTCAAGTGCGAGCGCGTTGGGAATTGCAGCATACGTGCCGCCGAAGAAGGTGCTATAGAGCAGAGTGGCGCCGGTGGGATCCAGCTTGGCAATGAATAGTGTCGGGCCGCCAGATACCCACTCCGTGCCTCCACCGGAAAAGTAGCCGTCGCAATGTTGTGCGGCCGGTTGATAAAAGTCCGACGGGCTGCCGCCGACGACGCCGATCGGATAGTAGTACGGCATGCACAGCGATTGAATAGCGTTCGCTGTAATGGGGAAATCGGAAGATCCGGTCTGGCCGAGAATAATGGCGTCGCCAGCCGTGTCTACTGCAACAGCCTGCCCTATCTCCGACCCGGAAAGCCCATGCAGGTAGGTGGAGTAGACAAGCGATGTGCCGTCGGCGCTGATCTTGGTTATAAATGCCGAACCGAGGTACCCCTCAGAGGCCCCTCCGCAGCGGACGTAGTTGTTGGCTGCCGCTACCGCGGAGTCCTGATTGCAGGTGGTCTGATATGCGCTTGTGGTTACGGGAAAGTTTACGTCGCTGGTTTCGCCGGTGAGGATGATTTCTCCGGAAGCATCCACTGCCATGCCAATAGCTTGTGTCTCATAGTTGCCGGTGCCAAGCACGCCAACGAAGAGCAGGGTGGGATCGATGACCAGTTCGCGGCTGTGGTCGTAGGCTCCCAAATGGAAGCTGACCTGCTGCTGGCGATTCGCGCTCGCGATTGCAAAACTGCCGTCAACCGGCTGCCGCACGCCGTTTACCATCTGGTAAATGACGGGCTTGTTGAACCGCAACTCTGGCCCGCCCTCAACCGGCAGCACCAAGTCGCCGTTGGATGCCACGATCGGCTTTGCGTCGTCAAAACGCAGTTTGATAACCGAGGCATCCGCGCCCGGCGCTACCACAAAGTCATATTCCAGCGCGCCCTGGTGCCCATAGTAGACCAGGTCGATGCCGGGATAAACCCCCTGCATCCGCACCTTGCCATACATCGGCACATCGTGCTGCCACTTGGCAGGGTCATTTCCGGTAAAGTAGTTCGCCTTGCCGGACTGGAGATCTTCGCCAGTTGTTCGCTGAGAGGTTCGGGCTCCCAGCAAGCTCATCCGCACCACGGACGAACTGATGCTGGGCGCTAGTTCCTTGGGACTGGTCGCCCCACGCTTGGCGGGAGTGATCTTGTTCATCTCCAGCACGGCATCATTGCCGGCGAGAAAGAGCGTGTACTCCGGCCCCCGCGCCAGCCACTGCACTTCTTTCGCGGTCTGGCCGCGATTGGGTTCAAAGCTCAGAGGCAGCTTCCCGTAGTTGGCTATGACTTTGGGCGAGACTGCGGCAGGTTTGGTGAGCGGAGGCGCAGCAGGCGAAGCGGATTGGGCATTCGCGGCGATGCCTGCCAGAGGGAGGCACAATGCAAAGAGGATGCGGCGAGCAGTTCCTGCGTTCATGACGAATCTCCTGCATGGTACGCGTCGTGAGCACAAAAACTGCGTCAACTATTCTGCTTACTGGCCCAAAAATTCCATCGTCCGTGCGATTATCTACTCCCCAGCTTCGCCTGGATATTTAGCAAAAGCTGGTGCGCTTCCGCCCCCGCTTGCTTTGCGCCAGCGGAATGTGCGTTGAGGGCAAGGAGCTTGTCGGCAACCTCGGCATGCGGCAATGCTTCCTGATAGCGAAGCTGTCCAACCAGTGCGCGAGCCCACACAAAGTGCGAAATTCCGAAACGCCGGTCAGTAGGAGCAACCTTGCCCGTCTGTACTTCCACCAGTTCCTTTGCAAGCTTTTCTCCCTCCGCATAGCGTCCGGTTTCAACGTACGCACGGGAGAGAAAATAGAGAGGCTCGGCGAGATCAGGACTCGAGCCTGCAATCCTTCTCCACGCAGGCATGGCGGTTTCCATCATCGCCACGGCTTCCTTCGCGCGACCCAGCTTTATAAGGGCGCCGGCCATGTAGTCCTGTTCCATTAGCGCTCCGCGGCTCTCGGTTCCGGAGCACATCTTGTATCCGTCATAAGCGCGTTGATAGAGCGGAAGGCTCGCCAGAACGTCGCCGCGCATGTCGCGGATGAAAGCCATGTCTCCATAGATCTCTGATTGCTCGCACAGCGCCGATGGATCCTGACCGTATGCTTGAAGAGCTTCACTAAATGTCCGTTCAGCTTCATCCAGGTTTCCACGTAACTCGAGAACGGCACCGAGGTTGTAAAGGGCGTCAGCGGTTTCGTGAGAAGGTAGATTGTACTCGCGGCACTCCTTTACCGCGAATTCCAGCAAGCGCATATTCTCATCGGAACGGAAGCCGTTGTTTTCGCGGTTCCAGGCATAGTAGACGGCGCTCCACACGCGAACCGATGGAGAGACGCCCGGCTTGCGGGACAAGCGCAGAGCATTCTTCGTGAGGCTTTCGCCCATGTCCATCTGCCCCTGCAGGTATGCGATGTTTCCGGAGAAAGCCTCTGACTCAGCTTCTGACTGGATATCTCCCGCTAACTTGGCGCTGGTGATGGTCTCCTCAAATACCTTCTGCGCGTTGTCCAGATCGCCATTCTCGAACATCGATTCGGCGAGGCTCAGCTGGGCTTTGCGCAGATCGGCGGGATCCTTGACGTACTCCGGCAGTATTTTCACTCCGAGTTGCAGTAACTCCGGCACGGTTGCTGCCGGCTTGCCTGTGTAGTTCGAGTTCGCCAGCTTGAAAAGCCGGTACACAAAGGTCTGCATGCGCAATGCGCGCTGCCCCTCGCGCAGCGCCTGATGTTGGCGCCACGCTCCATAGCTAAGGCTTGCCAGCAAGACGATGGCGATTACCAGCGATGCCATTGCGGTTCGGCGATTGCGGCGCACGAACTTGCTGAACCTGTAAAACGTCGTCTGCGGGCGGGCCAGCACGGTGCGCCCGTCGATGAATCGCTGGATATCTCCAATCAACGAATCCACCGAAGAATACCGGTCTTTCGGTCGCGAGCTTAGGCATTTTGCGACGATGGTCGCCAAGTCGCCCCTGAGCACAGCGCGCAGGCGGCTCTCGGAAAGCCCGCGCCGTGCGGCTGCCGCTCCCGTTACTGCATCCGGCAAAGGACCAGGTTCTTCCTCATTTAGCGCCCGCTCGATCATTACGGCTACGGATGCGTCGCCGCCGGGCCTGTATCCGCTGAGCATTTCAAAGAGGATCACGCCGAGTTCGTAAACGTCGCACGCGGTCGTCACCGGCTCGTTCCGCAACTGCTCGGGGCTGGCGTAGGCAGGCGTAGCCATTACGGTGACGGTCAAAAGGCTGTCTGGCTGAATCAGCTTCGACGTGCCAAAATCTAGCAGCTTCACCGTACCATCGGAGGTCACGAGAATATTGGCGGGCTTCAGGTCAAGATGAACCACCAGGTTGCGATGCGCGTATGCCACGGCGTCACAGACGCACAAGAAGATCTGCAGGCGTTCAGAGATGCTGAGGTTCATCTCGTCGCAGTAAGTATCAAGGTGAATACCGTCCACAAACTCCATCACCAGGTACGGTTGCCCATCCTCACTGAGTCCCGCGTCGAACATGCGCGTAATGTTCGGATGGTCCAGCGATGCCAGGATGTGTTGCTCGCGGTGAAAGCGTTCGGCGAACGAGGCGCCAGCCGCATGCGGCGCCAGCACCTTCAACGCAGATCGCTGCAGGGCACCGCCCACGACACGCTCTACCAGGTATACAGAGCCGATACCGCCTGCGCCAATGTGCCGGAGCACCCTGTAAGGCCCAATTTTTCCACTCAGCGCTGGCGCACCTCTTGGTGCTGCCTCCAGACCATCGATGTTTGCCGCCACGAAGATATCCATCGCGCGGCGCCGAATTTCCGGATCGGAACAGTGCTCGGCCAGCACCCGTTCGCGCTCCTCTGCGGGCGTGACCTCTGCGAGATGAAACAGGGCTTGTAGCTGTTCCCAGTTCTCTGAGTCTTGTGTCATGAGAGTCACTCTCTGGGGATGGCGCGAAATAGAAAGAAAGTGCGTCAGCAATTATGGCGAGTGCAGGCGGTCATAGAGCCAGCCGCGCACGAAACGGAGCTCGCGATCCACGCTGGCCTTGGAGGTATTCATCAACTCTGCCGTCTCTTGGGCTGTAAAGCCCAGAAAGAATCGAAGCTCCACCATGCGGCACTTCTGCGGGTCCAGTTTCTCTAACTCCGCGAGAACGCGGTCCAGATCCAACACCTCGGCGTGCCTCGCGTCGACCCAGATCAGTTCGTCGTGCAGCGGAACCGGAAGACCGCCATCCCGTTTCTGCCTTCCTTCGGAGCGCGCGTGGTCCACAAGGATACGGCGCATGAGGCGCGCTGAAAGACTGTAGAAATGTTCGCGATCCTCAAAGCGCAGACTGCGCTGACGGATCAGCTTCAGGAATAGCTCATTCACCACGCTGGTCGGCTGCAACAGATTCTGAGGACGCTCCCCACGGAAGAGTGCGCCGGCAATTCTCCTTAAATGCGGATAGACCAGCTCGAAAAGCTGATCGAGGGCCGCAGGCTCGCCATCGTTCCACTCACGGAGACGGATCGTGATTTCACCCGGCTGTATCACTTGGCTCTCGCTAAACCGGCCATCCACAAAGCCCGATTAATGCCGCTCAGAAATGCAGAAGTCTTGGGTAAATTAAGGAAGTCCGCACTAGCATTCAGTTATGTCGTGGTGCCCCAGTGCAGGAGAGAAGGAAATAATACCACAAACTAGATGGAGCTCAGGATGGATTGAGACGTGGAAAATCAGTGCTAACGTCCCCCACGAATCTAGATGCGTTTTCACTGAAGTGAGTTGCCCAATTCAAATCCAGAATTTGACGAAGTTTGATTGAATGACGGGCACACTGAATATAAAGGCTGCTCAACCGCTACCGTCATCCCGCTCACCTTGGCAATTGCCCCGAGTAACGGGCTACCGAGAAGCTACCAGAGCGCTGATGAACATTGGAATCCAGCCGTGATTTGTCAGTCTGAAAATGTATGGGTTAAATCACACGCCAATGCTGAGGAAACCGAGGGCCTCGAATTGCTCGACAATCATCGATAATCTTGATTTCATAAACACTGGGGAGTAAATAGGAAGTCGTCAAAAGTGCAGTCCCGTACCAAGTGCAGCAGATCCATGTTGCTTCCTTATTGTCTGCAAGTTTAGTACGAGACCGCTTTCGGATTCTGAGCATTTCAGATTAGCAGTCCAACAGCAACGCCCCATGACCGACGGTATGCAGAGGGCACGCCAAGATCAAAACGCCCAGTGTCTTACAAGCCGGTTTCGGGAGAACTTAATACGCCGGTGGCGAAGCTGGCGAATGCTCCCTGATGGCGCCTGAGTGAGTAGTCAACTTCACATTCCGTGAGCAACACGCCCGAGCGCTCATGTCGCACCCGGACACTCAGTCCACCCCGAAAATTTTCCGACTACGGCTTTTCTACTGAATTATGAGGCTCGCAACCATAGACTACGGCTGCCCCATAACATCTTCTGCTCGGGCCCACTTGTCGCGAATAAGCTGGTGCCCAAACATCAAAGCACCTGGCTTGGCCAGAAGCCTATTTGTTTGCCGGTTCTTAGCGTTTGCCCTCGGCCGCGTGCCCGCGCCCATCACGCATTTCATTCCCTTTGAACTGGGCCATATTAGCGGCGTGCTTTGACGGCTCGGCTTTCTCGCCACGTTGGGGTGTTGCGCCTCTATAGCCGTGTTCAGGATGGAAATTGTTATTTACTTGGCCACGGAAGCCCTCACCTCCATGAAACCACGGACCGGCACCGATGAATACACCACCCGCAAACCATTCCGGACCATAGTAGCCGGAGGGAGCACACCCATAAGGGGCGGCGTCATAGTACCCATAAGGACATTCAGGGGCGACTCCAATGTTAATGCTGACCTGAGCCTCTATTTTCGGAGCGGTTACCATGAAGCACATCGCGGCAACGCCGGCTAGTGCAAGATATCTAAGTCGGTTCATCAGTTCTCCTTGTTTTCGTAAGGCAATCTCCACTGCCCTTCACAGGATCGTCTGGCAACGAAACCATGTCTGTATTGTTTTGCACACAATTGCAAATCCTTTCAATGACCTTTCCAAACATCAATCCAAAACCCGCGGTCAATCCCATCGCAACGCTCCCCAGAACATGACCCGAAAGATCCCGACCATCACCCCTGCTCCAATCGTGAGCGCCGCCAACCCTCCCTGGAGCATGAGGAACACCAGCACAGTACCTGCTACGAAAAAAACTTGAAAGCGATGTTCAGGATCAAGCGTAAAGGCTGGTGCAAACACTGTGAGCTTTATTGACCAGTCACCCACAGTTTTCCGGTGGCACACTCTCCAATGTATGAGCCAATCACGAGCGAAGGTCAGCTTGTTCGGGCACATCATGAAAACGCAAATTCAAGTGAAAAGAGGGAGACCGAAATGAAAGTAATGCAACGCGTAGCTCTGATGGCAGCTTCCGTCGCTATGTTAGCGATCAGCATGCCTGTGCAGGCGTCCAAGATGGACGACGGTATCGAATCATCCGCCAGGAATTCCTATGTATTCAAGACCTTTCTCCAGACGGATGATATTAAAATTCACTCCTTAAATGGCGCTGTCACCTTAACGGGAACTGTCTCTGGTGAGCCCCACAAATTCTTGGCACGCGAGGCCGTGGCGAACTTGCATGGCGTAAAGAGTGTGGACAACAGGCTGGAAGTAAAAGGAGAACGCCCCGCGGAGAACTCGGATGCGTGGCTCAAGATGAAAGTGAAAGCCACACTCTTGCTCCACAGCAGCGTCAGCGGCGTCAAAACCGAAGTAAACGACGTCAAAAATGGAATTGTCACCTTGCGAGGCGAAGCCGATAGCCAGGCGCAAAAGGAGCTGACGACCGAATACGCCAAAAGCGTAGAAGGGGTCAAGGACGTAAAAAATGAGATGACAGTGTCAGGCGCAAAGACGTCGAGGACGGTAGGTCGGGATGTTGATGACGCTTCCATTACCGCCCAAGTCAAAATGATCTTGCTATATCACCACTCGACCAGCGCGCTCAACACTTCGGTAACCACGGACAATGGTGTGGTTACCTTGGGCGGCAAGGCGACGAGCGCCACCGAAAAGGAGCTCACCACCAAACTCGTCAATGACATCAATGGCGTCAAGCGCGTGAAGAACCTCATGACCGTCGAGTAGCCCAAGTAAATTATTGATGAAAAAGCGCGGCGTGGACTGCAAAAAATATTGCAGATGTGCCACTCTGTGCGATTTCGCCGGCAACACGAATCTGGAAAGACTATCGTTCCACTCGTTCCCATGAGCGTGACCGCGACGCGCTCATGGGATTTCTCTTGGCGTTGAACCTCTATGTCTGAAACTAACAGCGCTGGGGAGAATGCGGAGACTCGAACCCATCCCGGCTCAGCGCCGCACAACCCGTTGAAGATAACGATTTGGTCGCCGCTGGCCGCGATCTTGCTGAAAACGATCGTGAGCGTGCCTGGGAGATCGACACCTCTCACCAGCCCTGTTTTGCCATCGACTAGCTGCGACTATTCGTCCGTCGGCTAATTCCCGCCGAAGGCCAATACGCGTCATCTCTATTGCAATATCTCCGTGAGTGGGAACTTGGAAATATCCACGGTTACCTGTGATGTCAGTTGGTTGATGAGGCGGAACATATCTCGATTCCAGTATTGGTTTTCCGTGCCGTCTGCGCTCTTCTGGTCGGCAATTCGGTAATAGGTTTCCCGGTAGTTCAGTTGAATGACGGGCTGGGTTTCCTGGTCATCAGCCGTCCCTGTTAAACGCAACAGCGGATTCCGCTCAATGGCCGGAACTGCCTCCAAAAATTTAGGCAGGGTCTTCAACTGTTGCTCTGAAGGGACGTTGCGACTGTTGGGAATGATGGGATTGGCGTGCGCGAGCGCGTCATACGGAATCTGTTCCTGGGCCGCCGCCGCCATCAGCCCAATCAAAGAACGCATAACCAGATGAGCGGATATTCCGTACGCACCGGAAGTTGGGTTGCACGAGTCCTGATGATCTGTACTTCCCTCGATGGTAAAACCATGGGCAAGGCTCCTAAGGATCACATCGAGTGCGGGCCCCTGCCTGAGTTCCTTCATCTCAGGGTCATTCAGCATCTCCTCTTTAATTTGCGCAACGTGTGGCAATAGCTTTGTGCCTTCAGCGTGAAGCGGATAAAGGGAGAAGATGGGACTAAATACTTTTTCGCCTAACAGCCATTTGCCGTCAACATGTTCCCAGACGGCGTTCTTTTGCGAAGCGCTCACGACATCCTGTGCTTTCGGAGCGTTCACTGCGCTGTCGTCTAATCCCGAATTGTTGTTATAGGGTACAAAAGCGCTCGTGCCCCGAAGCAGCAGGTATCCGTGCTTCTGTAGCCAGTACACCACGGCATTGATCCTGAGAAAGGTCACATAGCTGGAAAGTTCGTCCGGATCACGAAGATAATCAGTGTCAGGTGTACCATCCGATTTGAGATAAACCGTCGGAGGCACATTTCGAATGGTTTCGACCGTGCAGTTCTCCGCGGAACTCCTGGTAAGTTCAACCCGGTCCACCATCAGGCGAAAAAGTTGATCCACTCGCCAGCCCTGCTCGTAGAGTATGTAAAACGTCTCTGCTGGGACTGGTTTCAAGAGAAGCCGAGCATTTGTTTCGTCATTCACCGGGACAAATGTGAAAATTGGATTGTGCTCGTAATCTACAAGAGGAGTTCCCCCGCCGGCCGGTCCGCCAACAAGTGGATTAGCGTTTCCAACCGCATAGGAACCGACTCCTGTCAGGGAGGCTTGCATCTTATAGGCACTTGTAATTTGGCCAATCTTGAAAAAATAAGTAGGATCACGGTTTTGAAGCCGCGCCAAATTCAACAGGACCTCTCGATTAGAGGTATCTGCGTAAGCCCTCTCAAAACCCACAAAGTCCGTCTTTAGACGTTTCACCGCGCAGCCGCACAAACTCAATGACAGAAGGCCGATGAGAAACAGCCGTAAGTGGGTGCCTCTCAGTCTGACTGGCGGAAAAAACCATGCCGTCGGGTGCGTCAAACAGTCCAGCATTATTGATTTCATCGCGACTCCTGCTAGATGCAATTGAAATAAGAGACTGCGCAAAACGGAATCAATGTAACTCTTCTTCACATCGCCGAAAAGCAAATTTATGCCTCCCGGGTGATCAACTTAGCAATCAACCCCCTGCCAGTAGTTTGGCGTGTTAACGATCTCGTACTTGTTGGGGTACGCCTTGACGAGAGCGTTAGCCGTTGAGGTCCAGTGAATGCGTTTGAAGTTACCGCCGCAGTCCCTTTGGAGCCACACACGGGACAGCTCGTGCAACATCAGATTGACCGTTGAACCGAAATCGGCTCGTCGCAGAGACCGTATTCCAGACTCTTATTGACACGCGCATTCTATAACGATTGCGACCTCACTCCCGGCTACAAACCGTGCCCCTGTTTCATTTCGGTAATTCGCTCCACCTAAGACAGCGGAAATCGGAGACGGAATGCCTCAAATTTTTTTGCAAATGTTGTGACGAAACAGAACTGACCAACCGGGGTTGAAAATAGTGACGAGGCTATTCGAGGGAAGGGCTATACTCGGACAGTTCTCTTCTCGGAGCGCCTATGAAGGCGTGCACGGCTGCCTTTGTAATCTCGCTATTTCTTGTCGGCGGCACGTTGGCTCCTGCGCAGACCCAGCGTGCCCTGCTCATTGGCATCAATAATTACCAGCCCGCGGGGACCCAGGCAGAGCATCCGGCCGGATGTACGTATGGCCGCTGCGAACTGGGGGCCTTCGAAAATCTCGACGGCGCGGTCAATGACGCAGTAGCCATGGCCGATCTGCTTATCAGTCCGAAATTCGGTTTTGCGGCCGAAAACGTGGTTCTTCTCGCGAATCCAACCCCACCTCATCCCTGGCCGGGCGTGGTCATTCTGCCCGCCGAGCAGACCTCGCGCGATGGCATTCTGGCGGCCATGCAGAGGTATCTCGTGGATGTGCCACAGCGCGGCGACACTGTGGTCTTATATGCCGCCAGCCATGGTTCCCTGCGCATCAACAGCAAGGGCACCAAACTCACGGTGCTGGTGAACGGCAAGTATGTTCACGCTGACAGCACGCTTGTGCCCGCCGACGCATATCAAGGCAGCTATGACGTCCGTGACCGCGAGATGACTCGCATTTTCAATGCCGCTCTGGACAAGGGAATTCGTCTCACGGTGATTTTCGACAGCTGCCACAGCGGCGGCATAAGCCGGGGAATAGGTCCAAAATACCGTGAGCGGAAGTTACCCTTCGATCCGCGCGACATTGCCGAGTCCCCCGATTTGCTTCCCAACGGGCAACCGCGCCCAGCGCCCACGGAGAGAAACGACAACCCCGCCCTGGTGCTCTCCGCCGCGCAGCAAGACCAGACAGCCAAAGAAATGCCGCTTTCGGCCACGATCACCGAGCCGCATGGAGCTTTCACCGCGGCTTTGATTGAAGCGCTGCAGGCCTTACCCGCCGATACTTCCGCCGCGCTCCTGTATCAGCGTGTAAAAGCCGTGCTCGAAGGCGGTGAAGTTCCGGACCAGGTACCCGATTTGGATGCCAACGCGGCGCGCCGGTACCAGCCGCTCTTCGGAGGAGCAGCGGTGACCTCTGATAAGGTCCGCGCCGCTGCACTCAGAACTGATAGCGACGGCGCTGTGTGGTTGGATGTCGGCAGCGTCTCCGGCATTGGGATCGGTAGCGAGTTTGTCTCGACGAAACCGGATAAGGACGGCCAGGTAGTTAAGCTCCGCATTGCCGCTCTGAAAGGAATCGCGCGTTCCTCGTCCAATGTCATTGCTCCCTCCGGCGCCAAGGTTGCACCTGGAGAGATCTTCGAGATGACGAAATGGAGCCCGGTAGAATCGGCGCCGCTGCGCGTCTGGCATTGGCCGTCGAACCTGTCTCAAGAGCGGATACTCACCGCCGCGGCGGAGATCAAGGCAGCCGGTGTGGCATCCATCGCCGATCCTGCCGAGGAGCCGTGGACTCATATCCTGTGCTGGGACGGCGCGAACTGGACATTGCAGGAAGCAGGCGCGGCCGCTCCTGTCAGCCTCGGCGCGCGATTGACAGCGAGGGCCTTGAGGCAGCATCTTCCGGCCGGTGCAAGACTCTGGGCCAACCTTCCGCCGTCGAAGGAATTAGCTGCAAGCCTGGGGGTGAACGATGGAAGCAGCAGCGTCCAGCCCGCGACCGGGCTTACCGACGCGCACTATGCGCTTACGGGAGTGCTCACCCCAGATGGACCCGCCTATGCATGGTTTCACAAGAGTGAACTTATGGCGGGGCCGCCTTTCCCTGGCCAGGGCGGCCACAGTCCCGGCTGTTCTTCGGAGTCGCAATATCCGGTGCGCAGCGACTGGGTGGCAACTGGTAAAGCGGGCAATCTCCAGGAGAGCGCCGCGGCACTGAACACCTTCGCATCGCTGCTGGCCAAGGTTCACGGCTGGTTCGAATTGGCAGATAGTCCGGCCGGTGCATCCAGCGCCCATTATTATTCGCTGGCTCTTTTTTCCGCATCCGGCGAAACGACGCTCGCCCCTGATGAGCCCGTGCATCAGGGGGACCTGTTGAAGATTGGCTTGCGCTCCAGCCAACGCATTGCAGAGAAGCGCTGGGTTTATATTCTCGACATCGATTGTCAGGGAAAAGGAACGGTTATTTATCCGGGCAACTACGCTGAAAATCAGTTTCCCAATGCGGCCGATAATGGCCGGCAGTTTCTCCTGCCGGGCGCACACACTCTGCGCATCGGGCCGCCTTACGGGATTGACACACTGGTTCTGCTGAGCACTGCACAGCCGCTGCCTGATCCCGAAGTACTGAACTTCCAGGGCGTAGCCTCACGCGGTGGCCAGCGCGCGGAATCGCCCCTTGAAAGGCTATTGAGCCGGACTAGCGGCGGAATGCGTGGATCTTCCGGCGAGGTGCCGACCAACTGGGGCATCGAACTCACGACAATCCGCAGTCTCGGACTGCACGCTCAGTAAGCTGGAGGCTTGGTTGGCCATGTTTTCGCCGCTTTCGATGACGTCTTTATGGGTAAGATCGAAGCCGGATTCTTTCACCCTTGTCGCGATGAAACTGCGTCATGGATGGGCACTAGACTTAGGTAGCGTAGAAAGAGCGGGTCACCCAGCCACTCACGTAAGGAGAATTTTCTTGCAAACATTTTCTCGCCGCCTTTTGCTGCTGTTTCTTTCAAGCGCCATTACCCTGTGTTGCCTGCCTCAATATACTCTGGCGCAGCAAGGACTCAGTGTGCCGAGGCCGGATGGGCACACAACGCCGCTGTTGCTGTATCCCGCCGTAGGAGCGGACTCAGCGTGCGCCCCGCTGGCTGTGATCTCGCACGGCGCAGGAAGCTCAGAATACGGATATCGCTACCTTGCCCTGGCCATGTCGCAGCTCGGTTACACAACCGTCGTCATGGGTCATCGCGAAAGTGGAATGTCGGTCCTGCGAGCGGACATCCGGGAAAAGGGTTTGATGCGAGGATTGCGGACGCTGGTCGCCGATCCAGCGGCAGAGCAAGCGCGCCTGCTCGATGTTAGCGCGGCACTGAAATGGGCAGATGACCAGTGCAAGGCGCCGTTCCGGGTTTTGCTTGGGCATTCCATGGGTGCCGAAACGGTCATGCTGGAAGTGGGCGCGAAGAACATAATCGGGGTAGCGTCTCCCCCGGCTGGGCAAGACCGCTTTGATGCCTATGTCGCCCTTTCGCCGGAGGGGCCGGGCGTCGTATTTCCCAAAGATGCGTGGAGCGGCATTCACAAACCGATCCTGATACTTACCGGGACGCGCGACGAATCTCTGAAAGGTGGCCCTCAGGCTCGCCTCGTTCCCTGGCACAATCTTTCAGGTAGCGCCGGGCAATGCCAGTGGTTGGGCGTAATCGATGGCGCCACACACATGAACTTTGCCGGCAACGGTCCCGGATACGAGCAAGTTACAGCAACGGCGACGCAGGCAATTACGGCATTTCTGGAAGGCGTGAACAAGAAAACCTGCACACTACCGCCGTCTACGAGCCAAATGAAGTTGCAAGCGAAATAGGAGTTGAATAAAGAGTTCTCCTGTGCGATTGCCAGAGATAGAGGCAAGATGAATTGTGCAAAGAAGGTACTGCTTGCAGCATGCTTGAGCGTGGCGCTTCTGGCCGGTGCGACAGTTGCGTGCGCGCAGAATGCATCCTTGCGCGAACAGATCAGCGAGCACGAACAAAAGCTGAGTGAGGCGCGTGCGGCTCAACGCACAAAAGAGGAAGGCATGCAGCTGATTGCTTTGGGCTATCTCTACCGGCAGTCAGGAAAGATGCAAAAGGCGTTGGAATGCCTGAACCAGGCCTTGTCCATCGAAAAGAATTCGGGCAGCCAGTTCGCACAGGCAATGGCGCTGAACACCATGGGCAAGGTGTACTCGGACATGGGGCAGGAGAACAAGGCTCTGTCGATGTTCAACCAGGCGCTGCCGGTATGGCAATCCATGGGAATCCGGCAGTCCGAAGCCAACACGCAAACCTATATCGGCCGGGCGTACAACAATCTTGGCCAGAGGCAGGAGGCGCTGATGCACCTGAATGAGGCGCTATCCATCTGGCGGGATGTTGGGAACCGGACCGTAGAAAGACATGGCCGGGCGCACCTCAGCTTCGGGGAGTTGATGGAGCTGAAGCGTCTGAAAGATGCATTGCCGAACTTGCAGGAGATGGTCGGACGCGCCGGTGAAGCAAACACCCTGGACAACCTTGGGAGAACGTATTCCGACATGGGCCAGGGGAAGGAAGGGCTGGAGTATCTCCGCCAGGCGCTACCGATGTGGCGCGAAGCAGGCGAACGCAATGGAGAGGCGCTCACGCTGAACGATATAGGCAGAACCTACGCCGACCTGGGACAGAAGCAGAGTGCGCTGGAATCCTATAACCAGGCATTGTTGATATGGCGCTCGATTGGCAATCGGCAGGGCGAAGCGATGACGCTGAACAGCATTGGGCGGTTGTATCGCGATCTGGGGCAACAGCAGACCGCGCTGGACTATTACAACCAGGCGCTGCCGGTTTGGCGCGAAGTGGAAAACCGCAACGGTGAGGCATTGGCGCTAAACGATATCGGCAGGGTTTATGCCGACCAGGGCCAGGGCCAACATGCTCTCGAATACTTCGATCTCGCGTTGCCCATCTGGCGCGAAACAGGAAGCCGTCGCGGTGAGGCGGCGACGATGAACAACGCCGGGAGAGTCTGGTCCGACCTGGGAGAGACCCGGAAGGCGTTGGAGGTAGACAGCCAGTCGCTTGCCATCTGGCGCGAGGTGGAGGACCGCCGTGGCGAAGCGCTCGCGCTGATGACCATTGGCTGGGCCTACTACGCGGGCAAGCAGACGGATAAGGCGCTGGCAAGTGAGTTGGCAGCGCTGGCCTTGGCGAAGTCCGCCGGCGATCCGGAGATAGAAGGCGTGATTGAAACTAGTTTGATGATCGGCTTCCGCAACGAGCATCGCCCGGAAGAAGCAATCCTCTTCGGAACTGATGCCGTGAACAGCTACCAGCAGATTCGTAAGAATATCTCCGGACTGGACAAGGATCTACAGACTGGTTTTGTACGCTCGAAGTCAGCTACTTATCGAGTGCTGGCAGAGCTTCTGGTGCAGGCTGACCGGCTTGGAGAAGCCGAACATGTTCTTGACTTGCTCAAGGAACAGGAGTTGAAAGAGGTAGTTCGGGGAGCGGCGAACAGCGCGGACTCCAAGGTCAAGCCCTTGGAGTTGACCAGTTCCCAACAAAAAGCGGAAAGCGAACTTTCGGCCACTGAAAAGTCGGCAACTGCGTTGACAGACATGAACGTGGAACTCACAAAGTTGCAAACCAGAGCCGAGCGCACCTCCGAAGAAGCCACTCGCTTGAGGATTCTCGAATCAAAGATCGAAGCGGGAAATGGGGAGGTTTCGGAATTCTTCAGGAAGACTCTCTATCCGGAACTGGCGCAGAAGGCCGGAGCACAGGATGCGAATGCATTGCTTAGTAAGGAAAAATCTGAAGTTAGCCGCCTGCAGAATACCCTGGCGAAACTGGGTCCACAGGTGATGGGCGTACGGTTGTTGCTGGGGGATGAGCATGCGTATGCGATTGTAGTGACTGCACAGGCACGCAAGAAGTACGAGCTCGCGGCTACTCCGGCCGAGTTGCGCAGCAAAGTGCTGCAGGTACGCGACGAATTGCGCAGGCCATCGTCTAATCCAAAGCTTCACCTGGCAGAGTTGTACGCAATGACCATCGCGCCCTTCGAAGAGGAGCTCTCGGCTTTGGAACGAAGTAACCAGGGAAAAGATGTTGCTCCAATACTGCTATGGTCCCTGGATGGCGTAATGCGTTACGTCCCCATGGCTGCATTGTTCGACGGCAAGCACTATATGGCCGAGCGTTTCAACAACGTCCTGTTCACTCCCGAAAGCTATGGGCACATGGCAGGCTCCTCTGACGCCGGCAAGTCTGCTATTCATGTGCTCGCGATGGGCCTGTCCAAGAGCTATGGAGGTTTGCCGGCGTTGCCCGGCGTCCTGCCCGAGCTTGATGCGGTGGCGCATGACCCGGTCGTTCCTGAATCCCACGGCCCCATGGATGGGCTTCTCCTGTTTGATGAGCATTTCACCTACGCGGCATTGAAGGCACAGCTCGGCGCGGGATCAACCTTTCCGGTGGTTCACATCGCGAGCCATTTCGTTTTGGAGACTGGAAACGGAGAAGAACCCTACCTGATGCTTGGCGGAGAAAACCACGGCGAGGCAGCAGGATTTCCTCTCACTCTTTCAAGAATCGAAGACTCCACGATCGTTTTTCACGAAACAAGGCTCTTGACTCTCTCAGCCTGCAGCACCGCGAAAGGCGATGTGGCGAAAGATGGTCTGGAGATGGATAGCTTGGGTATGATCGCTCAGCAGAAGGGCGCCGAGGCCGTGCTGGCCACATTATGGGATGTAAATGACGCGAGCACCAGCCAGTTCATGAGCGACTTCTACACACGATGGGTAAAGAACCCAACTGCTGGCAAGGCGGAGGCACTGCGCCAGGCACAGCTTAAATTCCTTCGCGGGCACGACGAAGTTCTGCATTCTGCGAGCCATCGCGGAGTTCAGACCGTAGAGGACGATTTTCCTGCAACGCATGGCACTGGCTATTCTCATCCGTTTTACTGGGCTCCATTCATTCTGATTGGCAACTATGAATAACTTCTGGGGTTAACTATGATTAGCTTTTGGGGTCATGCGATATCTCGTTCCGCTAAGAGCAGCAAGTCTACAGGGGATGTATGCGTAGTTATTGGATGGGTCTTCTAAGCATCTGCATATTCGCTTTTCTTCTGCCGGCATATGCCGCGGATGGCGTTCCGTCTTCCGGCGCAGCATCGCTGCGCATTCTGCAAGGTTCCGTTGTGGATACCGGCGGGATGCCTGTGTCGGGCGTGCGTGTTGATATTCGCGATTCAGAGGACAACATCCTGGCAGATACGTTAACTGATGCAGATGGCAAGTTCGCTCTCTTTGGCATTCCTCTGCCTGTCGGCAGTTATCTGATGCACGCTTCCGCGGTTGGGTACGAGGCCGATGAAAAAACATTCGAGATCGGCGGGGATACTCAGGCTAGTCTGAATTTCTCGCTAACGCTGAAGATTGCAGCCAAGGTGCGGGGCATAAGTTCTCGCTTCACCGTTGTGCGAATTTATTATGCAACCGACCGGAAGCAGGAGAAAGATGGCCAATCGGTGCGATATACAGGGACAAGGTCGGACGGGGGCGCTCTTTCCTATGGCTCATGTGAAGTCAGCATCCCGGAGACTCATACTTTTGCTGAACTGGAACGACCTTCGATCTGGAGATTCGAGTTTCGTGTTGACCCTGAGAAACATGTCATGTTGCGAAAGATCGAAGCTGAGGCCAAGGATCAGTTCTTTAAGGAGATGTCAGCATCTGTAGCAGCGTCACCAACCAAGGACGCCTTTGTTTTCGTTCACGGCTATAACGTGAGCTTTGAGGCCGCCGCAACCCGCACCGCGCAACTGGCGTATGATTTCGGCTTCAAGGGCGCGCCGATCATGTATAGCTGGCCATCCAAGGCAAGTCTCTTTGGGTATCTCGCTGATGAGGAAAACGCCACGCAAACAGTTGGCGACCTGAAGCAGTTCCTGGCAGAGGTTGCGTCAAACTCCGGCGCGACGGTGGTTCACCTGATCGCACATAGCATGGGAAATCGTGCGCTTCTACCGGCAGTTGCGCAACTCGCGGCAGACCCTCACTTCAAAGACTTCAAGAAATTTCACGACTTAGTATCTGCTGCGCCAGATGTGGACCGCGATGATTTCATGAAGCTCATCGCGCAGATACAGAAGCCAACGAACTCTAGTATTGCTCTCTACGTTTCACAACAAGACCAGGCCCTGGCTGCGTCACATCTCCTGTTCCATAAAGAGCAGCGGGCAGGGGAAGGCGGGGTGCAATCAGTCGTCATGGCAGGAGTAGATACCGTCGATGTTTCCAATATCAGCACGGATGCTCTTGGGCATAGCTATTACGGAGACAGCCGGAGCGTCGTGTCGGACCTGCTGGAGTTTTTCGAAGGCAAACATCCCCCGCGGCCGGGACTCACGCGGGTCGCGGTTGGGAATCTTGGCTATTGGCTGTTGCGTCCCACGAACTGATTGAGAAAAAGCTTATCGTTGGGGCCGATGCGCTATGGTAGTTGTAAGTGATTGATAATTTCTCAAACCATTATATTTCTAGTCAATCGTTTGCGGGCACGTTGTTATCAAGTAGGCAATGGTTGAGTAGAGTGCTTAACCATTGCCCATGTAGTAACGGGGCTTCGTTCAACGATTGGCGATAAGAGTAATGGTTATGCTGCCGATCGAGAGGTTCGAGGAAGATTGTCAGACGGTTCCGGACGTGGCCCGTCAGAGACCATTCGGATGAGAACCGGCCGCAGAGCAATTTCAGGAATTGCACTGCGGCCACAGAAGCTGCCCGCGCTCGTAGAGGACGCGTGGGCGGCAGAAGGCGCGACATCAGAGTTAGTGCCGGAAGTGCTCGATGCGGTCAACCACATCCACATTCTCGGCATACACTTTTGGCAGGAGTGCCGCCAGGTTGTGATACTCCTTCGGACAGTGATAGGCGAGACCATGCGCAAGTCCGGCGATCACTTCCGCCGGAACGTTCTGGCCGACGCGGAGCGGCTTGCCATCGACGATGTTCCAGCCGATCCAGAAGCGGCTTCTCAGTTCGATTCCGCCGGGAATTGCGCGTGCAACGTGGGTGAAGCATACGAGGCGAGAGCTGGGATCGTGAGGGCCGAGGTTGGCGCTGACAGCGGTGAGAGCTCCCTTCTTGAAAGCCTCCGGATCAAAGCCGAATTCATCGGGCGAGATGAATGAGATATCGAGAACCATGGAGCCGGTTCCAACATCTTCGGTGACCACGTCAGTTGTGTTCCAGTTTCGCTCACGAAAATTGAGTTTGGGATTCAATCGGCGGTCCAGGTCGCCGGGAGCGACGTGAATGTCATAATGATCGTCTGGATCCCAGATGCCATAGCGCAACCCTTCCAGGCCGTGCCAGGCAAACCACCAATCGATCATGTCAGAAGTTACGCCTGGCATCTGGGTAAGGCCGGCGACAAATGCCGAACCGTCGGGCATGATGCAATAGCCGCGCTCGACGGGAAGATATCCTGGCTTCAGCAGTTCGTTACGTTGGTGAATCGGCAAAGCCAAATCGGGATCAATGGGTCCCTTGTCCAGTAAGTCGTAGATTTCCTTTGGGGCCGGCTTGATGGGGACGGTGTAATACTTTGCGAACGGCTTAGCCTGCTCAGGCGCCGTCAATTCTCTTCTGATTGCGGTAGTCATGTTTGCTTCCTCCTGCTAGTCATATTTGGATCAGTGCATTTCCGCCAGAGATTTTCCGGCTGGTTATTCTTAGTGGACCGCGGCGACAGCCTGAGCTTTCACCGCGGCAAACCTGGGTGCGGTTTCGCGCAGCACGAAGGCAGAGAGCAGCAGCACTGGGATCAGGGCCGCACCTCCGCACAGCATGGTCGTACTGAGCCCGAATTTGTCGCCGATGGCGCCCAGGATAGGCGGTGCCACCGCGATGCCGGCCAGTTCGGCCAGGCAGGTGACTAAAGCGATGCCCGACGCGATCCATTCGGTGGGAACGCTCTCGCTCGGAATCACAGAGATGATAATGGGGGCACATCCCCAGGTCACGAAGGCGGTGACAAACAACGCCAGGTAGGTCAGAGCAAACGCGCCTCCGGGCAAGTAGACGATGGCCAGCGTGCCGAGAAGACCGAGGATGGTTCCGACGATCAGCGGGACGCGACGTCCGAGCTTATCGGAGAGCGCGGGAACCGCAATCATTCCGAGGAATCCACCGGCGCCCAAAGCGGATTGCATAATGCCTGCTACTCCTGTCGTCAGGTGCTTAACATTGACAAAGAACACGGTGCCGAAGCTCAACCAGCTCCACAGCCAGACCATCCAGAAAATGCCCAACAAGCAGGCGACTACGATGTTTCTTACTTTCATCACTTGGCCCCAGGAAGCCTTGGGCCTGGCGGCGACGACGGGAGTCGCAAAGCGCTTGGTTTCCTTGACCATACCCCAGATGACGAGAGCGAGAATGATGCCGGGAATGATCGTCAGATAGCAGGCCCATTGCCAGCCCCAACGCGAGGCGACTTGCGTGGCATAGATCGGCGCAACGAAGCTGCCGAAGAGGGCAAACGCCGAGGTATAAAAGCCGATGTAGACGCCTCGCTTTTCGGGCGGGCACTCCTCGGCAATCTGGGCCGTGGCAGCCATATTGAAGGATCCTTCACCGGCGCCCACGATGGAGCGGATGCCGACCATCTGGGCGAAACTCCCGGCAAAGCCAGTGAGAGCCGATCCGATAGAGAAGACGAAGACCGAAGGAAGGATAACTTTGCGCCGGCCGTACCTGTCCGACAACATTCCGCCAGCGAAGGCGACAATCAGGTATCCAATGGACATGCAGGCCATCAGCAGACCACCCTGCGCAAAACTTAATTTGAAGTAGGGCAGGATAAACGGGAAGAGCATGGCGACCAACAATCTGTCCATGGCAGAGAAGCCCCATGTAAGAAAGTAGATGGTCGTCATGCGGTTGATGGGGGTCCAGAAGGTCTTACTTTCCATGCCTTTTTCCTCCTCTGAGTGCAATTACCCAGGTTCATATCACTACATATGTAGTCACTATTTCTGTAGTCGATTGTGAACAATATGATAAAAAAGTAGGAGTGTCAAGCAAATTTACGGGGGAACGAATTGGTTTTACAGACGAATAACTTACGCGGAGCACGGCGAGGGGTACGCCGGGTTCAGGTTGCCGACGCCACCATTCAAGTATTGGCGCGCGAGGGTGCCCGTGGCTTGACGCATCGGATGGTTGATCGAGCCAGCAAGCTACCGCAGGGATCCACCTGCAACTATTACCGGACGCGTATTGAATTGCTATCCGCCGCCGCCCACCGCATCGTCGAACTGGATCTGCAGGACATGAAGTGGCAGATTGAAATAGCAGAATCGCTTAAGGGAGAGCGAGCGGCGAAGAAATTTGCGGACAAGCTGGCCGCTACCATCATTGACTGGCTTTCTCCGAAAAACTGCGAACGCACGTTGGCCCGGTGTGAACTGTTCCTGGAAGCGACGCGCGACGGCACGCTGAAGGAAATCATGCACCAGTCCACGCAGGGGTTCATGGCGCAAAACGTAGCGTGCTTCAGGGCAGTGGGGGCAAGGCATCCTGAGCGTGCGGGCAGGTCGCTGATCTATTTCATCCTGGGCGTGCTGTACGGCAGGGCAATCCTGCCGGTTAGCCGTTCGGCTGCAGCCGAACTGAAGGCATTGTGCCGCAGCACAATCGCCACTATGAAAATGGAATAGGAGCGGTCTCAGAAATCGCTTGAGGCGTCTGAAGGGCTTTCCCTCAGCGGCTAAAGCCGCGTGAAACGAGCTTGTGGCACGACTGAAGTCGTGCCCTTTCAAAACCGATTCATGAGACCACCTCTAGTCCACCTCTGTTGCGCCATTGCCGTATTCACGGCACTGAACGCGGAGTTGTTTTGATATTCAAGCGGCAAGCCATTACTGAAGCGGTGCGGGCGAGCTCTTACTGAACGCACACGGCGGAGGGGGATTTGTCGTGCAGCATGGCACCAACCCAGTTGCGCGCCTCCACCTGCCATCGGCAGGCTTCGAGCTCGGTGCAGCCGAGCGCCGCACAAAGTTCCGGGAGCGCGTCCCAATCACCACGAGTGCTGGCGATTGCCAGTTCCAGGGCGTATCGCGGCGGATTTGAGACGCCGCAAAGAGCGTCGCGGCAGAGGGTGGAAATTGGGATGTGTTCGATGAGCTGGCTCATCGGGCGATCGAGAATTGCATCCAGCAGCGAGAACAGGCCGGTGAGGAAAAAATCAGTTGATGGCAGCAACAAGTGCCCGGCGAGTAGTTCGCAGAAGCGCGCGCGCTCGAGGGCCATGCGGATCAACTCGGCGGAGCGGGTTCCTGCCAGGGTGATGGCGGCAACCAGCGAAACCCACTTGCGGATTTCGTCCCGGCCCAGCAGATTCAGCGCATGCACGATGGAACGCACCGCGTAAGTTCCAAAGGCGGCGGAGTTGAGATAACGGAGCAGGCGGTAGCACAGCGAAGGTTCCTCGCGGATGGCGCGCTCCAGCGCTGGAATGTCTATTTCAGGCTCGTACACTTTGCGCAAGATGTTCAGGTAGCCCATGTACATGCAGGGCAGATCCTTCACCTGCATGGTTTCGGGGCGGCAGAAAAAGTATCCCTGGAAGAGCGAGTAGCCCATATTGAGCGCGGCGTGAAACTGCTCATGGGTTTCCACCTTCTCGGCCAGCAGTTGCACGCCTTTCCTTGCGAAGCGCCGGGCAATCTCCCGCTGCTGTTGAAGGCTGGTGAGAAAGAAGTCCACCTTGATGATGCTTGCGATCTCAAACAGGGCCAGCCGCTCCGTGGTTGAAACAATATCGTCGAGGGCAATTTCATAGCCTGCATTTTTCAGGCGGAGACACTCGTGAACGACCTCATCGTCGGCTGGAACATCCTCCAGAATTTCCAGCACTACAATTTCTTTGGGCAGAGTAAACATGATTCCGGAGAGCAGGGAATCGCGGGTGCAGTTGATGAAGGCACGATGGCCTTCGGTAAGCGACTGGGCACCCAGTAAGAGAGAGAGATCGAGGGTGGACGAGGTCGCCACTTCGCCGTCCGTAGCGCAGAGCAGATCCCTGGCCCCGGCGCGGAAGAGCAATTCGTAGCCGTAGAGGTTTTGGTTGCGGTCAAGAATTGGCTGGCGCGCAATAAAGCGCACGTCGGAATCCTTCGGCGCCGGGATAGCGGGCATGGAGAGGGCGGGCTGTGGCAGGTGAGACATCTTGCACGTTTGTATCACCGTGCGGCTCTCCGCAACGCCGCAGAATGGCCGATTAACTTTTGTGCCTGCCCATTTTGTTACAGGTTCATCTATGAAAATCTGAGAATCAATTCGGTTGGGCGGGGTTGGGGCAGTGAATCTTTCCGGGTACCGGAGCGCAGCTTCAAGCCGCCTAGTATCCTGCCACACCCCGTTGCGCGCGGGGCTCGGTGGACTTGCAGGATAAGAGGACAGGCGGCGAGTGCGCTCCGGCCCCCTGGACGTCCGCGTGAATAGTAATCCCGAACGCGGAATTATCCACGGATATTATTGTAATTTTCGCGGCGCGTTCCGTATCGGTCCTAATCATGAAGAGCAGGAGTGGCTCCCGAGGTTTGCCAGGCGCGGCCGAAGATGAAGACCGCGCACCGGTTCGGTCAGTGTTTTCCTGCGCCCTCGGGGCGGAGGAACTGGTTTTCCGCGGGCTCGGTCTGGGCGAGGCGGAGGGCGCGGTGCTGGTAGCTGGCGTGGATGAAGCTGAGAAAGAGCGGGTGCGGCTCCAGCGGCTTGGACTTGAACTCAGGATGGAACTGGCAGCCGAGGAAGTAGGGGTGATTGGGAAGCTCGACGATTTCGACGTAAGTTCCGTCCGGCGAGCTTCCGGTGATGCTAAGTCCTGCGCCGGTGAGCAGTTGCTCGTACTCGCGGTTGAATTCATAGCGATGGCGGTGACGCTCGCTGATTTCGGCTTGGCCGTAGGCCTGGAAGGCGTTGGAGCCGGGGTTGATTTTGCAATCCCAGGCACCAAGGCGCATGGTGCCGCCGAGTTCCTCGACACCGCGCAGCTCGCGCAGTTTGTAGATGACGCGATGCGGCGTGGCGGGATCGAACTCGCTGGAGTTGGCCTCATCGAGTCCGCAAACGTTGCGGGCAAATTCAATGCAAGCGGTCTGCATGCCGAGGCAGATTCCAAAGTAGGGGACGTTGTGTTCACGAGCGAAGCGAATGCCGTTTAACATTCCGGCGATGCCGCGCTTACCGAAGCCGCCGGGGACGAGAATTCCGTCAAAGCCGGTGAGCTGCGGCTCGTAGCTGCGATCGTTCTTGTCTTTGGTTTCCAGCCCCTCGGCCTCGATCCACTGCAGGTTGAGCTTGAGGTTGTAATGCAATGCGGCGTGGACCAGAGCTTCCTTGAGCGACTTGTAGGAATCCTCGTATTCGACGTACTTGCCGACCACGCCAATCAGCACTTCATCCTGCGGGTTGTAGGCACGGTGGACGAGAGATTCCCACTGGCTCATGTCGGCATTCCTGGCGTCGATGTGGAGATACTTAAGCACGAGTTTATCGACACCTTCCTGGGCGAAGGCCAACGGACACTCGTAGATGCTGGCGACGTCGCGGGCGGTGATGACGGCGCGCTCCTCGACGTTGCAGAAGAGGGCGATTTTGTTCTTCATCTCCTGGGGCAGAAAGCGGTCGGTGCGGCAGAGAAGAATGTCAGGCTGAATTCCTATGGAAAGCAGCTCCTTGACGGAGTGTTGGGTGGGCTTGGTCTTGAGCTCTCCAGCGGCGGCGATGAAGGGAACCAGGGTGACGTGGACAAAGAGCGTGTTCTCGCGGCCGTGCTCCTGGCGCATCTGACGGATGGCTTCAAGGAAGGGAAGCGATTCGATGTCGCCGACGGTGCCCCCGATCTCGCAGATGACGATATCGACATCGTGGGTGATCTTTTTCATCGCGGCTTTGATTTCATTGGTGACGTGCGGAATGACCTGCACGGTCTTGCCAAGATAGTCTCCGCGGCGCTCCTTGGCGATGATCTGCTCATAGACGCGGCCGGCGGTGAGATTGTTGTCGCGGGTGAGGCGGGAGTGGGTGAAGCGCTCATAGTGCCCAAGGTCAAGATCGGTCTCGGCGCCGTCATCGGTGACGAAGACCTCGCCATGCTGAAACGGCGACATGGTTCCGGGATCGACGTTGAGATAGGGATCGAACTTTTGCAGACTGACCCGCAGGCCGCGGCTCTCGAGCAGGCAGCCGATACTTGCAGCGGCCAATCCCTTGCCGAGAGAAGACACGACACCGCCCGTCACAAAGATGTACTTTGCCGACATATCGTCCTCGAAACCAGGTTGTATTGAAGTTGGTGAATTTGGCAGGGGCGCACAATCAATTCTGTACGAAAACTGGCCTGTGAGCAAGATGCAGAGGGCGAGAATTTTGAAAAGATGTGGAAAGTGGAGTCGATGATGGGCGTCAGAAGCGGTCAGCAGTGGTATCTTGTGAGGCTATGAAGCGGACTATGTGGTGTGCGGTGAATGGGTTGGCAGCAGCGATGATGCTCTGGCCGCTTGCAGCGGGCGCGAGCAGCACGGCCGGGTACGCGGCAACGGACGCCGCTCCGGCGGCGAGCTTTCAGGCAGTGAAGCGGCTCTACCTGACCGACGGCAGCTACCAGGCGGCGACGGAGTGGAAGAAAGAAGGCGACCGGGTGAAATATTTCAGCGCGGAGCGGGGCGAGTGGGAGGAAATTCCGGTTGCGCTGGTGGACTGGAAGGCGACAGAAGAATGGAACTCCGCGCGCGCCGGAAGCCAGGAAGAGGAGATGAAGCAGGTGACGGAAGAACAGGTTGTGGCACGCAAGGAGGAGCAGCTAAACTCACCGCTGGTTGCTCCGGAGCTGCGCCTGCCCGCCGAGGGTGGGGTGTTTCTCCTGGAAGAGCTGGCGGGTAAACCAGTGCTGCGCGAGGTTGCCGAGAACAAGCTCCAGGAGAATGATCACGAGGGAAAGAAGATCCTGATGAGGCCGGTGGCTCCGGTTGCGAGCCGGAAGCAGACGATTGAGCTGAAGGGCGCAGCGGCCAAGGTGAGGCTGCATTCAGCGGCGCCGTCAATCTTTGTGGACGTGGATAACGAGCGGGGCGTGATGCCGGGAGAGGAGTTCCGCCTGGTGCGGCTGGAGAGAAGAAAAGAGCTGCGAGTGCTGGCGACAAACAAGCTGAAGGCTTCCGGGGAGCAGAGCCAGGCGGAGAAGTTTCTGCAATTGCGGGCAGAGAAGTTCAGCGGAGAGTGGTGGAAGCTGATTCCGCTGGAGGCTCTGACGCCGGGCGAGTATGCGATTGTGGTTCTGGCTCCGGGAGACGAGCACAACGCGGTGGTATGGGACTTTGGGGTGGATAAGTAAGAAGGGCTTGCAGAGTTACCCGTCCCACCTTGGCCGCGCAAGAGCAGCGCGTCGAAGGTGGGGCACCCGTAAAGACAAGAACAACGACAAGGTCAAAGACCCCGCCCTGACCAACGGAAGGTTAGTCAGAATGGAGTGACCGGCTCCAATGCGCTGCCGTGGGTTACGCTGTGAGTGGGTAAAACCAACAACGCAG
>JBEKOO010000027.1:0-42434 GCA_049521655.1 Candidatus Korobacteraceae bacterium
ATTGTTGTTCTGGTGAGCGCGCCTGCCTGGGCCGGCCGCGGCCAACTCAGCATGCTGGTGGAGTTCTTTTATTATCTGGCACTCGCCGAACTCTGGAACATTCTGGCAGGATACGCCGGCGTGGTCTCGCTTGGAGCGCAGGGGTTCATCGGATTGGGTGGATATGCCCTGTTTTTCTTCACGCTGAACAGGGGCTGGAATCCGTTGTTCGCGATCGTTGCTGCGGGAATCGTGGGGCTGGTGGTCGCCGTGCCCGCGGCGGCAGTGATGTTGCGGCTCCACGGAGCATATCTTGCAATTGCCACGTGGGTCCTCGCCGAAGTTGCGCGCCTTGGCTTCTCGGAGATGACTTCGCTGGGCGCCGGGTCGGGCATAAGCCTCGGCGTTGCGGCTGTGCGCCATGTGCAACTCCCATTCGTCTCGCGCGATGGGATCTTTTTCTTGCTGGCGCTGCTTTTTGCCATACTCACCGTCGCGCTTTCCTATCTCCTGCTTTGCAGCAAGTACGGTCTGGCACTTAAATCGGTCCGCGATAACGAGATCAGCGCGCGGAGCAGCGGAGTCAACAGCTACGGTCTCAAACTTGGCGTCTTTGTGGCGAGCAGCGCCGGCACCGCGCTGATCGGCGCGCTCATCTACCTCACCAAACTTCGCATCTCTCCTGCGGCAGCCTTCGACGCCAACTGGACCAGCAATATCATCTTCATCGTGATCATTGGCGGGATTGGAACCCTGGAAGGTCCGATCGTTGGGACCATCGTCTTTTTTGTGCTAAGGCAATATCTTTCGGATCTCGGAAGTTGGTATCTCATTATTTTGGGCGCACTCGCGGTCGTGGTCATGCTGAAGATGCCTCGCGGACTCTGGGGAGCGTTCTCGCATCGCTTTGACGTGCGAATGTTTCCGACTCGCCGCCGTCTCGTGCTTGGCACACCGCATGATGTTCGCCCTCCGTCCGGTGACGCCAACAACACAGAACTCGCGGTGAATCCAGGAGATCGCTCGTAGCGCGCTTGACCTTCCATTGACGGCTTCGGATTTCCTGGGTGTCGGCTCAGGCCCGCGCTCGTCGTGCGGCAAGCCTGCCACGCTCGCTTTCGAATCGATGCAACTCATTCCAATGCATTGATTCTCTGATGCTTCGCGGAACGGTGCGGAAGTACTACGGTATTATCCAACCTGTGAGTTTCCTGGCTGCCGCTTCGCAGAATCCAAGTCTCTCGATTCATAAGCGAACGCTATCACACGGTCACCAATTAGTATTAGACTGCAATGGTAATAAAGCAGAGAATTTCCCTGCTTGAAACATCCAGAAAAGCATGTAGATGAGGTGCGCCTTATGAGTACAGTCACAGTACCGGTCCCCTTGGAAGCTGCAACCCGGACTCCGGTAATCGATCTTCGCTCGGCTCTCAAATTGCTTGAAAATACTCCTGGCCAATTACTTCGCTCAGACTGCCCGGTTGATCCGAACGGCGAGCTGGCGGGCGTTTACCGTCATGTCGGTGCTGGTGGAACGGTTGAACGTTCGAAAATCGGCCCGGCAATGCTTTTCCAAAATATCAAGAACTACCCCGGACATCGCGTCATCGTCGGAGTGATGGCATCGCGCGAGCGGACAGCTTTGTTGCTTGACGCTCCTGCGGAGCATCTCGGTCAACTGCTCCTCGATGCAGTTCGCAAGCCCATTGACCCTGTCATATGCAAGGGCAAACCAGCCTGCCAGGAAGTCGTTCACAAGGACAACATTAATATCCTCAAGACTCTTCCCGCCCCGAACTTCACTCCGGAGGACGCCGGCCCGTATTTCACGATGGGCCTGCTGCGCGCGACTGATCCGGAAACGGGCGAAACCGACGTCACCATTCATCGCTGCTGCGTGCAGAGCGACGACACGATCAGCATTTTCTTCTCTGCGGGCCGTCACCTCGACGTATTCCGCCGCAAAGCTGAAGCGAAAGGGCAGTCGCTGCCGCTTTCCATCAGCATCGGCCTCGATCCCGCGATCTACCTCGCCTCCTGCTTCGAGCCGCCTACCACTCCGCTGGGCTATGACGAGCTTGCCGTTGCCGGCGCGCTCCGCGGACAACCCGTGGAATTGTCCAAATGTCTCACCATCAACGAATATGCCATTGCGAACGCGGAAGTGGTGATTGAGGGCGAAATCCTTCCCAATATTCGCGTGCGTGAAGACCAGCACACTAATACCGGCAAAGCCATGCCGGAATTCCCCGGCTACAACGGCCCGGCAAATCCCTCGCTTCCCATCATGAAGGTAACCGCGATTACTCATCGCAAAAACCCGATCCTTGAGGCGGTGTGCGGACCGGGCGAAGAGCACGTCAGCCTGGCCGGCATTCCGACCGAAGCAAGCATTCTCGGCTTGTGCCAGCAGGCCATGCCGGGCCACGTGCAGAACGTCTATTGCCACTCCTCCGGGGGCGGAAAATTCCTCGCGGTCGTGCAGGTCAAGAAATCGATTCCCTCCGACGAAGGCCGCGCACGTCAGGCTGGCATAGTCGCCCTTGCGGCATATAGGGAGTTGAAGCACGTCATCCTGGTTGACGAGGACGTGGACATCTTCAACACCAATGATGTTCTGTGGGCAATGCAAACCCGCTACCAGGGAGATGTGAGCACGGTCTTCATCCCCGGCGCGATCTGCCACCAGCTTGATCCTTCACAACAGCCGGAATTCCGGCACAACCATCGCATGAAAGGGATTACCTGTAAAACTATCTTCGACTGCACCGCGCCGTGGGAGATGAAGGACCAGTTCGAGCGCGCGCAGTTCCAGGAAATTCCCGATCTCGAGAAGTTCCTGATTCCCTCGACCAAGCCCTTGGATTTGTAACCGCCAACATCTTCTTCATTCCGCCCGTGTGGCAACACCCGCGGGCGGAATGAGGACGAGAGGCTGGGCCGTTGAAAGAAGAATTTCCGCAGCACTGGTGTGATCAAGTAATGCCTTTCAGTAGACGATCCCGGCGAAGCGGTGCCGGTGAGGCAAGGGCTCTCTGTCAGGCGGAAATTCCTGGCGGAGAGCGAACTGTTTGAATTAAACAATTTCCCGATTTCGGGAAGCTCAGACCTCCCGCCAGTAGGCTCCGCCCAGTTTGAATTGATGAGCGCCACCACCAGACGGAGCTGGCAGCACGTAGTCTGTTCTTGAGGCACAGCCGGGCAGCGGCATTTCGTCGAGTCACTATGGCTTCTGCTATGTTGGTAAGGATAGGGCGCGAGTTGCCTTAGGAGTATCCCCACGATGTCACAATCCGGAACCATCGAGTCCCAGCCAGCGATGGCCAACCGAGCGATCTATCTGCGTCTTTTTTTTGTCATTATCTTCTGGGCAGCAAACTGGGTCGTGATGAAGGAAGCCCTTGCCGTCATCTCTCCGCCTTTGTTTTTCACAATGCTTCGACTGGTGGGCGCGGCAATTGCGATGCTTCTACTCTCATTGATTATGCGTGAGCCCCTGCTGCCACTGGCGGGTGAGCGTTTCATACTGGCGATTAGTGGAATTTTTCAAATCGCGGGAATGCTCGGTTTCGCAACGGCTGGTTTGGCGTATGTGGGTCCAGGCCGAGCGGCGGTGCTCGTGTACACGCTTCCATTGTGGGCCCTTCCCTGTGGCTGGCTTCTGGCGCGCGAGCGCATCACAATAGGGGGATTTCTCGGGGGAGTGGTCGGATTCCTTGGAATTGCGCTGTTCGTCAATCCATGGCTAGTGGACTGGAGGAATCCGCGGGCCTTGCTCGGAAACGCGCTTGTCATGTGCGCGGGTTTGGCCTGGGCAATCGGGGCCAGTATGTATCGGCGCCGCAAGTGGTCAACATCTTTCTGGACGCAGACCTGGTGGATGGTGCTCTGGAGTGCCATCGTAATTGCGATGATATGCGTCATCTCTGCGCCGCACCCAAGTTTCGTGACCAACGCAATATCCATCGGCGCGCTCGCCTACAACTGGTTCATCGGTACGGCGCTGTGCTACTGGTGGTGGGGAAAAGCACTTTCCGTACTGCCGGCGGCCCGCCTGGGGCAAATCGTTACCCTCGTACCGGTGCTGGCTGTTCTTATGAGTGCTGCCGTATATGGTGAACACATTGGCATGACCGTAATAGCCAGCGTCGTTCTTATTATTCTGGGCATTATGATCACGCTGCGCAGCAAGAATGTCGCCCGGCCCTCCGGTCTGGATAGCGCTGTACAGGAGAGGTGAAATCTTCAACCCGGCGCGTCGGGATTCCGAGCGCCGCCAACCGCTGCTGCCGCTCGGCCGGCGCCGAGAGGTGGTACTCTCGCCGCCCATCCTCTAGCCACTCGCCGAACCATTGAAAACATAGCGTTGGGATCTGTAAGCCGAATCCTGTACGGCATTGCTGCCGTGGTGATCATTCGTCTAGGCGGCGCGTTACCACGCCGCTCGAGCGACCTACCCGGACGTTTGGCGAGCCGAGCCGACTCGCAGCACTGCCGTGCGCGAACGCACTGCAGTCCTTCCGTCCCTATTTGGTCTTGCTCCGTGTGGGGTTTGCCATGCAACGTTCATTACTGAACGCCCGGTGCGCTCTTACCGCACCTTTTCACCCTTACCTCTTGCGAGGCGGTATCTTCTCTGTGGCACTTTCCGTCGGATGGCCTTGAAGCCATCGCTCCCGGACGTTATCCGGCACACCGCTCTGTGGAGTTCGGACTTTCCTCCCCCCGAAGCGCACTCTCCGGCAAAGCCGGCGTAAGCTCTCCGGGCGGCGATCACCCGATCCCAACGCTATCGATCCTGATTATACAGCGACTTGGCTGGCTGGCTGCGGAATCTGCCCGCCAAGCCCAAACGCCTCCAAGGATCTCCCACTCCGTCGTAATGCGGCCGCTAATCCCGCCGCTGATGAAGCGTGAGCGCAAACGTTGCCAACCTTGCAGCCTGGGGGGATCAACTCGGGATTTTCTGCGCGTGGGAGCAGTGCTTTCAAGGCAGGAAAACCGGGCTCGGTTGGGATTTTAAGTTGCTGACTGCGAATAGGTTACGCGGGTGATTCGAGTCACAGGAGGGGGTGACTGGAATCACGGCTTGGGCCTTCGGAAAGCTGGAGACTATACGGTTCCTTAGCGCGTGTGAGAGGCTTTAGAGAGGTCAGTGATCGTTCACCCGGAAGCGGGTGAGAGACGGAGGCAGCGATGAGCATCCTAGCCCATAGACTGATGCGATTGATCGAGACGCACGCCGAGCCACTTGCGGAGGCGCTCGAGGCAAAAATTTCGACCTGTGAGCGTTGCACAAATTACAGCCGTGTCTCCTCCGATGAGTTGAAGACATTAGTCGGCGGGATTTACGGTCAACTCGGGCAATGGCTCGTGACCAAGACAGAGGAGGATATCGAGCGGCGCTACACCATGATCGGTACCCGGCGCGCCGAGCAGTGTGTCCCGGTGAGCCAGTTGCTCTGGTGCATCGTCCTGGTAAAGGAAAACCTCTGGGAGTACTTGAAGAATAACGAATCAATGGAAAATACCGCTCAGATCTTCGGAGAATTGGAGTTGATGCAGATGGTGGACCAGTTCTTCGACCGCGCGATGTATCATGCCGTCCGCGGACATGAGAAGGTGCGGGAAGCGCGCCTGGCTGAGCTTACGAAATCAAGACCGGCCTAGAATCGTCCGTTAGTTCGCTTTCAGAGAGGTTGGTTGCAGATATGGCGTGGGAGATTGAGTACAGGAAGAAGTTGATGACAGCCGATGAGGCGATGCGCGCGGTTGAGAGCGACATGCGCGTCTATGTCCATGGCAACGCCGCCTATCCCCATGTGCTGCTGGAGGCGCTGACGCATCGCGCTAAGCAGGTGCGCAACGTCGAGGTTATGCATCTGCTGGGCTTCGGAGACGCCTGCTATGATCGCCCGGAATTTGCCGAGAGCTTCCGCCACAATGCGCTGTTCATCGGTGGAAATCTGCGCAAGGCCGTGGAAGAGGGACGTGCGGATTACGTCCCTATACACCTGGGCGAAATCGAGGACCTTTTTCGCAGCAAGAACGTGGAGTTGGATGTGGCGCTGCTGCATGTCTCGACTCCTGACCGGCATGGATATTGCAGCCTGGGCGTTGCAGTGGAAACAACCCTGACGGCGGCGCGCTGTGCGCGCATCCGGATTGCGCAGGTCAACGATCAGATGCCGCGCACCTGCGGCAACACCTTCATGCACGTCAGGGAATTCGACGCCATAGTAGAAAGCTCGAGTCCGCTGCCTGAAATGATCACGGAGCAGACCACCGAGGTGCAGGCGTTGATTGGGCGTCACATCTCGACCCTGATTGACGACGGCGCGTGCTTGCAGGTCGGAATTGGTGGAATTCCCAACGCTATCCTGCCTTACCTCGGCGACCACAAGGACCTGGGAATCCACACCGAGACGCTCTCGGAGAGCGCAATTCCGTTGATCGAAAAGGGCGTGATCACCGGAGCACGGAAGCAGATTAATCCGCACAAAATCGTCTTGGGCTTTGCCATGGGCACTCGCGAATGGTACGAGTACGTGGACGACAATCCAGTCTTTGATTTTCAGCCCAGCAGCTATTGCAACGATCCTTTTGTAATTGCGCAAAACGAAAACGTGGTTGCGATCAATTCGGCGATTGAGATCGATGTCACCGGACAGGTAGTATCAGACTCAGTGGGCACAAGATTTGTCAGCGGCTTCGGCGGGCAGTTGGACTTCATGCGCGGCGCCGCGCGCAGCCGGGGAGGCAAGCCGGTCATCGCCATCTCCTCCACGGCCAAGAACGGAGCCGTTTCGCGTATTGTGCCGCAGGTCAAGAATGGCGCCGGGGTAGTGACTACGCGCGCCGATGTGCATTACGTAGTGACCGAGTACGGAGTGGCTTATCTGCATGGAAAAAACGTGCGGCAGCGCGCCGAAGCACTCATACAGATAGCCCATCCCCAGTTCCGCGAAGAACTGAACGAGCACTTGCGCGATATGGGACTGGGGCCAAAGGTTTTTGCCACCACGATGAGGTGAATGATGGCTGGAGAAGTGAAAGGCAAGATTGATGTCGACCAGAACGAGTGCAAGGGCTGCGGTCTTTGTATCGAGTCCTGTCCTGTGCATGGGCTGGAGTTGAGTGCGGATTTGAATCATTACGGAGTGCATACGGCGGAGCTGAAGGAAGGTCTCTGCTCGGGCTGCGGCATCTGCTACTACGTTTGTCCGGAGCCGGGAGCGATCAAGGTGTACCGGCGGGTGGTGGAGAGAGTTGAGGTGCGTGATGCGGCAACTGTGTAAGGGAAATGTGGCCGTGGTGAAGGCGGCGATCATGGCAGGCTGCCGCGCCTTTTACGGCTATCCAATTACGCCCGCCAGCGAAATCGCCGAGTATGCCGCGCTGCTGATCCCGCAGGCGGGAGGAACCTTTCTGCAGGCGGAGAGCGAAGTTTCGGCGATCAACATGGTGTACGGTTCGGCATCGGCGGGCCAACGGGTGATGACCGCTTCGAGCGGTCCCGGCGTGAGCCTGATGCAGGAAGGAATCAGCTACCTGGCAGGAGCCGAACTGCCGTGCGTGGTTGTCGACGTGATGCGGGCCGGACCGGGGCTGGGTAATATCGCACCGGAGCAGAGCGACTACTTTGCCATGACCAAGGGCGGAGGACATGGCTGCTATCGCAACATCGTGCTGGCTCCCTCCAGCGTGCAGGAGATGGCGCAACTGACCCTGCTGGCCTTTGAACTGGCCGACAAATACCGCAACCCGGCGGTGCTGCTGGCAGACGGATTTGTAGGACAAATGATGGAGCCGCTGGATCTTGAGCTGATCGAGTCAACAGCTCCGGAAAAACCGTGGGCGGTGAAAGGCACGGTCGAGACACGGCAGAATCTGATCTCCTCCATCCATATCACGCCGGATCTGATGGAGAAGCACACCCGGCACCTCGAGGACAAGTACAAGCAGTGCGAGAGCCAGGAGCGCCGATCCGAGAGCTACCGCGCCGAGGACGCCGAAGTGCTGGTGGTGGGCTACGGTATCGTCTCGCGTGTCTTGCGCTCCACGGTGGATATGGCGCGGGAGCAGGGCGTTAAAGCAGGACTCTTCCGTCCGATTTCGCTCTGGCCATTCCCCTCGCAGGCGCTGGCGGAGGCCGCGAAGCCCGCAGCCATGGTGATGGTGGTCGAGCTTTCCACCGGACAAATGGTGGAGGACGTGAAACTGGCTCTCAGTGGAAGCAAGCCCGTCGAGTTCTACGGTCGCGTGGGCGGCAACGCGCCTTCGGCGGAAGAATGTATGGCGGAGCTGTTCGCACGCATGCAAGTAGCGGTATAGGGGGAGCGGCGATGAGTGAATATAAGGTCGTGGAGTCCAGAACGCCGGTCTTCTTTGATCGTTTTCAGCGCAAGGAAGATAACCAGCACCAGACGCACTACTGCCCTGGCTGTGGTCATGGAGTAGCGCAGAAGCTGATTGCCGACGCGCTCGAGGATCTGGGCCTGCAGGACCGCACCATCATGGTCAGTCCCGTGGGATGCTCGGTCTTCATTTACTACTACTTCAATACCGGGAACGTCCAGGCGGCGCACGGACGCGCCTCTGCCGTGGCAACCGGTTTGAAGCGCGCGCTTCCCGAGTCGATTGTCGTCGCCTACCAGGGTGATGGCGACCTGGCCGCCATCGGCACGGCCGAGATAGTGCATGCAGCGAACCGCGGCGAGAACATTACCGTCTTCTTCCTCAACAATTCGGTCTATGGCATGACCGGAGGCCAGATGGCGCCGACAACCATGATGGGCCAGTCCAGCACTACAACGCCGTGGGGGCGGCGTGGCAATAATGATGGCTTCCCGATCCGCATGGCCGAAATGATCTCAACCCTGGAGGCCCCGGTATACGTCGAGCGCGTGGCCCTCTGCGACAGCAAGCACATCATGCAGGCTCGCAAGGCGGTGAGGAAAGCGCTGGAATTGCAGAAGCAGGGTGCCGGATTCAGCATGGTCGAGATTTTGTCGCCCTGTCCCACCATCATGAAGATGGAGCCGACGGCGGCGCGCCGCTGGGTTGGCGAGACTCTCACCAAGCAGTTTCCGCTCGGCGTTTTTCGCGACCGCAAGCCGGAGTTCACCTCGGTCGCGGTGCCGCAGAAAAGCGTGGCCGAGCTGCTGGAAATCACCGGCGAGCGTGCCACCGAAGATGAGCGCCACGCCCGGCGGAGACATTCCCAGGCCAAGACCATCAAGATCGCAGGCTTTGGCGGCCAGGGCGTGCTGCTGCTCGGCCAGTTGATCGCCGAAATGGGCATGCGGGAGCAGATGGAAGTGAGCTGGCTGCCAAGTTATGGTCCGGAGATGCGCTCGGGAAGCGCGCACTGTCACGTGACGCTTTCGCACCAGCGCATCGGCGCGCCGCTGGTCTCGCAACCCGAGGTGCTGGTGGCCATGAACGAGCCCTCCCTGCGCAAGTTCGGGCCAACCGTGAAGCCCGGCGGAGTGTTGCTCTATAACGACCGCAGCCTGCCCGAGGACTTGAGCTTCGAGGGCATTACGGTGGCCTGCGTCCCGGCCACTGAAATCGCCGACCAGATCGGTTCGGCCAAGGTGGCCAATGTGGTAATGATGGGAGCCTTACTTGAGGCGACCGACTGCCTTCCATTCACCACCGCGCTGGATGTGCTGAGCGGCGTGAAGAATCCAAAGCTAGCTGAGATGAACGAACAAGCTTTGCAGGCGGGACGGAATTATCTGGTCGACGAGGTTCTGGTAGGCGCCGTAGCCGGACCGGATGGCTGCGGAGAGTAGCTTACTCGATCTGACGTAGTGTGAGAAAGAAAACGGCGGGCGCCATCGGCCCGCCGCTTTCGTTTGTAGTGATGCTGCATTACGCGCTTTGCAGTGCGTCGAGTGCGGCGGCGGTGCCATGCACCACGGCGGCGATGCGCACTGCGGCGAGAATGACTTCCTCGGTTATGCCCTTTTCCAGCAAAACCTTCTCATGCGCGGTGACGCACTTGCCGCAGCCGTTGATCGCCGATACAACCAGCGCCCAAAGTTCGAAATCAATTTGACTCGCGCCATGGCCGCGCATGATGTTCATGCGCAGCCGCGCCGGAAGCGTCGAGTACTTTTCATTGGTGCTGAGGTGTTGAAAGCGATAGTAAATGTTGTTCATGCCCATGATCGCCGCCGCGCCCTTGGCGGCGTTGATGATTTCAGGCTTCACATGGGCGGCGGCTTCGGCTTCCACCGCGGCAAGCAGTTGAGGGCTGCGCGCGCCGTAGGCGGCAGCGATGAAGGAGCCCCATTTCTGGTCGTCCGTCAGCTCGGTGGCGTTCGCCAGCGCGGACCAGTTGAGGCGGAGGTCTTTGGCGTAGTCGGGAAGAGTTTCAAGAATTGCTTCAATCGTCATATGGTCGGGCCTGTCGCTCTTTCTTGGAATGAAAGGCGGGCGCGGCATACCGCTCGCGCCCAGCCTCTCGATAGGAAGTTATCGCAGAAGAACTTAAACGTGTATAGTCTCCTCGCCCTTATGCCAGCCGCAGGGGCACAGCTCGTCGGTCTGCAGCGCATCGAGTACGCGCAGCACTTCCTTGGGCTCGCGGCCCACGGAAAGATCGGTGACATAGGCGAAGCGGATCACACCCTGCGGATCGACGATGAAGGCAGCGCGCTGCGCCACGCCGGCAACGGGATCAAGAATGCCAAGGCTGGAGGTGAGCTCGCGCTTGAGGTCTGAGAGCATGGGGAAGGGAAGGTTCTTCAGATCGGCGTGATGGGTGCGCCACGCCAGATGCACGAACTCGGAGTCAATCGATCCGCCGAGCAACTGCGCATCGCGATCCTTGAACTCTTTGTCGTGCTTGCCGAAGCCGGCGATTTCAGTAGGGCAGACGAAAGTGAAATCCTTCGGCCAGAAAAAGTAAACCTTCCACTTGCCTTCGTAGGTCTGATCGTTGATGGTGGTGAATTCCTTGCCTTTTTCCAGGCTGACCACTGCGGTCAGCGAATAACTCGGGAACTTCTCTCCGACACCAAGCATGGACGAATCTCCTTTATGGGAACTGTGTTGCTGAGTAAAACTGCTGACGTTTCAGACGCCTGGCGCGGCGAGATGACTCGCCGCACAGCGCCCGCATAAGCCCCGAACTTCCATCGAAACCTGCTCGATCTGGAAGCCCGAGGGAACAGAACTCTTCAGCGGCGCCTCATCGACTTCGCTAAGTGTGAGGTCGGTGATGGCGCGACACTGCAGGCAGATGAAATGATGATGCCGCGTCACGTCTGGTTCAATGCGAAGCGAGCCATGATGAGGACTCACCTCGCCGATAATTCCAGCTTTCAGAAAGACACGCAACGTCTTGTAAACCGTGGCCAGCGAGATCGACGGAAGTTCGACGCGTACCCGCTCGAAGATCTGCTCCGGATTGGGATGATCCGGCATCTTCATCAGCTCGCGGTAAAGCACCAGCCGCTGATGGGTGACGGCCAAGTGCTTTTCGTGGCAAAGCTGTTGAAAGCCGCTCTCCAGGGAATGTGCCATGACCTGCTATTCTATCAGAAGAATAATTATTGTTTAATAATAGATATTAAATAATCTCAGCGAGAGAATCTGTCAGCTCCACCTTTGCGAGAGGAAGACGATGGCGCGTAAGAAGCAGGTATTCAGCAAAGTGAAGGCCGTAAAGGATGCCGCCCGGGTGAATATCGGTGCGCCCAAGCCAACCCGCACAATTCCCGACGCAAAGACAAAGGCGGAGCTGCGCGGGGAGAAGCACAAGAAAGGTCTGGAGGAACTGAAGGAGCAAGACGAAGCCTAACGCACGGGAGGCATATCGGCGGCGATGGCCGAAGGTGCTCGCAGAAAATCGCGCCCCACGCGTTCTTCGTGGAACCACGCCTCCGGCGCACTGACGGCCAGGGTCAATCCAAGCACGGCATGGATAAGGGCTACGACGTACAAGTTGCGCTTGCGCGCGTAGATAGCTGTGAAGGCCACTCCGGCAAAAAAGGTGACGAAGGTGAGGCTGGGGTTGGGCAAGTGAGCCACCGCAAAGACCGCCCCGGAGAGAATCAAGGCGCTGGCGCGGGAAACCAGCGCGCGCAACATGCGCAGGCAAAAGCACTGCAACATGAACTCTTGCACCAAGGCCCAGCAAATATAGCCGAGAGCTGCGTACCACGGGTGCTGGAGTCCCCAAAGACGGTGTAGCGAGCCGGAAAAGTATGCGGCGGCGAGAATCGTCAGCGCCAGCGCCAGGGTTGTGCCCAACAGCCACGACTCGCGCATCACTCCGCGCAGATCGAATCCCATGGCGTGGGCGTTGTCCGCGGTCCGCCACAAATTCCACGAGATGTACCACAAAGCGCAGACCCCGCACAGGATTCCCACCGGCAGAGGCGCCCAGAGAGCCACTTCAATCAGCGCGACCGGAAACAGCAGCCGCAAAACGATAGCCGCCCGCCTTCCCGAAGCCATCCTGGCCGCACCCACCGCCCCGTTCTGCAAAGCCGGGTTCATTGCAGCATGGATGCGCAATATTGAATGGATGATTCACGCCTTGCGCCGGAGAGCGGTAAATTATTTGCGCACGCCCCGGTCAGGCCGCGAGCGCCGCCATTGAGCGGCGCTGCGTATCGTTCGTGCAGCCGCTACTTCTGCAACCCCTCGATCTGCGTCGCCACATCGGCGGGTTTCCACTGGTTGCCGCTGTAGAAGTCGGCGATCTTGCCATTCGCGTCCAACAGTGCGGTGCGCAGGTCATGGATGATCTGCCCGTTCTGCTTCTCGTAGGAGAGGCCAAAGTACTCGGCGGCTTTGCGGATATCGGCGGCCTTGCCGGTAGCGAAGCTCCAATGTTTCAGCTCCGGGTCCACGCCTCCCGCGTAGCCTTTCCCATAGCCGCGCAGAACCACCGGATCGTCGAAGTCGGGATCGATGCTGATCGAGAGCATTTGCAGTTTGGCGAAGGCTGCGGAGTTGCTCTTCTTAAGAATCCGCGCAACCTCGGCAAAGTTATTGCTCATGCGGACGCAGTAATCCGGCAGCGGACAGCGGGTATAGATAAACGTGATCAGCAGCGGCTCTCCATGAAACTGCGCCAGGTGTATCGCGCGTCCCTCCTCGTTGACGAAGTGAAAATCGGGAACATTCTCGCCCTTCTGCGGAAGGTGCGTCGGCGAGGTCGTCGAGAGATCGGCGCCGCCGCGAGCCTGGGTCACCGAGATGTTTTCCAGATAATCGTCATCGGAGACAACCAGCGTTGCCTGAATCGTGTCCCCGGGATGCACGACGTTAAAGACCCAGGCATCGCGCACCGGGAAGGCCATGGTCATGGCCTTCATGTATCCAACAATCTCGTGATGGTCCAGCGTAATGGTATGCGCGGCCGGGTCGGCGGCAACCACCCGTCCCTCGATGGGAAAGCGCCGCTCCGCCGTGGCCGGTTTTTGCGGCTTGCAGCCGAACACGCACAGCAGCAATCCGAGAGAAAGAAAAATGCGTATCCGCAAGGTGTACCTCCGCAAACAGTCTAGTCTACGCCGCTGCCAGGGCAAAAAACTTCAGCGCCGCGTTACGCAGCTTGGCTCTCGCGCCACTCCCGGCTGCTGCGCTACATATAGAATGGCGGCGAAGTCGTAACCGAACTGGTCGGGCCAAAGAACGATTCCGCGCGAAGGATAGAGGGTGAGTTCGATGGCCCCGCCCGGATCGCGATAGAGCGCATTGCCGGCACACTTGGCGCGGGAGTAGTGCGCGGTCAGCGCATCCTTGCCAAACTCTTTGTACAGGATGGTCCGCGGGATGGCGACCGGGAACGACTCTTGAATTTCGGTGACAACGCCGGAGCGGTCGAGGCGCACCGTAAGGTCTCCGTTGTGGCTGCCCCGCGCCTTGTAGAGAAGCTCCTCGCCCTCGCGCGTGTGGCTGGCGGCGTCCGGCGCACCCAGCACGCGCACTGCCTCTTCGCGATGAGCGCGCCCCACGCTCACCCCGTGAAAGTTGGCTGGCGTCCACGGCGGCGCTGCGGCAAAAAGGCTGGCGGTGAACAGGAGCATTGCGGCAAACACTCGCATGGCTACCAAGCTAGCGGGATTGGGTGCGCCACTCAAGCTGCGATCCATGGCGCACAAGCCGTGATCCGCAGCTTGTTGCCAGCGTCTAAGCAAGGCTACTCCACCGGAAAGCGCAGACCGCTTTGGCTGCCTGACTCACTCCGCCAGCTCCAGGCCATGCGAGGCGTGTTGTGTGCAATGCCAACCCGGCCTTCGCGGTCTAGGAGAATGATTCCGCCATGGCCGTTGAGGCGGCGATATAGGTAGTGGATTGCCGCCGGCGCAACCTTCTCTGCTCCCACCTCGGCGGTCACGTGGTCGGCGGCCCACTTGGCCAGCACCAGCTTCATCATCGGCTCGCCCCAGCCGGTCGTGGAAGCCGCCGCCGTTTCGTTATCCGCGTAGCAGCCGCAGCCAATCAGCGACGAGTCACCGACGCGTCCCGGCGCTTTGTTCAGCGTGCCGCCCGTGGAAGTCGCGGCTGCGATGTCGCCCTGGCGGTCGAGCGCAACCGCGCCCACCGTATCATGCGAGTCGTCATGCGAATCCATCTTGTCGCGGAACTCGGGAGGAACCTTGAGGTAGCGCTGCTCGGCCGCGTTCTTCCAGCGCTCGATCTCGCGTGGCAGAATCAGTTCGCTATTGTCGATCAGCCCAATGCCATGTTCGCTGGCAAAGCGCTCGGCGCCCTCGCCGACAAAGTAAATGTGGGGACTCTTTTCCAGCACCGCGCGAGCCGCGCGTACCGGATTCAGCAGCCGCTCGACGCAGCCGACGCCTCCGGCCTTGAGGCTTGCCCCGTCCATGATGAACGCGTCCAGTTGCACCCGGCCATCGCGATTGAGAACTGCTCCACGTCCGGCGTCAAAGGCTTCATCGTCCTCCAGCGTGGCCACCGCCTCTTCCACCGCGTCCAGCGAGGAAGCGCCGCGCTCCAGCGCCCGCCAACCGGCAGCGGCAGCCCGTTCGACTCCCCGCTGATGGGCCTCGCAGGCCTCGTCCGGAATGGCCCACGCGCCACCATGCACCACGATGATTGGAGACGGCAAGTTTCACCTCAACCGGAGAGCTGCAACGCTACAGAATATCACCCGCGCCAGCCGGCAAATGCTCAACGCTATCGGCGGCAGCGAGTCGATTCATTGACCGAGGCTCACTGCTTCCGTGCAAACTCGGCGAGATACACACGCAGTTGATCGCGCACCCGCCGGAACGCTGCGAGCCGTTCCTCTTCCGAACCCTGCACCGCCGCCGGGTCTTCAAAGCTCTTGTGCAGCCGCTTTGCCGAGCCAAAGAACACTGGGCAGGACTCGCGCGCACTATCGCATACGGTGATGACGCAATCGAACTTCAGCCCTGCAAATTCTTCGACGGACTTTGAACGATGCCCGGAGATATCAACTCCCAGCTCGCGCATCGCGGCGATCGCTTCAGGGCGCACCGCGCTGGGTTTGGTGCCTGCGCTTTCCACCTCGAAGCGCTCTCCGGCATCATGCCGCAGCAATCCTTCCGCCATCTGGCTGCGCGCGGAATTGCCCGTACAGAGAATCAGCACTCGCTTCTTATCGCCCATTTATTTTCCCTGTCTAAAAAGGATGTGTTGGCACAACCAAGCCATCCGCAGCTTCCGCCGCCGCTTCAAAGTACTTGCGCTGGAAGTAGAAGGCGACGTTCACCAGTGCGATCATCACCGGCACTTCAACCAGCGGACCGATCACTGCCGCGAATGCTGCCCCGGAGTTAATGCCGAAGACCGAAACCGCAACTGCAATGGCAAGCTCGAAGTTGTTTGAGGCTGCCGTAAACGCCAGCGTAGTGGTCTTCCCGTATCCCGCCCCAAGCTTTGCTCCCATAAAGAACGAAATCAGGAACATGATTACGAAGTAGATCAGCAGCGGCACGGCGATTCGCACAACGTCCATAGGCAGACGAACGATGTAGGCGCCTTTGAGCGAAAACATCACGATGATTGTGAACAGCAGGGCGATCAGAGTCAGGGGGCTGACCCTCGGCACAAATATGCGGTCATACCATTCACGGCTCTTGACGCGAAGCAGCACGGTGCGCGTTGCCAATCCCGCGAGGAACGGTATGCCGAGATAGATGAAGACACTCTTCGCGATTTCCGCGATTGAAATGTTTACGATCGTGCTGTGCAACCCGAGCTTGGCAGGAAGAACCGTGAGGAAGATCCAGGCGTAGACCGAGTAAAAGAAGACCTGGAACAGCGAGTTGAACGCAACCAGCCCGGCGGCGTATTGCGTGTCGCCCTTGGCCAGTTCGTTCCAGACAATGACCATCGCAATGCACCGGGCCAGACCAATCAAGATCACTCCCGCCATGTATTCCGGATACCCTCGCAGGAACACAATTGCCAGCACGAACATCAGGACCGGTCCAATGACCCAGTTCTGCACCAGCGAAAGCAGCAGGATGGTCTTGTCGCGGAAAACCAGGTGCAACTCTTCAAAGCGCACCTTCGTGAATGGCGGGTACATCATCACGATGAGCCCGATGGCAATGGGAATGGAAGTCGTGCCTATGCTGAGCCGATTCAGGAACGGAACGATTCCGGGCACAAGCCAACCCGACACCACGCCGAGCACCATCGCTGCAAAAATCCACGCCGTAAGATAACGGTCGATGAATCCCAAACCACGAGTTCCAGGCTTTGCCACTTCTTCCATCCTCCGTATGCCTGAATGAATCAGGTTCTCATCCAGCAAACAGCCGACGACGACGACATCACAGCCTCTCTACCGGGGCAGACAACCCGTGGCCTTCACCGCCCTGACGAAAGCGCTCATAAACTTGCCGTCGACCTCCGGCGCAATCGCGTCTACGTCGATGCCCTCCGCCGAAAGAAACTCACGCGCATCTTCCAGGCGATAGACCCGCGTCGGCTCGATCTCAATCTGCTCAAATCCTGCGGCAGAAAGTTTGCTGCGATATTCGTCATCCCCCAGCGCTCCCGCCACGCAACCTACCCACAGCAGCACATTCTGACGAATCTCCGGCGCGATCTCTCCCCGCGTCACCACGTCGCAAACCGCCAAGCGGCCGCCCGGTTTCAGCACGCGAAAGGCCTCGCGCAGCACTCGGTCTTTGTCCGCCGAAAGATTGATCACGCAATTCGAGATGATCACGTCCATTGAATTGTCCGGCAGCGGTATATGCTCGATCTCGCCCTTGAGGAACTCGACATTCTCCACGCCCGCCTTGCGCTTGTTCTCATTGGCCAGTGCCAGCATCTCGTCAGTCATGTCAAGGCCGTATGCCTTGCCCGTCGCCCCAACTCGCCTTGCCGAAAGCAGTACATCGATGCCGCCTCCCGATCCCAAATCCAGCACCACCTCGCCTTCGCTAAGCTTTGCCAGCGCCGTGGGATTTCCGCAGCCCAGCGAGGCCAGCATCGCCTCCTCCGGCACCTGCCCGCTCTCCAATGCGTCGTACAGATTGGAGGTGATCGGGTCGCAACTTCCGTTAGCTGCGCTCGCGCCGCAGCCGCAACTTCCGCCGCTCATCACGCGCAGGGCAGCCTGCCCGTACTTCTCTTTCACTACATCCTTGATGCTGGTGTCGCTCATGGTATGACCTCTCCTATTTGCAAAGCCGGACGATCTTTTTCCGTTTGACCGCCTTGTTGCGGGTGCAGCATTCGGCGTAGAGGAATTGCAGCAGTTCCTGTAACGATTCTGTATTCGCGGTGTAGCGGAGAAAGGTGCTTTCGCGGCGCACGCGCACCAGCTCTTCGCTCTTCAGCTTTTCCAGATGATGCGAAAGCGTCGAGTTCGGAATCTCCAGCTCGCTCTGGATCTCGCCCACCACCAATCCCTCCGGATGCGCGGATAGCAGCAATTGCATGATTCGAAGCCGCGCTTCCGTGCCCATGGCGGCGAACATATCGGCGTACTTTACGACATTCCCGGTTTTTTTGTTGATCGAGGCAGAAGACATGATTCGATGATTGCGGAAATACGGTAGTATGTCAAGAAAAAATGAAACATCGGCTCGGATCAAGCACCGCGCGGCAACAATTTTCTGTATTTCTGAAAACAAACCCCGCTTAAGCGTAAGATAATGGGCTGCACCGAATGCCTATGCCCACACGCTCTCAATCTCCGCTCCTCCGCGCCCTCAACGCGCAGCTTCCCGAGATGGTCTCAACCCTCCGCCGCTACGTCGAACAGGAGTCGCCCTCCGGCTCACCCGATGCCATCGCCTCTCTGGTTTCGCTCATCGCCTCGGACTTCGCCCCGCTCTCCCCGCGCATCCGCCAGCACCATCTGCGTGGCCACGGCCCGGCGTATCTTGGTCCGGCGCTTTTTGGTCCCACTCTCCAGATCGATTTCACCGGACCGCGCCGCTCGCCGCGCCTGCTCCTGCTCGGCCATACCGATACGGTCTATCCTCTTGGGCACGTTATCAACTATGCCTTGGCGCGAACTTGACGGACGGCTCTTCGGGCCCGGTGTCTTCGACATGAAGGGCGGAATTGTCCAGGCTCTCTTTGCCCTTCGAGCCTTGCTCGCCCGCGGGCCTTTGCCCTGCGCGCTCACGCTGCTGCTGGTGCCCGACGAAGAGATCGGCAGCCCCGCCTCCCGCCCCCTCACCGAGCGCTTGGCCCGTGCCGCCGGCGCCGTGCTGGTGCTGGAGCCGGCGGCGGGTGCGATCGGTGCCTGCAAGACTTCGCGCAAGGGCGTTGCCCGCTACACTCTTCAGGTGCATGGCCTGGCGGCACACGCCGGACTCGACTTTGAGCGTGGAGCTTCGGCCATTGTGGAAGCCGCGCACCAGGTTCTGGCGATCAGCGCGCTCTCCCGGCCCGAGAAGGGGCTCACCATCAATCCCGGTCTGATTTCTGGAGGAACGCGATCGAACGTGGTGGCCGATTCCGCCGAAGTTGTGGTGGATGTCCGCTTCCTCACTGCATCGCAGGCGGCGCGCGTGGACGCTGGACTCCGCAGGCTGCGCCCGCGCGACCGGCGCTGCCGGTTGGAGCTTCTCGGAGGCGTCGAGCGTGGCCCCTTCGAGCGCTCGGCGCAGACGGCGCGCCTCTACCGGATGGCCGCTCAGGCTGCCGAAGGACTCAGCTTCCAGCTTGCGGAAGCCGCGGTGGGCGGAGCCTCGGACGGCAACCTCACCGCTGCCCTCGGAGTCCCCACCCTCGACGGACTCGGCGCGGTGGGTGACGAAGCCCATGCTTCCAATGAGTTCGTCGTAGCCCGTCAGATGCCCCGCCGTACTGCTCTGCTGGTGGAACTGATCACAAGCCTCGCCGGTGCCTAGGGTCTTTCAACCTTTGACGCGCCGCCCAGCCGTAGCCTACACTTGTTCGTGAATGCACAGCCTGCGGGCGGAACCATCCGTTCCAATGCCACGAACAGTCTGAGCGAATGGAGAAAACAAAATGTTCGGTGGAAAAGTTGGTCTCCCGGAACTGCTCGTCATCCTGGTGATCGCCCTCATCATCTTTGGCCCGTCGAAGATCTCGCAGCTTGGCAAGGGCCTCGGCGAAGGCATCAGGAACTTCAAGAGCGCCGTCAAGGACGATCACACCCCTCCCGACTCCGACAAAAAGTAGTTCGGCATCGGAATCAGGCATCATCCCCTGTTGGCGAAGCGCCTCCGCGATAGAGGCGCTTTTCGCGCCCTCCGCTTCATTCCAGCTCTACTCCGCAGCAGTCAATCGTTCCGTCCCTCGCGCCCGCTCCAGCATCGCGCACACCCGTGCAACCGGTAGTCCGACAACGTTGAAATAACATCCGCTGATTCGCGGAATCCAGCGCGAAGCTCTACCCTGGATGGCATAGGCGCCGGCTTTATCCATTGGCTCGCCGGAGGCCACGTAGGCCGCAATCTCCCCGCCGCTCATCGCCGCGAATTCCACCTTCGTCACCTCGTACTCCACCTCGGTCATTGCCGCGCCCAGCCGGTTGTGCCACGCCAGGCACACTCCGGTGATCACCTCGTGCGCGCGTCCGCTGAGCCGCTCCAGCATCCGTCGAGCCTCTGCCTGGTCCGCTGGTTTGCTCAGGCTCTCTCCATCCACCACCACGGTCGTGTCGGCGCCCAGCACCAGCGCACCGCGCGGCGCACTGGCCAGCACGGCCAGTGCCTTCTCCTGCGCCAAACGCCGCACATATTCCAACGGCTCTTCGCCCGGGCGCGTTCTTTCGTCCACCTCAGCCGGACGAATCTCAAACGGAATCCCTGCATTGCGCAGCAGTTCGGCCCGCCGCGGCGATTGGGAGGCAAGTATCAGCATGGCTCCATTCTACGACGCTCCATTCTACGACCCGCAGGCGAACTGCCACAGCCGCGATTGTCTGCCTGCCTCACTCCGAAAATTGACCATTTCCACTCCACAGCGCCTCGCCTGCTCTCTGTGATATACTGCGTTGGATTGGGAACGGGTTTGAAGGAGGGCGTGAGAATGCCTCTGGATACTCGCGTGCCTGCCGGCGTTGACAGTCAACTCTGGTATGCATTACCGTTTAGTCTTTCGGTTGTCCTGCGGTTGCCCGCCTGACGGTACTCGTCGCAGCAAGTCTTTTCGGCCTCACCGGCCGGGATTTGCAAAGCGGTTCTGCTGACGGTTTTGTCCCGCACCAACGTGCAGAAGTTCCCAGACCAAAGTCTTGGGCTTCAACTCCTCGACGGAAATATGTTGGGGTGCGTAGCGGTGCCTGCCGCAGTCAGGCGGAGTAAGACCGGGATGGTCTGCTCATAAGTCGTTTTTACATCTGGGAGAGTTTGGAATGTCAACCTATTTCCCCAAGGGGGAGATTGCGCGCAAGTGGTACGTCGTCGATGCCGATGGGCAGACGCTCGGACGTCTCTCTACGCGCGTCGCACGCATCCTCAGCGGCAAAGATAACCCACGCTACACGCCGTTTCTTGATACCGGCGACCATGTCGTGGTCATCAACGCCAGCAAGGTGAAGCTCACCGGGCTGAAGGCCAACGCCAAGGTCTATCGTCATTACACCGGATTCCCGGGCGGATTGCGGGAAGAAGAATTTACCAAGCGCCTGGCCCGCAAGCCCGAGCTGATTGTGCAGGAAGCCATTGAAGGCATGCTGCCCAAATCCAAGCTCGGTCGTGCCATGGCCACAAAGCTCAAGGTTTACCGCGACGACAAGCACCCGCACCAGGCCCAAAAGCCTGAGGCGATTGCTCCCCTCGCCTGACCGGAGCCGATTCAACATCTTTAAGGATTAACATCGAATGGCTGAACTGGTTCAATATTACGGAACGGGACGCCGCAAATCGAGCGTAGCCCGCGTCTTCCTCCGCCCCGGCACCGGCATCATCAAGGTGAACGGCAAAGCTTTCGAGGAGCACTTCGTGACCGACGTGCAGCGCATCATCGCCCGCCAGTCACTGATTCTTACCGAGACTCTCAACAGCTTCGACGTGATTGCCAACTGCTCCGGCGGCGGCATCACGGCACAGGCTGGCGCGGTCCGCATGGGTATTGCGCGCGCGCTTCAGGAGTTCAACCCTGAGCTGCGCGCCAAGATGAAGGCCGAGGGCTTTATGACGCGCGATGCGCGCCAGAAAGAACGCAAGAAGTACGGCCAGAAGGGCGCCCGCAAGCGCTTCCAGTTCAGCAAGCGTTAAACCGCTGGCAGGCTCCGCTTTTCGGAGTCTGCTCCGCTGCTCTGGTGTCGTGCGTTTTTGTGTCGTTGTTGTCAGACTTTGCTTCTCGCCCTGTGCTGCGGATTCCGGCGGCACTCGGCACTTTGTCGTGTGCGGAATCAAAAATCTTCCCGCTCCCGCTAATTCCGGGGCGGGCAACGGGAATTGAATTGTCTGGCGCCGTGGCGCAAGCAGGCAATGCAAATCCATCCAAGGAGGTTCAGTGGCCAATATCACCATGAAGGAATTGCTCGAAGCTGGTGTGCATTTCGGGCATCAGACCAAGCGCTGGAATCCGAAGATGAAGGAATACATCTTTGGCGAGCGCAACGGAATTTACATCGTCGACCTGCAAAAGACGCTGAAGATGTTCAAGGAAGCGTCGAAATTCGTGCAGGAAAACGCCGCCGAAGGCCGCACCATCCTCTTCGTCGGCACCAAGCGTCAGGCCCAGGAAGCGGTTGCCGAAGAGGCGACGCGCTGCGGGATGTTCTATATCAACCAGCGTTGGCTGGGCGGTCTGCTCACCAACTGGGTCACCGTGCAGAAGTCGGTAAAGCGCCTCAAGGAACTCGATGAAATGGCGACCGATGGCCGCTATGAGCTCCTGCCTAAGAAAGAAGTCGTGAAGTTGGAGCGCGAGCGCAAACACCTCCAGGCCAACCTCGCCGGCATCAAGAATCTGAACCGCCTTCCCGACGCACTCTTCGTGATCGACTCCAACAAGGAGCAGATCGCCGTCAAGGAAGCGCGCAAGCTTGGAATTCCAGTGGTCGCCGTCGTTGACACCAACTGCGATCCCAGCGAAGTGGACTACATCATTCCCGGTAACGATGACGCTCTGCGCGCCATTCGCCTCTTTGCCTCCAAGATTGCCGATTCGGTCGTCGAAGGCTCACAGGCCGCCACCGACAAGCAGAGCGCTGATCTGGCTGCCGGTGTGACGGCGAGCGAAGCCATCGCCGCCGCAGGCGAAACTTCCGCCGATGTCGCCGCCGCCGAAGAGCTGGATATGGAAGTGGTGCTTGGCAAGGGCGTCCGCAAGGTCGAGGCCGCCGTTCCCGAGATCGATGCAGAGTTGGAATCGCGCTAAGCCCGCAGCCACGAGGGACATTCGCGAATATTTCGTGAACCGCGGCCCGCGCTGCATTTTTCCCGCGCGGGTCGTTTTGCGAGAATCAGTATTGAGTTGAAAGCAATCCAGGTGCCAGGGCTCGCCCGGCTGCACTGATCTAAGAAAGGTTTTTGCAATGGCAGAGATTACCGCAACAATGGTTAAAGAGCTCCGCGAAAAGTCCGGCGCGCCCATGATGGACTGCAAGAAGGCCCTCACCGAGGCCAATGGCGATTTGGAGCAGGCCATCGTAGTGCTGCGCAAGCGTGGCATGGCCACCGCCGCCAAGAAGGCAACCCGCACCACCAGCGAAGGCGTCGTCACCAGCTATATTCACGCCGGAGGCAAGATCGGCGTTCTCCTCGAAGTCAACTGCGAGAGCGATTTTGTCGCCCGTACCGCCGAGTTCCAGGCTTTGGTGCATGATATCGCCATGCACATCGCCGCCGTCGATCCCCGCTACGTCCGCAAGGGTGACGTGACCGCAGCCGACATGGAGAAGGAGAAGGAAATCTATCGCGCCCAGGCTGCCGCTACCGGCAAGCCGGCTCCGGTGATCGAAAAGATTGTGGAAGGCAAGATGGGCAAATTCTACGAGGAAGTCTGCCTGCTGGAGCAGCCTTTCATCAAGGAGCAGAGCGTCACCATCACTCAGTTGATCGCGACTGTGATCGGCAAGCTCGGCGAGAACATTTCGGTTCGCCGCTTCGCCCGCTTCAAGGTCGGCGACTCCACGGAGACCGTCGCCGTCGCCAAGCCGCTGGCCGCGGCCGAGAAGGCTGAGTAGTTCGAAGCCATCGGGATTCAGCGGGGCGGAGCAATCCGCCCCGTTTTTTTGGGCCGGCAAATATCAGCTTTACCTGCGCCGAACTCCTTCGTTGGGCTGACTCGCTCTGCCGGATCGTTTACACTCATTGAGGTATCCAACATGGCAGATCCCATCTATAAGCGAATCCTTCTCAAACTTTCCGGCGAAGCACTGGCAGCGGGCCAGGGTTTTGGCGTGGATAACACCCGCGTCCATGAGATTGCAGCCGAAGTGGCCGATGTGCATCGCCTCGGCGTCCAGATTGGCTTGGTCGTCGGCGGCGGAAACTTCTTCCGCGGCGTCGCCGAGCAGGCCAAGGACATGGATCGCATCTCGGCCGATCACATGGGCATGCTGGCCACCATGATCAACGCACTGGCTCTGCAGGACGCTCTCGAGAAGCAGGGAGTTCAAACCCGCGTCATGAGCGCCATTGAGATGAACCAGGTGGCCGAGCCTTTCATCCGCCGCAGGGCCGTCCGCCATCTTGAAAAAGATCGTGTCGTCATCTTCGGCGCCGGAACCGGCAACCCGTATTTCTCCACCGACACCGCCGCCTCGCTCCGCGCCATGGAGATCAAGGCGGAAGTCATCATGAAGGCCACCAAGGTCGAGGGCATCTACGATTGCGATCCGGTCAAACACGAGAACGCAAAGATGTTCGCGACCATCACCTTTACCGACGTCTTGAAGCTCGGACTCAAGGTGATCGACGCCACCGCGATCAGCCTTTGCCGGGAGAACAATCTCCCCATCGTGATCTTCAATCTGAACACCCGTGGCAATATCCGCCGCGTCTGCATGGGAGAAAAAATCGGCTCGCTGATAATGGCTTGACTCTGTTGCCTAAGGTGGCTCATTTCCCCGTAGCATGGTGGTTTTGCCCGCACCGGATTTGGTAGAGTACCCAGCATCGCATGACGGGTTTATAATCGGCTCGCTTATACGGAGTTACAACTATGGCCCAGATCAGCATGGCGGCTTTGCCCGCTCTCAAAGAAACGTTCCTCCAGCTTAAAACGCGCATGGACAAGGCTGTCGAAGACTTCCGCAAGGAACTCGCTTCGCAGCGCACCGGCCGCGCCAGCGTGCATATGCTGGACAGCATTCACGTCGACGCCTACGGCTCGCAGATGCCGCTCACCCAGGTGGGCAACATCAGCGCCCCGGAGCCGCAACTCATCACCATTCAGCCCTGGGATACCTCGCTCAGCGCGGCGATTGAAAAGGCCATCCGAAGCTCGGACCTCGGCTTCAATCCGCAGAATGACGGCAAACTGATTCGCATTCCCGTCCCCGCCCTTACCGAGGAGCGCCGCAAGGATATGGTGAAGCACCTCAACAAAGTTCTCGAGGAGCATCGCACCGCCGTTCGCAACATCCGCCGCGACGGCAATGAAGCGATTAAGAAGGCGATGAAGGACAAGAAAATCTCCGAGGATGAAGAGCGCGGCTCGCTCGATCAGATGCAGAAGATCACCGACGACGAAATCAAGAAGCTGGAAGAGATGTTCAAGGCCAAGGAAAAGGAAGTGATGCAGGTCTGAGTTCTTTCCCGGCCCTGCACTTTACCCAGCCCGGAGAAATCCCGGGCTTTGCTGCGCTTGCGGTCCTCGCGCTTTCTGCGAGTATCATCGTCTGATGTCACCGCTGGAAATCTGCGGAGTCGTCACTGGCGCGGCCTGCGTGCTGCTGGCGATGAAGGAAAACATCCTTTGCTGGCCGATCGGCATCGCCAACAACGCACTTTTCTTCGTCATGTTTTGGCGCAATAAGGTTTACGCCCTCTCGTGCATGCAACTGCTCTACATCGCAGTCGCCATCTATGGCTGGTGGCGCTGGAGCCATTCGGAGAGCGGTGCGGGAGCGCAGCGCATTCGCTCGATCTCCCGTGCCATTGCCCTTACGCTGATGCTGCTGGTGCCGCTGGCGTGGGCTGCCGTCTACCAGTTGCTTCGCCATTACACCGACAGTAATGTTCCCGCCTGCGACTCTCTGGTCACCGTGCTCTCCTTGGCGGCGCAGTACATGGCGGGGCGCAAGCTGCTGGAGAACTGGCTGCTCTGGATCGCCGTCGATCTCATCAGCTCTGCGCTCTTCCTCTACAAGCATCTCTATCTCACGTCATTCCTCTATGCGGCCTTCGTGGTCATGTGCGTGGCTGGTTACCTTGCGTGGCGCAAGACGCAGTTGCAGCAGGGCGGGGCGCGGGCGGCATCAACAATGCACGGATAAAATCGAGAGTGCCTCGCCCAACTGTAGTTATAATTTGTCATGCGCGTTGTTCACGCCGCCTGTCCTCACGATTGCCCCGATGCCTGCTCCGTCCTCGTGACCATCGAAGATGGCCGCGCCACTCGAATTGAAGGCAATCCCCATCATCCTGTGACCCGCGGATTTCTCTGCGGCAAGGTTGCCAAGTATCTGGATCGCGTTTACTCCCCCGGCCGTCTGCTCTATCCGATGAAGAGGATTGCGCCCAAGGGCAGCGCCGGCCCGAAGGCTTTCGCCCGCATCTCGTGGGATGAGGCGCTCGGCGAAGTCGCTCGAAGGCTGAAGGCGGCGACAGACGCCTTCGGCTCCGAATCGATCCTTCCGTTTTCCTATGGGGGAACCATCGGCGTCATCCACGGCAACGGGATGGACCGCCGTTTCTTCCATCGCCTCGGAGCCTCGCGGCTCGATCGAACCATCTGTTCGGAAGCCGGAGGGGCTGCACTGCTCAGCGTGAACGGCGCGAAATACGGCGTTCCGCCCGAAGACTACACCCACGCCCGCTACATCATCGCCTGGGCCGCCAACATTCACGGCGCCAACATCCATCTCTGGCCGTTCGTGGAAGAAGCCCGCCGCAAAGGCGCAAAGCTGGTGGTGATCGATCCCTTCCGCACCCGCACCGCACGCGCCTCTGATTGGCATCTGGCCATCCGTCCCGGCACCGATGCCGCACTTGCCCTTGGCATGATGAACTACATCTTCGCCAACGATCTTTACGATGCGCCCTACGTCGCGGCCCATACCAGCGGCTTCGAGGAGCTCCGCAAGCGTGCCACCGCCTATACGCCCGAACGCGTAGCGGAGATCACCGGACTCGGCGCCGAAGAAATTGTGCGCCTCGCCCGCGAATATGCCACCACCAGCCCCTCCCTCATCCGCCTGAATTACGGCGTCCAGCGCTGCGAAAACGGAGGCATGGCGGTGCGTGCCATCGCCATGTTGCCCGCCATCACCGGAGCCTGGAAGACCCAGGGCGGCGGCCTGACCCTCTCCACCTCGGGCGCATTCGCAATCAACAAAGCCAGGCTGCATCGCGAAGACCTGATGACTGCCCCGCTTGGCCGTCCCGCGCGCATCCTCAACATGAATCAACTTGGCAAGCTGCTGACCGATGCTGCGCTCGCGCCGCCCGTCAAGGCTCTCTTCGTCTACGCGTGCAATCCAGCCGCGGTCTGTCCCAACCGTAACCTCGTAGTCGAAGGCTTGCAGCGTCCCGATCTCTTCACCGTCGTGCATGAGCAGTTTTTCACCGACACCACCGACTACGCCGATATTGTTCTGCCCGCGACTACTTTCCTCGAGCAAAAGGAGCTCGTCACCTCCTACGGACATCTTCATCTGCAGCTTTCCAGTCAGGCCATCGAAGCCCTCGGCGAATCCTGCAGCAACGCGGAACTTTTCCGCCGTTTGGCCGCCCGCATGGGGCTTCGGGACGAGTGCCTGCGCGCCTCCGATGATCAGTTAATCGACGACGCCCTGGCCGTTGACCCGGCAAGCGCAGGTTACAGCTTTCTTAAGGGCATTACCCGCGAAGCGCTCGAGCGCGATCACTCGATCCCGCTGAATCTTCCCCGCAGCAATGGCGCATACCTTCCCTTTGCCAACGGTTTTGCCACCCCCAGCGGAAAGGCTATCTTGTGCAGCGAGGCGCTGGCTGCCGCGGGCCTCGACCCCGTTGCCGCATTTACCGCGCCCACCGAATCGCGGCACACTCCGCAGGCCGCCCAGTTTCCGCTCGAACTCCTCGGGCGCAAGCATGACAACTTCCTCAACACTACCTTCTGCAATCTCACCGGCCATCAGAAGATGGAGCGCCGCTTTGAGCTGCAGATGAACGCCGTCGACGCCGAACTTCGCGGCATAGCCGACGGCGACACACTGCGCGTATACAACCTCCGCGGCGGCCTGCGCTTGCTTGCCCGAGTGGACAACAGCGTGCCTCCCGGCGTGGTTGCAGCCTATTTGGATTGGGCGCGCACCGCTCCCGACGGCGAGAATATCAACGTCCTCACCAGTGACCGCCTCGCCGATATGGGCGGCGGCGCAACCTTTTACTCGACCCTCGTCCAGGTTGAGAAGCTCTGAGCCTGCCCCTGATTTACCAAGGCAGGATAGCGGCAGCCGGGAGTATCCAAACGGTTTATGGCGTTCAGAGCACATGACCCTGTATAATTAGGCCTTCCGCGCCCAAGATTTACGCATGAGGGTCTCGCCATTCTTCGCACTGATCACGTCTGCTCCTCGCCTCGCCTGAGCTGCCCCGCGACAAGGGGGCTGTTCCACTTCGTTTGCTTCTGCATGGTCCTCATGCTGCTTGCCGGAATGGCTTTCGCCCAGCAGGGCATCATCGAGGACATTCGGGTTCACGGCAATCGCCGCATACCCGCCGAAACCATCCGTGCCCGCATGTTTACCCGTCCGGGCGATGTTTACGATCCCGCCGGCCTCGAGCGCGATTTCAATTCCCTGTGGAATTCAGGCTACTTTGACGATCTTCGCATCGAGCGCGAACAGAGCTCCAAGGGATGGATTCTTCATGTGTACGTCAAGGAGAAGCCGACCATTCGCGAGATCAAGTACATCGGACTCAACGCCATCACTCAGAGCGACGTCCTCGACAAGTTCAAGGAACTCAAGGTGGGACTGAGCCAGGAGAGCCAGTTTGATCCCACCCGCGTCAAGAAGGCGGAAGTAGTACTAAAGGATATGCTCGCCGCCCACGGTCGCCAGTTCGCCACCATCACCACCGAAATCCGCCAGATTCCCCCGGCCGCCGTCGGCATCACCTTCAACGTGAAGGAAGGTCCCAAGGTCAAGGTTGGCACGATTCGCTTTGAAGGCAACAAGAAGGTGCCCACGCGCTATCTGCGTGCCGCCATGCACAACTCCAAGCCCATCGGCATTCCCCACTCCATCTTCCTGGAGAACCTGTTTTCGCGTACCTTTGACGCCACCAAGCTCAGTGAAGACGCCGAACGCGTGCGCTTTGCCTATCAGGACAAAGGCTATTTCAAGGCCATCGTCGAAGATCCCAAAACCAGGATTCGCGACGTCAGGCACATGGCCTGGTACTTCCCCTTCAAGTCCCAGCACGGCAAGGCGGTTGATATTACCGTACCCGTTGAAGAGGGCGAACGTTATCACCTCAAGGAAATCACCTTCACCGGCAACAAGGCCATCACCAACACCGTTGCTTTGCGTCGGCTCTTCAAAATCAAGGACGGCGAATGGTTCAATCGCACCCTGGTCAGCAAGGGCCTCGATGAGCTGCGTAAGGCATACGGCTCGCTCGGCTACATCAATGAAACCAACATTCCAAATACCGAGATTGATGAAGAACACAAGACCATCAGCCTCAAGATCGACGTCGATGAAGGCAAGCAGTTCTTCGTGCGTCGCATCGAGTTCTCCGGCAACACCACAACCCGTGACAAGGTGATCCGCCGCCAGCTTGCCCTGGAAGAAGGAAATGTTTACAACTCCCGTCTCTGGGAGCTCAGCCTCCTCCGCCTCAATCAGTTGAACTACTTCGAGGCGCTGAAGCCGGAGCAGGATTCGGAAGTCCATCAGGACGTCGCCGAAAATACCGTGGATATCAACCTCAAGGTCAAGGAAAAAGGCAAGAACTCGATCGGCCTCAATGGCGGCGTCAGTGGACTCTCGGGAGCCTTCGTCGGACTCAATTACGAGACCAACAACTTCCTCGGATTGGGCGAAACTCTCTCTCTTTCGGCTTCCCTCGGAACCTTCCAGCGCAACGCCATGTTCGGTTTCACCGAGCCCTATCTCTTCGACAAGCCCATCCAGCTTGGATTTACCGTCTTTACCCGCAACTTCAAGTTTGACCAGGCCAGGCAGGCCAGCATCTCCGCCGGCCAGAGGGTAAACCTGCCCTCCGCCTATCTGAACTCGTTGCAGAATTATTCGCAGCAGAGCACCGGCTTTACCGTTTCCACCTCCTATGCCTTGCGTCACTCCTTCAAGCGCCTCGGCCTCACCTACTCGTTTGATACCTCCACCATCACCACCTTCACCACGGCATCCGAGAACTATTTCCAATATTTGGCCTTCCGCAACGTAGCCGGGCCGAACGCACTGCAAGGAATCGTTACCAGCAAGCTGGTTCCCAGCTTCAGCAGCAGCACCATCGACAACCCAATGCGTCCGCACTCCGGCCGCAGTTACTTCGTGGGCATGGACATCGCGGGTATCGGCGGCAACGTGGCTGACATCCGCCCCATCGGCGAATTCAAACAGTTCATTCCGATGAAGGGCTTCCATCCCAAGAAGGAAGGCATGCAGACCCTGGGCTATCGCATCCAGGGATCTTTCATCACCGGATGGCAAGGCAAGACGGCTCCTCCCTTCGAGCGCTTCTTCCAGGGCGGCGACACCGATCTCCGTGGCTTTGATATCCGCGCCGCCTCGCCCACCGCCCTCATCGCCGATAAGGTGACGGTTAATCTGACCAATACGGACGGCACGCTGGTTCCACTGAATCCGAATCTGCCGCCGCCTCCCAATGCCACAAGCTCGAACCTCTACTCGATTACGATACCCATCACCCGCCTCGTCTACCCCGGCGGAGATACCAGCATCGTGAGCAACCTCGAATACCGCATCCCCATCGTCGGACCGGTGACGATTGCCATTTTCGACGACGCCGGCATGAACATGGCTGTGCGTCAGTCGCAGTTGCGCCTCAGCTCCCAGCAGTACGCCGCGCTCGACGAAACTCCCTTCGGATGCCCAACCGTCAATCAGAGCTCTTTTGTCTGCCAGGGCGGCGTCTTCCAGAAGTTCAGTCAGGACGTTACGGCGCTCGCCCACACCAACTATGTCGTGCGCATGTCTACCGGCCTCGAGTTGCAGGTGATTATGCCGGTGGTAAACGCCCCCTTCCGCCTCTACTATGCTTACAATCCATTGCGCGTCGATACCGAGGCGCCGCAGCCGACTTTTTCGCGTAGCATGTTCCCGGCGGGCGCAGCGGGAGACTATACCTACCAATCCGCCATCGCGACCTATGCTCCGGGGTACCGCATTCGCGAGCCGAGAAAAACCTTGCGCTTTACCGTGGCCACTACGTTTTAGTGAATTTGGCAGTTCCTGGGAAACAGGCTTCAACGCCACAACCGACGTTTGACGCTCTTTTTCTCACAACCTATAATCGGGAGCATCCGTCAGAGGAATTTTTCGATCGGGGCTGGAGCTGGATCCATCGAGGCTCGCCCGCCTGCTGAAAGGTTTCCGCGGAATCTCCGTGAGCTCCCAGAGGAGCTGAGGCTAATTTCAATGAATTGCAATTTCACTCGTTTCATCCCAGCCGCGGCGCTGGCACTTGTTCTCAGCCTTCCCGCCCTCGCCCAGCCTGCTGCTCCCGCCGCTGCCGCTCCAGCTCCTGCGGTCACCAAGGTCGGCATCATCAACATTCAGGCTGCCATTGTCAATTCCAACGAGGGCCAGCGCGACTTCGAGACCCTGCAAAAGAAATTCGACCCGAAGCGCGCCGAACTCGAAAACCTGAACAAGGAAGTTGAAGAGCTGCAGAAGAAGTTCAACGCCCAGGGCGACAAGCTCAATGAAGAGGCCCGTGGCGAGCTGCTCAAACAGATCGACGCCAGGAAGAAGACCCTGCAGCGCAATTACGAGGATGCAAACACCGACATCCAGGCGCAGCAGAATGAAATCGCCAACCGCATCGGCCAGAAGCTGGTCGAGGTTCTCGACAAGTTCGCCAAGGACAACAACTTCACCCTCATCCTTGATGTCTCCGGCCAGGCCAGCCCGGTTTTGTGGGCCGCCGCCTCCGTCGATATCACCAAGCCCGTCGTCGATGCCTACAACACTCAGTCCGGCGTCGCCGCTCCAGTCAGGCCGGCTGCCGCTCCCAAGTCCGGAGTCGCTCCCAAGTCCGGAACTGCTCCGGCTGCCGCCCCCAAGAAGTAGCGTCTGAACCGCCCTCAGGCCGCCCTCTCGAAGGGCGGCCTTTTTCCATGTAGTACGCCGTGTATCACCCCCGGCTCGGAGCCGCACCGCAACTACCGCTTGCGCCTTCCGGATGAATTATTCCTTCGCAACTTCCGCCAGCAGCTCTGTGCCGTACCTCTCTGCGCGCTTCGGCCCCACGCCCTTGATCTCCAGCAGTTCGCGCATTGTGCGTGGCTGCGCTCGTGCAATCTCCAGCAGCGTCACATCCTGAAGCACGCAATACGCCGGCCAGCGATTCTTCCGCGCCAGCTCCAGGCGTAGTGTCCGTAGCCGCTCGAATCGAGCCTCCACTCCAGCGCCATAGCTTCCTCCCACCTTGCCGCCCGCAACCTTCTTCGCCGCCTCAACCTTCGCCCGCGACGTCCGCTCCTCGCTCTCGTGCAGAGTCCTGCCCGCCTCTGCTCCGCGGAAATAACCTGAACCCATCGCGCGCCCCACCTTCGCCGCCTGTTGCCTAACCTGGGCTGGTTGACCTTGTCTTTCCTCTTGCTCCACGCTCAGTACATGCAATATCCGCGTCCCGAAGTTCTCAATAATCTTGTTGTGTACCTCAAAATCATCCCGCAACTCCAGAACCGTCTTCGGCGGACTCGCAATCAATCTCCGCAACAACTCGTCCGGCAGATGCTGGAAGAACATCGTTCCCAGCGAGCGCACCACATCCCGGCGAAGCTCCTTCAATTTCGCCAGCCGCACATCGCCAAGAGCTCCTGAAGCCAACGTCACTCCCATCAACGCCGGACTCAGCACTCGCTCTACGCTTGCGCCCCGCGCCGCATGCAGCGCATCGCGCGATGCCGCGCTTTCCGCCGCCACTGCCGCTGCCCGTCCCGTCACCTTCAGCTTCGGCCTGGACGCGCGGCACACGTCGCAATCGCAGTTCTCAGGAACCTTGTCTTCGCCAAAGTATTCCAGAATCTGTCTGCGCCGGCAGCGCTCCCATCGCGCGTAGTTCTGCATCGCGTTCAGTTGCTTGTTGGCCCGCTTCTGCAGCACCGCAATATCCCTGGCCGTCAGTTGACCATTGCTTTCGCCGATCTTGTCGATAAAGAATTTCTGCATCATCACGTCGGCCGGAGCAAAGTACAGAATGCACTCCGCTGCCAGCCCATCGCGCCCTGCCCGTCCCGCCTCCTGGTAGTACGCTTCCAGGCTTCCCGGCAGGTTGTAGTGAATCACGTAGCGCAGATTTGGCTTGTTGATCCCCATGCCGAACGCGTTGGTCGCAACCACGATGGCGTCGTCGTGATCGATAAATCTCCGCTGGTTGCCGCCGCGTGACTCCTGATCCATCCCCGCGTGGTAGGCCACCACCGTGCGTCCGCCCAGCCTCTCTTCCAGCAGCGCCGTCACCTGCTCCACCTGCTTGCGCGTCGAGCAGTACACAATCCCGCCCGATCTCTGCCCGCGCAGATATTCCACCAGCTCCCGGTCCTTGTTTCTCGCCTTGGCAAACACAATCGACTGATAGCTCAGCGTCGGACGGTCGAAGCCCGTAACGTGGATCGCAGGATCTTTCAGCTCCAGGTTGCGCACAATGTCGGCCCGCACCTCGGGCGTTGCCGTCGCCGTCAGCGCGATCGTCAGCGGCCCGCCCAGTTGCTTGCGCAGCTCGCCCAGCCGCAGATATTCGGGCCGGAAATCGTGTCCCCACTGGCTGATGCAGTGCGCCTCGTCGATTGCCAGCAGTGACAGCTTGCGCTGCGTGATGATTGATAGGAATCCCGGCGCGCTGAACCGCTCCGGCGCAACGTAAAGCAGTCCGCGAAAGCCCTCTCGCAATCTTGCCAGCGCCTCGCGCTGCTCATCCCGCGTCTGTCCGCTGCACAGCATCATCGCCGGAATCCGCAGCGCGCGCAGTTGCCTTACCTGGTCGGTCATCAACGAAATCAGCGGTGAAACGATCAGCGTCAACCCGCGTAGCGCCACCGCCGGCAACTGAAAGCACAGGCTCTTGCCCGCTCCGGTCGGCATCACCACCAGCGCGTCGCGTCCCGCCAGCACGTCATTCACTATCTCGCGCTGCTGCAGCCGGAAGCTCTTCAATCCGAAGATCGATGTAAGGATGGAGTCAACATCATGCATGGCTGCTGGATTTTCCGCCGGAAGTTTCACTGAACTTCCACTCTAACAGCAGTTCCGTCTCGATGTACCGCATTGTATTCGACGCGCCGGGGATGCGCGTGTGTCTGGGAAGCGTGTCCTCTTGAGGGTGTCGTTCCGAAAGCCAAGCGCCAGCGGCGGCCAACGGCAAAGTACGGGTGCCCCACCTTCGGCGCGCTGTCTTTGCGCGGCTAACGTGGGACGGGCAGGACACATCAATACAGGGACTTCTCCATAGGCGGTCTCATAAATCGGTTTTGAAGGGGCACGACTTCAGTCGTGCCGTAAGAAAGTCTCGTTTCACGCGGCTTCAGCCGCTGAGGCAAAGCCCTTCACACGCCAAAAGCCATTGATGAGACCGCTACCAACACCCGCCGCGCCGCGCTCACAGCTCGTTGAACACAACCCTGCCGCCCACAATCGTCGCCAGCGCCTTGCCATAGAACTGCATTCCGCCGTACGGACAATTGCGCGAACGCGAACGTGTCTGCTCCACCTCGTAGCTCCAGCGTTTCTTCGGATCGAAGATGGTAACGTCGGCGATCGAGCCTTCCGCCAGCGTCCCCCGCCCACTCAGCCCCACAATCTTTGCCGGATTCGTCGACAGCAGCTCCACCACGCGGCTCAACGAAATCATCCCCGTGTGTTGCAACTCGGTAATCGCCGCCGCCAGTGCAATCTCCAGCCCGGTGATGCCGAACGCCGCCTTCTCGAACTCCACTTCTTTTTCAAACAGCGCGTGTGGTGCATGGTCGGTCGCAATGGCGTCAATCGTTCCATCGGCCAGCGCCGCCAGCAGCGCCGCGCGATCCGCCGCCGAGCGCAGCGGTGGATTCATCTTGTAGCGCGTGTCGTAGGTCGAGCAACTTTCTTCGGTAAACAGAAAATGATGCGGCGTCACCTCCGCCGTTACCTGCACCTGCGAGGCGCGTCCCAGCCTCACCATCTGTAGCGATTTTGCGGCTGACACATGCGCCACATGCAATCGCCCGCCCTCCTGGCTCGTCAGCCGGATATCGCGCTCCACCATCTGCCACTCGGAGGCCGCGGGCTGTCCGCGCAGTCCCAGCTTGAATGACGTGACTCCCTCGTTCATCGGATTGCCATGCGAGAGCCTCGTGTCTTCCGCGTGCTGAATCACCACCAGCCCAACCTTGGCGGCCAGCGCCAGCGCCTCGCGCATGATCTGGTCGTCGAGAATCGGCGCCCCGTCATCGCTCAGGGCCACTGCGCCCGCTTCCTTCAGTGCGCGATAATCGCTGAGCTTTTCGCCCAGGCTCCCCAGTGTCGCCGCCGCCACCGGAAAGACGTTTACCACCGCGCCGCGCTCCTCGTCCCGCATCCATCGCGTCACCGCCGGTGAGTCGTTGATCGGGCGCGTATTCGGCATCGCGCACACGGAAGTAAATCCGCCCGCCGCCGCTGCCGCCGTTCCGCTGGCGATGTTTTCCTTGTGTGTCTGTCCCGGCTCCCGCAGGTGTACGTGGAGATCGATGAAGCCCGGAGCCACGATCAGTCCTTTTACCTTCAGCGTCTCATCGGCTCCGATTTTTGTTCTACCCGGCTCGGCAATCTCTGCTACAAGACCATCGCGCAGCACCACGTCCGCTGGCGCATCCAGTCCTCTCGCCGGGTCAATCAGATGCCCGCCCTGCAGCAGCATCGTGCTCATCGCTTTCCTCCCAACAGCATTGCCAGGATTGCCATGCGCACCTTCACGCCGTTCAGTACCTGTTCCAGCACCACCGACTGTCCGCAATCGGCAACCTCGTCGGTCATCTCCATGCCCCGGATCATCGGCCCCGGATGCATCACGATCGCGTCCGCCTTCGCCAGCTTTAGCTTAGCCGCCGTCAGTTGATAGCGCCGCACATACTCGTCCACGTTGATCTGCATGCCCGAGAGCCGTTCCTGCTGTACTCGCAGCATCATCACCACGTCGGCTCCATCGATTGCCTCTTCCATCTCGCGCACGATCTCCACTCCCGGAGCCAGCTCACGGGCCGTCTCCGGCAGCAGCACATCCGGCCCGCAGAACACCACCCGCGCCCCAAGTTTGCTGAACAGGTGAGCGTCGCTGCGCGCAACCCGGCTATGGAAGATGTCGCCGATGGTCACGATCTTCAGCCCCTTCAGGCTCTTCTTGTGGTTCATGATCGTGAATGCGTCCAGCAGCGCCTGCGAAGGATGCGCGTGCATTCCGTCACCGGCGTTGATGATCGGAATATCGATCAGCCGTGACAGCAGCACCGGAGCGCCCGAGCTGGGATGCCGCATCACGATTGCGTCCACAATCGATTGCAGCGTCTGGCCCGTGTCCTTCAGCGACTCGCCTTTTTCAATGCTCGCCGTAGTCGCGTGAATCACTACCGTCGATGCGCCCAATGACTTGGCCGCGATCTCAAAGCTGGTCCGCGTTCGGGTTGAGTTTTCGTAAAAGAGGAGGGCGATGCGGCGCCCACGAAGTGTCTGGCGCGGCCGCGCCGGATTCATGCGCTTCGCCAGGGAGAGAATATCCAGAATCTGCCGCGAATCCAGCGGCTCGATCCCGAGCAGCGACCGGAGCTTGGCTTTCATGTCGTCCTTCGCTTAGCTTTCGGTTTCCGGCACCCGCTCAACCAGCAGAACTTTTTCCATCTGGTCTATCTCGGTGAGTTTGACCTCGATGATTTCCAGGTCGGAAGTTTGCACGTGCCGTCCCACAAAGCTGGCCTCAATCGGCAGCTCGCGATGTCCGCGGTCGATCAGCGTCAGCAGCTTCACGCTTCGCGGACGCCCCTGGTCGAAGAGCGCATCCAGCGCCGCCCGCACCGTCCGCCCCGTGTACAGCACGTCGTCGCACAGCACAACGTCTTTGCCCGTGATATTGAAGCCAATCGGCCGAGGCTCGACCACCGGCTTTGGACCGACCGTCGAAAGATCGTCGCGATACAGCGTGATGTCCAGCGTGCCCACCGGCACTGCGGATTTTTCAATCCGCTCGATGTGCTTGGCCAGGCGTTCCGCTATCGGAATGCCCCGCCGGCGAATGCCGATCAGACCAAGGCTTCCGATCCCATTGTTTTTTTCCACGATTTCGTGCGCCAGGCGGACAAGTGTGCGCTCGATTTCCGAGGCAGACATGATCTGCCCTTTTTCCCGAAGATGAGGCGGTCGTGAGATGACGTTCATATCTGCCCGATAATACGCGACCCTGCAAGCGCCAAGCAAGCGCCTAGCGCCCGCCGCCGGAGGGCCATCCGTTGGCCCGTACCCGCCACCCGCCTGCGCCCAGTGCCCGCCGCCGGAGCGGCCTCCGTTCCCGAGGGTGGCTCAATTCAAGCCTCCTTTTGGCTTGAGTGGGGCAGTTGATTCTGCTTTCCCCTCTACGACTCTTTGCCGCTCTCCCGTCCAAACAGCGTCGCGCCCAGCACTCCGCCCAGCGCGGCAAAGATCAGAAAGAAGATTGCCGCAACCGCCAGAAAGATGAAAACCATGATGATCAGGCCGTGGTCGGTGGCAATGTAGCCCCGGAACTGATCCATTGCCTGCCGCACATCGGGATCGGCCGCCTTCGAGGTAGCCTCCTGCAGTTTGTCCCGGAAAGCGGCGTGCAATTCCACGCGCTCGCTGGCGGCAAAGAGCCGGAAGGTGCTCAATATCGCCAGCACTCCAAATCCCCATCCCCCGGAGAGCAGCCCCAATTTCGCGCCCATCCACGGCGTCACCGTCCGGAATTTCACTCGCCGCCGGTACAGCGTCACCGCCAGTCCGCCGGAAGCGAACATGCACAGCACGGCCAGCGGAATAATCGGAATCGAGGCCCCGATCGCAGCCAGCACCCCTGCCACCAGCGCCGAACCAATCGCCGGACGCCACACCAGCTTGTTTTTTCCGCCCCTGAATTTCTCCGGCGGCAGACTCTCCCGCTCACTCATCGCCGCCGCATCGTCCACGCCAGTCATCGGCTCTGCCGGAGGTTGCAGATCCTCCGGTGTTCCTGGCGGCAAAGGCTCCGTCACCGGAGCCGTCGGCGGCCGCACTGGAACCTTGATCTGCGGCGCGCGGCAATTCGGACAGAATGGCCGCCCATCCTCCACCAGCGCCCCGCATTGTTCGCAAGCGTGATCCACTGACAAAAACTTAACAGCCCGCTAGCCCGGAAGCAAATGCCAAGCGCCCGCGGCAGGAGGGCCCAGCGCCCGCGGCAGGAGGGCCCAGCGCCCGCGGCCGGAGGGCCATCCCTTGGCCCGTACCCTTCAGGTGCGCCAAGCGCCAAGCCCCAGCCGCGGCGCGCCAGCCGCCACTCTCTCAGCCTTGGCCTCTACGACGGCTGCTTGCCGCCAAAATCGCTGTCGCTTTTTCCTTTGCCGATCTGAATGTACATCAGCGTGAACTCTGATCCCTTGCCGTTCGGCTTCACCTGCACCACGTGCTGATTGCCTTCGGTTCCCGCCTTCAGCGTCATTTCGTTACGATTGCCCATCGTTTTGTCGCAACGCACCGGGCTGTCCAGTCCGCGCCCGCTTCCCACCTCGAAGTCCTGGCCGCCGCCTCTGCACTCCAGCACCGCCCCGTAGCTCCCCAGCTTGTTACGATAAAATGCCACCACCTTCTCCGGCGCATCTTCGGAGGTGAAGTTCAATTTCACGATATTCAACTTGAGGAATGGCAGACTCAAATCAACATGCGCCTTGTCTCTTCCGGTGTTGGATTTCTCCTGCGCGCCCGGATATACCGGTATCCCCGAGTCGTTCGCCACCGCTCCGGAATCGACGTGAAGGCTGGCCCCCGGTCCCTCGATACTGACTTTCTTGTCCTTGCCGCTGCCTTCATCGCTAATCTTGCAGCCTGCAATCATCAGTGCTCCGCACAGCGCACCCATCCATATTGTCTGCCGAATCTTCATCGTCATAGCATCCCGAGCCTCATGCGCCTGCCTCTTCTGAGCGCGCTCCACCGCCGGCGGTTGCCACCGTCGGCCACTTGCAGCCTGGAAGTTTATACGTAAACTCACCCGCGCCGGTTCCACGCCTTCGCCTTCGGGTGCCCCACCTTCGACGCGCTGTTTTTGCGCGGTTAAGGTGGGACGGGCAAAACTCACCAATACCGGAACCTCCCCTAGCGCATCATCTGTACCAGCAGCCACAGATTCAATCCCGCAATCAGCGCCGCCGTCACCCAGGAGAGCGTTTTCAGCCATGCCGAATTTACAAATTCGCCCATCATCTTCCGGTCGCTGGTAAACATCACCAGCGGCACCACCGCAAAGCTCAACTGCATGCTCAGCACAACCTGGCTCAGGATCAGCAGCCGCGCCGTGCCGCTCTCGCCCGCAATCGCCGTAACCGCCACTGCGGGAACAATCGCAAACAGCCGCGTAATCAACCGCCGCACCCAGGGCCGGGTGCGCAGATGGATGAATCCCTCCATCACGATCTGTCCCGCCAGCGTTCCCGTCAGCGTCGAGTTCTGCCCGCTGGCCAGCAGCGCCAGCGCAAATATTCCGCTCGCTCCGGTCACTCCCAGCAGCCCGGACATCAATTTATACGCGTCTTGAATCTCTGCCACCTCGTGCTGCCCCGCCCGGTAAAATGTCGCCGCCGCCACCACCAGGATCGCCGCGTTCACAAACAGCGCAATCGTCAGCGCCACCGCCGAGTCGATATTGCAATAGCGCAACGCCTCGCGTCGTCCCTCCGGAGTGCGCGCATAGTCCCGCGTTTGCACAATCGCCGAATGCAGATAAAGGTTGTGCGGCATCACCGTCGCGCCCAGGATTCCGATCGCAATGTAGAGCATCAGCGGATCATGCAGAATCGCCGGATCGGGAATGAACATCGCCTTCAGCGCCACTCCATACTCCGGCTTTGAAAACAGTATCTCCAGTCCGAAACAGATGCCGATCGTCGCCGTCAGCGTGACCACGATCGCCTCGATGTAGCGGAAGCCGCGGTTTTCCAGCAACAGCAGCAGCAGCACGTCAAAGCCCGTGATCACCACCCCGATCACCAGCGGAATATGGAAGAGCAGCTCAAGCGCAATTGCCGAGCCAATCACCTCTGCCAGGTCGCAGGCGGCAATTGCCACCTCCGCCAGCACCCAGAGCACCATCGCCGTCTTCGCCCCAAAGCGGTCGCGGCAGGCCTGTGCCAGGTCCCGCCCGCTCACCACCCCAAGCTTGATCGCAAGGCTCTGCAACAGAACCGCCATCAGGTTGGAAAGCACGATCACGTACAGCAGCGTGTAGTTATAGCGCGAGCCCGCCGCCAGATCCGTCGCCCAGTTCCCCGGATCCATGTAGCCCACCGCGATCAGGAAGCCCGGCCCGGCAAACGCCAGCAGCTTGCGCATCACTCCGCCGCCCACCGGCAGAGGAATCCGCGAGCGTATCTCCGGCAATGCCGGCGGCGCCGTTTCAATCCGCCGCTGCTCTTCTGCCTCGCTCATTCGCTGCTCGTTATGCTCCGCTTTCCAGGGCGCTTTCCTAAAAGATGTATCCGCGGGTGCCCCACCTTCGACGCGCTCTTCTTGCGCGGCTAAGGCGGGACGGGCAGGACACACCAATATAGGAACTGCTCTAACTCCGCTTCCGCTCGCCCGTGGATTCGACGCCCGGCGCGGCAGTTTCAACCAAGGCTATCAGAATCCCGCTCCTCTGGCAGTCCCCACCCTTGTTCCACCGCCCGCCTCTTCCGCTGCGACTCTTCTACCGCCCGGCTGTTTTCTCGCTCCCTCCATGCATTTCTATGCGGTGTCATTCCGAGCGCAGCAAGGAATCCCCGCACGGCTTCGATCTCCAATGACGCTCCAGAGGCATTTCGGCCCGGCCCCTGCGGCCACATCTGCCGTTTTCAGCCAACGTGGGATTACCAAACTTCCCTCCCGCACCGAATCTCCGAGCCTTCGCTCCTCAATCCAATTGACTTACCCAGCCCCAACCTCATACCCTTTCTCGTTGGAGATCCCATGAAAGTTCTCGTGCTGGGCGGCGGCGGCCGCGAACATGCGCTGATATGGAAGCTCAAGCAGTCGCCCCGTGTGAAACAGCTTTTCTGCGCTCCCGGCAACGCCGGAATTGCCCAGGAAGCAACCTGCGTGCCCTGCGATCTCACTCGCCTCAACTCAATCATCGAAGCGGCCATCACCGTCAGCCCCGATCTCGTCGTCGTCGGTCCTGAAGTTCCGCTCATGCTCGGCACTGTCGATGAGCTGCGCCGCCGCGGCATTCCCGTCTTCGGCCCAACCCAGGCCGCCGCCCAGCTCGAGTCCAGTAAGAGCTTCTCCAAGTCATTCATGACTCGTCATCGCATCCCCACCCCTCTCTATGCCCAGATTCACTCCGTCGCGGAGATCAAGGATGCGCTCACCCACTTCAAAGCCCCTATCGTCGTCAAAGCCGATGGCCTCGCCGCCGGCAAGGGCGTAGTCATCGCCGCCAGCAAGGAAGAAGCCACACAGGTCGCTGCCGCAATGCTCAACGGCTCGCTTGGCTCGGCCGGCCGCCACGTTCTCTTTGAAGAGTTTCTCGAGGGCGAGGAGATCAGCTTTCTCATTCTCAGCGATGGCCAGCGTATCGCTCCCCTCGTCGCCGCCCAGGATCACAAGCGCATCGGCGATGGCGACACCGGCCCCAACACCGGAGGCATGGGTGCGTACTCCATCTCCGGCCTTATCGATGACAACATGCGCGAATGGCTCGTGCGCCACATCGCCCGCCCGGTCATCGACGGCATGGCCGCCGAAGGCGCGCCCTACACTGGAATTCTTTACTGCGGCATCATGATGACCGCCCGCGGCCCCCAGGTGCTCGAATTCAACTGCCGTTTCGGAGACCCGGAGACCCAGCCCACCCTGATGCGTCTCGACAGCGATCTGCTGGAAGCCTTCGAATCCAGCATCGATGGACGCGTCAGCGACGGCGTCTTCCGTTGGAGCCCCGATCCCAGTGTCTGCGTCGTCATCGCCTCTGGCGGCTACCCCGGCGCCTCCGAATCCGGCAAGGTAATCTCCGGTCTGGAGCGCGCCAACGCCGTGGAAGGCGTAAAGGTCTTTCACGCCGGCACCAGCCTCCTCAACGGCGAATTCACCACCTCGGGCGGACGCGTTCTCGGCGTCACCGCCCGCGCCGCTACTCTCGAATCTGCCGTCGCCCGCGCCTATCTGGCCGTCGGATGCATCAATTTTGACGGCATGAAGTACCGCCATGACATCGCTCATCGCCGTCTCAAGCGCCAGGGAAAAGGCTGATGCCTTGCTGCTTTTGTGGTCGATGTCGACAGGGGGCCCATCAGAGTTGGCTCTTTTCCAACTCTGGGGCCTTTGGCGGGTGGCCCGGGCAAATGTCGGCAACATAAACAAAGCTTGAGGGTGCCCCTCGATAAGAACGAAGGCGTTGTCAAGGCGAGATTTTCCTGAGCGGTGCGCAAGCACCGCTTGGTTTGCCGCCAGAGTTAAGTTTGAGGACCAAGACTCTGGAAACATC
>JBEKOO010000028.1:0-39399 GCA_049521655.1 Candidatus Korobacteraceae bacterium
ATGGGAGTGGTGGGCGCTGTAGGATTCGAACCTACGACTTCCACCGTGTGAAGGTGACACTCTACCGCTGAGTTAAGCGCCCATTCTCTCTACTCACCTTGGATTGTAGCAAACCCTCTTGGTTTCTCCAATCTGCCCCCTGTGACTTTCCCATGCCATTCCGCCCGCCTTCGGGCATAATAAACGCAGTACCGTTCCCAATGGCATGATCTGGAAGCGCAGGAAGACCAACAACCCGGAAACCACCGAGGCTGCTGCTGAATCCGAGGGATCCCCGCAACTTTCGGAAGCCAAGGGGGTTCCCAATGACATGAGTAGCATGGCCATTGGCGGTGCTTTCCCTCACTCCAGCAGCGCAGCCGACAGCTCGCAACTTCGCTTCAGCGATCCCCAAACCCTGGAGGCGATGGACGACGCCCAGGTGATGCTGCGGGTTCGCGACGGCGACGATGCCGCTTTCAACTACCTCGTGCAGCGCTACCGCCGTGCGATGATCAGCTTTATGTATCGCATGGTGCATAATGCCGCCATCGCCGAGGAGCTCTCGCAGGAGGTTTTCCTGCGCGTCTATCGCTCCCGCGCCAGCTACGCCGCGGATGCCAAGTTCACCACCTGGCTTTACCGGATTGCGACCAATCTTGCGGTCAATCATGCCCGCGATAACAGGCACGAGCGCCCTGAACTGAAGGCCAGTCTGGATGAGACCGACGAGCAAACCGGACTTTCCATTGATGTTGCCGACGAGCGGCCCAATATCGAGCAGGAAATTCTGCGCCGCGAGCGCCTGCGTGCCATCCGCAAACACGTTCAGGCGTTGCCCGAGCGCCAGCGCATGGCCGTCATGATGCACAAGTATCAGGAGTTGGATTACCGCCAGATCGCCGAAGTTCTGCACCTCAGCGAATCTGCCACCAAGAGTCTGCTCTTCCGCGCCTATGAGACGTTGCGCGAGAGTTTGAAGGATTTTGTATAGAGGCCTTTATGAATTGCCGTAATGTTAACGATCAGTTGCAGGACGTCGCCCTGGGCATTGCCACGGCACCGCCCGAGGTTGAAGCCCATCTCGCCGAGTGCCGCGAATGTGCCGATAGCCTGCACTCGCTGCGCGCCACGATGAATCTGCTCGACGAGTGGAAAGCGCCTGAGCCCTCGCCCTTCTGGGATGTCCGCATGCAGGCACGTTTGCGCGAGGAGCAGCATCAGGTGTCGGCAGGATGGTTGCAGTGGCTCCGCCGTCCTGCGCTCAGTGTGGCTGCCGCGCTCTGCCTGGTTGTCGGCATTGGTCTCTACCAGGTCGGGCGCTTCATGCATCAGGCCGAGAATCCGCCGGCCATCGCGTTTCATATTAGTGCTCCAACCGGCACTGCGGTCTCCGACCTGCAGTACCTGGACCAGAATTCAGATATGTTGCAGAATTTCGATGCCCTTGACGACATGGACGGCGATGCGGATGCAGATGTAAGTAATTAGCTAATACGTTTGTATTCAATAATATAGGTAAGCAGATAAGATTGAAACTAGCCTTCAGGGACTGCCTTCTTTAAGCAAGCTGCTGGCGGGTCTTCAGAATTTGTGAGAGTGATGCGCATCAATTTCATCCCGGCTTTTCTGGCCACACTGCTTCTGGCCGCGCCCCTCTGGGCGGGACAGCGTCAAGGCGGCGGAGGCGCGTCTCGTACCGCTCCCGCCCCGAGGCCGCAGAGCCAGCTTCGCCGGCCGTCCATGGCCCCGCGTCCCGCGGCGCCCGCGCCGCCTCAGGCGCAGTTCGCGCGTCCGCCTCAGTCGCAGCCCGCGCGTCCGCCAGCCATGCCGCACCAGATCATTCGCGGACAAGGCCCGCACAACGGAGACTGGCTGCGCAACACCATGCGTCTTCCACTCCAGGAGCAGCAAAGGAGACTGGAACAGGATCAGCACTTCCGCCAGCTTCCGCAGCAGCGTCAGGAGCAGCTCAGAAACCGTCTGCAGAAATTTAACACCCTGCCGCCGCCGCAGCAGCAGCGGGTGCTCAATCGCATGGAAATGATCGAGCACCTCAGGCCCGAGCAGCAGAGGCAGGCAGTCGCCTTGTTCGGCCAGTTCCGCGCCATGGACCCGCAGCGCAAAGACATGATGCGCCGCACCCTGCGCCAGATGCGCACCATGTCTCCCGATGCCCGCGAGCGCCTGTTGAACTCTCCCGAGGCGCGCTCGCAATACTCGCCGCAGGAGATTCAGATGCTGCACGGCTTCAACAATATCGGCTTCGTCGGCCCATAACCGCCAGCCCGGTTCCCCCAAAAGAAAGATTCGCGTGCCCGTGCTGCTCTCAATTACAAAGCGCGCCCTTTTCCGGCGCGCTTCATTTCCTGCCAATTCCGTTAATCCCCTAGTCCACGGCGATAATGACGCTGCTCGCCTTAACCACAGCGAAGGCCTCATCGCCTTCCTTGAATCCCAGCGAGTGGCTGCTTTCCCTGGTGATGATCGCCGTCACTTCGCTGCCGCCGGTCAGCTTCAACACGACTTCGTTGTTGACCGCGCCTTCGTGTACCTTGGACACCTTCCCTGGCAGCACATTGCGCGCGCTGAGTTTCTTCGCGTCCAGTCCTTTGCCCAGGATCACCCAGCTTGCCTTGATGATGGCGTAGGCGTGGGTGCCTTCTTTGAGGCCAAGGTGAGTCACGCTCTCGTTGGTGATGATGGCCACGACCTTCTCGCCACCCTTCAGAGTCAGGTCAACTTCGGAATTGACGGCTCCCTTGGTCACCTTGGTTACGCTTCCAGCCAGTGTATTGCGTGCGCTGATCTTCATCGTTCACTCTCCTTGCGACACTTCTGTCATTTAGAGGATACGACAATATCCGGATTATCCCCTCAAGAAATTCTTCACCAGGAAGAGCACATTCGCAGGCCGCTCTGCAAGACGCCGCATGAAGTACGGATACCACTCCGTGCCGAAAGGAATGTAGCAGCGTACACCCCAGCCTTCTTTTGCAAGCTGCTCCTGCAAGTCGCGCCGCACCCCGTGCAGCATTTGGAACTCAAACGCCGTCTTCGCCACGCCTTCTTTCAGCGCCCACGCCCTCATCGTGTTGATAATTTTTTCGTCGTGGGTAGCCAGTCCGTGGAAGACTCCGCTCTTCAGAAGCTGCTTGGCGAGCTTGATGTAATTCGCGTCCACGTCCTGCTTGCCCGGATACGCCACCGCCGCCGGCTCCTTGTATGCTCCCTTGCACAGCCGAATCCGAATCCCCTCGGAACACAGCAGCCGGGCGTCTTCCTCCGTGCGGTAGAGATAAGCCTGCAGCACCGTGCCCAGATGGCTGTACGCGCCGGGGCGCCGGTGCAGTTCGCGCACCAGGTCGAGCGTCTTCTGGGTGTACTGCGAGCCCTCCATGTCAACCCGGATGAAGCTGCCGGTGGCGATGGCGTGATCGAGAAGTTCTTCCAGCGTGTCGCGCGCCAGCGCCTCATCGGCATCCAGTCCCATGTGGGTCAGCTTCAAACTCACGTTGGCGTCGAGTTTGCGGCTGGCAATCTCATCCAGCAGCCTGTGGTAAAGCGCTTTGCTGTGCAGCGCCTCTTCGCGATTGGTTACGTTTTCGCCCAGGTTGTCCACCGACACATGAACGCCAACCCGGTTCATGGCGGTAGCCGCCACAATCAGATCTTCTATCGTCAAACCTGCAACAAAGCGCTTGGAGACCTTTTGCCCAAACGCTGAATTCTCCGCAATCGAACGAATACCCTTGCTTTCCGACAAAGCAATAAAAAAAGAGCGCAACATCATGGTCCTTCAGCCGCGGCTCCGGCTTTTTATATGAATGATTTATCGTCATCGCGGCAGGCAAACACGCGCCACTCCCGGCAGGCGCGGAGGATTTCTCTGGAACGGTGACTTATGGTTGTATCACATCCGCCAGCCACTTGGGATGGCAACTCAGGCGCACGCTATTGGCGAAAATCCAAAGCGATACAGGAACTGTTGATATCAAGCGGAGAGAATCCAGATGGCGCACCTTCCTTAGCCACTGTTTTCGTATTGGGTGTGCAGATAGAACCCTTCCCGCCCCGTTCCGAAACTCGTTCAATTCTTGGTCCTGGTTATATCCGGGTTAATAGCGCTGTGCGACGAGCGCCGCGCGGCGCGAGAGCAGGTGCGGAAAGCCCTCTTCCTTGTCGTAGTACAGTTCGCAATCATAAGGAGCGATTGAGTTCAGAAGTGCCGGGAGCTCTTCTTTGTCTTTCGGCCGATGATAGGCGGCCATCGATATCACGGGCAAGTGATCCTGTACCGTCTTCCGTGCTCCCTGGAGTATCTCAGCTTCGTAGCCTTCGGCATGAATCTTAAGAAAGTCCACCCTCGGCAAAAATAGTGAATCGATCTTCCATATCTTGATGGGTATCCCGCCCTCGCCCACGGAGCTCATGGCACCGTTCCCAGGAACGACGACGAGGGAAGCCTCACCGTCCCTGTCTCCTAAAGCCGCCATAGTGCAGCTGATATTCGGATAAAACTTCGCGTTTTCTTTCAGGACCTCAAAGGTGCTTGGCGTCGGCTCATACGCGTAAATCATGGAGTGTGGAAATTTCACAGCGCAAAAAATGGCGAAGACGCCCATGTTCGCTCCGGCGTCCACGATCACATCACCATCCTTAATGTTCTCGATACGATAGGTGTTCGAGAACACCACCGCCGCTTCGATGGCGAGAAATATGTTTAATTCGCCATAAGGGACGACGAACGGCTTGCCGAAGAACTCCGTTGTTATATTTCTCGGTCGAAGGAAATTCGGCAGAAGCCCGTACCATATGCGGCTGAAGGGTATCAACCCTCTCGAGAACAGGCTGATGTATCTTATTCTTACGCGGGCGGCTTGTTTTAGACGCATGGCGCTAGTTAGAACCCACGGATACTTCTTCTCTCTGGTTGCGACGCGATTCGGCAGCGAAATTATCAATGACGATAAGCCTTGTCAAGCCTGACTGACCTTCCCCGATTCGGATTATCGTGGAGTTGATGGAAGCGAATGGACGGAAGCAGAAAGGCCTAATCTGGAATCTCCTTTTCAGCTCTGACTCGCCTGAATTTTACCGCTGACAGCTGGCTTTGCAAGACCAAGACTGCCTGCTGCGGTTGAAAGGCTAAGTGATTCGGTGCCGTCGTGCTCTCCGAGGCGTCACCGTGAGCATTTTCCATCGATTTCTCCGACACTGCGCCCTCCTTAGAGATTTTCAGCGATCCGATTTGCGTTCTCTACCACCAGCCGTTAGCTTGCTGGAAGCGGCAGCATCGCGATCCGCTGCCGCCTCAGCGCCCCGTCTCCTCCAGATACTTTTCCACCTCCATCGCCGCCATGCATCCCGTACCCGAGGCGGTAATCGCCTGCCGGTAGCGCCGGTCTGCCACGTCGCCGCAGGCATACACTCCCGGCACCCCTGTATGTACGCAGTCGCGCACCTTCAGGTAGCCATCCTCGTCGCTCTCCAACGCAGCGTGGAAGGCCGCCGCATTCGGCGTGTGTCCAATGCCCAGGAACATCGCGCTGGCAGGGAAGTCCCACACTTTTCCGCTTCGCAGGTTGCGCAGCTTCAGCGCGGTCACTTCCTTGGCCTTCACGTCCATCACCTCTTCGACCACAGTATCGGTCATGAAGTGAATCTTCTCGTGAGCCCGTGCCCGCTCCAGCATGATTTTGCTCGCCCGGAAGGCGTCGCGCCGGTGGATCAACGTCACCCGGCTGGCAAAGCGGGTGAGGAACAGCGCCTCTTCCATCGCCGAGTCACCGCCTCCGATCACCGCGATCTCCTTGCCGCTGAAGAAGAATCCGTCGCAGGTGGCGCACGAGGATACTCCATGGCCGATCAGCGCTTTCTCGCTCGGCAGGCCAAGCCAGCGCGCACTCGCCCCGCTGGCGATGATCAGCGCCCGTGTTCTGATCTGCTCCTTGCCCACCGTCAGCACAAACGGACGCTGCACAAGGTCGGCCGCGCTTACGTGGCCAATGCGAAATTCCGCCCCGAAGCGTTCGGCCTGCTTGCGCATGTTCTCAATCAGCTCCGGCCCCTGGATTCCCTCCGGCCAGCCCGGAAAGTTCTCGACTAGTGTAGTCATCGAGAGTTGTCCGCCGGGCTCATGTCCCTCCAGCACCAGCGGCTTCAGGTTGGCCCTGCCAGAGTAAATCGCCGCCGTCAGCCCTGAGCATCCGGAGCCCACAATTACTACATCGCGAATTTCTTCTGCCATCGTTCTCTCTCGTTTGCCTCTCTGTTAATGATTTGTATCTGCGGCTTTGGATTCTTTGCCCCTGGGCAACTGCCCCAGTTCGGTCGGAACCACCGTCCTTACCGCCATCGCCGCCCGGTAGTGCTCCATGATTTCGTCTGCCGCCCGGAACATCGGCTCATAGGCCGATTGATCGGTCGCACCGCAGCGCGCCAGCACAATCGACGCCTTCCCGAAGCGCTCGATCCGGATGCGGTCCGGCGGAGTGTTCGCCTTCACCACCTGCGCCGCACTCCCGGTCACCGAGTCCGAAATCAGAATCTGCAGTGCTTCCTTGCTCTCTCGCAGATGCAGGGCAAGCGTCTCGCTGGCCGAATCTCCCTCCACGCTCAGCGAGTATTGCGCATCCGTCAGCAGCGCTTTTTCCGGAAATTCCTTGCGAATGCGCACCCATCTGGACGGCGAGGCGGCCGCGCCCTCCGGTGCTCCCGTCGCCCGCGCCTCGGCCTCGGTCAGGGTGGTGACCCCGCGCGAGATCTCGAAGTCAGCGGCAAACCTCGGACGCTCCTTCACCAGCGCCAGCGCCCGGCCCATCTCCTCCAGGTCGGCCTGCGCCGGACGGCAGCTATTCAGAAAATTCACCTGGATCTTGGTTTGCGTCCCAGCCTGCACCCCTGCGCCAGCCGACGCCGGCTCCTGCGCCGAGGCTGCCCCTGCCAGCAGCATAATCAGCGGCGCAATCGACACCCCAATCACCCGCACCTTCGCGCTCGGCCGCTTCAACCGCATCGTTCTCCAATGGAGTTTACGCACCGCTGAATTGTAACTGACTCGACCGGCAGAGCGCATCGGCGGTGCAGCCCGGCTTGGCGTCCATGCCGCTCGCTCCCGCCAATATTCAATCGAATCTCCTCCCGCGCCGGCCTCACCCAGATGAACCTTCGTCATCATCTTTTTGCTTGACCAGAGTCTCAGGATTGAGTCTAATTTGGAACACGTGTATGCGTGAGCTTCCGTTATGGCAATGCCCGTTGAATTTGGACGGCAAATTAGCTTGACGGTTTCCCCGTAGATGTGCCTTCAGCCCCTCCGCAGGCGTTCTCAACCCATGCGGGGGAGCGCTTCAGCCGGTTCCAGGAGTCTCCGATGAAACACTCTCACCCGATTCGTATAGCTGCAACAATGCTGTTGTTTGGCCTCCTGATCAGCCTGCCGGGTTTTGCGCAAACCCTGTCGCAAATTGTGCCTCCGCCGGTTTCGCGGGTTCACGCTGCCATCATCGACTCTCAGGTCGTGACTCTCAAGGGCCACGTTCATCCGCTGGCGCAGGCACGCTTCGATCGAGGTGTCGTTGCTGACAGCACTCCCGCCGAGCATGTGATTCTCATGCTGCAGCGCTCTCCCCAGCAGGAGACTGCGGCGGCGATATTCCTTGACCAGTTGCAGAATCGCAACTCGCCGATGTACCACCAGTGGCTCACCCCCACCCAGTTCGGGCAGAACTTCGGCCCCACGGACAGTGACATCGCCAAGCTCACCGCCTGGCTTCAGCAGAAGGGCTTCGCCATCGAGGACGTTCCCCCCGGACGCACCCACATTACCTTCTCCGGAACCGCCGGGCAGATGCGCCAGGCCTTCAACGCCGAATTCCATAATCTCAACGTGAATGGCGAAAAGCACGTCGCGGTTCTCAAGGATCCGACCATTCCCGCTGCCCTGGCCCCTATTGTGGCTGGCTTCCGCCAACTGCATGATTGGTCTGCAAAGCCGAACGTCGTTGGTCAGAGCGTCGTCAAGAGAGATGCAGCCACCGGGGAATCGCAGAGGCTCTCCGGTTCTCCGTCGGCTCCGGAACTTACCTTTACCTACAAATCGAACACGTTCTACGACGTATCTCCGCAGGACTGGTACACCATCTACAACGTGACCCCCCTGCTCACGGCCAGCCCGGCGATCAACGGCGCCGGCACCACCATTGCCTTACTCGAACAAACCGAAATCGTGAACAACACAGCCGATGTAAGCGCCTTCCGTTCGCAGTTCGGACTGCCAGCCTATCCATCGACTCCGAATGTGACCCAAGGCGGCGTGAACTGGATCTATGGCCCAGGCAATGGCTGTACCGCTCCGGCAGATCCGGCCAGCGCCTACGATGAGACCGAAGCCGAGATCGATGTGCAATGGGCGGGCGTCACCGCTCCGGCCGCGATTATTGACTTTGTGGCCTGCGCCGGCACTTCTAGCTCGATCGGCTCAACAGGTACCGATCTGGCTGCCGCTTATGTCGCTAACTATCTTTCTTCCACCGTTGTAGCCACCGGATTGGGCTATGGCGTCTGCGAAATCAGCGCCGGCTCTACCGGCACCGCATGGTATAGCGCGATCTGGCAGCAAATGGCGGGAGAAGGTATTACCACCACAGTCTCCGCCGGCGACGGTGGCCCGACTGGTTGTGACGCGAATCAGGTTGAGACGCCTAGTTACGCAACCCACAACCTTTCAACGAACGCCATGGCAAGCTCGATCTACAACATCTCTGCCGGCGGCACGGACTTCAGTGACACCTACCAGAACAAGGGCGTGGTACCGGCTACCTACTGGAACAAGAACGACACGACTCCCTACGCCTCGGCGCTCTCCTATATTCCTGAGGTCGCGTGGAGTGATTATTGCTCCAGTCCGCTGCTTGTCTCGCTCGCGCAAGAGGGCCACAGTACGGTCTTTGGTTCAACCTACACCGCGGAAGCCTTCTGTAATAACGCAGCCGCAAGTACCGATGGTTATCTGGCTGTTGTCGGCGGTGCCGGCGGCAGCAGCGCTTACATTACAGCTCCTGCCTGGCAGACCGGCGTCTACGGCTCCGGTAACGCTCAAGTTTCCACCACCTACCGCAACCAGCCTGACTTGTCCTTTTTCGCCGCATCCGGATTGTGGTACCACGCCCTTGAGTATTGCCAATCCGATACCGGTTATGCATGCACCTACAGCAACGCGACGGATGCTTACTACCTACAGGCGGGCGGAACTTCCTTCGTTGCTCCGACCGTTACCGGCATCATGGCTCTGGTCAACCAGCTATACGGACGCCAGGGTGCTGCCGTCCCCACTCTCTACGCCCTTGCGGCGCAGGAATTCGGCACTCCAGGCTCTCCCAACACCGCCAATCTGGCCACCTGCTCCGGCTCGGGCCAGGCCGGCACCAGCGTCGGCAGCAGTTGCATCTTCCGCAACATTGCCAATGACACGCCTTGCCTCTCCGGTGGCTCGGCGACCTGCGGCACCGCCAACGGCGCCAGCAGCGCCACTACCATTGCCAGTGATAACGTCCAGCCCTGCGAGTTTAGTGTGGTGACCAACTGCTACCGTACCTCTTCCTCCGATATCTATGGCCTGTCCGCAGCTGGCCCGAGTAACAGCACGTACGCCTACAAGACCGCCCCGGGCTACAACCTCGCAACCGGCCTCGGCAGCGCCAACGTCTACAACCTGGTCGAAAATTGGAACACGGTAGCCTTGTATCCAACCACCACGTCGCTGGTTGCCAATCCTGCGACCCTGACCATTTCCTCGCCCAGCACCACGCTGACCGCGACCATCGCGCGTGCGTACAACACGGTGGTACCTACTGGAATTGTTGACTTCTACCTCAACAGCACCAGCGGCCCGCTCCTGGGAACGGGACCGTTGTCCTCCGGTACCGCGAGCTTGACCCTGACGCAGGCAAACGTCATTGCGGAACTCAGCCTCGGCTCGAACAGCATCATTGCCTATTACCCAGGCGACAGTTCCGGTGACCAGCCTTCCACCTCCTCCGCTGCCACGGTCACAACCACTGCGGCAAGCCAGACCATCACATTTACGAATCCGGGTACGCAGACCTATGGCGTGGCTCCCTTTACCCTTGTTGCATCTGCTGGCTCCGGACTCCCGGTGACCTTCAGCGTCGTCCCTCCCGGCCTGGCGAGCATTTCAGGAAGCACGCTGACGATTAACGGCGCTGGTTCCTTAACGGTGGAAGCCGCTCAGATCGGTGGCCTTGGAGCGTCGTGGTGGTACAGCGCTGCTCCACCGGTGCAAGACACGTTTACGGTGAACCAGGCAACTACGACAATCAACTGGGCGGCTCCGGCAGCCATCACCTACGGAACCCTTTTGAGCGGGACGCAGTTGGATGCTACGGTGACGGTGGGCGGAAATCCGTTCAGCGCCGGCACCCTGGGCTATACCCCTCCGGCAGGCACGTTGCTGCAAGCAGGCAACGGTCAGACTCTCTCAGTTACCTTTACTCCAACTGACACCCGCGACTACGCGAGCGCAACTGGCTCGGTGCTGATTAACGTCAATACCGCCTCGCAAACCATCACGTTCCCGAATCCTGGCGCACAACCATACGGTGCTGCACGGTTCCAGGTGAGCGCCTCGGCAAGCTCCGGGCTGCCAGTTAGCTTCACCTCCAATAATTTGTCGATCTGCACGGTTTCGGGAAACACCGTGACCCCGTCGGTCGTCGGCGGAATGTGCAGCCTCACGGCGACGCAGGGTGGTAACGGCAACTATTTGGCTGCCGCGCCTGTCACACAGATCTTCAGGGTCGGCAAGGAGCCCCAGACCATCACCTTCAACGTGATCCCAGATCAGTTTGTCGGAGCAACCAACGTTCCTCTGACCGCTACGTCGAACTCTGGACTGGCGGTCACCATCGCCTCGCAATCGCCATCGATCTGCACGGTCGCAGGTACGCCGACGGTTGCGGGTACCGGCTACACGGCGAACATGTTGGCCGTCGGAAACTGCAAGCTGCTGGCAACGCAGTATGGCAACGCCATCTATGCGCCTGCTGGCGGCGGGGTCGGACATACCTTTGCGGTCAGCCTCAACCCGCAAACCATTACCTTCAATCCCATCTCGGACGTGACGTACGGTGTCGCGCCGTTCGGCATAAGCGCCTCGACAACTGCTAACGGATTGACGGTGAACCTCGCCAGCTTGACTCCGACGATCTGCACGCTCTCTTCTGCCACATCGCCGGCCATGGTGACGGGGATTGCAGCCGGACTCTGCACGATCCAGGCGACGCAGCCTGGCGACGGCTCCTACTATGCGGCAGCCAAGCCGGTGACGCAGAGCTTCACTGTGCATTGGGAGACTCAGAGCATCACCTTCGCCGCGATCCCAAACCCGCCGCTTACAGAGAAATCGATTGTCGTGAACCCGACTTCGTCAATCGCCTCGCTGCAGGTCGTGCTTACGTCCGAGACTACGGGAGTCTGCACGGTGGGGAACTACACTGCGGGCAGGGGCTACACTGTGAATCTAAAGGCTGTCGGAAACTGCCAGCTGGTGGCAACACAGCCTGGCACGAGCGGTATCTCGGCAGCAGCTGCCGTCGGGCATACCTTCCAGGTGACGGCGCACTAACAAATGCCGAAGTTTGTGGTCCAGGGCAACTTGGGCCACAAGCTCCGGCAAGCCTTCCTCATGACCGCCGAAGTCGGACGGTTGAGAGCGAAGGCGAAGCCAGGATTCTTTGGCTTGAGTCTACACAGCGATTGGGATCAGACTGCCGCAGCGAACCCAGGCAGCTTGATCCCAATCGCTGTGTCATGGCATGCACGCACTTCAAGCCCACGAGCGAATGATCAAGCCGCGCTGCTGAGCCTGCCCATCCGCGAATTCCACATTCGCGGGATCAACGAAGGCAAAGCATAAGTTGCGTATCGGACTTCTTGAGTATCAACTGCCTGAACTCTGTCAGCCGCGTCGCGAGATTGCAGCAAGCATTGCAGTCGCCAATGAACCGTGTCGCGCTGCAATCCGCGCGGCACCATTAACTTTTTGTGCATTGCGCCAGAGTTTCCTGTTGGCTCTCAAGTAAATCGTTTGCAATTTCTAAAACGATTGACCTTTCGAGCAACTCAGCTCGCCAAACCATTATCCTTTTCGCCAATCGTTGTCCCGCTCCGGCGCGCGTTCGTAATCTTGTTTGGAGGAGCAGAAAGAGGAGCTTCACTTCCTTTTCATCTCTCCCGCGCATTCGTCTCCTGTGGCTGAAGCAATCTGCAAATCAAATTTTCTTCTCCTTTAATATTCATTGACTATTTTTCTTGAGCTGTGTTTAACTGCGGGAATTGTAAGTAGCTGAATTTTCGTAACGGCACAGAGCCTCGAAAGTGTGATCGCTCAGACTTGACATTCCATTTGTCATGCAGAGCATCTTTGACGGCTCTCAGCTTTCAACCTTGAACAGAGACAAAGTTTTACACTTGGGGAGAAGATATATGCTGCGTAGCGCGCGTTTCGTGTCGCTGTTGTCAGTTCTGTTTTTCTTGCTTGCAACATTAACGACATCATTTGCGGCTATCCACACCTCAGCGGTGCCACAGGTGCGGGTGACAGCGAAGGTTGATATTACCAAGCGCGCGACCTTACCCGGCCATGTGCCGCCCGCAGTGCGTAGCGCGGTCGATCTGGGACGCATCGACCCGAGCACTCCCGCTCAGCATCTGGTCATGGTGCTGAAGTCCAGCGATGCGCAGAAGCGCGAGATCCGGCGAGTTATCGACCAGCAGCAGGATAAGCGCACCGGCAATTACCACCAGTGGCTGACGCCGGAGGAATTCGGCCAACATTTCGGTGTCCATGACGCCGACATCGCGCAGGTCAGTGCCTGGCTCTCCTCGCAGGGTTTCACCGTCGAGAATGTCAGCAAGAGCAAGAGAGTAATCCAGTTCAGCGGAACCACCGGCAACATTGAGAGCGCCTTCCAGACCGAGGTGCATAGCTACAAGGTGGGCAGTCAGCAGCATGTGTCCATCAGTCGCGACATTACAGTTCCCGCCGCGCTGAGCCCAGTGATCGCGGGCGTTCCCCTCAGCAACTTCTTCCGCAAATCGCACATGGGCCCGGTTCAGAGGCTGAGCCAGTTGAAGCAGGCTCCGAACTATAGCGCTTGCACCGGTTCAAGCGTGTCCACTTGCACCACTCACTACGTTGGACCGTCGGACTTTGCCACGATCTATAACACCGCTCCTCTGCTCGCAGCAGGAATCAACGGCACTGGCTCGAGCATCGCAATCGTCGGCCGCTCGGACATTTTACTGAGCGACGTGCAGAGCTACCGCCAGTTGTTCAATCTTCCGATCAACGATCCGATCTTCATTCACGCGGGCCAGGACAACGGAGTTGAGCCCGGTGACGATGGCGAATCTGATCTCGACGTGGAAATTTCCGGCGGCATCGCCCCCAAGGCGCAGGTCTATTTCGTGATCGGCACGCCCACCTACATGGTGGATGGCATCACGAACTCGATTGAGTATATCGTCGAGAACAATCTCGCCGACATCATGAGCATCAGCTACGGCAGCTGCGAATCCGCCGAAGGTGCGGGTGGCAACGAATTTAACCTGCAGGCCTTCGAGCAGGCGGCGGCACAGGGCATCAGCGTCTTTGTGGCGGCTGGCGACAACGGCCCCGCAGAGTGCGACGATTCCAGTGATAGCGCCGAAGTTTACGGCTATGCGACCGGTGGAGAGTCATCGACTCCGTACACCGTTTCCGTGGGCGGCACCGAGTTCGATGAAGGCACCGCCACCTCGACTCCCTATTGGAGCTTGTACACCGACCAGTGGCACTTGAACTCGGCTCTCACCTACATTCCTGAGCGGCCGTGGAACGAAGCCTTGGCGGCGGATGCGACCTCGACTCCGTCGGCCGATCTGAGCGGTCTTTGGTCGGGCAGCGGCGGCATCAGCGCTTACTACCTGCAGCCTTCATGGCAGAGCGGGCCGGGAGTTCCCTCGAGTGATCCCACACTAGTTGGCGGTAACTGGGTCACCGGCATCAACATCACCAACGGCGGCAGCGGTTACATCACCGCGCCCACGGTCACTTTCTCCGGTGGCGGCTGCATCACAGAGCCGAGCGCCGGAAGTGCCACGATCAGCGGCGGCGTCGTGACCTCCGCGTCCGCCACCTACGGAGCGCAAGGCTTCGATTGCCCCACCGCGCCCACGGTCACATTCTCAGCCGCGCCCGCTGGCGGAACCACCGCGACCGGAAGCGCAATCATCGGCCCCATGCAGAATATCCTGCCGCTTATTTCGGGAGTGCCGCACCGTTACACCCCCGACCTTGCGTTGAACGCAGCGGCCAACCACGATGGCACTTTGTTCTGCAGCGAGGGTGTCTGCGAGATCAGCTCCGCCGGGGTTCTGCTCGATGCTGGACTCGTTGGGGGCACCTCGGTAGCCGCGCCCAGCATGGCCGGCATCCAGGCGCTGATCAACCAGGTGAATGGCGGACGCCAGGGCGCGCCGAATTACATTTACTATGCGTTAGCAGCGGCCCAGAATACGGAGAATTGCAACTCCATAACGCCTCCGGCGGCAGGCTCGAATTGCGCCTTCCAGGACATCACGACCGGCGACAACCTGATCTGCGGCGCTGCTCATACCAGCGGCAGGACAACTACCTGCGTAGCAGGAGCCATGATCGGCTTCGAGGCCGGCGTGGGTTACGATCTGACGACAGGTCTGGGATCGGTGAATGCCACTAACCTGGCCATCCAGTGGGGCAACGTTACATTTAATAGCTCGAGCACTACTCTGGGTCTCTCGCAAACCACTGCGATCGCCCAGGGCGGCTCGGTTACATTTAGCGGCACGGTCACGGCTGGCTCCGGAACGGGAACACCAACCGGCGATGTTGCTTTCATTCTCAGCAAGGGCGCTTTCGGGCAGACGGTGGACGTGAATACCGAAGCCTGGAGCGGTCCTAGTCCGTTCGCGACGCTTGATGGCGGCGGCAACTTTACCGCGACCCTCAGCAACCTTCCTGCGGGCAACTACACGGTCACGGCGCGCTATGCCGGGGACCAGAATTTTGCTTCCAGCCTCTCTGCCTCGGTGCCAGTCAATGTGTTGACGAGCAACAGCACGGTTACGATTACGCCGCAGTACCTGAACGACACAACCACGTGTGCTCTCATGAACACCACGTCGTTTAAGTACGGTCAATTTGCTTGGATTCCAGCTACCGTAACCAGCAACACGGGATCAGGTGTGCCGACCGGAACGGTGACCTTCACTGTGGACAGCGTTCCCTATGCCACGGAGACGCTGGATCCAAACGGCAACGGGTATTTAGCGGCGGGAGCCATTTATGATTCTTCCTGTCTCTATGATTACATGTTTGCTCAGAGTCCGACGCTGACCGGCGGTGTGCATAGCATCGGTGCGAGCTATTCAGGAGACTCCACATTCAGTCCTGCGACGGCAACTCCGGTGGTGATCACGGTTGCGCCGTTGAGCGTAACTCCGACCCTGACGGCCGGTGCGCAAACCATTACCTCTGGGTTTGCCGTTCCGTTCACGGCTACATTCGCGGCCAGCTCGGCTGTTACATCCGGACTGAACACCGGATCATCCGGGCCGACGGGCACGGTTACCTTCACGGATACGACGACCAGCACTGTACTTGGTACAGCACCTGTGGTCCCGAGCGTTACCTTTAGCGGAAGCGGCTACCAGAGTTACACCTACGCTGCCACAGCAGTGTTTTCTACCACGGGCATCACCACCAGTGGGGCAAATGCCATCACGGCGACCTACTCGGGTGACAGCAACTACAATGGTGCCACCTCATCTCCAGTGACGGTTACTGTGAGTTCGGGCACACCAACCGCAACCACCACCATAGTGACGTCGAGCGCCAATCCGACGACTCTTGGCGGACGCCCAACCTTCACGGCAACGATTGGGGTGGTTTCGGGGACGGCGCCCAGCAGTGGAACCGTTACCTTCTATGACGGAACAACATTGCTGGGAACCGGCACGGTCGGCTCCGCTCACACGGCCACCTATCGGCCCGGAACCACCCCTGCCTTCGTGGGCGGCACACATAACATCACCGCGGTATACGGCGGCATTGTGGCCGACGCTCCCAGCACATCGCCAGTATTTGTGGAGACGGTCACAAAGGGAACCAACATCATTACGCTTACCGCTAAGACGGTTGGCCTCTACGGCCAGACCTATACCTTCGCAGCCGTTCTGACGCCAAGCTCAACCAGCGCAGTCTACACTCCCACTTTGAGCAGTGTGCAGTTCTTTGATGGCGCTACGAATATCGGTTCATCGCCGGCAACTACTGTTACCTCGAGCCAGGGAGGCTACGGTTTGTGGACGGCACCTTTAACGGTCAGCAACCTCACGCCTGGGACGCATAACATCACGGCCCAGTACAGCGACACCAACTACAGCCTGTCGACTTCCAACACGCAGGCGGTATTTGTTGGCGGCACGCCGACGCTTTCATGGCCGCCGCCTGCAGCCATCACCTACGGGACGGCTCTTAGTGCGACACAACTGAATGCGACGGACAACATTCCGGGATACTTTGTGTACAGCCCGGCGGCAGGCACGGTTCTGAGTGCCGGAAGCCAACTCCTGTCGGTCGTCTTTACTCCGGCTGACAGCCTCGACTTCCCCACGCAGATCAAAACGGTGAAGCTCCAGGTGCTCCATGCAACTCCGGTGATTACCTGGGCAACCCCGGCAGCCATCACCTACGGAACTGCGCTGAGTGGGACGCAGTTGGATGCGACAGCTTCGTTTAACGGCAACAGTGTCCCTGGCAACTTTGTCTATAACCCGCCGGCGGGCACGGTTCTGACGGTTGGTACTCATACACTGTCAGTCACCTTTACCCCGACCGACACCTTGGACTACGCCACAGTCACCCAGACAGTATCGCTTCAAGTGACTAAGGCGACTCCGACGGTTACGTGGGCGAATCCGGCAAACATCACCTACCCAACTGCGCTGAGTGGGACGCAGTTGAACGCGACAGCTTCGTTCAACGGCAACACTCTCCCTGGCAGCTTCGTCTATACGCCGCCAGCGGGCACGGTGCTGAATGGTGGCAACGGTCAGACTCTTTCAGTCACCTTTACCCCCACCGACACCACCGATTACAACTCGGTAACCCAGACGGCGTCGATTAATGTGCTTCAAGCCACACCGACAGTCACCTGGGCAACTCCGGCAGCGATCACCTACGGAACGCTTTTGAGCGGGACGCAGTTGAACGCGACAGCTTCGTTCAATGGCAACGCTCTCCTTGGCAGCTTCGTCTACACGCCGCCGGCAGGCACGTTGCTGGGCGCTGGTAGCCAGACGCTGAACGTCACCTTCACTCCAACCGACACCACGGACTACACGACGGCAATTGGGTCGGTGCAGCTCCACGTGAACCAGGCCACGCCAGTCATCACATGGCCGACTCCGTCCGCCATCACCTACGGGACAGCGCTAAGTGGGACGCAATTGGATGCATCTGCCGCTTGTCCCACGCCGAGCTTTGTACGGGCTGCCAGGGTGGTGCGCAATACAGTAGTGGGCGGCTGCACATCGCTCTCCGGCAGCTTCGTCTATACGCCTCCGGCGGCAACAGTGCTGGGCGCTGGTAGCCAGACGCTGAATGTCACCTTCACTCCAACCGACACCACGGACTACACGACGGCAACCGCGACGGTAACGCTTCAGGTGAATCAGGCAACGCCGGTCATTTACTGGCCGACTCCGTCAGACATCACCTACGGGACGGCACTGAGTGGGACGCAGTTGGACGCGCAGGCCTGCACTGGCGGCGGCGTCGGCTCGCTTTTGCGCAGTGTGAAGCAGGTGCGTAATTCGGTGGGCTGCACGGGTACTCCGATCCCTGGCGCCTTCGTCTACACCCCACCGGCAGGCACGGTGATGGTGGGCGGCCTCGGTCAGACTCTGTCGGTCGTATTCACTCCAACTGACACCACCGACTACACGACCGCAAATGGCTCGGTGCTGATTAACGTCAATCCGGCCTCGCAAACCATCACGTTCCCGAATCCCGGCGCGCAGCCGTACGGCTCACTGTTCTACCCAAGCGCGTCGGCAAGCTCCGGGCTGCCGGTTAGCTTCACCTCCAATAATCTGTCGGTCTGCACGGTTTCGGGAGGAAACACCGTGACCCTGTTGACCGTCGGCGGAAGCTGCAGCCTTACGGCGACACAGGGTGGTAACAGCAACTATTTAGCTGCCGCGCCGGTCACGCAGAGTTTCACGGTCGGCAAGGAACCGCAGACCATCACCTTCAATGTGATCCCAAATCAGTTTGTCGGAGCAACCAACGTTCCTCTGACCGCTACGTCGAACTCTGGACTGGCGGTCACCATCACCTCGCAATCGCCGTCGATCTGCACGGTTGCGGGTTTGGCGACGGTTGCGGGTACCGGCTACACGGCGAACATGTTGGCAGTTGGAAACTGCAAGCTGCTGGCAACGCAGGGTGGCAACGCCATCTATGCGCCTGCTGGCGGCGGGGTCGGACATACCTTTGCGGTCAGTCTCAACCCGCAAACCATTACCTTCAATCCCATTTCGGCCGTAACGTACGGTGTTGCGCCGTTCGGCATAGACCCGACGACAACTGCTAACGGATTGACGGTGAACCTCGCCAGCACGACTCCGACGATCTGCACGCTCTCGTCTGCCACATCGCCGGCCACGGTCACGGCGATTGGTGCCGGACTCTGCACGATCAAGGCAACGCAGCCTGGTGACAACCTCTACTATGCGGCAGCCACGACGGTGACGCAGAGCTTCACTGTGCATTGGGAGACTCAGAGCATCACCTTCGCCGCGATCCCGAACCCGCCGCTTTCAGAGGGAACGATTACCGTGAACCCGACGTCGTCAGTCGCCTCGCTGCAGGTCGCACTCACCTCCAGCACCACGGGAGTCTGCACGGTGGGGAACTACACCGCGGGCACGGGCTACACTGTGAATCTAAAGGCTGTCGGAAACTGCAGTCTCACGGCGACACAGCCTGGCACGAGCGGTATCTCGGCAGCAGCTGCCGTCGGGCATACCTTCCAGGTGACGGCGCACTAACAAATGCCGAAGTTTGTGGCCCAGGAGAACTTGGACCACAAACTTCGGCAAGCATTTTTCCCTCGGCGGAGCCGCAAACAAAACTCGAAGTTCTGATGGATACATCCCGCACCATAATAGCCGCTTGTTGCGTGGCGTCTACTATGTTGTTTAAGCAACATAATGACGCTCGAAACAGCGGTCTTCTCCTGCGCTGAACCACTTCTCAGGACCTGATTTGGAGAGAAGTCCGAGCAGCGCCCGCGCCATTGGATGACCACTGGCGCGGGCGTACCGCTTTCTTGCGAGGAGCTATCCGAAAGAAGTTCCGGAAGCTCTGCATTCGAGAGCTATCTGGAAAAGACTGCTTGGACTCTGTGCATTGCCCGGCAACAAGAAGCGCTCGCCATTTATGATTGAGAGCAATGATGGATCACTCCGACTTTACGTCCTCGTCTGACTCTCAAGCAGGTAAGCCGCATGTGTGCTATGCGGGAGAAGAGGTTGTACGAGGATTTTTCAATCTGCTGGAGACAGAGTGTGATACCTACTGCATTTTGAGCGGTTATGAAGACCTCCCGATGCATGTTCACTCCGACATCGACTTTATGGTGAACAAGAAGGATTTTTCCCGTCTGCTTCCGCTGATGAAGTCTTTTGGCGACCGATATGGTTTGCGTCTGATTCAGATACTTGATCACGAAATTTCCGCCTGCTCTTTTGTGTTGGTGCGTATCGAGGCAAATCAAGCGGTTTATTTATGGCTGGACGCATCCTCCGATTATCGACGTGGCGGACAAAAGAGACTTAACGCCAGTGACACTTTGGCCCGAAGGCGCCTTCATCCCCGGGGCTTCTGGATTCCTGCCGCTGCTGATGAGTTTGATTATTACCTGGCAAAAAAAGTGGGCAAAGGCAAGTTCAACGGAAAACAGGGCACACATCTTAGCCAGCTCTATCGGGAGGATTCGAATGGCTGCGGTGAAGCACTGCGTAAACGCTGGTCTCCCGCCTCCATGGAGAAAATCGTCGATGCTGCGACTTCTAACGACTGGTCTAGCGTAGCGGCATCAATCCCGGCGCTTGGCAAAGAGCTGCTGGACTCATCTGAGCGTGAAAGCGGCACGGTCCAGCTCATGGAGTTTGCGCGAAAGCTCCGGCGTCTCATCACTCCGTCGGGCTGCTGGATCACGATGCTGGGTCCCGACGGAAGTGGCAAGTCGTCTTTGATCGAGGCTCTGACGGATGTGAGCCGGCTGGCATTCAGAAGAATAAATAGTTATCACTTGCGTCCCCGCCTTCTGCTGCGCGGGAGCAGCACCCCTGGCGGTAAAGTCACAGACCCCCATGGAAAACCAGCCCGCTCGCTAGGCGCATCACTCGCGAAACTGGCTGTCTTCTGGTGCGATTATGTCGGCGGTTATTGGCTTCGTGTTCGGCCACAGATGGTCCGTTCCACGCTGGTGATCTTCGATCGCTATTACCAAGATTTGCTGGTGGACCCGAAGCGCTTTCGCTTCAAAGCACCGTACTGGATCACCCTTTTGGTGGGCCGTCTTATGCCGCTGCCGGATCTGGTTTTCATCCTCGATGCACCTGCGGAGATATTGCAGGCTAGGAAGCGAGAGATTTCAGTTGAGGAATGCATGCGGCAGCGTGAGGCTTACAGAAAATTAGCGGCAGAATTGCAACGAAGGACTCGTACTGTGGTGATCGATACCTCGCGGCCTCTCGACGAGTGCGTTCAGCAGGCCGCCAGCGAGATCTTTGAATTCCTTGAAGCACGGCGGATTCGCCGATACGGCATCTGAGAGTTCTCACTTGGAGAAGGAGTTATGGACGGACCGCAGGCCAATGGCCCGATGCGTAGCTCAACCCGCAATGCCCCGCGGCCTGCAACGCGCTCGCTTTGCGTCATCAGGGACAGGATAGAACTCGTCAAACACGTCCCTTAGAAACTGTAGCCTATGCCACTGCTGAAGTTCTCGTAAACGGGAATATGACGTGCCCAGGGCTGGGGCTGAACATCCCATTGAATAGCGCGCCAGTAGATATGGCGGCTGAGTTGTACATCGCCGCCAAGTCCCGCCCGATAAGAAAAGCCGTCTTCTATATCTCGGTATTTCTCATTTAAGTGGGGATGGTGATCGAATGCGTACATGTGATTGGAATTCTGGTAGGCAAAACCAGCTTGGACGGTGGCATAGGGACGAATATTGCCGATCAGGAAATTGAACTTCGGGCCAACGGTTCCCGAGAACTGCCTTACATCAAAATAACTGCCGAAGACACCGTCACCTGAAGCAATAACAGACCACCGGCGAGTGAGGGCCTTGGAATAAGCAACTTCAGCTCCATTGAATCGGAGGCTGTAGAACGAGGTGCCATAGTCTGGAAAGGTAGCCATGTAGCCCACAAACACGTTCGAACTCGACGTGTAGAATGCGCTCTTTGGTGCCTGACCAAAACAAAGGGCCGATGTAAGGAGTAGCAACCCTGTGATACAAAAGTTTCTCATGTCGCCTTTTCCAAATTCGATGGATTAACTTCCATTGGCAAACGATCGCGCGCCTGAGTGCACAACGAAACAAATCCTTCTTCCGACTATTGACAGCAAAGTAGCAGAATATCAATAAGGGTGCAATGCATCAATGACAAAAATATTATCCAGAAACGAAAGTCTAGGTCCGCGTGGCTCACCGCCATACTAGAAAATTTCATCTGTTACCTTGGCTGGATTGACGCATGCCGAAGACGTCTGGTGATCGTGCGCAAGAACAATTTCAGCTGTCACCCTGCCATCGGCAATGCTGGACAATTGTCAGGCACACAGGGCGGGGCGGTGTGATTCAGAAGGTTCATCCGGCTGCCGGTTCCGAGCAGAGGGAAATGTTATGATGGATCAAATCAGCGTGAAGCCTCTGAGGTACTGCCGGCCATGATTCGGATCCGGCAGGAGTGTGCAGGCATGCAATGCATTGAGAATTCGTGTTTGTGGATCGGTATCAAGTCACCTTTTATCTCCTTTGCCGCTGTGCCCGCAGGTACGGGATCTTCAAAGACTTCTACCGGCGTTCAAGGCTGTGCTTCAGTCGGTCGAGTGTGACATGCGCGAAACTGGTGCATCCACGAATCGACCAGAGACCCTGCTGACGACATTGTCGAGCCAGGCAGAGTTGAAGACGAGTTTCTCCTCTGTGGAGGCCGAGGCACAATCTTGCGAAGCCCTGACGAAGCGTTTTGATGTACTTGGCGTTCGCGTAAATTCCATTTCATTCAAAGTTGCTATCGAGTGCATTCAGTCCTGGATAGAAGGCCGGACGGGCACGCGTATTGTGACATTTACCAATGTTCATGCAGTCATGGAAGCGCGGCGCGACGAGACCTTCTGCCAGGTACTGAATCAAGCCGATATGGTCTGTCCAGACGGCATGCCGCTGGTTTGGCTCGATCATCTGGGCGGCGGAAGTACGGAACGATTGTGCGGGCCTGATTTCATGGCGGAGTTCTTCCGGCAAACGGAAGGGAATGGTTACAGGCACTTCTTCTACGGAGGAGCGCCAGCGGTGGTGGAACGGTTGGCGGTTACAATGCAAAGCCGCTTCACCGGAGTGAGGATCGCCGGTTTTTACTCCCCTCCCTATCGCACGCTTACTGCCGAAGAAGACAAGGCCGTTGTACAGATGATCAACTCGGCTACACCTGACCTGCTGTGGGTCGGACTGGGCTGTCCGAAGCAGGAACGTTGGATGTCGGCGCATCGTGAAGCCATCCATTCAGTAGTGATGCTTGGCGTTGGACAGGCGTTCGATATCCACGGAAATGCGCTTGCGCAAGCCCCGCGTTGGATGCGCGACCACGGGTTGGAATGGATTTTCCGCGTCTGTAGTGAGCCGAGGCGTCTTTGGAAGCGGTACCTTGTGACCAACACGGGCTTTGTGCTGACACTCGTGCCCAGGTTGTTCTCGCGAATCATCCGTCGGCGGTAGGCAGCGCGAGCCACTGTGCAGGTTGTACAATGCGGCAAGCACTCTTAGAAGATATTCTGGTGGATGTTTGCAGCCCGGCAAACAGCGAAGGGGCTTCGCCAGAAATTGGAGATAGGAAACATCTCTGGCAAGGAAGAACATTCTCTTCCTGAATCCTGGTTCGAGTAAGTCTCGATCTACACTGATCTGGTTCCGCATAGATTTATTTGGTGGTTGCACGTCAGTCATTCAGCTTAGCCGTATGCGCGTAATTAGAAAGATATAATTTAATTCAGCGAACTTCATTCGGTATCTTAATGGACAGTATTCAGAACTAAGAATTTCACCGTCTTCCGGAATCGCCGGGCGAAGCATGTTCTGCTTAGGAGCCCGTATGTGCGCGACTAATAAGATCTGCTTCCGAAATTGGGGGACTACTAGAAATGTCAGAAGAGAAGAACTCGCCTGTGGATCCGCCTTCCATTCTGCTGCAGGCAGCAGACGCCGCTTCCCCGGCGTGGGGTGACGAGCAGGACGAGTCGTTGCACGCAACCTTTCGCGTAATACGAAAGAGGAAATGGGTCATCCTAGGATGTACGGTCGCAGGTTTTGCGATCGCCCTGCTGCTCAGCAGTATATGGCCCCGCAAATACACGGCGTCGACCTTAATTGAGCTAAATACGCAAAACTCAAGCATGCAGTCCAGTTCCATCTCCAGCCTTGCGAGTGCCCTCTCTGGCTCCGATGATCTAAAGACAGAACTGCAAACGGCCTCCACTGTGATGCAGAGCCCTTCTGTCGCTTTGGGAGTAATAAAGAAGCTGAATTTAAGCTCGAATGGCGAGTTTCTGCGGCACGGCTTGTTTAGAAGTAAGAGCAAGACGGTGGGACTCGAACCTTCCCAGCAGATTGAAGATATACCAGCTCTTCGGGACAGTCTGGTGGGCATGTTCATCGGGGGATTGAAGATTGAAGCGATCACCGACACGCGCCTGCTGACGATTTCCTGCACCTCTAGAGATCCGAAGCTCTCGGCGCAGATAGCCAATGCGGTGGTTGATGAGTACAAGAGACAGTATCTGCGGAGTCATTATGATTCCACTCAGGATGCCTCCGAGTGGCTTACCGAGCAGTTGTCTGGTCTGAAATCAAAAGTTCAGGAGTCTGAAAAACGACTGGCCGATTTTCAGCGGCAGACTGGAATCATCAGCGTGGACCAGATGTCTATGGGTGGCAGCGGCGGCAAGGCTTCGAGCGCTAAGGGCGAGTTCACGAATCCCGTGTTGGAGAAGTTCAGCATGCTCAACAATCAGTTGACGCTGGCGGAACTGAACCGGGTGACCAAAGAAGCCATTTATAAGCTCGCGGCAACGCAGGATCCCTCTTTGGTCTCCAATCTGGCAAACTCTCCCCTGGTGCTCGGGAGTGATTCGGCAGTGGTCATGCAAGGCGGCGGTCTGAGCCCTCTCATGGTTCTGCAGCAGCAGCAGAATGCTCTGAAAGTCGATCTTGCGGATGCTGTAACCAAGTACGGAGCGAAGAATCCCAAGCGGGCCGAGATCGCGAATCGTATCTCCGCTCTCGATGTTGAAATCAAAGAGGAGCTAAAGAACATCGCCCAGCGGGCGAAGACTGATTTCGAAGTTTCACGAAAAGTCGAAGATGGTGTTCGCCAGCAGTTCGACGAACAACAACAGCGGGCCAATCGGGTCAACGATCAGGCGATGCAACTCACCATGTTGCGGCAGGAAGCGGTTGCGCAAGAGATGTTGTACGAGGACCTCTATACCAAACTGCAGGAGGCCAATATCGACGCCGGCGTTCGCGCATCGAACGTAACCATCGCCGACCTGGCGCGGGCGCCGTATGCGCCGGTGATTCCCAAGGCTTCGTTGTGGCTCGCACTTGGCCTCGGAGCCGGTCTGTTTCTCGGTGTAAGTAGCGCATTCCTCTGGGAGAACATGGACCGGAGCGTGGTTTCAAGCTCGCAGGTGGAGTCCATTACGCACGGTGTGGTATTCGGTCTTCTTCCCGATGTCTCCACGCCCGGAATGTATGGCTATGGCTATGGTCAAAAGAAACAGAGGCAGAAGCAGGAGCAGGCTGATCCGAAGAGCTTGATCCCATGGATCGTAGCGTCGCCCAAGTCGATCGTCTCGGAAGCCATTCGTTCTTTGCGCACGTCCATCTTGCTGTTGCGGGCTGAGGCTCCGCCCAAGATCATCTCCGTTACCAGCGCGCTTTCAGGTGAAGGGAAGACAACGGTCTCGATCAATCTGGCCGCTGCTTTCGCGCAGCAAGGTTCGCGCGTCCTGCTGATCGAGGGGGACATGCGAAAGCCCAAGTATGCACGCCTTTCGCCGAAAGCAAAGTCAGTCGGCCTCAGTGATGTACTGACCGGAAGCAAGACTCTTTCCGAAGGGATCTTCGAGTATCCGGAACAGAGCAATCTGTTCGTGCTCCCGGGCGGTCCGCGGCCGCCGATTCCAGCCGAACTGCTGGGCTCGGCACGCTTCAGCGAACTGCTGCGGCAAGCTTCCGAGGAGTACGACTTCGTGATCATCGATACTCCCCCGGCCATCCTGGTGACGGACGCGGTAATCATCCTGCCCAAAGTCGATTGCGTTCTTTGTGTCGTGCGCTCGGGCGTGACTACTCGTCCGCTGTTGGCTCGTGTCTCCAAACTGCTGCGCTACAAGAACGGCCCGGTTTTAGGTTTCGTGCTCAACCGCATCCAGACGGCATCGGCCGACTATTCTTATTACTATGGCTACAGCGGACACAGCGACTATTACTCCGAAGGGAACTCCAATGAGTGAGTGGAAATTAAAATTTCTGCATGGGAAAAAGAGGCTAGCTTCGATTCTCGCGGCTGTGGCAATGGCAATCTGTTGCGCCAGCGCCGTGGCTCAGCAGTCGCTGACAACTCCATCCACTGGTGCTGGAATCGGAACATCCGGCCCGTCGGCAAATGCCGCCGACCGCTCCAAGAGTTCGGATACATTCAAACTGAATGCGGTCCCTGAAGACTTCTCGAAGTTGAAGCTGGCACCTGGTGATCTCATTAATATTGCGGTTTTTGGGGGCGACGATTTCTCCGGGCCCCATCGGTTGGACATCGACGGAACCATTACCATCCCGTTTGTCGGCAGGGTTCAGATTTCCGGCAGGTCAGTTGCCGAGGCGCAGGAGTTGATCGCCGGAAAGCTCGTCCAATCAGAGCTGTTCACGAAACCACAAGTGCAGGTTACCATCGTGGAATATACGGCTCCTATGGTCACCATCCTGGGCGAGGTCGCCTCTCCCGGCCAATACCCTCTCTTGGCGGAAAGAAAGTTCGTTGACGTGATCGCGCTGGCCGGTGGTCTTACGCCAACTGCTGGAAACGCGATCGAAATTCATCGCCCTGAAGGCATCGGCGAGCACGTGATCAAGTTCAAGTATGCCCGCGGGACGAGCTCTTCCGAAGTGGAGAATATAACAGTAAAGGCCGGTGATGTTGTCCAGGTTGGACGCGCCGGGATCGTGTACGTCCTGGGGGCTGTAAACCGTCCGGGTGGATATCTGATGCAGGAGGACGGCAAACTGGACGCGATTCAGGCTATTGCATTGGCATACGGGGCGGCCACGCAGGCGGCGGTTGGGGACATTCGAATTATCCGACGTGCCCCAAACGGGGAAATACTTCAGATTCCGGTTCCCTACAGGAAATCCATGAAGGCGCAGGCTGCGCCCATTATGCTGCGTGCGGAAGATGTGGTGTACGTACCGCCGAGCAAACTGAAGACCGCCCTCCTCGATAGCCAATCGATCATAAGCGGCCTCGCTTCAACGGCAATCGTGAATGGAATTCGGTAGCGTGCAGCGCGGAGTCTGATGCATCCTACCTTCACAATCCGGGAGAAGATTCTGCTCGGCACCATTGCTGGTTATCTGCTCCTGAACCAGGGCTTCGTGCAGTTGCGCATTCCGCCAGTCGGGAAAGGAGTTCCGATCGGCGAACTCGTGCTTGTGTTCGCGTTCGTGAGCATCAATATTCCCAAGATTGCCGTGCGGCTGAATCGTGTGCTCTGGCTTCTTCCGTTGCTGCTCTGGTGGATTTATGGTATTTGCAGATCTCTCTTAGGCATGCCTGAATACGGCATGTGGGCGCTTCGTGATGCTTCGCAGGTGATCGACTCGCTCTTTTTGGTGCTCGGTTTCACCCTTGCACTGAACGCTGCCAAACTCGATCGCCTGTTTCATTTCTTTTGCGGGATTATGTTCGTAGGAGCCATCTACGGCCTGTCATTTCCGGCAGGCAAGTTCCTTGCGAACTACTCGCCCCATATTATGGCTGCAGGCGGTTACAGCATCCCGATTGTTTTCAGTTACATAAACACCTGCACGCTTGAAATCACCGCGGCGGTGATGTTGTTGTTAGTCAAAACCCCGTATGCCAAGGGCAATATGCGCTATGTGTGGATCGCTCTTTTCCTGGGCGCCGCCATCGGCTTGGGGCAATCCAGAACTGTGTATGCGCAGATCATTCTTGTGCTGTTCTTGCTCCTGCTCTTCCAGCGCAAGACATTTGTAAAATGGACGGCTGTGATTTCAGTTGCGCTGTTGCTTATCCTTCTGGTCTCTGCTTCTGGAACAGGAATGCAGGGCCGGCTAGGCAAGGTATCGCTCGATTTTGTGAGCAAGCATTTCGAAAGCGTGAGCGGAACCAGTGAAGACCAGGCTTTATCAGGCTCCGCGGGCGGTATTGCGCTGCGCCTCGGGTGGTGGAAGAAGATTGGGAAGGAACTGAACCGGAGTCCGGAGAATCTGATATTTGGACTGGGTTATGGTATGCCGCTCGTGAACTACAGCCTGGGAGGAGGGGTGGTGGTTCGAGAACCGCACAATTCCTTTATTTCTGTTCTGGCGAGGTTGGGTCTGCTGGGAGCGTTCTTCTGGATCTCGATGCAGTTTACTTTGTTCTGGACCTGGTGGAGCGGTTTCAATCTCGCTCGTCGCCGCGGATGGACGGTGGACGCGATGCGGCTGCTGGTTATGATGATCTTTTGTTCGATCATACTGGTGGGTATCGTGGGGGAGGATATGTTGGAAAAGCCCTTCTACGCCGTTCCTTATTATTTCTTCTGGGGCGTCATCGTCGCCTATGTCTCTCATGTGCGGGTAGTCGCCGCGCGTGGCCCGGCAACATGCGAAGGGCAAGCACCGCCAGAGGCTCAATTCGAGCAGATCGGCCGTGGAAGAGAAATTCTCTCTTAGCCATTGAGCGTTGAGTCTCGGAGTCCAGTAAGGCGGGAACAGGAGCTAAAAGTTGAGCAAAGGCCTCAAGAAGCTAGTGCGAAAGACGCTGAAAAAATTCGACATCGGAATAGAAAGATATGGTCACCTTCAAGAAGTAGCGAGGAACAGCGCTGACCTCGATCTGCTCCTGGAACTACCGAACCAATATTCGTCACAACTACTAAGATATCTGCGCAGGTCGAAGGCTCAATTGCGGCAGGATCTGTTTGTTCTGTCTGAGGTGGACTTCAAGAGAAATGGTTTTTTTGTTGAGTTTGGGGCGGCAGACGGCATCGATCTAAGCAACACGTACCTCCTGGAGAAGGAATTTGGATGGAGCGGAATCCTTGCTGAGCCCGCCACATGTTGGCAAGGAGATCTGAAAAAAAACCGAAATTGTCACATTTCTACAGAGTGCGTATGGTCTGCCTCAAACTCGACTCTAACTTTCAACGAAGCAGAAACCGCGGAGCTCTCGACCATTCACTCGTACAGCGCAACTGATGCCCATCGTCAAGAGAGAAAGAAAGGCAAGACATACGACGTTACAACCATTTCCCTCGAGGACCTGCTTGCCAAGTACAGTGCCCCCAGGAATATCGACTACCTCTCGATTGACACGGAAGGCAGCGAATACCAAATATTAAGCAACTTCAATTTTGACAGCTTTCAGTTCAGAGTGATTACCTGCGAACACAATTTCATGGAAGCCAGCAGAGAAGCCGTATTTTCACTGTTAACCGAAAAAGGGTATGTCCGAAAATTTGAAAAGGTCTCGCAATTTGACGACTGGTATGTAAAGTACTAAATTTCTGGACTGCTCGCTTTTGGAGGTCGTACCGTCCGGCACCGGAGGAGACGACAGTGGTAGATATGTTGAGATTCCCGAACAGGTCTGGGTACCTGCTACATCCGATTCATCAGATGTCTGCAAAAGCAGCGCACCGCCCTTTGGTGAATTTTATTGTGGCTGCCATGGGTTGGCGGAATTCTCCTCGGCCGTATCGCAGTGCTGACGGTGATCGAGGTTTCCTTCAGAATGGGAGTAGCAGCCATGAGAGCAGAACAGCCAGATGAGCGCGTGTCTTCTTCGCCTAAGAATCCCATAGCGGCGGAGGTGCTGCTTTTTCTCTGCCGTCATAGAGTTCCGGTCCTCACCAGGCTGGTGCAGGTCATGCTCGGTTGTGATATCAACTGCACCATCCCATCCGGCCTGCTGCTGGCTCACCCGTATGGCATTACCGTCCATAGCCAAACCAGGCTGGGTCAAAGGGTAACCATCATGCAACACGTCACACTGGGTGCAAGAAGGCTCGACAACCTAGCTCCTGTCATTGGCGATGATGTCTACATCGGTGCCGGCGCAGTGGTTCTTGGCGCTGTCTGCATCGGCAATCGAGCTAGAATTGGCGCCAACTCTGTGGTCACAAAGAATGTCCCCGACGACGCAACGGTGGTGGGAGCTAACCGTATCGTGACGTCGGTTTCCGATGTGTTGGAATAGCCGACACCGTCACGTTTGTGCATCTACACCCCACATCCTCTGAATGAGGGTGGGGTCTTGCCATTTTCGGAGTCAAGAGAGATATCTCGGATTATAATCTGAATCTGCAAGTATGCCCATGGCACTTTCCGTTTGTATCATCTGCTACAACGAAGAAAAAAACATCGCGCGCACACTGTCGAGCGTGTGCGAGGTCGCCGAGGAGATCATTTTGGTCGACTCAGGTTCGACCGACCGCACGCTGGAGATCGCGCGGAGTTACGGCCCAAAAGTCAAAATCGTAGTCGAGTCTTGGAGGGGCTATGTGGCGCAAAAGAATTATGCGCTGGAGCTCTGTACCCAAGACTGGATCCTGTCGCTTGACGCCGATGAGGAAGTCTCGCCCGACTTGGCCGACGAGATTCGTGGTGTTCTCGCTGCGGATGGCAAGATTGAGGGCTATTCAATACCTCGGCAGAATCTCTTCCTCGGAAAATGGATTCGCCACGGTGGTTTCTATCCCGATCCGAAATTGCGGTTGTTCCGGCGGGGCGCCGGCTTTTCCACTGGCTTCGATCCGCATGATCACTTTGAACTCAAGAACCGGGGGCAAGTGGGACGGTTCCGCCACGCGCTTGTGCACTATGCGTACCCCACGCTGACTTACTACCTCGAGTACATGAACCGCTATTCATCGCTCGGCGCAAAGATGGTGGTTGGGAAGGGGCCCCGCAGCTTCAGCGTGCTCAACATCGTCGTGCGGCCGCTGGCTACGTTCATCTATAACTATTTTTTCCGTCTCGGGTTCCTCGACGGGCGCGAAGGTCTGTTGCTTCACCTCTATCACTCCGCGTACGTAAGCTGGAAGTATGCCAAAGCATGGGAGCTGTCTCGCGACCAATGTCGCCGCCGACAAACAGCGCCTTGAACTTCTTCCGAGCGCCATCGCGCGTTGCTATATTATGATGTAGGCGAAACGGCGATACGCTTCAGCACTTCGCGCCGCGCAATCGGCGCCGTCGTAACACTCGCTTTGTATGGATTCCATGAGCCAGAGTTCATTGCACCCGGCATCCGGCAACACGGGGCAAACCCGTCGCGCGCACTTGGCCGCGGGCGCGCGCGCATGTGGGCCGTGGCGGCTGTTCTGGCTGGCGTTGGGGGTGCGGCTGGCGGTCGTCGCCCTCTGCCACTACTTCAGAATCAATCCAGCAGAGGACCACTTCCGCTTCGGCGCCGAGATGGGCCGCATCGCCCGCGCGCTGGCCACGGGCAACGGCTACGCCGATCCCTTCTCTGGCCATAGCGGTCCAACGGCTTGGGTCACGCCGCTCTTTCCCCTGATCCTGGGCGGCATCTTCAAGCTCTTCGGAGTCTATTCCACGCTCTCGGCCTGGGCGGTTCTCCTGCTCGACAGTCTGCTGAACGCGCTGATGATCCCCGTGATCTGGGAGACCGGCGAGCGCTGCTTTGGCCTGCGCACGGCGCGCTGGTCGGGGTGGATCTGGGCGCTCTATCCGGCGGCCATGCAGTATGCGGTGAAGTGGGTATGGGAGACGACGCTAACCGCCCTGCTTTTCCAGCTGGCGCTGTTGATTGCGCTGCGGGTTGGCTGCGTGGGAGCCCGCCGCGGGGACGGCCCAACCTGGCCGCGCTGGCTTGGATTCGGACTTGTCTGGGGCTTGATCGCGCTCTCCAATCCCAGCTTGCTGCTCTTTCTGCCGGTCTGCGGCCTTTGGATGCTGGCGCGCAGCGGGAGGGCGTGGAGCACGCTCCTGCCCAAAGCCATCGCCGCTGGCCTGCTGTTTTTCGCCGTGATCGCCCCATGGAGTTGGAGAAACGAGCGAGTTTTTCATCAGTTTGTTCTCTTCCGCACAAACTTTGGCGCGGAGCTTTCCCTGGGCAACGGTCCAGGGGCAAACGGTATCCTGATGATCTATAACCACCCGGCCAAGAATCCCAGGCAGTTCGAACTCTACCGGCAGATGGGCGAGCTGCGCTACACGGCCTGGCGCGGCGAATTGGCCCGGCAGGCCATACATGCGGATCCGCTGCGCTTTCTGCGGCTCTGCCTGGCGCGCATGGACTTTTTCTGGTTCGGCGTTCCCAATCCCGATTCCAGCCCGCTGGTCAACTTTGGCCGGGGACTGAATTACAGCTTCTCCTCGCTGGCCGGTCTATTGGGCCTGGCGCTGGCGCTTCGGCGGCGCACTCCCGGCGCGGGGCTCTTTGCCGCGGCTTTTCTGCTGCTTCCGGCGGTGTATTACATCGTGACTGTGCATGCCCGCTTCCGGCACCCGCTGGAGCCGCTCATCACCCTGCTAGGCGTCTTTCTCTTTCAGCAGGCGGAGGTGCGCTGGGGCTTCACGCTGCCGATGCTGCGGCGGCTCTGGCCGTTGCGCCCAACGGCTTCTTGCAGTTTTGTTTTGGCTGGAGCATGCAGAAGTGGTACCAGCGCGTTTCCCGCCGGTACCACTTCTGCCGCGAGCTGCAGGTTAGCAATTACTTCTTGAAGGCCGCTATCTGCTCGAGTTTCCACTGGCCATGTTCCACCTTCATCACGCACATGCCGAGTTCATTGATGCCGGTATGATCGGTAGGAGACATGGTGAAGACGGCAGACAGACCTACGACATTCCTGGAATTCTCCAATGCATCGCGCAGGGCTTCGCGGAACTGAACCGTACCGGGTTTGCCTTTCTTCAGCGCCACGGGTATTGCAGCCTCCAGCAGTTTGACGGCATCACCACCGTAAGCGGAATACGACGCAGGTGGGCCGTATTTGGCCGCATACTGTTTTAAGAACTCCAGGGCAGGCTTCTTGATGGGATAGCCATCCGGCAACTGGTCCGCGATCACGAACGGCGACTGTTCGTTGTACGAGCCTTCCACCGCTTTGCCGCCCAGGCGAAGAAACTCTGGATTCACCGAACCGCCCGACTGATAAATCTTGCCTTTGTACCCGCGGTCAATAAGAGAGAGGTGCGGGGTAACGGCTGCGGTGTTATTGGCAGCGATCAGGACCGCGTCTGGATTGTTCCTCATAATCTTAAGGGCCTGGGGGATTGTGCTGTTGTCATTGCGCTCGTATCTCTCGATGCCAACGATCTTGATTCCAGCCGCAGTCGCAACCTGCTGAGTAGCTTTGATCCAGCTCTCGCCAAAAGAATCATTCACTGCGATGATTCCGAGGGTGTGAACATGGGTTACGGTAAGCATGTGATGGACCATCGCTTGGACGAAAACATCGTCGTTGGCAACCGTCTTAAAAATCCAACGCTTCTTTCCTTCCACGGGAAAAACCACGGTGCTGACTGATCCGAAAGCGATGTCGGGAGTCTTGGCTTCCATGAGCGCCTCTTGCACCGCCAGTGATGCCGGCGTGCCTCCGGGCCCAAGCACTACATCAACATTGTTCTCCGATATCATTCGCTTTACATTCTGTACGGCGAGGGTAGGGTCTGACCCATCGTCGAGATAAACCCAGTTGACCTTCAGGCCGGCGATGACGGGTTTCGCCATGAGCATGATGCCATTCTTTTGTGGAATTCCTATGGCAGCATTAGGCCCAGTCGTCGAAAGATCCACGCCAATGGTAATTTGTGCCTGGGAAAGAACTGGGGTTGTGAGAATTACAAAGAAAATTGATAAAGCAACTACCAGCATTATTTTGAAACTTCTCATTGTGGATCTCTCCTTATAAGTTCAGAGTTCTTTTCGCTTGGCATTGCACGAAACCCTCTCGGTATCGATTCGATCGAGGATGCGGGCCACGTCCAGCTGCTTGGCCAGGATCACTTCCTGCGTTTTGAGAAAATCTGGTGGATTTTATAATTCTGTACTCCCCAATGCAACAGATAGCTGGGGCCGCCGACCGCGTTATTGGCGGCTCCAGTTATCGTGCCTGGCCAGTAAAGAAGGCTCCGCCATGACGAATCAGAAGTTCGGATAAGCGACCAGTTTCCAGGTGCCGTTCTCAACCTTCACCATCACCATGCCTCTTTGATCGATTCCGCTATGGTCAGCAGGAGTCATGTTATAGACGGCTTGAACACCAACCACATTTTTCACATTTTCCATCGCGTCACGCAGAGCCTCCCTGAACTGCAGCGTCCCTGGTTTGCCCTTTTTCATAGCGACGGGGATGGCCACATTGAGCACCTTGACGGCATCCCAAACGTGGCCGGCATACTGCGACCTTGAACCTGCACCGTACTTGGCCTCGTAGAGCTTAAGAAACTCAAGCCCCGCCTTTTTCGTGGGATAGCCAGTCGGCAACTGTTCCGTGACCACTAGAGGAGGAGTTGGGGAGTAGATGCCTTCCACGGCCTTCCCACCAACGCGCAGGAAGTCGGCATTCACCATGCCGCCGGCATGATAAATCTGTCCTTTGTAGTTGCGCTCGACCAGTGCCCGGCTCGGGGTGACTGCCGGTGTTCCCACGGCGGCAACCAGAATTGCATCCGGATTGCCCCTCATCGCCCGCAGAGCCTCGGCGGTAGCGCTGGTGTCATCACGGTTGAACTTTTCAACGGTAAGAATTTTGATCCCTTTGGCGGTGGCGAGCCGAGTAGTGATTTCTGTCCAGCTCTCCCCGAAGGGGTCGTTAACCACGATCAAGGCCAAGGTCTTGACACCCTTCTTGACCATCTCATTGACCAGTGCCGTGCAGAAGATATCGTCGTTGGGGGTCGTCTTAAATACCCACTTCTTTTTTTCGTCCATGGGAAGGACAAGGCGGCTTGTCGATCCGAAGGTGATCATGGGAACCTTGGATGCGGCAATCGTTTCAATGACCGCAAGCGTGGTCGGGGTGACGCTCGGACCGATCAGGACGTCGATGTTGTCCTGCGAAATCAGGCGTTTCACATTCTGCAACGCGAGTGTGGGATCGGAAGCGTCGTCCAGGAAAATGTAATGGACTTTCTGGCCCCCGATCACATGAGGGGCGAGGAGCATGGCGTTCTGGTTGGGAACTCCGAGAGAGGCCGAGGGCCCGGTGGTGGAAAAATTGACGCCGATGGTAATTTCTTGCGCTTCTGCCCAAATGCACGCAGCAAAAACCAGGAAAACGCAAATTACAACGGCCGATCGTTTCATTTTATTGCCTCCAGTCTGGTGGTAAATTCTTTGATAGAGAACCCTTCATTTCTTTCCGTGGTCCGCAGTGACTTTTTCTTGGGACCCTTTTTCTTGAAACCCAAAGCCCTGTCTCGGCACGCTGAAGAAGATAACAGGTTCGTTATACTCTCTTCTCAGGAATGCGCGGAGGAATCCTGCTCGGCGACTGCGGCAGCCCCTCCCAGGCCAAGATAGCTTTCGATGACGCGCGGATTACAGGCCAGGTCGTGACTTGGGCCCTCAAGGGCGACCTCACCGTTTTCAAGAACGTATCCATAATCAGCGATCTGCAACGCAGCCCGGGCATTCTGCTCGATGAGCAGAATGCTGACCCCAGTCGAGCGCAGCTCACTGATGGTGTTCAGGATTTCTTTCACAATCAGCGGCGCCAAACCGAGGCTGGGTTCGTCCAGCATGAGCAGGGTTGGCTGGCTCATCAAGGCGCGTCCCAGGGCCAGCATCTGCCGTTCGCCCCCCGACAGGCTGCCAGCAAGTTGGTTGCGCCGTTCTTTGAGTGGCGGAAACAGCGCGAAAACATGATCAAGACTCTGCCGAATTCCTTTATCTCCCCGGCGGAAGCGTGTGAAAGCGCCCAACTGAAGATTATCGGCGACCGACATTCGAGCGAACAGCTCACGTGTCTCCGGAACCAAGCATAGCCCTTGTGCGACCCGCTGTTCGATGCTGAGCTTAGCAATATTCTTGCCACGAAATTCCACTGTGCCTCGACATCGGAGCACGCCCATGACAGCATTCAGCAAGGTCGATTTGCCGGCTCCATTGGGACCGATCACAGTGATGATGGTACCCTGATCCACGTTCAGTGAGATGTGATAAACGGCTTCTACCTTGCCGTAGCGAACGTTCAGATCCCGGACGGTGAGCAAACGTTCCGACATTACACCCCCCCCAGGTAGGCTTCGAGAACTTCCGGATTAGAGCGAATTTCCTGCGGTAGCCCTTCCGCCAGTTTCTTACCGAAATCCATTACAACAATGCGGTCAACCAGATTCATGAGAAAATCCATATCGTGCTCGACGATCAGTACACTCAAACCCCCATCGCGCAACGTCTTGAGTAGCTTTGCCAGTTCCTGCTTTTCGAGATATCGCAGGCCGGCAGCCGGTTCATCGAGCAGGAGCAGGATTGGATCGGCACAGAGAGCGCGGGCAATCTCGACAATTCGTTGTTTACCTAAGGGCAGGCTTCCGGCCAGAGCGAACATGTTATCTGCCAGTCCCACGCGGCGCAGTTGCTTGGCCGCCTCGGCACGGACTTGGGCATCCGGACGGCGGTTCAGGCAGGTGGCGGCGGCAAAAAGGCCGTCATGGGTGCGCAGGTATGCGCCCAGCATGACGTTCTCGATCACCGTCATGTTGGCGATTAGCTTGACGTGCTGGAAGGTTCGAATCAACCCATGACGTGCGATCTGATGCGGCTGGAGGCCGCTGATTTTTTGCGACGCAAAAGAGATGTTCCCGGAGGTGCGGGGCAATTCTCCGCTGATCAGATTGAACATCGTGGTCTTACCGGCCCCGTTGGGGCCGATGAGTCCGAGAATTTCTCCGGCAAAAACCTCGCAGCTCACGTTATTGACCGCGACCAGCCCGCCGAACTCTTTTCTGATGCTCTCCACCTTGAGAAGCAATTCACCGCGTGCAGGCTGCGTCCGGGCAATGAGGTCTTTGGCTTGCGGGATAGGAGGGTCTTTTACGGGAGGAAGCAGGCGTTCGAAGAAGACCCAAATTCCTCCTCGCATCCATTGCAAGCTTGCGATCATCAGGATGCCGAAAACGATCACCTCGAAGTTGCCCGCCCTACCTAAAATTTGGGGAAGGATACCCTGCAAAACCGTCTTCAAAACCGTAATCACGGAGGCACCTACCACGGCACCCCAGACGTTGCCCGCCCCACCCAGGGCGATCATGAAGATGAACTCAATTCCCGGTCCCACACCGAAGGGCGTGGGATTGACAAAGCGCTGCATGTGGGCATAAAGCCAACCCGCCATACAGGCCAATAGCGCGGAATAGGCGAACACGAGGATCTTAAGGCGGGGGCCGCTGACCCCGAAGGCTTCCGCCATGGTAAGCCCTGACTTGAGGGCGCGAATGGCCCGGCCCTCGCGTGAGTTAAGCAGGTTGATGGTGACCCACAAAGACGCCAGGCACACGCCCCAGATCAAGTAATAAAAGCCGCGCTCGCCGCGCATCTCGACGCCGAATAAGTTGAGAGGTGGTATATCGGTAAGTCCGGTATAACCGCCCAGGGCGGGAATATTGCCGAACAGAAAATACAGACTTATGCCCCAGGCAATCGTAGTCAGCGGAAGATAGTGGCCAGCCATGCGCAGGGTGATGCTACCGAGCACCAAAGAGATTATCAGTGTCAAAGCCAAGGAGGCGAAGAGGGTCAGCCACGGGGACCAGTGAAGGCGCAAAGTCAGCATCGCGGTGGTGTAAGCGCCCAGTCCCATGAAGGCCGCCTGGCCGAGCGACAACAAGCCGGTAACGCCGGTCAGAAGAACCAACCCTAGCGCCACCATGCTATACAGCCCAATGTAACTGGCCATGGTGAGATAAAAAGGTGGGAGCAGGGGCACCATTGCCAGCAGCACCACAAATGTGATCAATCCGATTCGGCGTACCATTTATTTAATTCTTCCCTCGCAGTAAAGTCCGGAGCTAGAGTTCTTCGTCGTCGAAGTGGACACTGGAAAGTGAACGCCATAGCAAAACCGGAATAATCAGGGTAAATACGATTACATCCTTGTAGCTACTCAACCAGTAAGATGAGTACGATTCCAGGAAGCCGACCAGCAGAGCACCGGCCGCCGCCACCGGATAACTGGCGAGGCCGCCGAAAATGGCACCCACAAAACCCTTCAAGCCGATAAGAAAGCCCGAATCGTAGTAGAGGGTGGTAATGGGGCCGATGAGAATGCCCGACAAAGCACCGATGCCTGCTGCCATGCCCATGGAGAGGCTGCCAGCCACGCAGGGGTCAACGCCCACCAAGCGAGCGCCGTGACGATTGAAAGCCACTGCCCGGAGCGCCTTGCCATACATGGTCTTGCCGAAAAACCATGCCAGTGAGGCCGCAAGCAGAATACAGATGGCATAAACCCACAGACTCTGTCCGGAGATGGTAATGTCCCCGAAAGTAAATTGCGCTTCCGTAAAGGGAGGTGTCCGGGACCCCTCCGCGCCAAAGAACAGCAATCCTGATCCGAGGAGAACGAAGTGGACCGCAACCGCCGCGGTTAAGAGCACCAGCGTGGCGGAGTCGGCAAGAGGCCGAAATGCTACCTCATAAATCAGAGGACCCATCGGGGTGACAATCAGCAACGTCAGCAGAATCTGCCAGCCCAAGGCCAAGTGCATGGGAGCACATGCATGGGCAACAAAGCCGATGGCAAAGGCGGGCAGCAGGGTTTCGGCAAGTGCTTTCGGCAAATCCCTGGCCGCTCCGGATGAGAGCAGGCGGACAGTTTTCATCACCGCTGCAACGCAGGCCAGCAGGAGCAGCAGCCAGACCGTTCCCGGCATAATGCCAGTCTGGAAGCTGGCCAGGGTCAAACCGCCGAAGGCGACGAATTCTCCCTGCGGCAGAAACAGAATCCGTGTGGTAGCGAACACCAGGATGGTCGCCATCGCCAGCAGGACGTAAATCGAACTATTGGTTAGAGCGTCCTGGGCAAGAATCAGGATTGTCTGGAGATCCACTGAACCCTCTCTCCATGCTTAACTATTTTGCGCGAAAATTTTCTCTTAAAGTGCTTGCTTCTTTTTACCCTATCGTCACCTGACCTGCCAAGCTAATTGATTCGCATTAATCGGAGCCAGCACAATCCCATGCGCCAACTTCTCGCTAGAGGCAGGTCAGCGGAAAGCTATGAATTTCGAAGCTTGCAGAAGTTCACAACCGGGAAAAACGAGACGTGGACTGATCCTGCGAAGTCCCCCGTCGATGTGAACCCGTATTTATTACAGACTCAACTCCAAGTCAAGCAGTTTCGCTGGCGGCCGGCGGCCCCGAAGCGGCGCTTAATGGAATCCGGAAATGGTGTCGGCGTGGTGAGTTGAAGGGTGATGAATGCCCGCGCGCATTCAGGAGGGTAAAATTCCGATTGCTGGTCCAGCGTCCGCCAAGGCCACTAGCGGGTGCTGGCGGCGATTAGCAGGCACAGCGCTTGCTATGATGCAAGTGGCGTCCAGGTGGAGATTGAGTTCAGGACGTTCACTCGTGGTTTACTGAGAGACCAAACCGGCAGGCGCCGGTGCCATTTCTCGGCTGGGCCGGCATAAACCTGATGGGATAAGAACGAAGGCTTCAGCGGACTCGGTATGCTTTGGTTGAGGACCAAGCCTTCTGGGTCAGGAGAAGCCTTCATGATTATTGTAGGGTGTGATTTCCATCCCGGTTGGCAAC
>JBEKOO010000029.1:0-39020 GCA_049521655.1 Candidatus Korobacteraceae bacterium
GGACACAAGCAGTCCTTCTTTGGCGATCTGCATTGCATGGGAAAAGACGGCTTCATGTTCTACACCGAAACCAAGAACGTTACCTCGACCTGGTTCACCGGCAAGGAAATACCCGCCAAAGTCAGCACCTGGGACGGAACCATGACCCGCGGATAAGCGGAGCTGGAATTGTGCGCATGTACGTCTGAATAAGGGTTTCCTCCGAAACTCGCTTTCGGGTTGAGCGGCCTCGGGGGGTGCTTTGCAGACGAAACTTGACTTGAAATAGCGATGCAAGGACCAGCCCCGGCCAGTCCAGGTCCGGACGGGGCTGATCGGTCAGGCTTCCATTTTTCCGCCGAGTTCACTGTATATCTGAGGAATGAGCACGCCGAAATTCTTGAACTCTTTAACGTTGTGCCTTGCCAGACCCTGGATTGCGGACGTAGGTACAGCGATTCCGGGAGGCAAACTCAGTTCGGGCTTGCCGCTTGAGATGCGATAGCCCAGCCAGAAGCGCGTGCGATGCTCGATACCGCCGGGAATCTGGCGGAAAATATGACACATCAGCGCCGGAGCGGTAATCGACTCATCCGTCTTATTGACGGTGCAGGCCCATCCGAAGCCACCCGCGAAGGTGGAGACAAACGGCTCTTTCCACCGCGACATGTCAAAACCGAAATCCTTCGGCGATAGGAAGCTGATATCGATATTTTCCATTCCGCAGTCGCAGTTTTCCGTGACGTGGTGCGTGGCGCCCCAATTCTTCTCGCGCATCGGTATGGCCGGATCGAGCATACGCTTGCGTGTTTCGGGACTGATCATGATGCCGCCGTGCTGCGGCGGATACCAGATGCGGTAACGCAGATCTTCCAGGGTGTGCCATGCGAACCACCAGTCGACCATCTCGGCAGTCATTCCCATGTGCTGATAGCAGTTTGCGATGAAACCGGCGCCGTTCGGCAGGTTACACCAGCCGATTTCAACATCGAGATAGCCGGGGTTCAGCAGATCATTCATCTGCTCGGGAAAGATCGCCTTCGACGGGTCACAGGGATTGTCCATCTTGGCGTAATGTTCTGGATCGGGTGGGACCGGATCGCGATAGTACTTGGCAAAGGGCCGCGCCCGCTCTTCCGGAGTCAGCGGCGGCACTGCGGCTTTCTTTTTCGTTGAGGCGTACCAATCCTTGAAGTTCAATTGGGCCTTCACCTCAGGCTTCACTTCGATATCGGATGCAACTTGAGACATGGGATCTCCTCGCTGAAAACTTCGATCAGTTCTTGGGTGTATCCCGGATGATCGGGACCTGGCGCACGTAAAGGAAGAACGACTTGGACCAGTTTGCAAACTTCTTGGGATAGGCCTGCAGCGCTTCGTTGTATTGGCGGAAGGCTCCCACCTGCTCGGTCGTATCGAACCACATGCTGACGACAAGATCGTATACGGGCGGGTCAACCATCTTGAAGTGTTTACGGGCGGCACCGTCATTGTCATTAATGCGGCAGCGCTTGTTCATAACGCAGCGCCGCATCTGCTCGCGAGCGTAGGGAGACTTTTCGAGCGCGGCGGCGTGAGCTTCACGCCAGTACTGGTAATAATCCTCGCGGTACACTTCATCGTCGCGCATGATATATTGCATTACCTTCAGCGCACCGACGGATTTCACGATTCCCAATCCTGCGTTGAATGTGGTCAGAGGATTCGGCACCGGAATCTCTTCTTCTTCCGCCATCACGATAACGTTGTTTGGTTCATCGGCAAAGAACTTGCCGTCCTGCGCAGCATCTGAAGGATGATCAGGTTCAAGGGTCTCTATCATCTCGGGAAAATTATTGAAAGTGAGTTCCACTACGCACTCGCGGTCGGAAATCTGCTGGTGGGCCGTGTCCGAAAGAACGCCAAAGGCCCCGTCAATGACGTGGTTTTGAATGTAGGAGTCGATCTTGAAGCGCTCCTGCCTTGCGATTGTGCCATGGTAGTACTCGATGTAGCGGAAGTATTCCGCCCTGGTCAATCCGGGCCGTCTCCGCGATGCCGCCATCAATTTGATAGGCATGTATCACTCCTTTTGAGTGTATTCATGGACTCGGTCGGGATTCTGGCCTCGAGCCTGTAAGGCTCCAGCGCACACCTGTCCGGCAATGAATGCGTCATGATGTTGCTCCCAGACAGGAGCATGAGTGAAATACTTTGTTTACTTGAATTCCCTACCTCCCAGCTATGAAGATTTCAGCTATTGAAGCGAAAGCTGGGAGCTAGAGTTTGGCGGGAGAGGTCTCGCTCATTAAGGTATAATCATCGAGCTTCAGAGCACCTATCCAGCAAGATTCCGAGCCGAAGTGTTGCATGTTCACGTCGCTAGATTTGCGGTATTTGAGATACTTCGTCGCGGTCGCCGAGACGTTGAACTTCACCCGTGCCGCCGAGCGGCTGAACACGGTTCAGCCCTCCTTAAGCCAGCAAATCAAGCGGCTTGAGGAGATCGTTGGCACTCCGTTGTTCTGGCGAAAGAAGCATCATCTGCAACTCAGCTCCGCTGGAAAGGTATTTCTGAAGGAATCGAGGAATTTGCTGGCTAAGGCGGATGAGGCCATCGAACTCGCCCGCCAGGCCGGACGCGCCGAAAGCGGAAGTTTGACTGTTGCGTTTGCCCCAGGCGCTGAGGGCAGATTCGCGAACTTTCTGCACGAGCTGAATGAGAATTACTCGAGCCTGCAGATCTACCTGCGGACCCTGCAGAGCCCGGAACAGGTTGAGGCCCTGCGCAGCCAGAGCATTGATGTGGGGTTCATCGCCGGTCCGGTTGAAGAGCATGATATCGAGACGGAATTTGCGGATCGTCTCCGGACGGTCGCAATCCTGCGTGCAAAGCTGCCGCTCGCAAAACTGAAGAGAATTCCCGTGGCGAAGCTGGCAGCGTTGCCGCTTGTTCGTCCGAGCCCCCTGATGCCAGCTCCCAACCGGATCATCGATGAAATTGCCAAACAGAACGATGTCAAGTTCAAGAGTTCGGTCCATGTGGACAATCTGCTGGCGACCGTGAATGCCGTGGCTGCGGGCGCGGGTTTCTCGTTGGTTCCCGAACACGTCACCTACATTCTTCCCAAAAGCGTAGTGGCACGCCCACTGGAGATGAATACACAACCTACGTTAGACCTGATGCTGGCGTACAGGAAAGACGATCTCTCTCCCGCCTTGCAGTTGTTTGTGAGCGCATTCCGCGATTACCTGCGCCGTCAAAAGGAAGGCGCAGCAACTCCGCCCGCTTAAGCGCCCCGGTACTGCCGCGTCAGTTACTCAACCGTGACTGATTTTGCGAGGTTGCGCGGTTGATCGACGTCGCAGCCGCGGCGTACGGCGATATGGTAGGCGAGCAGTTGCAGGGGCACGATTTCGAGAATCGGCAGCAGCAGCTCCGGCGCATGGGGAATGAAGATCACGTGGTCAGCGGCTTCGCGAATATCCTCATCGCCTTCCGTGGCGACGGCGATCACCCGTCCGGAGCGGGCCTTAACTTCCTTCAGATTGGAAATTGTCTTCTCATAGCGCAGCACCGAGCCGGGATCGTTCTTGTCTTGCGTGGCAATGATCACGACCGGGAGATCCTCGTCGATCAAGGCATTGGGACCGTGCTTCATTTCGCCGGCGGCATAGCCTTCGGCGTGAATGTAGGAGATCTCCTTGAGTTTCAGCGCGCCCTCGAGAGCGATGGGGAAGTGGATGCCGCGGCCAAGAAAAAGAAAGTCCTGCACACGCTGGTAGGTGCGCGCGAGTTCCTCAATTTCTTCCTCGCGGGAGAGCACGGCTTCCAGCCGCCCAGGCAATCGCGAGAGCTTCTGCGTCAGCTTGATCGACTCTTCTTCGCCGATGGTGCCGCGCAACTGACCGAGACGCAAAGCGAAGAGGAATAACGCGACCAGTTGCGCAGTAAACGCCTTGGTCGAGGCTACCCCGATTTCCGGACCTGCGTGAGTGTAGATAGTGCCGTCGGCTTCGCGCGCGATCATGGCTCCGACGACGTTGCAGATGGCGATCGTCTTGGCACCACGCGACTTCGATTCACGCTGCGCGGCGATGGTGTCGGCGGTCTCACCGGACTGGGTGATGACCATTGTCATTTCATTTTTTTCGATGAGCGGATTGCGGTAGCGGAATTCACTCGCGTAGTCCACTTCGACGGGAACGCGCGCCAGGCGCTCGATCATATACTTGCCGGCGAGTCCGGCGTGCCAACTGGTGCCGCAGGCAGCGATGTTCAACTTGCGCAGATTGCGGAACTCTTCGTCAGAGACGTCCATCTGCTCGAGGAAAACTTTGCCTGTATCAAAGGAAACGCGCCCCATCGCGGTGTCGCGGACGGCGCGCGGCTGCTCGTAGATTTCCTTGAGCATGAAGTGCTTGAAGCCGCCCTTTTCCGCCATGATGGGATCCCAAGTAATGTGCTGAACCTCGCGCTGAACGGGCTTTCCATCGAAGTCGCTGAGGCTTACACCTTCTGGTGTAAGGACGGCGAGATCGCCATCTCCAAGAAAAAACAGATCGCGGGTGTGGTAGAGAATTGCGGGCACGTCGCTGGCGACAAAATACTCGTCCTTGCCCAGTCCGATGACAGCGGGCGGACCATTGCGCGCGGCAATGATCTTGTTGGGTTCAGAACTGCATATGACGGAGAGCGCGAAGACTCCGCTCAACCGCTTCACCGTCATCCGCACCGCCTCTTCAAGCGAGATTTTCTTGTCCGGATTTTCCAGGATGAAGAACTTCTCGATGAGGTGCGCGATGACTTCGGTATCGGTCTCCGTCTTGTAGGTGTGGCCTTCTTCGCGAAGCTGCTTTTTCAGGGCGAGGTAGTTCTCGACGATGCCGTTATGGACGACTACGATGGTTCCGCTGCAATCGCGATGGGGATGCGCGTTTTCCTCGCTGGGACGGCCGTGCGTGGCCCAGCGGGTGTGGCCGATGCCATAGGTGCCGTCGATAGGGTTGTGGCGGATCACCTCTTCGAGGTTGCGCAGTTTGCCCTCCGCCCGGCGAACCTGCAGACCATTTTCTCCGCCCGCAACGGCAATTCCCGCCGAGTCGTAGCCGCGATACTCAAGACGGCGCAAACCATCAATAATCACCGGAACCACTTGTTTCTTACCGACGTAGCCAACAATTCCGCACATGGGAGACTCCCTGCAGCAAAGAGAACATTAGTGGACGAAACCCGCCGCGGCGGGAGATATTGGGAACACTGCCCGCAGACTAATCTTCGATGGAGTAATGAAACTCCTCGATCACCGGATTGGTGAGCACTTCGCTTGCCATGCGTTCGACTTCGGCGCGCGCCGCATCGTGGTTCAGGCTGCCATCGAGCGAAAGCTCGAAATACTTGCCCTGGCGGACATCGGCCACGCCCTTGTACCCCATCTTGGTCAATGCGCCCTGGATGGTTTTTCCCTGCGGATCAAGGACGCTCTTCTTCATCGAAACGTATACGTAGGCTTTCATCGGTTCCTCAATTATACAGCGCAGCCAAACAGCTCTTAGTCGGCGCAAAAGCTTCTCCGCGCGCCGGAAGGGTCACAAACCGAACAGATCGCGCAGCCGCCGGGTTTGAGCGCGGCTCACCGGAATTTCCGTTTGTTTCTTATCGTCCATCCGGATCTGGTAGCTGCTCTTGAACCAGGGCACCACTTCCTTGATCCGGTTGATATTGACCAGATAGGAGCGATGCGCTCGCCAGAACAGGCTTGGGTCCAGCGAGTTCAGCAGTTCTTCCAGAGTGCGGCAGTTGGACTGGCCTTCCATGTTCTGAGCCACCACGGTGATCACGCCATCCTCGATTGAGGCAAAACAGATTTCTTTCTGGTCCACCAGGAAGAGACGGTTGTTGGCCTTGAGCAGAACCTTCGTGGTTTGCGGCTTCTGCTGCTCGAGCAACTTCACCAGGGTGTCCAGCTTCTCGCTCGGGGCCAATCCGGATTCCTGCATTTTGCGGGCCTTTTCAATGGCCTGGAAGACGCGCTTCTTGTCGAACGGCTTCAGAATATAGTCAAGCGCGCTGACCTCGAAGGCCTTCACCGCATACTGATCAAAGGCGGTGGAGAAGACGATATTGGGTACCGGAATTTTTTTCTCCAAGAGTTTCTTGATGACTCCAAAGCCGTCCAGGCCGGGCATCTGCACATCGAGAAAGACAAGGTCCGGAGAGGTTTCCTTAATCAGGTTTACCGCCTCCACGCCATTTCTGCCATGGCCAATGACGTCGAGGTCTTTCACGTCCTTTAACAGGAAGGAGAGCTCATCGCGCGCAAGCTGCTCATCGTCCACGATGATCACGGATAGCGGCATTCAGTGCTCCTCAATTAATACAGACGAGTATAGAACGGCAAAGGTTGCCGACCAAGCACAGCTTGTCTTCTTGAGTGTCATTTTTGCAACGGGGGCTAAGCGCCGGTGCCGTACACTAGGAAGGCTATGAGTGAAGTTATTTACGGCATCCATGCCATTGGCGAAGCACTGAAGCGCGGTGGCCGCCGCTTTGACTATGTCGCGGTCTCGCGCGACCGCACCGACAACCGGCTGCAGAAAATTCTCGACGACTGCCGCGCGCAGGGGATCAGCGTGCGCTTTGTGCCGCGCGAAGATATCGACCGCGAAACCCGGACCAATACCCACCAGGGAGTCATGGCGATTACCTCGCGCAAGGAATACACCGGGGTGGAAGAGCTGCTTGAGAACAAGAACGGAGAATACAGCTTCCTGCTGGTGCTCGATGGAGTGGAGGATCCACACAATCTGGGTGCGTTGATTCGCTCAGCGGACGGAGCCGGGGTGGACGGCGTGGTTATTCCGGAGCGCCGCGCGGCGGGCGTCACGGGCGCCGTGGTCAAGGCATCGGCCGGCGCCAGCGAGCACCTGCCCGTGGCTCGGGTGGTCAACATCGCCCGCACCATCGATGAGCTGAAACAACAGAACGTGTGGGTGGTTGGCCTGGACGAGCGCGGCACCAGCAGCTATGACGAGGTGGACTACAAGATGAATTGCGCCATCGTGCTGGGCGCAGAAGGCAAGGGACTGCACGACCTGGTGCGCCGCAAATGCGACATGCTGGTCTCTATTCCGATGATGGGAGCTATCTCATCGCTGAACGTTTCCGTGGCTGGCGGCATTGTGATGTATGAAGTGCAGCGGCAGCGGAGGCAGGCTCAGAAGCCGGTTGCGAAGAGTGCCGCGAAAAAGAAGAAGAAAGAGGAATAGTCTTGCGCCGTCTTGGGCTCGCAGTTCTTTTGTTCGCGCTGGCCGCTTCGCCAATGAAGGCTTTGGACCGTAGTGCTTTCAGCTTCACCCGCTACGACCTGCGAGTCACGATTAATCCGCACCAGCATGGCTTGGCGGTTGAGGGCACGGTGGAGTTGCGCAACATCTCCAAGGTGCCGCAGCGCGAGGTCTCGATGCAGATTTCAAGCTCGCTGCGCTGGCTTTCGGTTCAGTCCGGCGGGGCTCCCGTGGAGTGGCTGGAGCAGAGCTACACCAGTGACATCGACCACACCGGGCTGCTGAATGAGGCCATCGTTAAACTCGAAACGCCGATTTCTCCGGGCGAGAGTTTGCGGCTCAACCTGCGCTACTCGGGAACGGTGCAAAGGGACACAACCCGGCTGGAGCGAATGGGAACTCCTGCCGGCATCGCGCGGCGCAGCGATTGGGATGAGATCAGCGAAGGCTTCACTGCCCTGCGCGGCGCCGGCTTTGTGGCCTGGTATCCGGTTTCGATGGAAGCGGCAAATCTGAGCCAGGGCAACGAGCTGTTTGAGATCATGCGTAGCTGGCGCGAACGCGAGGTTTCGGCGGTGCTGCGCGTGCAGCTCTCACGGGCGGCTGCGGCGGAAGGCGACGAGTCGAGATTTATTTTTGTGACCAACGGCTCCGGGGACTCGGCGGCTAAGGCAATTACCGCAGAATTTCGCGGAGTGGATCCGGTGATCGTGCTGCTTGACGATCCGGCCGAAACGGTTGATCGGCCTCGCGTGGCCGCCTACTACACGGCGGCGCACACGAATTATGCGCGTGATTACATGGCAGCGGCAGAAAACGTGATTCCACCGTTGGAAGAGTGGTTCGGCACGCCTGCACAAAAGGTAGTCCTGGTGGAACTGACCGATCCGGAGGCGTTGCCTTACGACGCTGGGGCATTTTATTTTGTGCCCATGCGGGACGTGCCGCACGGCGCAGCCGAAGTTGCGCTGGCGCGTCCGGTGGTTCATGCCATGCTGGAGTCGCCAAGGCCGTGGATTCGCGAGGGGCTGACCGCCTTCGCGCAGGCGTTGATCCGCGAGCGACAGTCCGGGCGCCGCGCAGCACTGTCGTACTTGGGCCAGTTCAATGCGGCGCTGGCTGTCGCCGAGGCGCAATCCCACAGTTTACTTCCGACCGGCGAAGGCGACTCCGGGCAAGTGACTTCCATCGGGCTGCAACCGCTGGTTACCACATCAGACGAGGTGTTTTTTCGCACCAAGGCCGCCTACGTCTGGTGGATGCTGCGCGACATGGTGGGCGACCGCGCACTGCAATCGGCACTGGCGCACTATCGCCCGGCGGATGATCGCGACACGGCATATATGCAGCGGCTGATCGAAACGCAGGAATCGCCGAAGCGCGACCTGGAGGCATTCTTCGATGACTGGGTTTACCGCGACCGTGGCTTGCCGCAGTTGAAGGTTGACTCCGCATATGTGCGCCAGACCCTCGGCGAGCAGACGGTAACGGCCGTGACGATTGAAAATCTCGGCGAGGCCTGGTGCGAAGTTCCGGTTGCGCTGCGCTCGGCGAACGGTGAAAAGACGGCGCGCGTAGTGGTGCCGGGCAAGGGCAAAGCCACCGTGCGCGTGGCTCTGGAAGGCGCTCCCAGCGAAGCCGAGGTGAATGATGGCAGCGTTCCAGAGGCCGAAGCCCGCGAACATCTCTTCCCTATTACTTCCACGCTCTCGCCGGAGCATTGACCTTTAGGGGTTGCAACATTGCTCGCCGCAGCCTAAGGTAATGGGTCGTTAGCAATAGATTTGCTACGAGCAAGGGGAGAAGCGTGAGCTACATTCAATTTCTTGGCGCTGCGGGTACGGTTACCGGCTCCAAACACCTCATCGACATAAGCACAAAGCAACAAACTACGGCAGAGGAATCCGACAGCAGTGACTTCCAACTGCTGGTTGATTGCGGCCTCTTCCAGGGACAGAAGGAATGGAGGCTGAAGAACTGGACGGAGCTGCCCGTTCCAGCGCGCGGGATTCAGGCCGTCATCCTTACCCACGCCCATCTGGACCACTGCGGATGGATTCCGCGGCTCTGCAGGGAGGGCTTCAAAGGGACGATCTACGCGACTCCGGCAACCGTGGATTTGTGCGGCATCATCCTGCCGGACTCCGGCTATCTGCAGGAGGAGGATGCGGCGTTTCACAATAAGCAGAAAAGTTCCAAGCACACTCCCGCCCTCCCCTTGTACACCATGGAGGAGGCAAAGCAATGTCTCTCGCAATTCCGCGCGGTGCCCTTCGGAGAGAGCGTGCAACTGGCCGACGGGGTGAGCTTCCGCTTCGTGCGCTCGGCGCACATCCTGGGCGCGGCCATGGCGGAGATTACGCTGGCCGCCACGGCCGAGCGCCGTACTCTGCTCTTCACCGGAGACATTGGCCGCGTGCGCGACAGCGCCATCGCTCCCGGCAAGGTGGTTCACTCCGGCCCCACCGAGGGTGAATCTCCCGATGTGCTGGTGATGGAGTCCACCTACGGGAATCGACACCATCCCCATGAGGATGTGATGCCCGAACTGGCCGCGCTGATCGGCGCGGCGGTGAAGCGAGGCGGCAGCGTGGTGGTGCCGGCTTTTGCCGTGGAGCGCACTCAGAAGTTCCTCTTTTTGCTCAAGGAATTGATGGAGAAGAATCAGATACCGCGCATTCCGGTCTATGCCGACTCGCCGATGGGAATTCACGCGGTGCAGATCTTCCTCAAGCACGGCGAGGAGTTCAGCGCAGAGACCAAGGAGCTGATTGCCCGCTACGGCTCGCCCCTGACGTGGCCGGGCTTCCACTTTGCCGCCACGACGGAGGAGTCCAAAAGCATCAACGAGAGCCGCTTCCCGTCGATCATCGTCTCGTCGAATGGAATGTGTATGGGAGGGCGCATCCAGCATCACCTGATCCAACGCCTGCCGGACCCGCGTAACCTGATACTGTTCATCGGTTACCAGGCGGTGGGTACGCGTGGCCGCCAGATCAAAGAGGGCGCGCACGAGGTCAAGATCTTCGGCGAGATCGTTCCGGTACGAGCCCAGGTCGCCGTGCTCGAGCAGTTCAGCGACCATGCCGACGTGGACGAACTGCTGGAGTGGCTGCACACGTTTAAGAAGATTCCGCTGAGCACCCACATTGTGCATGGCGAGCCGGATTCGGCGGAAGCGTTGCGCCAGGCCATCACCAGCCAGCTCCACTGGACGGTGGACACGGCACGCTACATGCAAAAGGACGAGATCCAGTAGGGTGGCACTTCGGCGACACCCGGTGTGGACTTTCAGTTGGAGTGTTTGGTGTTGCTGTTGCAGAAGAATATGGAGGGATAAATGAAGCTTGCTTCTATCGCCGCGGCGGTTCTACTAATTCCCTTAATGTTGGCGGCACAAACGGGCGTCACTGCCGCTCCACGGACGAACCCACAAGGCACGCCTGCGGGGAACACCGCTAGCGGACTTTCGTTTCCCGGCGGCTTTCATCCACCAGCGGGACTCTTCGACCAGTTCTGGAACGATCCGGCAATTGTCGCCGAATTGCAGCTTACCGACGTGCAGCGGAAGCAATTGCAAGATGCTGCTCTGACCCAGCAATTGTCCCTCATTGATGTCGGCGCCGAGGCTTTGAAAGCGCTCGCCCGATTATCGGCCCTCCTGCAAGCCGATCAACTGGACGATGCGGCCTATAAGCAACAACTGAATAATCTCGCGGTTGCGTCCGGAAAACTTGTTCAGGATGTCGGCGAAATGATCGTCTCTCCGCGCCGCGTCCTCACCCTGGAGCAATGGCGAAAATTACAGACCCTGCAACGAGCAAAGCGGGCTGCGGCTCCGCTACGCCAGTCGCCAACGCATACGCCAACGGCGGGTGATAAACCGTAATCTCATAAGTGCAGCACAGTGATCCAACAATGTGACCGATCCCCACGAAAACCGGGCACGATCTGGTTTGTCGGATAGTGAGATACTTGGGCTGTTATAGACAGCTATGTGGGCGTATGCTTCCAAAAGCGGCAACCCCATGTTCGGCAGCACATTTCCCGTGTACGCATGATCTTTACGCGCAGGGCCGCCATGTCGGCCCTGCGCGTAAAGAGGACTTTTCGATTCTATTGGAGCCAATCTGTGTACGGACCGGCACAGCAAAAGGAAGGACTGAAATGAGCACGGAACAAATCACTGTCGAAAGGTTCCACTTGGAATCTTCGAAATCCTTCGAGGAAGTTCTCTCAGCTCTCGAAAAGGGCATCGGTCGCCCGCAGATGAGCGTGCTTCAACCGCAGCTCAGCTCGGCTCCCAACTTCGCGGAGTTCCAGCGGCTCATCCATGAGGCGGTCGGCTCTGCCAACCTCATGGAGTTTCTTCGCCTGGACCTTGGCGGCGCCATGAGGAAAGATCCGGACGCCAAGGCCTACAAGATCGTGCGCATCATCGCCGGCAATCCGCTGATCATGAAACAGATGGTCGAGCATCTTCCCCATGCCGGCTCCTATGCTCCGGTTACGATCCTCGTCTACGAGAGTCACGGGAAGGTTCACCTCTGCTATGACACCATGGAGAGCCTTCTGGCTTCTTACCACAACGAACCCGCGCTCAAGGTCGCCAAAGACCTCGATGCAAAAGTGATTAAGCTCCTCACCAATGCCGCGGACGAATAGCCCGACTCAGCATATTGCTTTCGACTGAGAAGCGGCCAAGAGCCCGGTTAGTTCTTGAATCGCCCGTCCGTCGATGGCCGTTCAGTGGCAGGTGCCCTATTCAAGCCGTCTGTTGGCTTGAATAGGGCTACTTCTTGATGAGTGGAGGCTTTGCTGTGGAATAATCGCCAAGTAGCTTACAATCCCGAAACAGGACCCCAGCCCTGCCTCCCGCCCTGCATCGGCACCTTTTGCCTCCGTCCGAACATCTAAACGCATGAGCCAGTCCCTGGATCGTGGGGGAGGCTCCGCACGGAGGAAAGTCGAATGTTCAAGAAGCTCTTGATGCCGTTGTTCTGCATTGCAGTCGTATTGGCGCCTGCACTGCTGCTCATGGCCGCTCGTCCCGAGGCCGGCTCACCGGCGCCGCAGTTCACGCTAAAATCGCAGGACGGAAGTGCGGTAAGCCTGAAGGATTTCCGCGGCAAGTGGGTTGTGCTCTACTTTTACCCGAAAGACTTCACAAGCGGCTGCACGCTGGAGGCGCACAACTTTCAGCGCGATCAGGCCGAGTACGAGAAGCGCAATGCCGTGATCGTTGGCATCAGCGTGGATAGCGCGGACTCGCACAAGCAGTTTTGCGTTAAGGAAGGACTCAGCTTCAGGCTGCTGGCCGATAGCGACCACACGGTCTCGACCGAATATGGCACGTTGACGCAGATGCCATTCACGCATGCCGCGCGCAACACGTTTCTGATCACTCCGGATGGCAAGATTGCCCGCGTCTTCGACGATGTGAAGCCCGCCGAACACAGCGCGCAGGTTCTGGCGGCTCTGACGGAGTTAGAGCAGAAGTAGTCCGGCGAAAATTGCGGTCGTCACACCAACTGGCCGCAGGCATATTCGATTGGCGAATCAGCCCCAGCCCGCTTCGGCGGGCTTTTTCCGTGTTTTCGGGGGCTCCGGTTGGGCGGAAAAAGCGTGGGCTGCGGATCGCGATGCATTCCCGACCTGCAGTTCGCCGATGGAACTCCGGCGAAACTACTGGAGGCGAGCGGTGTTTTGATTGAACATGGGGACGAAGTTCTAACACGGACCCCAGTAAGGCGAATCAAGGTGGAGAGAATGACAATGCGTAGAGTTTGGATCAAGAACACGGTGCTCATGTTAGGAATGACTTTGAGCTCTGCCGCTCTGCTGGCGCAGCAGCCAGCCGCACCGGTGCCGGAAACCACAACCCAAAGCGCGGCCAGCGTGACTGCGAAAGCCCAACTGACTGCGGAGCAGAAGAAGCAACTGCGCGAGCTGCGCGCCTCGGCGCGCGATCGGGCCGCCATCATCCGCAACGACCAGACGCTGACCAATGAGCAGAAGCAGGCGAAGTTGAAGGCTCTGCGTGTCAGCACGCACCAGCAGATGAAGTCCGTGCTGACGCCGGAGCAGCAGAAGGCGTTTGCCGATCGCCGCGCCGCCAGCCGTGCGCGGATTGCCGCCAAGCTCGGCTTGACCGCAGATCAGCAGAGTAAATTGAAGGGTCTCGCCAGCTCTAATCGCCAGCAGCGGCAAGGGGTGCTCAAGAACGCTTCGCTGACCAACGAGCAGAAGCAGGCCCAGCTCAGCCATATTCGCCAGGCGTCGCAGGCGCAATTGGCGGTAATTCTTACCCCGCAGCAACTGGAACAGTTCCACCAGATGCGTGCCATGCACGGTCACGCGAAGCAGGAGTAAGTTGTTCTCGCGGATTCTCTTGTTGCCAGGTATCGCGCGGCGTTTCCAGCGCAGTGCATAGGCACCAAGACAAAGAGGCTGCCCAACTATGGGTGGCCTCTTTGTCTCTACTGAAATCGAGTCAGAGGATCGAACACACGATGCATTTCAAGTAATGCGTCTCCGGTACATTGAGCAGCACCGGATGGTCCGCCGACTGCATCCGTATTTCGTTGATATGGACATTGCGCCGGGCATCGAGAGCGGCGCTGGAAAGCATGGAAAGAAAATCCTGCTCGCTGACATGGAATGAGCAGGAACAGGTCACCAGCACTCCACCGTTGCGCAACATCTTGAGCGCACGCAGATTCAGCTCCTTGTAGCCGCGGAGCGCATCCTCGGCGCTCTTCCTGGACTTGGCAAAAGCCGGCGGATCAAGCACAACGGTCTCATAGCGCCGGTCGGAATCCGCGTATTGCCGCATAAGTTCGAAGGCATCGGCCTGCACGAATTCGATTGCCTTCTGCTCGTTGAGCGTGCGGTTTTGCTCCGCAACCCCCAACGCCTCGGCCGAGATGTCAACCGCGGTGACCTGATCGCAGACACGGTTCATGTGCAGCGAGAAACCGCCCTGATAGGTGCAGATGTCCAGCGCACGTCCTCGTGCATGGCGTTCGGCGGCGGCGTAGTTCTCACGTTGATCGAGAAATGCTCCCGTTTTCTGTCCGGCGTTGCCATCGTAGTGAAATGCGATTCCGTTCAGGTGAAAAATGGTCGCGGTCTTGGGCTTCTTCAGCCGCGAAAATACCGCCTGATCCTCACGCGGAGCCAGGCCTTCAAGTTCGCGGATTCGCGGATCCACCCGCTCCATAATCGACTCGGGTTTGTATGCGGCCCGCAACTCCTCGATCAGAATCTCGCGGGCGAAAGACGCATCCATGGCCTGGGTCAGCACCTGGAAACTGATCACGTCGTTGTACTTGTCCACAACCAGACCGGGGGTAATGTCGGCTTCGCTGAAGAGCACGCGGAAGGCGTCTGCGTTGCGCACCACGCGCTCGCGATAGGCGATCGCCTGACGGATGCGGTAGCGCAGCAGTTCGGGATATTTCTCCGCCTCGACCGGATTCGGCGCAACCATGCGGAGCGCGATCTGCGAACTGGAACTATAGAGCGCGGAGCCATAAGGCTTGCCGCGCTGGTCTTCCACGCGCACCAGTGCGCCCGGCGTGGCCTGATCGATGCGCTCGATATCCGACTTGAAGATCCATGGATGGCCGCCGCGCAGCCGCGCAACGGCGTGTGCGTTTACAACCACGCGCGCAAGCGGAGACGGAGATGTATTCTTCTTAGCTTTCATGTGGAGAGGGTGCGCCGAACGCACCTGATGATGGCGTTCGAGCGCGCGTTATGCCTTGGGAAGTTGATGCCGGAGGTCGTCAAGCACCTCGGGCGGCAACTGGTCCTTGTATTTGTCCTCGAGGTTTGCCTCGTCCACAAAGAGATTGCGTGCGTTGCGGATCTCTTCGGCAAAAATCGTCTGGCAGATTGCGTTCTTTTCCACCCGGCGCGCGATGGCCTCTCCGGTCGCGGCATCATAGGCCTTCATGGTGGCGTTGCCCTTGTGGTTGATGAAAACCACGAATGCGCCGCTGCTTCCCATCGAGGGGACAAACATCCACTCCCGTTCGGCCTGGTGCGCAATTCCTGTGGCGCTGGCGGCAACGGTCTGCACGTTGTGTTCGGGCAGGTAATAGAGCATCCGTCCGCAGGAATCGCAATGTACAACCTCCTGTGCGGCGCGGATATTCGACAGCACCTGCGGACGCAACATGACCTGGCAAGCCGTACAGCGATGTTCCAGCACCTCGGCCACGGCATAGCCGCGCGACTTCAGAATGCGGTCATAAGTTACGAGAAGCGTCTCATCCACGCCCTTGCGCAGTTCGTCGCTTCTGGCCTGGGACTGGGCCGCGAGCGCACGGTCGGCATCGCCTTCCTTTGCGGCCTCGGCTTTCTGGCGTTCGACATTGGCGGACTCAGCTTTAAGCGCTGCATCGGCAGCAGCCAGCTCCGACTGCAAGGAGTCGGCGTTGAGCATGAGTTCGAGAATCTTCTCCTCGTAGCCCGCTATCTCGCCCTCTGCGTGTGCAATCTCCGAAAGCAGCGCCCTGTACTGTTCGTTGTTCTTTATGCTGGAGGACTGGCCGCGGAACTTGAGAATCGTTTCGTTGAGAGACTGAATCTCGTGCTCGTAGCCTCGCCGGGCGGTCTCTCCGGCTTTGATGGCGGCGCGAGCGTCTTCCACGCGTTTGCGAACGCTGGCCAGTTGGGCATCGATCCGCGCAATGGTTTTGGGTATGGCCGCGAGTAGCGCGTTGAGACGCGCTCGTTCGAGGTCAACCGTTTGCAGTTCGACGAGCTTTTCAAGATCAGTTGGCATGAATTCCCGCGAAGCCCACGTAGAGCGAATTTTAGCACGTCAGGGCGGGCCAAGGCTTTTTGCGTCCACGGCTAGGCCTTTTGCCGGATGGAGGGAAGCCGTGCTATCGCCTAGTTTGATCCCATGCTTGTGGAATTTACACGCGTCCTGATCGGTCTGGCGATTGCGCTGTTTCATGCGCAACTGGCGGACTTTCTTCGCAAACAGGACCGCGCGCTGGGCGCCGCGTTCCGCGAGCGCGGCGTCCGGATTCCCGGCGCGCTGCCGAAACAGGTTTCGCATGACCTATTTTTTCTCTTCGGTGTAGGGATTGCACTATTCAGTCTTGCCCGCATCTGGATGGCTCTTCGCTGAGGATTTGCCCGCCGGCAGCGCTCCACCTTGCAAATTACGCCAGCTCAGATTTACCTTCGCCACTGGAGCTCTTGGCTCCGGCGGAGGTTTTCTTGAAGAAGAGTAGATGGCTTGTGGCACTGTGCGCGCTGGCAACCGCAACGGCCATGGCGCAGCAACCGGCCAAGAAACAGTACACGGTGGAAGCGATCTTCGCGCTTTCGGCTTCGAGCGACCGCGCGCCGGCTGGAATCGAGTGGAGCCCGGACGGAAGCAAGCTCTCCTTCATAAAGGCTGAAGCCAACGGCGGGCAGGAATCGCTCTACTACTTCGATCCGGCCAGCGGCAAGAGCTCGCAGCTAATTGCCGCCGACAAACTCCTGGCGCTGACGCCCTCCACCAGTAATCTGAAGGACGACCGCCAGCGCGAAAACCGCGCCCGCTTCGGCGTAGCAGCGTATCAGTGGTCGCCTGATTCAGCCAGCCTGCTCTTCGACGCCCTGGGCCAGCTCTGGCTCTTCGATCTGGCCAAAGGGAAGGGCCGTCAGTTGACCGACGCGAAGGAGACTTCGAGCGATCCCAAGTTTTCGCCCGACGGAAAATTTCTGAGCTACGTTCGCGCCCACAACATCTACGTCCGGCCCACTGCGGGAGGCTCTGAAATTGCGCTCACCAGCGCGAGCGACGCGAACCTGCTGAACGGCGAGGTGGACTGGCTGTACTCGGAAGAGTTGGAGGTGCGCTCGAACTACTTCTGGTCGCCCGACGCAAAGCAGATTCTCTACCTGCAGATGAATGAAACTCCGGTGCCGCAGTATCCAATCGTCAACTGGATTCCCACGCATCCGGAGATCGACCAGGAGCGCTACCCAAAAGCCGGCGACCCGAATCCTACGGTGAAGCTGATGCTGACCGGGCTCGACGGCAGAGCAAAGGAGATTGAGTTAGGAGTGAAGGGCGACTTCTACATTCCCCGCTTTGGCTGGGCGCGCCCCGGCCTTGCCTGGGCAATGGTGCTCAACCGCTTACAGAACAAGCAGGAGTTGTACTTCATCGATGCGCGCAGCGGAAAGTCCCGCCGCGTGTTGCGCGAGAGCGACCCGAATTACATCGAACTCCACGATTCCATGGGGCGCGGCGAGCACCAGGGTCTGCGCTTCCTCGACTCCAGCAATGAATTCCTCTGGCTGAGCTGGCGCGATGGATTCACACATGTCTATCTGTATACTTTCGACGGTGCGCGGCCGCTGGATGCCGGTGTGGAGTTAGAGCGGCAGTTGGAGAAGGGTGAGTACGAGGTGGACAAGGTGCTGGGCGTGGATGAAGCCACCTACACGGTTTACCTGCAAGCGAATAAAGGCGACGATCGCCAGGAGCATCTGTTTGCCGTGCCGCTGGCGGGCGGCGAGGCCGTGGCTGTGACGCGCCAACCGGGCGTACACGCGGTTTCCATGAGCGCGAATGCAAAGTACTTTGTAGACAGCTACAGCGCGCTTACCGAGCCCGCGAAGACGCAGATCTGCGCGGTTGGCGGCGAGTGCAGCCAGGTGTGGGCCGCGCATGCATGGGAGGACTACGACACGCTCACTCCGCAGTTTGTGAACTTCCGCGCCGGCGACGGAGAGTTACTGCGCGGCGTGATTTTGCTGCCTCCCGCCGGAGTGGCGACCGAAGTAAACGGCAAGGTTCCGCTGATTCTGAATCCTTACGGCGGTCCGCACGGGCAGTCGGTGCGTGACAGTGCGCACACGGTGGATGCATTTGACCAGGTGCTGGCGCATCACGGATTTGCCGTGCTCAAGGTGGATAATCGCGGCATGGGAAATCGCGGGCGCAAGTTTGCCATGGCCACCTTTCATCATCTCGAAGAGGTGGAACTGCGCGACAATCTTGCCGCGCTCGATCAGGCGCTGGCGCGCTTCCCGCAACTGGATGGCGCGCGGCTTGGCTGGTGGGGCTGGAGCTATGGCGGAACGATGGCAGCCTACGCGCTGACGCACTCGGACCGCTTCAAGGCCGGAATCAGCGTGGCTCCGGTGACCGACTGGCACAACTACGACACTACTTACACCGAGCGCTACATGGGAGTTCCCAAAGACAACGCGGAGGAATACGAACGGAGCAGCGTGGTGAAGTCGGCGGCGAAGCTGAAAGGACGTCTGCTGCTGGTGCAGGGCACGAGCGATGACAACGTGCATTTGCAAAATTCGATCCAGTTGATCGATGCCATGATCGGAGCGGAGCGTGCTTTCGATCTGCAGCTCTACCCCGGTAAAACCCACGGAATTGGCGGGCCGCAGGCACGCATGCATCTTTTCAACCGGATGCTGTGGCAGTGGGAGCAGTACCTGGCGAAGTAATTTGGATGAGCGATGCGCGGAAGATGCACGAGAGGAGACGGGAGCCGCCGGGTGCGGGCTCCCGTTTGTAATTTATGCGAAATTTCGGGCTGACCGCGGAGCTCTTGCCCATGAACAACGATTGGCGAAAAGGTTAATCGTTGGAAGAGCGAAGGTTACTGGTTTGCCAATCGTTTCGCGAGTTGCCAACGATTGGCGAAAGAGATAACTCCAAGGAAGGTTTGATTACTGATTTATACACGGAGGGCGCTCGCAGGCTCCCTCCGGGGAGGGCCAGAATGGGAAATTCACAGGAATTATTAGTGCGGGGGTGAGGGGATTTTGCTCTGGAGCTGAGGGCGACCAAAGAGACACAGTGGTTGGGTGCTCGAGGAAGATGGTCAATGCGGCTCAGCATCGACGCTGCAATTTTGACATTCTGATGTGGCGCACGTAATAGGAGAGGGCAACCATGTCTGATCAACGGATCCACCTGATACCGACCCCGGCAAGCGGAAAAGCCTCCAAGACTCCAGCGGAGATTGAGCAACTGGAAGAGCTAAAGAAGTTGGAGCGGGTAGCCGATGAAGCTGCGGAGCAAGCCGGAAAGAGAGAGCAGAAGTACGACAACGACCACAACATTTTCACGAAGTAGCGGAAGTGTGGAAGGCGTTGCAGAAGCGGGGGAGATACCGGCTCGGCGATTCCAGGCGGAATCCGGCGACTCTTTGCCAAACTGCGGCGCTGCCGTGGCAGCCATGAAGCGCGGCGCGCTCGCGCTAGGCGGACTCCTTAAGTTCTACTCCGTATTGTTTTGCGGCTGACTGTATCCGTTTCCATGCCGCACGACGTTCTGTTTCCGTAACGCCCTTCACCTGGTTGAAACGTGCCGCAGCATTGCGTACGTGAGAGGCATTTTCCAACGGCTCCTTACGTTGCTTTGGGAATGCGAACTTCTTGGCGGTTATTCGATCACGAGTTGCAGTGGTCAGCTTTGCCATTGTTCTCCTCCATTTGGAGCAGCTATTTCCTTCTTGACCTGCGCGAATATTACTCGACTTGATTCCGGCCCGGTTTGTTCTTGAGCATGCATGCTTGTACGATCTCACGGCTGCAAAGGAAATACAGGTCAATATGGAACAGGCAGCTTGGGCGAGAGTTGGTGCTCATCGATCGTAGATTCAGACAGGTGCCCGCTGATGCAGCATCAGCGTTGAAAATCCGGCGACGAGCGGTATAATTCGAATGAATTTCTCCCGCAAAGGGAGAGTTCGTACGAGGTGAAAGAATGCGCATATTCAAGTTTCTTGCACTGCTCGCCCTTGCTGCTGGCATGATATTTGCCGCCAGTCCCAAGGCGGCAGCACAAGTCAGCATCAACATTGGGGTCGCGCCTGAATGTCCCTACGGGTACTATGATGTTGCTCCTTACGACTGCGCCCCCTACGGCTACTACGGTCCGGAGTGGTTCACGGGTGGTGTGTTTATTGGCGCCGGCCCGTGGTTTCATGGTGGCGAACACTTCCGGGGCCATGTCAACAATCGTTACCATCCCGAACACGGCTACAAGGGGCCGATGCCACAACGCGGAGAAGCCCGTGCGCCGGAACACGCTAATGCCGCGCCCGCGAAGTTCAAGGGAAATGAAGTTCGAGACGGACGTGGACACGCTTCGAAGAGGTAAGAGGGTACAACGATTCCTCAAGAGGCAGGGCTTCGGCCCTGCCTTTCATTTTGCGCTGATGATGAGCGGGGCAGAGGGTTGCGAGTTGCGGAGTGAATTCCGGTGCAACCTCGATGTGCAGCTCCGCTTCCAACCGCGGGTATGGGGACTCAGCCGCAGACGCCCGTGGATCGGCGACGCCACGATCCAGAGCTGGAAGCACGGCAGAGGAGCGGGCAGTCGAAGCCGGTCGACAAAGGAAGCATTCGATCGATTGGGCTGGGCTTGATCACGGGAGCGGCCGACGACGATCCGTCGGCGATTGGGACATACGCGAGCGCGGGAGCGAGGCTGGGGCCGTCGTTTTTGTGGACTGCGCCGGTCACGTTTCCGATGATGTTTGCGGTGGTTTACCTGTGTTCGAAGCTGGGGCAGGTGGCGGGGCGGGGATTGTTCGCCGTGATCCGGGAGCATTACTCGCGACCCATTCTGTACTTCTTCCTGATTACGGCGGTAGTGGGCAACATCATCGAGGCGGGCGCCGACATTGGAGGGATGGCGGCAGCGCTGAATCTGCTGCTGCCAATTCCGATCGGCTGGATCGTGGTGGGGATTACGCTGACGATTCTTGCGCTGCAGATATGGGGTTCGTACACGCTGATCCGGAATGTCTTCCGGTGGCTGGCGCTGGCGCTGGTGGCCTATATCGGCTCGGCGTTGCTGGCCAAGCCCGAGTTGCTGCCAACGATCAGAGGGACGCTGATTCCGACGATCCAGTTCAATAAGGATTTCCTGGCGATGCTGGTGGCGGTGATGGGGACGACGCTTTCGGCATATCTGTACTCATGGCAGTCGAACCAGGATGTGGAAGAAGACATCTCGATGGGACGGCGGCGGCTTACCGACCGGCTGGGCACAACGAAGGAGGAGCTGCGGCACTCGGCGCGCGACGTGGGCTTCGGGATGTTCTTCTCGAACATGGTGATGTACTTCATCATCCTCTCGACGGCGGCGACGCTGTTCAAAGCCGGGCATCACGAGATCAACACCGCGGCGGAGGCGGCGCAGGCTCTGCGTCCGCTGGCGGGCAACGCGGCTGGATTGCTGTTCGCGCTCGGGGTGATCGGCGTGGGCTTCCTGGCGGTTCCGGTGATGACGATTGGGGCGGCGTACGACCTTTGCCAGTCGTTTGGCTGGAGGCATGGGTTGCACGTAAAGCCAGCTGCGGCGAAGAAATTTTATGCCGCAATTGTTATCTTCACGCTGGTGGCGATGGGGCTGAACTTTTTCGGCATCAACCCGATGAGGGCACTGGTCTTCGCCGGAATCGTACAGGGATTTTCGACGCCGTTCCTGATGCTGGTTCTGATGCTGATCACCAACGACCGCAAGATCATGGGGCGATGGGGGAATTCGGTGGGGATAAACGTGCTGGGATGGTTGACGACGCTGGCAATGTTTGCGGCGGCGATTGGGCTGGTGATTACGTGGGTGAAGTAGGGGAAGGTGACGAGCCTGGGCGCGACTGAGCCTGGGCGCGGCGGTGCTGGAGGTAGGTGTAGGCGGAGGCGCAGGCGACAAGGACTCCGAGGACGCCCTGTACTGGATCGAGTAGGGTGCGGTCGGTGAGCAGGTGGATGGCCCAGAGTACGGGAACCTGCCAGAGTTCGACGACACGGGTATAGAAGGCTCCGAGCAGGGCCATCACGGTGTTCATGTAGAAGTATCCGGTGAGGCCGACGATGGCGGCGAGCAACATTGCTCCCCAGAGAGCGGGAGAGAGGGTTTGCAGAGGGCTGTGGCTGGAGAGGCTGAGAAAGAGGCCTCCAATTGCGGCACCGACGAGGGCGGGAGCGATCAGCCAGAAGAGATGTTCGTCCTTGCTCTGGGCGCGCTCCCAGACTTTGTAGGTGGCGGCCCTGGAGGCGAGAGCGATGAGGAGAAAGACGATGCCGCGGGGCGCGCTGAGGACGGTTCCGGGTTCGCGCACGGCCTGGGCGGCAAAAAGGATGAGCGCCGAGGTCAGCAGGAGCAGGGTGCGGCGCTCATAGGTGCGGCGTGGGCCACGGAGGTAGGCGAGGATGAGAGCGTCAAGGAGGAGAATGGCCTGAGTGACGCGCCCACTGAGCATGGCGATGGCACCGAACCAGCCGACGAAGGTGAGGCCTCCGGTGAGGACGCGCAACAGGGCAAGGCGCGGAGAACGGGGGAGCCACTGGGCAGGCGATGGACGCACGATGAGAACCAGCAGAGCGAGCGCGAGCAGCGAACGGTAAACAAGAATGGCGGCGAGCGAGAGATGAGCGCGGCGCGAGAGCAACTCGATGGAGACGGTAATGGCCACTTCGGATGCGACCATGCCGGCGAGCGGAAAATGGCTCCAGAGGGATGGCTGGACGTGTTGCCGCGGCGTATTACTTCTCAACGCAATCCCTCTCAGGGGCGGTACGGATGGCGGACGGCGGGCGCACGGAGACAGACACTGCCGGGAAAGGCTCCGGGCGGGATTGATGGCCGACGCGCCTCCCAGGGTCGCGGCGCATTGCTGAGCGCCGCTGGGAGTATTGACTGCGACAGTATGACACCGCACGAAGAAGCGCAGAAGCGGAGGCAGGAAGAACCCTCCCAGCCTGGCCGGATGGCAGCCAAAGCCGGGAGAGCAGAGATGATGATGCGAGCGGCGTGCCGAAGCAGGTTATTTTTTCTCCGGCATGACGAAGGGCTTCACGCTGCCGCAATCGGGGCCTTTGTAGATGGAGGTGGATTCGGAGGTGAATTCCACGGGACGGGAGTTGGCACCGGCCGCGAGAGTTCCAACGAAGTGGACCTTGCTCTTGGAGTGGCCGTCATCGTACCAGGTGGACTCGACCGATCCCTTGCCGCTCATCGCTCCGGTGCAGATCCAGTCGGCGGACATTCCGTTGGATCTCTTGACGATATTGCTGACGGTGCAGCCGCCGGATTTTGGGTCGGGAGAGAAGGTGCCGTACTTATCCAATTGCGCCTGAGTGAGGCAAACCAGGCTGGTGTGCGGAGCGCCCATGGGCGAGTTGGGACCGGTGGCCATGCCGGGAGGAAATGGCGATTGCTGCCAGGTCTGGATGGTTGTGGTCTGCCAGAGTCCGGGTTTCTTATTCTGCGCCCAGCCGGAGATGGCCGTGGCGAAAAGGCAAACGGTCAGAGTGATCCAAAGTCGGGTCGTTCGCATGAATTCTCTCTTTCAGGCGCGCAAAAAACACACCCCTCGCGCGAACTTACTTTACGTCAGCTCACAAGTTGAGAGAAAGAGAAAAATTCACGGGAAGCGCAGGCTATGGCGGTTCCCCGGTTCACTGGCTTTGGTGAAGGCTCAGGAAGGGCTGAATCGGCTGGCATAATGAGGGGGCACATGCGGAAGCTGGAGCGGGCAATTTGAACAAAAGATGAAGCAGCAGTCATTGGCGCAACAGCCTGATCCATCGCATAATTGTGCAAGCGATCCGGTAAATCATCGCGGTGAGTAGAGTGAGCGGTTGAGACGGGCGCGTCCGGGAACCGCAGCGGGTGCCATTGATCTGAACAATTTAGGATGGAACTGTAGTAAAACTGCAATAGCGGAGAGGTGGCCGAGCGGTTGATGGCTCCGGTCTTGAAAACCGGCATACGGGAAACCGTATCGGGGGTTCGAATCCCTCCCTCTCCGCCAGTTCATTGATAATTAATAACTTACACGATACAAACTGGCAATACCATCGATTTTCCCCGCAAGTTCGCAGGATTCCCGATCACAATGGAACTGGAGATTTTTCTCAGGCGAGAGCCATTTGCGCTGTTTTCCAGGCGCTTCTCCATTGGCAAGTTCAGCAGTTCCTTTTCGATGCGGAATGGAAATGGAGAAATTTGATTTCGCGACGACTGCATGATCTGGTTTGCCAGAGATGACGGCTGGTTGGGGAGAATGATTGCCGATTCTGAGATTTCGAGATTGCGGTTGTGAGGAGAAGCGCGAGCGTCCTGTGGGCCGCTTGAATCGTCTTGGCTGAGCAGTGCATTCGCCTCTATGCCGAGCGATTGCATGGATGCCGCCTAAGCCGGCTTTGCAGGCGAGCCGAACATCTGCTTGGTCCAGTTCATCGGAATCGCGGTGAGCAGGTCATCGAGCGAGAGAGGCAGGGAATCGGGGTGGGTCATCATTCTCTCGATCGACCGTGGACTGAGATGGACCAACTTCATGTGCATGTGGATGAATCGCGGTGTCACGCCGTGCGTGTCGGCCAGTTGCGCGATACTGCTGGCGTCTCCGCGTGTGATCTGCTCATACCAGCGGCGTGCACGGGCGATGGCCTTCAGGATGGCCGGGCGGCTGGTATCGGTGGTGATGTTGGTGGTGCCGATGACAAGACGCACCGCACGACCCTGCCGAACGACGAGTGGGAACTTCTGTACGCACACGCTGATGGATACGATTTCCGAGGTTGGGGCGGACCGGATCTTGTTCGCTGCCGATTATCCATTCGAAACCATGACTGAGGCGTCGGACTGGTTTGACAATCTCGAGGTCATCAGCGCGGAGGAGCAGCTGAAAATCGGTCAAACAAATGCCGAAAAACTGTTGAAGCTGAAAACCCGCCGAGAAACTGTCGCAAGTTCGTGAATTTGGAGGAACAGCGGTCGCTAGAAAGCTACCACAGAGAGGGAAGCCGCGCCGATTGTTGTTGGCCAATATTCTGAGGCGAGGTTAAATGCTGGCCAATCGTCCCACTCATCTTAGTGCCGCTTACTTCGTGTTCGGCTCCTGTGGAATCGCCGCGCCATCCGAACGCGGATCTGCTCCCGCGAAGTTCACATTACGCTTGGCGTCTCTTAATACTGCCTCGCCTTGTCCTACGCTGAATGAGAATGGTTCCAACAGATGAATCTGGTGTCCACGCTTCGTGAGTTCCGTCCTGACCGTCTCCGGGATGGTCTCTTCCATCTCGACGTCGCACCCATCAAAGGTCCCCTTGGTGAAACGTGACTGCTCGAGTGCAGCCTGCACATTCATCCCGTAATCAACAACGTTCGCCACAAACTGTGCGTGCGCCTGAGCCTGGTTCCAGCCACCCATAATGCCAAAACCGATATGAATGTCATCTTTTTCCATGAACGCCGGAATGATCGTATGCAGTGGCCGCTTGCGGCCCGCCAGCGAGTTCGGAAGTCCCGGGGTCAACACGAATCCCGCACCGCGGTTATGGAACGAAAAACCAAGTCCAGGAGCCACCATTCCCGTGCCATAGCCCGCGAAGTTGCTCTGGATCAGCGAGACGATATTCCCTTCCTTGTCGATGGTCGAGAGATAGATAGTGGAGCTGCCGTGCGTGCCTAGCATCTTCTCGATATCGGAAGGCATGACCTGGCACGAAGCTTTGTCCATCCGAATCATGCCTGCGCGCTTCCTCGCCAGCTCCTTTGACAGCATCTCCTTCACCGGCACAGGGGTAAAACGCGGATCGCCGACATACTGATGCATGTCCGCATAAGCGAGTTTCTTGGCCTCAATCATGATATGCAACGCATCGGCGGAGTTGTGTCCGTATTGCGTAAGCGGAAACTGCTCCATGATGTTTAGCATCGAGAGCGCCGCGATTCCCTGTCCGTTCGGCGGCAGCTCATACACTTTCCAGCCATGATAAGTCGTCGAGATCGGCTCGACCCACTCCGGCTGAAACTCCTTGAAGTCTTCCAGTGTGTGCGTTCCTCCTTGGCTCCGGAGGAACTTCACCATCGTCTCGGTCATCGGACCGTTGTAGAACGCATCCCTTCCATGCTCGGCAACCTGCCGCAGCGAATTCGCGAGTGCCAGATTCTTGAACTCATCACCCACCTTAGGCGCCATACCGTTTGGCAGATAGGTCTCTCGATATCCGGGCTGCTCCATCAGGTTCTTGGCTATCCAGTAACGCGCATTCCGCTCCGCCAAAGGAAACCCATTCTCGGCGTAGTAAATCGCAGGCGCCAGAATCCTGCCGAATGGCAGCGTGCCGAATCGGCTCCTCAGCGCATCCCACCCAGCCACGGCTCCCGGAATATCGACGGTCTCCACTCCGATTGGGTTGATGTGTTCGATGCCGTGCGCATTCAGATAGTCAATCGTGAGTGCCTTCGGGGTCCAACCGCTGGAGTTCAGCCCATAGAGCTTGCCGGTCTTCGCCTCGTAGTACAACGCAAACAGGTCGCCGCCCATTCCGTTGACGTACGGTTGAACCACACCCATCACTGCGTTTGCCGCAATCGCGGCATCGATTGCGTTTCCACCCTCTTCCAAAATGTGCGCGCCTGCCTGAGATGCCAAAAACTGCGGCGCCGCCACGATTCCGAACTTCGTCACTACCATCGAGCGCCCTTGCCCCGGCACCGACGAGAACAGTTGTGCCATAACCATCGGAGATGTTAATAACAAAAATGCGGCTGTAACAGCAACGACTTTCATGACATTCCTTTGCGTGAACCGTATTCGATGCAGATAATCCCGTCTGAATATGCGCAAATAATGCGGAAACTGTAAGCGAATCCACAAGTAGAACAATATTCCAACATGCGATACAGCTCAATCGAATTGTGTTAGGTAAGCACCCGCTCACGAAACGCAACAGGCGTGTGGCTTCGTGTACGGATGACGGGCTATGCGTCAGTTGCCACTTGTGTACTACCCGCACGGTGTGGCGCGGAGGCAGTCCTGGGCATCGCAACAGTGTCGGGTAAACAAGAATCTGAATATTGGCAGCGCTTTCTGGCCTTTGCAGTTTCTTCCCGGATTACTCGCGGGACGTCGGCATCGCACCGGAAAGTGTAGAACCAGCACCGGGGTCACCGTTTTCCCTTTATGCGCTGAGGTCGTCGCTCGCCGTCTCCCGAATCATAAGCAGTCCCACAAAACTCAGCACTGCAACGGATGAAAGGTAATACCCGACATACTGCAAACCATACCTCGTGGCCAGCCAGGTGGCCAAATAGGGTGCTAGCGACGCCCCGAAGATGCCGGCGAAGTTAAAAGCCAGAGAACTACCCGAGTAGCGAACAGGTGTAGGAAATAATTCGCTGACGAGCGTGCCCATCGGCCCATAAGTCATTCCCATCAAGCCGAGGCCCACGATCATCATCCCTAAGGCCCCGCCAATTCCCGCGGTGAACATTGGCGCCAGGAACAGCCCAAAGACAAAGATTGCAGCCGTGATCCACAGCATCGTATTGCGCCGAGCCCGCTCCGCCAGCAAGGCTGAAATCGGAATGGTAAGTGCGAAAAATGTCGTGGCGAACAACTGCATCTGGAGAAATTTCCCCCGGCTGAAGCCCAGTACGCTGGTGCCCCACGACAGCGCAAAGACAACCATCAAGTAGAACAGGACGAAGGTTGCCAGGCAGAGCAGAATCCCCGCCACCAGTGCCTTTGTGTGATCGCGGAACACCACCCATGTCGGCAGCCTCACCTGTTCACCCCGTTCCAGTGCTTTCTGAAACACCGGTGTCTCGGCAATCGTCGTGCGCACATACAGACCCAGAACCACCAGCACCGAGCTTGCCAGAAATGGCAGCCTCCAACCGAATTCGAAAAACTGTTTGTTTGTGAGCAACTGCGAAAGCACCAGAAACACACTACCTGAAAGGATGAATCCTATCGGGGCGCCAAGCTGCGGGAACATGCCATACCATGCGCGCTTGTTGGGCGGCGCATTTTCAACCGCCAGAAGCACGGCACCGCCCCACTCCCCTCCCAGCCCAAGCCCCTGACCAAAGCGGCAGATCGCCAACAACAGCGGAGCGGCAAATCCGATCGAATTGTAGGTGGGCAGGGCTCCAATACTCATTGTGGAGACACCCATTGTGGCCAGCGCCACGACCAGAGTTGTCTTCCGGCCAATCCGGTCCCCGAAGTGCCCAAAAAGCGCCGACCCAACTGGCCGTGCCAGAAACGCAATTCCGAACGTCGCCAGCGAGGCTAGAGTTGCCGTAGCCGGGGCCGACCTCGGAAAGAACAGCTTCGGAAATACCAAAACCGCCGCCGTGGCATAAATATAAAAATCGAAAAATTCAATCGTCGTGCCAACAAGGCTTGCAAACAGAACCTTGGGCGCCGAATTGACAGACGCCGCTGTCACAGAGTGCCCTACGCTCATTGAATCTCCACGTTGCAGATAGACCCGAGGAACAAACAACCTGTTCCTTACTTACATCTTCTTATGATGCCATTGGCTGCACGGGAGCTGAAATGGACAAAATGCCAGCTGACCTGCAATTGTGAGCGCGGTGAAAATACAACGGAATTAAAAAATTAACAACTGAAAACTAAACAGCTCAAATCTGTAGCTGAGCCTTCCGGTTCCAGCAGTCTTACTTTCGCTGAAGGGGAACAGCGATGCTCATCAACCACATATCGCATAGAAGCCGCGCACTTTTAGTCCGACGCCACGATAACTGACATGTCACGCAAATTTAAGTTGACAAGCCGAGAAACCGAAGCTCAAGATGGACGCCATTACTAACGTCGAAGTTATGTGAAGGTCCCAACATGAAGCGATTTGGCCTTATAACGGTTTCTTCGAGTGCCTCGCACCGATTCTGACTTATTGTTAGCAACGAGGCCGACCAGGTCTGCGCCAAATGATCACAGGCCCGCGTGGCGCCAGGCAGTTTCCATTTTCGCTCAAACTTGCCCCACGTTTTCGCCATGTTCGATTCGGCGGCATTGCTGGGACATCATCACGGCAATCTTTGCGATTGAGACTAAAGGGCGCGTGCTCGCGAAAATTTCTCTGTAAACGAGTTGAACTGCCGTTCTTTGAGAAATTGTGGCGAACGACGGGAGAGGGACACATCGAAAACTGTTCACTGCTTATAGAACTTCTAGACGGACCGAAAGCGCTGTCTAAGGAAGCGCGACATACCTGCAACTTGCCATCAGATGTCACTTGAAGGAGGGGACATGCAAGGTACCCAAGTGCGACAAGTCAAGCAATCGCTGGGTTTCGTCCAGGGGGCGCCACGCACGAATTTCCGGTGGGTTGTGTTGCTTCTGGCGTGCGTAGCCCAGATTATCAACTTCGCTGATCGGGCAAATATTGGAGTAGCCATCCCGTCACTGCGAGCCGAATTCCATCTTACCAATTTTCAGGTGGGCCAAATGGCGAGTATTTTCTTTTTGGCCTATTTTGCAATAATACCGATGGGCTGGCTGGTCAGCAAATTCGGTGTCCGTGGTTTCATCTCGCTCTCGATGATCGGTTTTTCAGTCTTCACAGCGTTAATTGGAGCCGCTAGATCAGGCGCCATGGTGAAGTGGTTCCGGTTTGGGCTGGGGATAACAGAAACACCAACGACTGTAGCCGCCAACAGCTCAGTGAAGAACTGGTTTCCCGCCAAGGAGCGTGGGACCGCATTGGGGTGTTTGACGGCAGCCAGCACCTTAGCCATAACGGCGACGCCGATAGTAGCCGCATGGATCTTGAAGAACCACGGTTGGCGGTATATCTTCTTTTACTTTGCTATCCCTGGAGTCGTCTTCTCATTGTTCTGGTATTGGTTGAATCGACGGCATCCGCAGGAGAGCCCTTATTCGAACGCAGCGGAACTCGAGTACATTCAAACCGCTATGCCTACGCGGGCGAAAAAGACAGCGGCCATCGGTGCACTGGGCTGGTTGGATCGATTCCTTCGCGCCAAGAAAGTAAAGGTTCTTGAATCTTCCGGTCAGTTGTTTACTTCCCGGAATGTTCTTGGGGTCATGCTCACCTATTTCTTTACCCAGATCAGTTTTTACGGAATTATCACGTGGGTGCCATCGTACCTTCTTAACGCCAAGGGTTATTCGATTATGAAGATGGGTTGGGTGGCGGCAACACCGTGGGCGGGTGGGGTGGTGGGCAATTTACTCGGCGGCTGGATCTCCGACAACTGGCTCTATGGGCGACGAAAGCCGATGATGCTGGTCAGTGGACTGGGCACTTTAGGGGGAATGTACGCGATCATCCATGCGCCTACGCCGGCGACTCTGGGCGCGTCCATGTTTATCACCGGGATACTGCTGAATTCAAGCTGGCCATCCTATTTTGCCTTTCCTATGGGCTTCACGACGAGTAAGACCTATCCGGTTGCGATTTCAATCGTGCTTGCGGGCGCCAACGTGGGTGCATTGCTTTCCCCGATGACAGGCGGTTACCTGCTGGATATCTACAAAAATTACGATGTGATTTTTATCTTTATGGGCGCAGCCGCGTTCTTGAGCCTTTTGTCGGCTCTGCTGCTGCTGGATGAACCGGTCAATGTTTGAAGGACAGAGCGGATAAATCAAATGGTTGAAAGGAGTGTCACAATGGGCACAGCAGAGTTTTCCATGCCTGGTGAGGTGGTGCTGGTAACTGGTGGCCGGCAAGGTATAGGGAAGGCGATTGCCCTGGCGGTTGCGGAAGCGGGGGCCGATGTGGCCATCTGCGATGTCGTTTCGGAGGATGGAGAACTGCAAGCGGTGGCCAAGCAAATCGAGAGGCTCGGCCGCCATTCGCTCGCGATCCATGCCGACACCAGCAAAAAAACCGATGTTGATGATATGGTCCAACGAGTTATGCATGAATTCGGGCGCATTGACGTGCTTGTCAACAATGCCGGCATTGCGATTAGAAAGCCTTTGATGGACACCACGGAAAATGACTGGGATAAGCTGATGAGTATCGATATCAAAGGCTATTATCTCTGCGCTCAGGCGGTGGCCAGACGGATGATTGAACAAAGGCGGGGCGCGATGATAAACGTAGCCTCTCAGTATGCTTTTAGAGTGACCCCCGGGATGGGACTGTATGCTGTTGCCAAGGCGGGGGTGGCTATGCTGACCCGAGCGTTGGCCCAAGAGCTTGGTAAGTTTGGCATAAGGGTAAATGCTATTGCTCCCGGGATGGTCAGGACCGAGTTCGCCCGGTATCGCTGGGGGGATCCTCAATTCATACAAAAGTTCGAGGCAGCAGTGCCCCTTGGCCGGATTGCTGACCCAACCGATCTTACCGGTGTTGTTTTGTTCTTGGCCTCACGTGCTTCCGAGTTTGTAACCGGCCAGATCATTTCTGTAGACGGTGGAGAAGGCATATAGTCGCTTGACTTTTGCCAGAATTGTACGCGGCACTGTTCTTGGCAAGAGAGTTTGATCAACACGGTGCGTGTGGTTATGCCCGGAACGTGCCAGCGGAGCGGCAAAGGCTGGGAGGGGTTGGTATCCGGATCTGCAGAGATTGAAGGAAGTCTAATTCAAGGAGCAAACATCGTGACTGCAAAAGAAGCTGCTTCCGGTCTGCCGCGGGTGCCAGAACAGTGCCAAGGTCCGAATCCTGACCTCACGCCACCGAAGTTCGTCGCCCCACCGGGCACCTGCGATTGCGCGGTGCATGTCGTTGGCCCCTTCGCGCAATTTCCATTGATGTCGAACCGCAAGGTTACTCCTCCGGAAGCGACGGCGGAGGACTACCGGCGCGTCATGGCAGCGTTGCGGATTGAGCGTGCTGTAGTGGCACAACCTAGCTTTTATGGAACCGACAATCGCTGTGTCCGCGAGGCTATTCTGGCGTCAAATGGCGCATGGCGCGGCGTCGCCGTGATCGATCCGGAGATTAGCGAATCAGAACTGCTGGGTTTGCACCAAGCCGGCTTTTGTGGCGTCCGCATAAACCTCCTGATGGGGGGCGGTCCCGGGCTCGACGGTTTGGATCGCATCGCTGAACGCATCCGGCATTTGTCCTGGCACCTACAACTTTTTCTAGACGCGCACGATCTGCCGAAAATTGCGCAGCGCCTGCGCCGCCTGCCGGTGCCGCTTGTAATTGATCATATGGGATACGCACCACCTGCTGAGGGGACCGGACAACCGGGATTTCAAACCCTGTTGCATTTGGCACGCGAAGGGTGCTGGGTGAAACTCTCCGCAGCGTATAGGATTTCTGCGCAGCCCTATCCTTATGAGGACGTTGTGCCACTGGTGCGCGCCCTGGTCGAAGCGGCGCCTTCGCGGATGCTTTGGGGAACGGACTGGCCCCATCCTGCCTTCACGGCCCTGATGCCGAGAGACGGCGACCTGCTTGACCTGTTGCCAAGCTGGATTCCGGATGACGGTATACAAAAACGAGTGCTGGTGGACAACCCCGCGGCGCTATACGGATTTGCCCCGCAACAGTTCCGCGTAGCGGCGGAGCGCCCTGGAATTACAGCCCGATAGTAGGTGATTGCCCAAGAGTTCTATCACTTCCCCCCAGGTGGCAACGCGAACCCCGTAGTGTCCAAATACTCGATCTGATTGAAAGTGCAGGTCCATGCTGCATTTAGGACTAGTTTGGCTGGATTACTCGCAGCCCGCATTCCGATAACAAGCCCAAATTGACTTGATCGATTATTACTCAAAACAGATCAGGGAACTTAACCCCCTGATACGCCCCTGATAATTCCCTGTTTTATTTTAGGCCGACACCGGCTCTTGGCAGCAGAAGTTACCATAAATGAAGCATTTACGGCTGCTATCTACCGAATTAGGTCGGCCGCTTTTACGAAATTCCCTGTATTTTTACCTGTTAGCAGGGAAATTAGACCGGAGAGCGGTTCGCTCAGGAGTGCATCCTCCGCCAGCAGCTTTCCATTGACTCATTTAAATTCAAGCACATAGCCCTGCGAGTGACTGGCCCTTGGGAGCTCAGGTCTGCACTGGATCACTTCAGCTCCGCTTGTCGGCTAGTCGTTGGCCTGCATGTCATCCTGATTCAATACGCTGAAAGGAAAAGAAAGAACATCCTTTGCAGTCAATGTGTATTGAGCGGCACGCCAGAACTCAAAGCAGGGTGGCACGAAATCTGCCAAAACATAAAATCAGAGCCCGGACATCAAGACCTCAGGCATCCCCATGCCAGAAAGCCTTCGCTGACACCCCGCGTACGACAAAGCACTCCCGGCTCGCGCTAAGAACCTCAGAGAAATCTCCACCCAGCCCAAGAGCAGAACAAAATCACCGACCCTCAACTCTGGTGAGAAATCCCGGCTAATCACTTTGGGCGGCGGCTCTCGAGAGAGGTTTGCCAGAGGTGACCATGTCTTCGATTTCGGCGATCGACTTATTGCGAGTCTCAAAGCCGAAATAGAAGGTTACTGTAAGCGCCAGGCCGCACATTGCATAAAAAAAATAGGCAGATCCGATGGCACCAGTAGTAGCTTTTGGCGAAACGAGATTACTGCTGCCTGCAAAGAAGGACAGCACGACGGGGCCCAATATCCGTCCCAGGCCGGCAATACCGTAGGCCGAACCCATTCCAGTAGCTCTCAATCGCTGCGGCCACACTTCGGTCGCATAGGGTCCGGTGATAGCCCATCCGCCGCCTACAAAGCCGTAAACTGCGATAAAAGCAATATAGATCACGGGAATGTTTCCCCACCACGCATTCCAGAAGCGGGAAATGACCAGACAAAAAATCAAGGTCCCCATTCCGACCATCATTCCGCACGCACGCCGCCCAAATCGTTCGCCAAGAAAAGACCATGTAAACTTCGCAATAATGCTGGAAATCGGCAGAACGATGAACATCTTGGCCGCCTGTACCGCCGAAACTTTCAAGACCAGCACCAGCAGCGTCGGAGCCCACAGAGTGAAGCCATAGTCCACCACAGCCTGAAGGAAACTGGATATCCAGGTGACGGCTACGCTACGCCGACACTCGAAAATTTCCATGAATGAGGCTTTCTTCTCTTCTGCTTTATCTTCAGGAGTCACAACAAGGTTGCGGTAGTCGATATTTTCCCCAGTCACCCAGTTGACCGAGTTTACGGCTTCCTGGTAACGGCCCTGCTTGATCAGCCAGCGCGGAGACTCGCGCATCCAGAACCAAAACAGAAGCGAGATTAGAGCAGGAGCAAGACCAATCAGGAACAATCCTCTCCACCCAATCATCGGGGTCAGATAACCGGAACAGATTCCTCCCAGCAAACTTCCTGCGGGTATAAGCGCCGTCACAATTCCACCCATTACGCCGCGATATTTCGATGGCACGAATTCCTGGACCAGAGGCAGATCCACGGAGTACAGCCCGCCCACACCAAAACCCACCAGAAAGCGAAACACTGCCAGAAAGATCCAGTTGCCTTCCGGGGTGAAATACAAGATGCCGCTAGGTATGGTGAATGCAGCGGTTGTGATCATCAGCACAGGTATTCTGCCTATGCGGTCAGCCAGATAGCCAAAGAAGAAAGCGCCGATCAAGCTTCCAACTCCAGCACTCAACAGCACCATGGCAGTGGCGCCAAAACTCAGGTGCCAGGGAACAACAATGAAAGCCAAAACAAAGCCGATAATCCAGTAATCGAAGAACTCAAGCATGTCTCCTAAAACAGCCGCGGTGACAAGCTTATAGTGATTCTTGGTTAGAGGAGAATTGTCCAGCTTCGCAAAGAGTTCCTTCATGGTGATCGCGGAAGTGTTGACAGACTCGGTTGCCATCTCTTGTCCCTCGCAATTCATCTCGATTCGAACATGTTCGCAGGCTATGCAATCCAGGCTGTGTGACTAAACTCCCAAGCCTGGCACCACTTATAAAGTACCGAGCTGGTTCTCTCTGCTTTCACTCTGCAAAGATTGCCGCGGCCCGGCACCATGCAGCGGTGCATTGGTCGAACTTCACCGGCAGCGCAATCACCATGAAACCGAATGGCTTCAGCAGTTGGTCCAAGTTTGCCATTTTTTCAATTTGCAAATACTCACGCTGCCGCCCGTGCATATGCGTAGGCCAAAGTTCATTCTTGTCCTTCGTTTTCTTGTATGACTCAACCATTGCCCGCACTGGCCTGTCCAGCGTCCAGGCATCGATGCCGATGCAGCGGATACCCTGATCGAGCAGCCAGTCCAGTCCGGCTATGCCCAGCCCGGATTGCATCGCCAAGTAGGTTGCGGTGTCGGAGCCCCAGTACTTGTCGCAGCCGGTCTGGAGCAAAACAATGTCTCCCGGCTTCAGGGTATAGCCGACCTTTGCCAGAGCGGCTTTCATGTCCTCAACCGTTATCTCATCGCCGGGAGCCTTGTGCCGCATGTCAAGGACAATGCCCGGGCCGTAGCACCATTCCAGCGGAATTTGGTCGATGCTTCTTGAGGGCTTTCCTTCACAGAGCGGCCCATAGTGAAGCGGCCCGTCTACGTGCGTACCGGAATGGGCGCTGCCGTAAATCCAGTCTGTTGCCAATGCCATTGAATCGGGAAAGTCGGAAGCTTCAATGCCCGCCAGCTCGGCTAGGCGGCGCGCGCCCGCAGCATGGTCCGAGTGTTCGATCCTGGGAGGATAGGGTTCGGTAGCTCCGTTCTTGTGCGAAACACTTAAGTCAATAAGCTTGTACACTCTTGCTCCTCTTCTGTTTCTCGGAAGATTTATACCTTCCGGCGCGGATGACCTGAGCCAGCTGCCTCCCCACCCGGAGCCGATGATCGCGGGTAATAGCCTCTGCTTTGGCACCATTGCGCGCCCGGATGGCTTGGAGCAGCCGGTCGTGCTCAGAGTCCGAGATTCTTACCGTTGTTGGCTTCAAGTTGAAAATCGCTTTCCCGTACTCCGATTTGACCAACAGATCGTCGATCATGCTTAGCAGGGCGGGATAAGGGGATTTGGCCATCACCACCTTGTGGAACTCCCGATTCAGACGCGCATACTTGGCCGTGTCTTCTGACTTTGCGGTGTGCTTCATTTCTGCGTTGATGGCCAGGATTTCTTCGATGTCTGTGTCCTCCAAAAAAGGCAGCGAGGTGCGAATCGCCATGCTTTCGAGGGCGGCGCGCATCACAAATACCTCCTCGATCCACTCTGCGGAAGGAGTTGTTACCACCGACCCTATATATGGTTGCGTCTGAATAAGACCGGTAGTTTCGAGCATCTTGAGTGCTTCCCTAACAGGTATATCGCTCACCGATAATTGATCGGCGATCTCACGAACAATCAATCGTGTGCCCGGAGTTAACTTACTTGCGACAATGGCTTCCATCAGGGTCTTGTATACTAGCTCGGCTTTTGTGGAGTACTCCCTTACCAGTTTCAGCACCTGCTCCCCTTTCAGTCCAGAACTTCGTCGACGATTGACTTGAACTCGGTGTTTGTCAGCAGCCCTTTCTTGGCTATGCCGAGTTGTTTTACTTTCTGAAGTATCAGGTCAAACCTTTCCTTGTTCTCCGGATATGCCATGCCCAATTCCTTCATCTTGGTTGTCACGGAAAGATATCCGCTCTTCTTTCCCAGAACTACTTTGGGCATCTGGCCTACAAATTCAGGATTCAGCGAAAACATTGCTAGAGGATGCTGGTAAACCATGTCAATGCCAATGCCCGATTCCCTGGTGAAATTTCCGGATCCGACTATGGGCTTGTTGGGAGCAAGCGGAAAACCAGTCAACTGTTGAACCACTGCTGACATCTCGGCCAACTTTTCGTACTTGAAGCCCCAGTCGTAGCCATACAGCGTCTTCAGTGCTACCGCGACTTCTTCCAGGGCGGCGTTTCCCGTTCTTTCCCCAAGGCCATTGATGCAGGTATGGACAACTGTGGCTCCGGCCTCAACGGCCGCCATCTCGTTCGCCACTGCCATGCCTATGTCATTGTGAGTGTGAATCTCAACCGGAAGCTTCGTGACACTTCGTACCATCGCGACCAGATATTTTATCGCTGCCGGAATCGCGCAACCGGTCGTGTCGATTACTCCAACAGAATCCGGAGGCGCCTCTTCCATAATGCGAACGAGCAATTGTTTGAAATCGCCGACAATTGCGCGAGTCGTATCATAAGGAAAGAAGACGGTGTGAAGCCCGAGCGCTTTGGAGCGCTTTATAGCTGGCAGGCTTTGTGCCAGAACCTGATCCATCGTCCATTTGAACTGGTACTCCAGCTTGGGTTGACCTACGGGCACTTCGATGATCACGCCGGTTGCGCCGCACTGGTGGGCAACCTCAATGTCCTTTTCCATCGCCCGAACAAATGCATAGACCTTCGCCTTCTTAACCCGCTTTGAGATTGCCTGAATGGCTTCGGCGTCTTCGGCGGAAACCGCCGGCATTCCAGCTTCGATGCGGTGAACGCCTATTTCGTCCAGCATTTCAGCGATCCTGATCTTCTCGTCTTTTCTCAATACGATGCCGGGGGTCTGTTCTCCATCTCTCAGGGTTGCATCATGAATCTGGATTTCATCCGGCAAGGTAAATTGGCTGAGGATTTCGGGCAGAAAATTCACGCTGCTTGTCCACCAAGACTCCGATCTCCACGGTTCACTCATAGCGATTCTCCTTCGGCAAAATATACATAATATATGATGTCGAAAATTGCTAGGATAAAGTCTTTCTGAAACCGAGGGTCAAGCAAAGATTTCGGCCATCGGCTCCGGCAAGGCTATGCTTCTGGAACGATCCCAGTGCGGTGGTCCGCAAAAGGGGCGAAACCAATGGCAGGCAGTCTGGGCCCGCAGCCAATGTTCAGTAGTGCTTTGTTACCCCGCAAGGCAGTTAACTCTGCGACGTTCTTGCAGAACTTCGGCGGATAGGGTTCCCGGTACTGGGAGTAGAATTCAACTGTCGAAGCGAAGCGATGCATCGTTGCTTGCTTTTCAGGCACTGCAAAGCATCGGCATGAAGTAGAACTCAGTTTTGCCAGAGTATCAATATCGAATGGTCTCCGGTAGGAGCAGTGGTTGCACTCGAGACAGGTCATTTCGAATGGAGAATAGAGGAGAGCGCATGGATCGTCGGAAGTTTATCTCGGCAACCATTGTTGCAACCGCCGCGGGCGCCGCTACGGCGGTTGCCGGCGACCGAATTCTGGGCGTTGCCGCAGCTGGAGCAACGCAGAACATCCCTGCAAAAGCGGCTGCCGCGGACGAGCCATCCAAGGCGGAAAGGAACGGGTTCTCTAAGATGCGAACGATAACCATGGAAGAGCATTACTTCAGTCCGGCATTTATCGCTGGTCCGGGGAAAGCAGTTAAGCAATCCGTAAATCCTAAGATCGTAAGAACGTTCGGCCTGGCGTACGATCTCGGCCCGAATAGGATCGCGCTGATGGACGAAGCGGGCATTGACGTGCAAATACTATCGCACGCTCCGGGAATTGAGCAGGTTGAGGCGGAGGAACAACTGACGCTGGCTCGCGAGACCAATGACTACCTCCGGGAATGCGTCGCGAAATATCCCACCCGTCTCGCCGGTTTCACGACTCTGCCCACTGCAAGCCCGGACAAAGCTGCGCTGGAACTGGAACGTATGGTTACGAAGCACGGCTTCAAGGGGGCCATCATCAACGGCCACACCCGCGGACGCTACCTGGACGATAAGTTCTTCTGGCCGATGCTCGAAGGCGCTCAAAGCCTCAATGCGCCGATCTATTTGCATCCGACGCCCCCTCCAAAAGCGATCACGGATGTCTACTACGCGGGCTTTTCGCCGGAGGTGACCAACATATTTTCTACCGCAGGCTGGGGCTGGCACATTGAAACCGCGGTCCATGTCGTCCGTATGGCGCTCGGGGGAGTCTTCGACCAGTTCCCGAAGCTGCAGATTGTGGTCGGCCATATGGGCGAGGCGCTTCCCTTTATGCTGCCGCGCATGGATAAAGCCATGCCCTTGCAGGTGACCGGGATCAAACGACCGATCAGCG
>JBEKOO010000030.1:0-62867 GCA_049521655.1 Candidatus Korobacteraceae bacterium
CCTCGGGCACTGTTGCGTCCGCGCGTCATTCGCCCCGGCGATCCGGTGTTGCGCGTGCACACTGACGAGTCGATCTGCTCCGTGGTGGCCATCTTCCCCTTCGGACTCACCAAACGCCTGCGGCATCTTGAAGGTGAAGATGTGTGGCAGACTCGCTTCCTCGCGCCCGAGGACATGCAGGACGGAACCTACAGCGTGGGCCTTGTGCTGCGCGACAATGCAGGCCACACTTATCGCGAGGCGAAGACCTTCGTCATCGCCAGTAAGCCGCCCGTGGTCAGTATCCGGCTCGGTAGCCGCCGCTTTCATCGTGGCGGCATAATTCCGCTGAAGGTAAACGCTACGGCTAGCACGCGAACGCTCACCGCGCGCCTGGAGGGAATTGCTCCGGTCACGTTGCGATGGAATTCGAAGGCCGCCGCCAACACCGGCGATCTGCAGATTCCATCCGATCTGGCTGCGGGAACCTATGCGCTTACCGTCATCGCCGAAGATGTCGCCCACAACATCGGCACGCAGGAGGTGCAAATTGAAGTGCTTCCGTGATGCATCGTTTGTGAAACTTGGCCGCATCCTGTGGCCCTGCTGCGCAGGACTTCTGCTGGTACCGACCATCGTAATTGGCGCGCGCGCCACCTCGCCATGGAGAAACGCCGAGTCCGGCTCAGCACTTGAATCGGCGCTCTATCGCTGGATGCCCATGCCCGTGAGCAAAGTTTTCGGGCTGCGCCCACCGCATGAGGCCACGCCGCTTTTGAGCGAACTCATCCAGCGGCAGCCCATCGCGGAGTTGTATTCTCTGCGCGCTCTTAATGAAGAGGCGGCGTTGGATTTTGTTTCCGCCGAGGCAGACTGGAAGAAATATGTTGAGGTCTCGCCGGATCGCATCCAGGCCGAGTGGTCCCTAGCCGATTTCTACAAGCGCCGACTCCGCCCCGCGGACGAGGTGGTGACGCTAACATCGATTGGGCGTGCCCCCACACCACCCTCGGAAAAACATATCCCCGTGGAGCGCCAGCGCTCCTGGCTGGCTTTTGAGCGCACCTTCCAGGTCATCGCCGAGAACGCTATGCCGACTGATATCTCGGTACAAGGCTACCGCGCATGGCTTGACCGCTATCCCGCGCAGGCTGCTGTGTGTAGCCGGTACTTCCAGTTTCTTCTTGATCACAAGACATTCGCCGACGCTGAAAAGCTCATTGCGCAGTATCACGCCGCCACACCCACGGATGAGGTGCTCCCTGTCAAAATGCGTGCGCTGCTGGAGTACAAGCGTGGCTCCATCGAGCAGGGCTTGGCGGTCTACGACTCTCACTTTCAGCCGCTGTGGCCTCAGGAATTGTTGGATGGCTACTTCTCGTTAATGACCGAGACGCGCTCGCTACGGAGATATCTAGATCAGGCGGAAGCTGCCGTCGAGCATAATCCCGACGACCTGAACGCGGCCGCCCGTATCTTCTATTACTATCAGCGCCAGGGAAGAGCCGACGCCGCACAGCAGGCGCTCACCCGGTTCCGCCTCCGCAAGGAGCAACACAACGCCAAATGGGCTTCGCAGGAGCTCTATACCCTGGCGAAGTTGAACGAGGGCATTCGGAATTATCCCGAGGCCGCCCGCTACTACTACGCGCTCTACAACACCAATGACAAAGCAGACGCGCAACAACTGGCTCTCGCCGGCCTGGTGAACGTGTTGCTGGATGCGCCCGAGCAGGATGTCCGCGTGGGAAGCGCCGATCTATCCATGTACCGCGATATCGGCGCTATGGATCGTGGTCCGGGATTTCTCAACGGGATTCTTTCGCTGGTCATGAACTCGACCTCACCCGCTTATGCCTATTCCGGAGAAGAGTTGCGTGCCGTTCCATATTTCCATCGGGCAGAAGCCGCACAGCTCATCCATCTCTTCGATGATCGTTTCCCGAATTCGCTGCTGCGTGCCGGCCTGCGCGCGCGCCTCATCCAGACCTATGCGGCTTATGGAGAAAGCGGTGCCGTAATCCGCGACGGCCGACAATTCCTCACCTCATTCCCCAACGATCCTGAGCACGAGCAGGTGGGCTTGTTGCTCGCCGATGCCTACGCTCGCGAAAACCGTACGCAAGAGGAGTTCGCGCTCTACGACGAAGAACTCGCAGACCTCGCCCGCCGTGCTGACAACGTCCCCCTTGGAATCAAGTCAAGCGGTGCTGTGCCTTCACGTGATTTCGAGTCGCGCGACGCGGAGCCGGAATCCACACTCTCGGAAGCCGAAGCCGAGTCCGCCCAGGGCAATGCGCCATCCGCAGATTCCAGCGCGTTTTCGACCCAAGCCGCAGCCGTTGTCCACGCGCCCAAGAGCGTTCAGGCTTGGTACTCGGATTATCTCGAGCGATATCTTTCCCGCCTTGCCTCGTTGCACCAGCTTCCGCAGGCGCTCTCGGTCCTACGGAAAGAAGTAGACCGCAATCCCAACGATCCCGGTTTATATGAGCGGCTGGCGCAGTTCCTCGAACAGAACCGGCTTGGGCAGCAGCAGGAAGAGGTTTACGAGCGCGCCATACAACAGTTCCCCGATCGCTCCTGGTATCACAAACTCGCACGCTTCTATCTCCGGCAGAAGCGAGATGCCGACTTTTCCCGCCTGAGCGAGCAGGTGGTTAAGATCTTCTCGGGTACCGACCTGGAGGCATACTTCTCCGATGTGGTAAGCGGCGCCGAATACTACACGCGCCTCAACGAATTCGCCTACGCAAGATTTCCGCATGATCTCCTTTTCGTACGGAACCTGATGAGCGCCTATCACAAAACGCAGACAGATAAATGGGAGAAACTGCTGCGCGAGCACTGGTGGGAGGCCGAAGACCTTAGAAATCAATATTTCGAGTACCTGTCCAGCACAGGACGCCTCGATCAGGAACTTGTTGCCCTGCAGAAGTCAGAAGCGGCCGCGCAAACCGGACATTGGAACGATCTGGCGGGCAGCAACCCGGTTGCGGCCCGCTTCATCGGCGAAGCCAGCTTCTGGCGTTCGCACTTTGAAGATGCCGCGCCCGTAATGAAAGAGCTGGCGCAGCAATATCCCGCGGATTTTGAACTGGGCCGCCGTGCCTCCGCCGTATACCGTTCGCTTGCCGCCTTCGATCCACGCAACACGGAAGTCGCCGTCAAGATCGAAGAGAATCTTTACCTCGCCGATCCTGGCAACCGTGACACGCTGGCGCGCATTGGGGATGTTCTCGCCGCCCGCGAGCTGTTCGATCGCGCCGCACCCTACTGGCAGCGCGTCGCGCAGGTCCGTCCCGGTGAGCCCCAGGCCTACCTGGATGCCGCAACCATCTACTGGGACTACTATGACTTCGATTCCGCGCTCAAATTGTTGGAGGAAGGCCGCGCCAAGCTCGGCGACCCGTCGCTCTACGCCTACGAAGCGGGCGCCATCTACGAGGGCAAGCGCGAATTTCCGCAAGCTATCGCCGAGTACATCAAGGGAGCGCTGAAGCAGCACGAAGGCTCGCGTCCGTACAATCGCCTGCTCGATCTCGCGCGCCGCAAGACCCTGCGTGACGAAGCGGATCGCGCAACTGCGCCTCTTATTGAAGGCACCTCTCCTGCCATCGACGCAATCAAGCTGCGCGTTGCCGTGCTTGAAACCCAGAACCGGCCGAAGGACGTGGAGCAACTGCTCGCCGCAATCGGCGAGCGCACTTCGTCGCTGGAGACTCTGGAGTGGCTGGAGGAAACCGCGCGCCAGAAGTCGCTGGAGATGGTGCAGGAAAAAGTTCTGGAAAAGCAGGCCGCCGTCACAACGGACCCGATCCGCAAACTCGAACTGCGCTATTCGCTCGTCCGCTTCTACGAAGCGAAGAAAGATTTGCAGCAGGCGCAACGCAATGTCGAAACGCTCTATCGCGAGAATCCGAAGAGCCTTGGAGTTGTACGCTCCACGGTGGATTTCTACTGGCAGAACAAGGACCGGCAGCGTGCGGTCGAGGTTCTCGTGCAGGCGGCCAATGGTTCCTATCCTGTGCTCGGCGCCCAGTTCCGCCTTGAAGCTGCGCGCAAGGCCTCTGAGTCAGGACAATACGAACAGTCCCGTCGCTTACTCAACCAGCTTCTTTCCGCCACGCCCTTCAACGAGGAATATCTCGCGGCCATGGCAGACACCCTTTCCCGCGCGGGTGACGACGCCGGACTCAAGAAATTCAGTCTCGACAAGATCGAGGAGATTAGAAAGTCGCAGCTTCCTCAGGACGTCCGCACCCGACAGATCGCAGCTCTGCGCCGCGGCATGATCCCGGCACTCACGCGTCTCAAGGACTACGCGGGCGCGGTTGACCAATACGTCGAGGTTATCAATCGCTATCCGGAGGACGACGCGGTGATCTCCGAAGCCGCGCTGTATGCGCAGCGCAATGGCTGTCAACAGCAACTGCTCGCCTACTATGCCAACACCATCCAGCAGTCGCCACACGATTATCGCTGGCCCATCGTGCTGGCAAAACTCCAGACTCAGGTGGAGAATTATCCAGCCGCAGTGGAAACCTATGCGACAGCCATTCGCATCCGTCCCGACCGCGTCGATCTACGCACCGCACGCGCGGAACTGCTCGAGCGCCTCATGCGCTTCGACGAATCCGCAGCCGAGTACCAGCAACTCTTCGATCTCAACTACCACGACACGCGCTGGATGGAGAAGGTTGCTGAGATTCGTGCGCGCCAGGGTAATTCGACCGCGGCCATCGCTGCTCTCAACACTGCGTTCGTAGAGAATCGAGCGGAGAAGCCAGCCAACTTCTTTGCCGTGGCCACGCGGCTTGTGGGATGGGGAATGATTCAGCAGGCACGCGACTTCGCGCAGAAGGGTGTTGATTCCGCAGGACGCGACCTGCTCGCCGTCTCGGACAACCACGACGGTGCCCGGATCTATGTTGAGATCATGACGCGCCTCCGTCAGCAGGATGCAGCGTACTCGCGCTTGCAGCTTGCGGTGAACGACGCCACTTCGTTGCGAGCGGAAGCCGCAATCGTCGTAAAGCAAGTTGAGAAGAATGGTATCGTCTCCGTTACCGACCAGCAGTGGCGCGACCATGCGATCGAGCTGCGCCGCATCACCGCCGGCAACGGTATGCAATCCGCGATGCAGGCCATGGGTAAGTCTGCCGGACAGTACTTTACGCCTGAAGAAAAGCTGCAATTCTCATTTTGGCTGGATGAACGGGCTTCCAAGGCCGGCAGTGAAGAATTGGCTACGGTCTTCCTGCCCACGGCTGAAGCCGCCGCGCTGCCCGACCTGCAGGCGCGCTGGCTCAAACAGTTGATGCTCAGCCGCTACTCCGGAGTTAACTACCAGCGGCGCCTGGTTGAACTGCAAACCCGCCGATTGCGATTTGAGGAACTCGGAGCCGCGCTGGAAGCCTATGCACGGCGGCTGACGCCTCAGCAGGGACGAACCGGCGTGCTGGTCGAAGCCTCCAACACCTACCGCGCCGGCGCTTTGTACGATGCCGAGTTTACGGTCCTCAAAGGGATCGGACTGCAAAGCACGCCGGAAGTGCGGCAGCGCTACTTCGAACTCCTCCTGCAACGCATGCCGCAGGAGCTGGTGCAATTGGCCGGTAGCTCACGAAAAGATATCAGCGATGCCGCCTGTCAATATGTTCTTGCTCACGGCTCGGCCGAGCTCGCCCAGCTTGCTGTTACAGCGCGTGGACATGCCCTCGAACCAGTGTGGACGAAGGCTTATTCGGCTATCACCGGCTTGTATTTCTCTGATCGTGCTCCGACCGTGAGCGCAGCGTTCCTCAGCGCCCTCGGCGATAACACGATCGGCGAGCGTCTCGGCAAGCCTGTGAACCGATCTCAGCAATTGGCCGGAAATACATGGTTCTACTACGGCTCGCGTTATGGCGAGTGGCTGGGAAATGCGCACGCCGGCGATCCTGAGGACTTCCTGCCTGCGCAGCTCGAACAGTCTCCGGCTTCTGCCTCCGCATACATTACTGTGGCCGAGTACTACGCTGACGCAGGCAAAATAGATCGCGCCATCGAGGACTACAATCGCACCCTCGAGCTCGCTTCCGCACGGGCTGACATTCACGACCGTATTGCCGTCCTCTACTGGCGCCAGCAAAAACGCCACGAGGCCATGGATGAGTGGAAAAAAGCGCTGGAGCTGCTAAACGCGCAGGTGCATCAGCGCGTGGTGCCGCCTGTTTTCTGGCCCACCTTTGGCTATGTCATGAATCACATCGGCAATCGCCACGTAGCCGCCGAACTTCGCCCGCAGTCGGATGCCGTGCTGCGCGACTACGTCCGGCAGAACGGAACCTATCAGGTGGATGAACTGCTCCGCGCCGCCTATATTTCCATCGGCGATCCCCAGGCCGGCGTTGCCTTTCTGCTTGAGCTTGCTTCGATTGCTCCCGAGCCGAATTCTGTCTTGGAATCGCTGGTGGACGTTGACTGGATTCCGGCGAAGATGCGCAATCCAATTTACGAACAAGTCCTGAGGCGCCTGCAAGATGGGCTGCGCAACACCGCAGGCATTTCGCGCGAGTATGCCGACGGAAACATCCGCAGGTGGCAGGCCCGCTATGCCATGCATCTGGTCGAGTTGCATGACTTCGATCATGCTGCCGCGGTGTTGCAGCCACAGCAAGATCCATCCGCCCAGGAGCTTGAGATTCGTTATCGCATCGCGCTGGCAAACAATCAGTTTGACGCCATCCTCGATCAGTACCGGGCCAATCCGGAGAAGGCGCCCAAGGCTGAGGAGCTGCGCACAGTTGCGGCTGCGTTGCAGAAATTGGATCAGCGCCCGGCAGCGCGCAAACTTCTGGAGTTCCTCTTCATCCAGGAGATCTCGTCACACCAGTTGAATTCGGCGAACATGCTCGGCCTTGCCGAAATTCGCCTGCAAGACGGAGACACCTCCGGAGCCATGGATGTGCTGCGCCGCCTCGCCCTCGTCGTTGGCCAGCCCTTTGAAAACCTTGATTCCGCTGCAACGCTGCTGGCCCGCAACGGACGCCATGCCGAAGCCGTTGAGTTCCTCAGCAGGCTGACCAAGGCCGAGCCCTGGAACCAGGGCGCTCGGCTTCATCTTGCGCAAGAGCAGATCGCTGCCGGTCAGGATGCTCCCGAAGCCCGCTCACTTGCCACTGCGGTTGCCACCGACGCGCAGGCTACTTACGCGGACCGCCTTGCAGCCGCGGCGATTCTCACCGGAAGTGGACCGGACTTAGGCAGCGGAGAACTCGACGTGATCGCCCACGGCACCGGATCAGCAGACAAGCCGTACTTCTTCATCGCGCGCCTGAGTGCAGCGAAGAAGTCAACCGATGTAGCGCTCTCGGCCAGGCTCTTGCAGAGTGCGCTGGCCGACGCCCCGGACAGAGACGCCGCTCGCCTGCCGTTGTTTTACGCGCTCATTGCTCTAAAACAGGACCGGTTGGCTATATCAGCTATCGAGCCGTTTCTGCGCAACGGATCCCTTCTTAATCTGTTTTTCAGACGTTCACGTTCGTACGATCAAGACGTTGAGCCCGAGGAGCCAGCCGCCGCTGCGCCGGATGCAGCAACCACTGAGCCGCTGGCCAATAGCGATCGTGCCAAAGCGCTGGCTGCCGATCGAGTTACTCTCACCATCGCTTTGGCCAAAAGCTATGCCGATCTCGGAGCGCTGGAGACCTCGCTCGGTTACTACCGCATGGCTCTTCCCGGGACGGTATCTCCCACGCAAAGTGTTGAGGTCACCAGGAACATAACGAACATCCGCGCAGCCATTCGCCGGCAAGCCAACAATGCCCAGCGCATGCCGGTCATACACAAAGAAATCGATCAGGATCACCTGGTGCGCCCGCGGTTGGTTGCCGTACAGAAAGCTCCACCGCCCGCTCAGCCCGGCCGTAGCGCGAAGTCAGGAGGCGCGCAATGAAGCGAATCGCAGCTTTTATCGTCGTCGTTCTTCTGGGCGTTGCAGGTTGGGCAACCTACCAAGGCGTGGCTCAATCGCCTTCAGCATCGCTTGCGCGCCTCATGCCCCAAGACGCCGTGCTTTTTCTCGAAGCCCGCGATTTCCGTGCCGCGCTCTCCGACTGGAACTCATCGCCGCAAAAACAGCTCTGGTTGAACACCGATAATCACGAGGTCTTCAGCCGCTCGCGCCTGTTCCTTCGCCTCCAGCAGGCGCAGGATGAATTTGCCGCTGCCGCCGGGCTTACACCCGATATGTCTTTCCTTGGCGATGTTGCCGGAGAGCAAAGCGCACTCGCCCTCTATGACATCGGCAAGCTGCAGTTTCTCTATGTCACGCACCTGCCATCGGCGCGCGCCATGCAATCCGGAATCTGGCAGCAGCGCGGCAAATTCGAGACCCGCGAAATCAACGGGAAGCAGTTTTACGTGCGCACTGACCCGCAATCCCAGCGGGTAGCCGCTTTCGCCATAGCGGACGATTACCTGATTCTCGCAACCCGTGAAGACCTTGTTGCAGGAGCGCTGTCTCTGCTCGCCAATCAGAAGACTAGCGCGCTCAGCCAGCAAGGCTGGTTCGTCGACGTCATCCAAGCCGCAAAAGAACCTGGTGAGCTGCGTCTTGTGGTTCATCTTGCCGAGGTCGCGAAAACCCCACAGTTCCGCACTTACTGGGTGCAGCAAAACATCACCGAAATGCGCCAGTACGAGTCGTCCGTAAGTGACCTGTTCCGCTCTGCTGCCACCTATCGGGAGGAGCGTGTCCTGCTGGTCAAAGATAGGCCGGATGGCTCTCCGGATACCGCGGATGCTAGCTCGCAAGTGTCGGAACTGATGCGGCTCATTCCGCCGGAGACTGGCTTCTACCGTGCCTCGGCCTTGCCCACCGTGGACGATACGCTGGCATTACTGGAGCAGAAGGTGCTGGCTCCGCGCCTTGGGCCCACACCGGATTCCAGGTCCGCACCGGATGCGCCCTCAGTGGGACAGCCCACTGGCGGTGAAACAAATCTCGACGTACGTATCGATGTACCGCCCTCAACCGGTGCCACACCAAGCAGCGGCGATGGCGCTTTGAAGGCACTCGTGAAGCAGGCAAACGTGCGTGCCGCACTTCAACTGCACGGCTCCCAGGCCGAAGCCGATGGCATCTTCGTCCGCCTGCATTCCACCATTGTGCTGCGTGCTGATGCCGACTGGGATGAAGCTTCCGTGCAGCAGGCCATCCAGCGCATGATCGCGCCCGGACTCACCGCCTCCACCCTCGGTGTGCAGTGGAAGAAAGCAGGTGTTGGGCAGGCTTATTCCGAGTTGGACGGGCTTGCTCGAATCGCGCTCGCCGTAAGGGGCAAGTATCTGTTGGTGAGTAATGACCCGGCGACGCTAGCCGCCGTGCTGGCGCGTTTCTCACAACCGGTATCGGCCGAGTCTGCCATCTACTATGCAGGCTTTGATCACGCCCGCGAGCGCCAGAACTTTTACCGGCTCACTTCGGTCATAGACCAGCCCAGCCGCACCAGCGCCGCCAACAACGAATCCCGCGAACCACAGTTCTTCTCGCAAAATGTTACCAGCCTCAGCCAGACGCTGGCCGCCGTGAAGTCGCAATCCATCGTAGCCAAACGCAAAGGCGGCGTGGAATCGCAGACCGTGCTCTACGAATGGGCACGATGAAGGCGCGTCGGTATATCGCAGCGCTTAGTATTTTGGCCGGATGTCTGATACCACTGGCATCGACCGGCAGCGGACGCGCCAGCTCTGAGTCTCTTGAATCCAACTCGCACGATGCCGCCGCTCTATTCTCGCGCACTGCATCGCAGACTCTGGCGCGGGATTTCTCCTCGCCCAATATTTCCTATCTGTTTTACGACGAGCGTGACGACCGCTTCATCGCCACAAAGTGGAGTGAAAGCGATCAGGCTATTCCTATCGGATCGCTGGTGAAGCCCTTCACCGCATTAGCCTATGCGGAATCTCACAATTTCCTTTTTCCAGAGCACATCTGTACGGGCGGCAACTCGTGCTGGCTCCCCAAGGGGCACGGAGCGCTCGGCATCGTCGGGGCCATCTCATCGTCCTGCAACTCGTACTTCACAGAACTGGCGACGAATACCGGGGGATTACAAGTCACGCTGGTCGCTCGGCGCTTCGGCCTCAACGGTCCCGGCGCCGGTGCCTCTCCCGAAGCAATGGCCGGTAGATTCGGTATGTGGCGTGAATCGCCGGAGAGCCTCGTACGCGCCTATGCAATGCTGTTGGGACGCAGATCGCAGCCGGCGATCCGGAACATCGTGGACGGTATGGCGGAGTCTGCGAGAGTGGGGACCGCCGCCGGTCTCGCACGCCAAGGGCTGCACCAAAGATATCTCGCAAAAACCGGTACCGCACCCTGCACGCATGCGGAACACGCTACTGGAGATGGCTTTGTAATAGTCGCGTGGCCAGCCGATCTTCCCCGCTACCTGCTGCTTGTGCGTCAGCACGGCGTGCCGGGAGCGCAAGCTTCGGCGCTGGCTGGCCGAATGTTGCGCACCTTGGAGCCATAGCGTGAGATGGATGCGCTCAATTTTGCTCCTGCTGCTGGTTGCGGCAAGCGCCACCGCGTCGGCAACCGAGCGAGTCAGCATCGCAGTCCTGGGTCTGTTCCACTCCAGTCAGTTTGTAGTTGAAGTTTCGCCCGCGTTCCCCATGCGGGTAGATTCAGGGCAGCATCAGTTCGTCGCCGGCGCTGGTGCGCGCCAGAAAATTGCCGTCCGCCTGATTGGCAGGAGGGTTATCGTCGATGCGCCCAGTTCGCGGATCGTGGGCGAGCGGTTCACCTTTGGCGCGCGTGCGGGCGGCGAATCCGAGTTCGTTCTCGTTGTCCCCGGAAAACTCCGTCGGCGCTATCGAGGAAATCTCACCATCACCGCTGGCAAAGCGGAGCTGATCGCAGTAGTGGAAATGGAACTTGAGACGGCCGTGGCATCCATTCTTGCGGCCGAGTTATCTCCTGACGCCCCGCTTGAGGCCATGAAAGCGCAAGCAGTAGTTTCACGCTCCTTTCTTATTAGCGGTGGTCGTCGCCACCCGTTCGCTGACTTCTGCGACACAACGCACTGCCAGTTTCTTCGCGATCCACCTCCTGCCGCAAGCCGTGCCGCGCTCGCCGTCCGTGCAACTAGGGGCCTGGTTCTCGCCTGGAAGGGACGCCCGTTTGCCGCCATGTACTCCGCTAGTTGCGCTGGCCACACCCACTCCTTGGCTCAGGTAGGTGCTCCGATTGTTAATTACCCTTACTTCTCCGTGGAGTGCGAATATTGCCGACGCCACCCGGAAAAATGGTCATCGCAGCTCAGCAGGAAAGATGCTGACGCCCTGGTGCCCAACAGCGAGCACGAACGGATTCAAACCGCTCGTAAACTTGGCTGGAATACGCTGCCAAGCGATACGTTCACGCTGTCAGACTCGATGGGTGATGTCGTGCTGAATGGAGTAGGCCGTGGCCACGGTGTCGGTATGTGTCAGCGTGGTGCTATCGGCATGGCGCTGGACGGCAAGGACTTTCGCACAATACTGGATCACTACTTCCCCAACACTACTGTTGAATCAGTTGAGAAGCCCTGAGGTGCCTTCGGCAGACTTACTTCTTATTGTTCACGTCCTTCTCGCCTTCGTCCTTAGAGCGCTTGACTGCCATAGCTTTGTCCAACCACCCGTCAGCCTGTTTGCTGTCGGCCTCACTTGCATGCGGATCGTCGCAGCGCATGTCTGCACGCTCGCGATACAGAAGGTTGAGATAGACCATCGCATCAATGTATTCGGGAGACAGCTTCACGGCCTTGTCTAGCATTTCGATGCCATGTTCCACAAAATTCCAATTCATGGCGCGGATCATCGTACAAACCGGTTTATCGATCGCTGATACGGCTGGAGTGAGACCGGACTTTGACCTGAGCTCCATGCGCAAAACGTAAGCCATCGTCCAGTCCACATACACGACGCCATAGTAGTTTGCGGGGTCCCGAGCGTCTGTGTCCACAGCTCTCTGGTAGTAGTCCAACGCTTTCTCGTACTGCTTCAGATTCAGGCGCAAATATGCGATTCCTTTTATGGCGTCAATGTTTTTCGGATCGCGATTTAGCACGGTTTCATATTCTGCAATAGCGCTTTCCGTCCTGTCGCGATTCTCCGGAGCATCCTTGCCAGGGACATAGGTCTGCGCGTATGCCGTCGCCAAATAAAGGTGCGCGTTCGGAAGGGTCGGATCAAGCGAAACGGACTTCCGAAAGTGCTCGATTGCATCTTCGTATTTTTGGACCCTGAACGCAGCCGCTCCCTTGTTCAGTTCGTCTCGGGCAGAGAAAAGCTCCTGATTTGCTGTTTGGGTTGGGGCTTCAGGTTCATGTATTCATTCTGCATTCGCGATTCGCGAATAGCGAATAAATTTGCACGTATTTCGTTGCGAAACTTGGCTGGAAGCATCCACGGGTGGAGAACGCATCATTCCGATTTCTGTGGCTTGGAAACCTCCGGCGGAGGCAGAGCCATGAACGCGTCGACACGAGATCCACGGTGGCGACGCGCGGGCGCGGCCCGTTGAACGCTTCGAGGTCGGCTCATCAGGTATGCCATACTTTATGACATACCTAAGAATCATCAACTCTGCAAGTGATTGAAAACATAATGGCATGTTGGGAGCAAAACCTGCATTCCTGCTGACTAATAGTCAGTGAGCCTAATTTTTGACTCTGTAAGTGATTTAAAATAATGGTGAGCGCGGTAGGAATCGAACCTACAACCAAAGGATTATGAGTAGTCGAAGCAGGCGATCCTAATTGTACGGTTCCAGCCATATTGTCCAATCACTTACACATACTCAAGCCCGCACGGAAGCGTTTTAACACGGTATTGAAACGAAGCACTTTAGCTCACACGGGACCGAGGCGTACGGCACACTTATGGCACACCTCGGGCAGGAGCTTTGAGCCTAGTGCTTGCCCTAAACCCCGAAACGAGTACTCATGAATGTAATGTTGATGAACAGACAGAATAGCGACAAACGGCACGCGCAGCGATAGCGTTAGGCGGCGGAAAGCAACCGATCCATTATATGCAGCCGAGTACTCAGGCGCCAATGGAGGAAACGGGGGCTGCAACGTGGAACGGGAGAGGTGGCGAGGAAGCAGGCGCCCGAATGGTGGAGAAAGGGCGGCCTAGCAAGGAGGCCTCGCCTTCTAGACATTTTGATGACTACACACTTTCACGGTTAGTCAATCTTCCTCTTGCTTAGGGCCTGAACCCTGCATTGATAGCGGAACGTATCTCTCGTGCGGTGTCTTCCATGCTCGGAAGAAATCCAGGGGATTCTGCGTTCCGACGAATTCCCGGGCGAGCCGGAGGCGCTCCAGAATCTCCTGCTGCTGCATTTCGGGGAGCTCTTGGGTGCGGGCTTGGACTCCCTCGAAGAACTGTTCTAGGCTGACGGCTTTCGCCCATGCTTGGATCACTTGCTCCAGTTGCTCTCGGCTTTCCTTAATGGACTGCGCCTCCTCGCGGCGATCCCGCTCCAGACGCCACTGTTCCTGTTGTGCTTCCCATTGCAGGCGTCTGAGTTCTGCCTGTCGTTCAGCCTCTTTGACCTTTTCCAACACGCTGGCGGTAGCATTCTTAATTGACTTCACGATTGCGGGAATATCACTTGTGAGCGGCCTGCGTTTACTTTCCTCAAACGTCGATACCCAATCGACTCCCTGATATGGGGCATAGATTACGAGCCGAAGGCGACCACATGGAATTTCCTTTGTCGTGGTCCAGGTGTGTTCGGCATAGCGTGTGGACTTTGGCGGTACGTACTCAGATTCTCGGATGTACTTCCCATTCACGTATCGCATCTCCACCTTCTCGGACATTTCAATCACGGCAAGTCCGAAGGCAACTGATCCCACGTATGTCACCGTAGGGCGGTCAGGCGACCACAGGCGGTTGTAGACGTATGAGTTTTCTCCGCGCGGAGTTTTTGGAATCTCCTCATGCTCATCAACGTGAGCACGGCTAAATCGCTCAGCGAACGGCGGGATGATCACTCGGTGTCCTTTGGACTCCAGTGCGTTGAACAGGTCATTCGCAAATGCCAGCGCCTTCTCCAGTCCAGAACGAGATGCGGTTACGTCAACCAAGAGCCGCTTATAGGGTCTGAGGTGTTGTCCTTCTTCTACTGTCCGGCCTCTATCAAAGTGCCCCTTCGCCTCACGAATCAGCTCATGAGTGCCCGTGACTCTGCGGCGTGACATGGCGGAAGGTGGACTCGCAGGGGTGGCAGGCCGGGGTTTTGGAACCTGCGGCAATTCTCCACCCGGATGCCAGCTTAACTGGTCCCCCGGTCGCGACTCCGGCAGGAGCGGGCGCTTCGGTGCCTTGTTGAAGGCAAGCTTCGCCCAATAGCCCCGTTCGGGACGCGGGACGTTCAGGGCGGAGCATACCCGCGCCAGATAGCTGCCCGAGACCTTGAACTTCTCGGCCGCTTTGGTCATTGGTGTGGTCCAAACCAACTCGTAGAGTTCCTCTCTTGATATCAAGTCTGCCTCCGTCAATGCGCGCCATCTTCGCATGGTGGCCAGTTCGGCAGCCGGGTGTAAAGCATCTTTCACGTTCCGAGGAAGAGCGGCGCGCTTGGAAACGTAAAGCCCCGTTCGAGATATAGCTACGCATACTCGCCCTACGGCCGACCGGCTGGCGCGTGAAGTAGCTTACTCTCCTCTCTGGAGAGCATTAGGAATTCACAAGATTTCATTGCTTGGCTGCGAGGCGTCGACCGATCCGCATACTAGTGCGGCGCATGTGTCCCGGCGCAGCTTAGTCCTGAGACACGAGCGTCGAAAGTTCTGTCCCCACTGCGGCTCTCCGTACATCGCCTCGCAGAGTCGTCAGCGATGGGCTGTGTTCTTCGCTTGCTATCGGCTTCGTCCCCAATTTGCTTTGCGGATTTGCTTCTTCATCTGTTCACTGTCCGCACGCAGGTCAGACAGTTCCTTTTCTAACTTGCCAACATAGCGGCGAACCGGCTCAGGCAGACCCCTGAGTTCGGCTGCTGTGAGCTCTCCGGTCTCAGCAAACGACGGGCAATACCGAAAGATCTCGTTGCCCGGATCGATTTGCTTCAACAGTGCGAGAAGAGCTTCGACTTCGACATCGATCTCTGCCCCGGAAACCTGTTCGCCTCGCTGTTTTTGGTAGGTTCGGATGTGGCCCAAGTGCAGGTCTCGAAGCTGAACTCCGAAGGCCTCGGCCCACTGCAGCAGGTGCTCCCTGCGCGGGTCTTGCCAGATGTCAGCAGCCTCCTTGATCGTCATCGTCCCGATAATTTCCGTGCCCGGTGTGCTCATGAGTTCATAATCCTCAGTTGCGGCAGAAGCCGTAGACGAGAATAGCCGATCTCTGTTGGACCTGGGAACAGGAAGAATGGTGAATTTGATCTTGATACGTTGACGCCCTAATGCGCGGGCCGCAATGCGCCGTAGGGCTTGATCGCTCAAAGAGTAAAGATACAGGGGGCGAGTCTGCCCGACAGTTTCCCGGCCTCGTTCGGATAACCAACGGGATTGCATACGACTTGAGTTTCGTTCAGCATGTAGTCGCAACGCTCGTGCGTATGTCCGTGAATCCAAGCTCGCGGCCCTCTGTCAAAGAGAGCTTCAATTCCTGATGCCACAAACCATGGCTGTGCGGCTGACTCGCGGTACGCGGTTGGGGTCGAGCGTTCCGAAGGAAGATGGTGCGTCACCACGATGTCTTCCGGGCGAAGCTCCCCGGAGAGCCAGCCAATAAAGTTGTGATGGCGCTCTTCGATTTGTCCCAACAGGCGGGGGATCAGACGCGTATCGTTCATCAGACCTGCGCTCATGATCAGATCTGGTGTCTTTGGCACCCACATCGTGTCGCCGAGAAATCGTTTTCCCGCGAACTCAAATGCCGCCCCGGTCCTCAGAACTACCAGGTTCGTTAATGCCTGCTCGAACTCACGTAGCGTATCGTCTACTGATTCCATGCTGGTGCAGCCGTAATACTCGTGATTTCCTGGAACATATAGCACTTGCTGCTCACGGTTACAGAGCTCTTGGAAAAATGCTTGGGAACGCGGACCGATGACATCAAAATCACCTGCGACAACGCACACGTCCGCCATTTCGCCCACGGTTGGGTGGATCGCATTGAAGTACTTGCGATGGCTCCCATTGGAAGCCCAGAACTCCAGATGTTGGTCACTTACGATCTTGACTTTCATGGTCTATGGCTACCTGGAAAGAATACTTGCGGACCGCATCCGCTCGCCAATAAACGTCGCGAATAGACGGCTGCTGGCGGTTGGAAATGCGCACGTCACCAGCTCTGTTTCTGCGCGGACAAGATGAACTCACGCCGAAACTTTTGCACTAGCAGTTCGCAGCGACCGGCGCGCTCTCCTTCCAGACCACCGGCGATGCCAATAATTTGCCGGGTAAGATAATCTACCTCGCCATCCGAGATGAGAATGTTGACGATGCTGGAGCGGGTCTCGTCAGAGACAGATGCCGCGCAGTCTATTCCGGCCAGGCGCGCGCCTGCTATCTCCATATCGAACTCTTCTTGTTCCAGGAGCGCAAGATGCTCTCCATAGAGACGATCTTCGTTTCCTGCGTCGGCGTACTGCTTCAAGATCGTGAAGATGTCCTCTGCATCCTTGTTGTTCTCCACCCGCCGATCCATCCATGCAAATAGCTTTAAGGCGATCAGGACTGGAAGAGAGACGACAGGGACGGTTAGAGACTCATCGAGTTTCACGAGGACGGAGGATTCCAGCGCATCGCCGAACCCTGTCACATGCATGACGATGTCTTCGTCGGGAGGCCAGGCGATGGCCCGGTTCTCCTTTTCGATTCCTCCGAATGGAATCAGATCGACGATGACCGGATGGTCGGCAGGATAGATGACGCGGTGCGCGAGCTTCGCGACTGGGGCGAATCCAGCGCTCTCAATGAGTTCGTTCTTGAGTGTTTCAAATCCCTGCCAATCCTGTACCGCGATGCCGAAGTCGACGTCGAGTGTTCTGCGCCCGGATGGTCTTCCAAACACATGGCGTAGGATGATCTCGCGTGCTGTTGCACCCGCAAGGAAATAGTCTGTTTTGTTCCTTTTTGCGATTCCATCGATCGTCCTCATGACTTCAAGGACGAGGGGATCGATTTGGTCATGCTTGATTTCTAAAGAGCGGCTCAATGTGTTTGTCATAGATTAGCTTTCCAGCTTCAAGGTTTCGTCCTTCCGGAGTTGCCATCAGATCGGCATACGCCAGCAGAGGGGGCACGACATCACAAGTTGGAGTGAGCCGTTCTGGATTCCAGAAGATACCGAGAATCTCCGTATTGCCATTGACGTCTGCTTTCATTCGCTGGTCCACAATCAGTTTGGTTGGCGTTTCGGCTGCGTATATCGTCGCAGTCTGCGGCTGCAAATAATGATCTAGCCGATTAGCTGCGACCTCGCCACCCCATAATGCATGGTAAGGCTGGAGATCCAACCCCTCTGTCCAGTTCGTAACGGCCGTGCGGAATCGTCGAGCATGGAGCTTCGGTCTGAGAACAGTTGGGTAGAGCGTCACCCACTCCTGCACGGTGCGCTCTGGAGCCAAGAACCGCCGATTGCCATCGGCAAGTGCGGTGATGTGACGCCGGTTCTCCAGGTATTTGAATGCCTGCCCAACAGTGCCGAGCGCGACCTGTGCATGGGCGGCAATCTCCCGGTATGTCGCATTCAGAAGATGCGGCTGACACAAGAGCGCGAATACAACTCGCAGCCCTGCAGCATTCATTGCCTTGGCTCTGTCGTTGGCTCTCAGTTCCGGCGGCTTCGGTCTTCCAGTGATGTAAACGTGCAGGCCGGGCGCATGCAGATACGCATTGCCCGCAGTGTCTGCAAAACACATGTCCAATTCGCGACAACGCTCCGCCAGTTGCTGGCTGATGTAGGGGGCGACGATGAGCAAGGTCTGCTTGTGGTTTGGGGGCAACAATGCTCGAAGCTGATGCAGCGTTTCAAAGCGGTCGAGGTTGTTTCTGATCTCAACTGCGAAATTGTAGGCCTGCTTCGTCGTCGCGACTTCGACAACGGCGTCGAGCCGATGCTTGCCCCGGTCAAGACGAGCTTCGGGGTCAAGCACGCGGGCCGTCATTCCGGTCTCTTTGGCCAGTGCTTCCAGTGCGTTCCCAAGAAGCTGTTGTTCCTCGCCTGTGTATTTCATCGCAACACCTGTAGTGATCACTCTATACAATTGTACACGTAACGTGAACAATATAAAATAGTGAACATACGCAAGAGCCGCGTCCTGGGAACGGCGTTCGGTTCACAAATCGCTCCTGTACGCGTTTCGTGAACATCTCAGAAGTGATGAGAGCGTAACGCGCATTTGCATACCTCACCTTGCTGTCAGCGCACAACTCCATTCACCGCGCATAGTGTGGTGAATATCCCAATAGTTCACCGCACGCCACTCCTTTAGTTGGAGAGTTGATGATTGCCCCGCGGGAGGGTGCGCCTGGTGGCGAGCGCCCGGCCTCCTACCCCTTCTTCTCAGAGCGGAGCTGTTCTTCGGCTGAAACGACTGCTCTGGGCGTGCGTCTTGCCGAATCGCTCGAAGTAGAGTTCTTCAATGAATTGCGGTAGCGGTAACTTCCACGGCTCCTGCTTATGGTTGTCAAGATTTCCCAACTTTGCTGGGTTCATTCCCAACTCGCGCGCCATCTGCACTTGGACGTGAGATAGACGGTGGCGCTCCCGCGCATCGATCCACGCCTGCGTTTTCTGATCTGTTTTCTTTGCCTTAGTCATCGTTACAGCTTTGCTATTTCCAGCCGACGCAGGAAGCTCGACTTGGAAGAGTGTGCTCGGCGGAGTTTCTCCAGAGCTGACTGGAATGCAGGCACACGTCCTCGCCGGACAGCCACATCACGCAGGTCAGTCAGCAGAGTGACTGCTTTATCGTATTCGTTGGGCTGACGTTTTTGGATATGCGCTGCAATCTGATTCCAGGCCGCTGCTTCACGTTTTTCCAACTGGTCCAGATACCCTGCGCGTTTTGCCTCGTCTTCTGCTTTTCGCCGCGACGCTTCCGCAGCCCGCTTTGCGTTTAGCAGCCGGTCCCTCTCTTCCGCGCGCGCATGGGCAGCTGTGAGGAGATCGCCAGCAGTGCGCCGTTGAGCAGCGCCGGTTGCAGGTGATGTACGTGGCGCGTTGTGCCTCTGAAAATTCCGCAGAAGATCATTCTTCCAGCGTTCACTGGACTCCGATACAGCGGACACCAGCAGGTCGTCCTTCTCTTCTTGGGGCAGACTCCGAATCCACGCATCCAGTTCCTTGCGGCACGGACCGGCGTCGAGCGCGGCAGAATCCGCTGCGGCAATTTCAACGAGGTCTTCGTCAATTCCAAGGAACTCGATCAGCGAATGAAGAGGAGCGGACAATTCGCCCAAGCCAGCGGGCACGGGAGGTTCAGTGTCAGCTTCGGCAAACTCCCCGTTTTGCAAACAAAACAGCCATCCAAGATAAAGGCAGCGGAGATCCCCGCGCAGAAGATCCCCGCGCAGAGACATCAGGGAGCCCATCCAGCCTGTTCCGTCGTCCCAATCGTCCAGCTCGGACTCCCTTTCAAACGCGACGATTATGAAGTTTCCTGCTTTTCGTACTTGAGCGGCTTCGCCTGGAAGCATAGCCCTAAGCGATTCGTAGTCGATCAGTTTCTGTGGAAGGCGGAGATAGAACTCTCTCGTTCCCCAGTTTGCGATGTAGACAAATGCGTCGAAATACTTTTCCAAAAGTTTGATGGGATCGGCCTTCAGGTCTCCCCATTCGTAGTGATTCGTGAAACTTGTTGAGGTGATCACGGCACGCGTGGAAATAGATCGCAACTCGGCCACCTCAGTTTTCGCCAGCGCCCGATCCATCGTCCGGAAGTCGTAATACTGGTATTCGCTCACCTAAAATCCCCTCCTCCAGTGGTAATACGCCGCGATACATTCTGCACCGGCTGGCGCGGGCACAGGCAACGGCAGGTCAAGGATTCCGATTCTCTGCCGGACCTTGTCCCGGCGGCAAATCGCCACAATCTGACCATCGCGCGTCAGGTCAATTTTCTCCACAACGCTCTCAACGCCAAGGATACTCACAGAAAACGGCAGAGCAAGATGCTCCTGCATCATGGTGAGGAATCCGACGGTTTGTTCCTGTTCGTTGTAAGCGTCTACCACCGCTTCCTCAATCAATCTCTCCAGCTTCGCCTTGCTGAGGGAAGGACGATTCGTTTCAGGTTCAGGCTTCAGCTTTCGTATGTCCATATGGACCACCACGGGCTTGTTCTTCTCTGGCGTCATATTTTCTCTTCCTCCATTTGTTCAGAGACATTCATCTTCCCATTCTCCGGGGCAACTGCTCAATGTGCCTCGTTGGATACTACCGCATCGCGAGCATCGCAAATTTTGTAGCCGAGGGCGCTGTAACCCTTCAGTCGACGCGCGTACATTCGAGCCAGCATCAGCACGTAGGAATCGACATAGTCGTAGACGCGAACGACGTGCTTAGCATCGTGTAGCCGGTGGAGGCGGCCAACATACTGCTGCAGCGTCCCCTTCCATGAAATCGGCATTGCCAAAAACAGCGTGTCCAGGCGAGCATCATCAAAGCCCTCACCTATGTAGCTGCCAGTCGCCAGAATAACTCTTGGCTCGCTCTCAGGGACTGCCGCAAGGGCTTCCGCTATTGATTGCCTTTGCTTCTTGCCCATGCCACCTTTCAGCACAAACACGTTCCGCACTTTTCCGGAAAGCGCCGACTCGAAGTATTTCAAATGATCGGTCCTGCCGGTAAGAAGCAAAGGAACGCGCCCGTCTCCTACCGAGCGCACGAGATCGGCAACGATCAATTCATTGCGAATGTCGTCCTTTGCGAGTGCGGCATACAACTCCTGAATTGTCGTGTCAACGTGCTCGGGCGGCAAGCAAAAGTCTGTCGAGCGAGGAATCACTTCGTGTTCGAAGGGTGTGGCCGCAGTCATCGCGCGAGCGCTGAGTCTGTATCTTATCGGACCGCACTGCATATAAATGATGGGATGGTGCCCATCTTTGCGCTCAGGAGTTGCCGTCAAACCAACGACATACTTCGCCTTTACCTCTTTCATCACCTGTTCAAAGGTGAACGCCGACAAATGATGGCACTCATCAACAATGACCTGCCCGTACTCTGCGACAAAGTCTTTGACTCCCTCTTTGCCATGGGTGCTTTGGATGATGGCAATGTCCACGCAACCGCTACGCCCGCTCTTTCCACCCCCAATTTGGCCGATGGATTTGGCCGGAAGGTTAAGAAACATTTTCAACCTCGCATGCCATTGATCCAACAGCTGTTGGCGGTGCACCAACACAAGGGTATTCACCTTTCGAGCCGCGATCAGCCACGCGGCCACCGCGGTTTTGCCGAAGGCTGTGGGAGCGCAAAGGATTCCTTGATCGTGTTCGGCTAGCTGAAAGGCGGCGTCTTGTTGCAATGGCCGCAACTGACCACAGAACTCCACGTCAATTGGATTGCCTGCAAATCGTTCGTCACGGATATTTGTCTTGATGCGATGTGCTTCGAACAGTTCCACAACTTCCGATAAGCACCCGCGCGGCAAAGCGATATGGCCATCGAGATCATCTCCGCACGCGATCACTCGCGGTTTATTAAATGTCGAAAGGCGCATTGCTTGGGCCTTATAGAATTCAGGGTTCTGGAACGCCGCTAGGCGGAGCAGACGGTTCAACATCGCTGAAGGCAGCCCAGTCTTCTCGACATAGAGAAGGTTAGCGCGGACGATTTGAACCTGCGTTGGTAAAGGTCCGGGTATCGGGCGCTCCACTCTCTTTCGTGACGGCGGTAGCGTCCATGGATCTTCTGCTTCATCTTCGGCAATGCTGATTCTGACGCCAATGAGATTTCCGCATCTTTGAGCTTCCTGCAAGACTGCTTCGACTGTGGCTACGGACATTCTCTCCACGCTTGCCAGAAATCCCCACTGATCCGGGTAGGGATGAAATTCTGTATCTACAAAAACACTGTTCCCGTCGGCACGCGGACCCTTTTGGAGAGGCAGGGCGATCAGATTGCCAAACCCTCCTTTGGGCATCGTGTCCTGATTAGGAAAGAATCGGTCGTACGAATCCAGTCCCACTTGGTGGCGCGACTCCATGGTTCGAGTGAGGATTGCACAGCCGAGTTTTCGCGCCGCTGTAGCGCAAAGTGCTCGATCAAAGAATATCCACACGTGGCCACCGTTTCCCGACCGGGAACGTTCCAATGCCGCAGGCACATTCAGTCTGCGACAGACTTCGAGAAATGCGGCGGCGTCCTTCTGCCATGTCTTCTTATCGAAGTCGACCGCAAGAAACCAACAAGTCTCGTCCTGCAGAAGCGGATAGATTCCGACCGTGTGGTCCCCGACAAGGTGCCCACGCACGACATCGTCGGTAAGCGGCCTGAATTTTCGCGTTTGGTGGTCGACCTTCTTACGTTCTTCATCTTTGGCGCGCAGATATGATTTCCAATCGCGATCTGCCCTGGGCATGTATCCCGATCGCCTGTCGGCACTCTCCCAACGAATGGCATACACATCGTCACGGCCACGAAAGAGACTGCGGAAAAGAGCGATTCGCTGTTCGGCAGTGCTAGTACCACGGTTGCCAACAACAGAGGTTGTTTGTGTTGTACTAGGAATCCCGTCTTTGGACGGCGGCTCAGGAATCTCAATGCCGTGTTGGATCAAGAGGCGCCGTAGACGCGCATTCTCTTCACGCAGGCGTTCTGCCTCTGTCATGAATCGCCTCAAGGGTCGGAAATTCTAAAACAAAGCCCGATCCGCACAAGCCATCCATTATCTGACATCGACGATGAATGCAGTTGTCAGATCTTGGAAGTGCAGCCAATCACGCACCGCGATGGCGGAATCAACATCGAGCGTTCTGAGCGCCGGAGCCAAAGACGTGTCGCAGGATGATCTCTCGCGCGGTGGCTTCTGCCAGTTTAACTTTAGCTATTTCTGTTTTCGTGATGCTTTACGCGGGGTCATCCTGCCAGACGGAAGCGGTTCGCCCGGAGCCAGAACCTTTGGTAGAGAGTGCGCCTTGAGGAAAATCTCGCGGATTGAGTGTGACGAGAAAATCCGCATCGTCAGCCTCTGCACAAGCACAAAATGGCTCATCTCCGGGGTCAGTGAAATGCTGCCCTTTGTGCCCGGAGAAAGCAATTCTGCTTCTTCCCTAAGCAGGTTGATGAGTGCCCCCATCGTTTCGCGCCGAACCTTCAATCGTCGAAGCACCTCTTTGTACTCGGACAGAATCTCTTCCGAGAGCAGCCACGTGAACGTGGCGCGCTCAATCCAGTCGCGCAAGAGCTGGGCACTGGGATTCGAGGATGAAACGATGCCGGAGCGAAAGCAGGAAATACCAGCCACAAGAACAGAAGTATCGACTACGCCCCTAAGGCCGTCTTGAGCGTGGTGTTGTCAACGACTGTGACCTCCGGAAGCATTTTGCGCACGCTCTTATACTCCCTCACAGTCTTCTGCAATTTCTGACCGGAAACTTTGCGCATCTGTCTGGAAGCAACATCAAAGGCCTGGCTTATCTCACTCTGCCATCCAGCACGCCGTCGGCCTCGTACAAGGTCCGGCTGCTCCTGAGCCTGTGGAAGCTGTTCCTCCAGCTCACGCGCTAGGCTGCCTACAGGAACCTTAATCTCGATGGACTGCGCACCACGAAGTGGGCGAGACCTCAGAGACACGTATCGTCGCTTCTTCGTATCCCCTATTCCGAGGCTTCGCGAAAGCGTCTCCGTGAAAAGAGAGAGCAGCTCGCTGGAAGAGCCGAGCGACTCCTTCAAGTAGAAGGCAACCTTGGCTTCCAGTAGCATGCGGCTATCGAACCAGTAGAGGTTGCCCCGGCGTGCCGGGCGAATAACCTTCAACTGCACAAGATTCTGGAGGTCCTTGGATGGAACTCCCAGAACAGCGCTGGCTTGCTTTAGCTTGAATTCCACAGCCCGCATGTCCATATCTCCATCTAAAGGTTAGATGCAATTACTCTCGAACACAAGGGCTTTCTATGAGGAATCGGAGGTCTTGTGGAACGGCTACACTGCGGCCTGCTCCTGTCCGAATAGCCGTTTCAAAGCCCGGTGTCGAATGTGATCAGCCTGCTCTTTCCCACAGGAGGGGTGATTCGACACGTCCAGCCATACCTGAAGAACATCTGCAATTGCTAACCCGTCTCTGTGAACCGCAGCACGGAACACGGCCTCGCTATTATCGGGAATCCTGAGGTAAATATCGGGGCGGTTATCGGCGTCTTGAAGCGACAATCCAAGCTGACGCAGGACGCCACCGTCTAGGCTCTCAATATAGAGATATGGCTTTACTCCACGCACGAAACCGAGCCCGAGAGCGTCTGCGGCCGCGAATAATCCGAGACAGATGCGCGATCCTGGGAATGCACGGCTACGTAGCCCTTTCCCCTTCGCCTTGGCCGATCGCCCTAGCGGCTCAGAATATGACTTCAGCGCGGCGCTAAGTTGATTCTCTCCGCCTGGAATGATCCAGCGTGCTGGAACTTCTTTTGCAACGCGGCGGCTGGCGGACAGCCACAGTTGCATTAGTTCTTCGATCCTGACAATCTTCAGAAACTCTTCACCTTCGTCAAGGAATCCCTCCTTTGATAATTGCCGCACGAGCCGAAACGCACTCATCGCCGACACACCGGATGCTTCGGCCAACTGAGAAGCATTTCGATACTCTCCCCTCGGGGCCGAAAGCATGGAATCCGGAACGCATGAGGAGAGTAGAACCTTCAGCATCCACTGATTGAGGTCGGAGAAGAGGTGGACCGAAGGAGATGGAGCCGCCAGGTGATTTCTGCGGGAGAACTGACGCTTGGCATTAAGCGCATCCAGACCATGCCCAAAGAATGCGCGAAGCCCTTCCCCATCAATGATCCCGATGGCTACGTTTGGTGCATAGCTGTGGGCGAATTGCTTGACCTGATCAGAAACTGCGTCTGAGATTCGTGGGGCGGCCACGACAGCCATGGGAACAAATGGTTCCCCAAACTGCCGAGCCTTTGCCTGCGCCTCAAGCACTGCCTGCGACAACAGCGGCACCAACCGGTCCCGTCTCCCTTCGGACGACCGCTTGCATTTGATCAGGTATTTCTTGTCTCCGTACTCCACGACCAGGTCTGCGCGCATATCTTCCGCAACCGGCTCTCGCACGACGTGCCCACCAGATCGTCGGAAGAGATCGATTAGAAGATCTCTGAATTCGTCTTTTTCTTGTCGCTCACTATGCACTGGCATATGAACACCGTGGCCAAGATATATATCATGGCCGTGATATTTACCGTGGCCATGATATCACGAACGGTGACCAGTTCTGAGCGGATCCGTTGCCGAAGAGAGTTTGCATACGAGTTCGATCCGGGAGCCTACCGCTTGGTATGACACACTTTGCGGCATACCAAGAAATCATCAACTCTGTAAGTAATTGAAAAGACAATGACAAATCGGAATAAACACGTACGCTCAACTGACCAGGAATCAGTAGGCCTAATTATCAATTCTGTAAGTGATTGAAAATAATGGTGGGCCTGGTAGGATTCGAACCTACAACCAAAGGATTATGAGTCCTCTGCTCTGACCGTTGAGCTACAGGCCCTTCCAATTGTTTCCGCCGAGCGCGGTTTGCCAGCTTAACTTAGTTTAACTCAGTAGCGGCGCACCGCCGCAGAAGCCGCAGAATCTCCGCCTCTAATCGATTTTCACTCGCGAACCAATGATCCTAAGTTGAAGTTGACTGATTGCCTTGGCCAGACGGTCCTGCAACCGGTCGCCAGGTTCGAGATACTCGAGTGCATATAGGAGACTGTCACTGCTTCGCCCTTCGATGCGGCGTACCACGGAAGGCAGAGAAAAAATTATGTCATTCAGAGAGAACTCAATCAGCAACTCGCGACCGACATCGAGCGCCTCCCTGTGCAACCGCAGCGAGGCACCGCCAATTGAAACGTCGCACAGCTCCGCTCTTTTCCACTCGCTGCCACTGTTGGCTAGGTCACGGTAACGCGCCTCCGAGCGAAGTTCAATGCGGCAGGCGGCCCGGCGCTGAACTCTGCGCTGAGTCCCCTCTCGCGTCACCGTAAACGTCAGCCGCTCCTCATCCCAGCACGAGCAACCAGTTGCATCAAATTCCAGCAGTCCAAAGGGGGTGCTCTTCCGAACAACGCAGGGGACGGAAGTCGGGATCGCGCCGGAATTCAGGCAGCCCGGATCGCGCACCGTAATCGAGAGCGTATCGCTAGTGGTGGCCGCAACTCTACCCTCTAACACCAAGTCGGTTTGCGCAGAGCTGTCCATATCTGCAGGTATGCAGATGCGCACCACGTCACTGAAGGAAAAATCTGATCGCATTCCTTACCTGCTCGCGCGAAGCACTGGAAAATGTCCATAGGCTAGCACGTTCTTACCGCCCCAACCGCTGCGCTTCGATCTCAATTGCCCATGGCATTCCCGATCCGGTTGGAGCGCCAAACGCGGTAGTGCCAATGAGAGGGCCGCCCGCGGACTGCCTTTCGCACAGAAAACTGGGGCGAGCTAACTGGTGAACGCTAACGAGAGTAGCGCATGTTGCTCCATCTGGTGAGCCTTGGAGGAGCCGGTAGCGGGGCTGGCCGCTGCCTGCCGCTTGATGGAGAGCACAGGGAGTTCCGCTCCTGCCAGACGGCGCAAGCGCGGCTTCACAAAACTGTGTCCGCCCATATTGGCTGGCTCTTCCTGCACCCACACCAACTCGTGTGCATTCTTGTAAGCGGCTAATGCGTCCAGAATGTCCTGTTCCGGGAAGGGATAGAGCTGGTCCAGAAATAGAATTGCCGTGTCCATCTTGTTTATTCGTTTGCGCTCCGTCTCAAGGTCGTGACCGATCTTGCCGGAGCAGAGCAGGATGCGCGTGACCTCGGAGGGCGAGACGTGCGTGTCCTGGACAACGGTCTTGAATCGCCCGGCGCTCATCGCGCTAAGATCGTTGGCCGCGTCAGGATGGCGCAACATGCTCTTCGGCGTGAAGCAAACCAGTGGCTTGCGCCATTTGCGCAGAGCCTGGCGGCGCAGCAGATGGAAGAACTGCGCTGCCGAGGATGGCTGGCACACCTGCATGTTGTCCCGCGCGCACAGTTGCAGGTAACGCTCCACGCGGGCGCTGGAGTGCTCGGGGCCCTGGCCCTCATAGCCGTGCGGCAGCAGTAGAACTAGGCCTGAGAGCAAGCCCCATTTCTCTTCTCCCGCGCTGATGAACTGATCAATGATAATCTGCGCGCCGTTTGCAAAATCCCCGAACTGTGCCTCCCAGATCGTCAGCGCCTCCGGAAAATCACGGCTGAATCCGTACTCAAAGCCGAGCGCGGCGGCTTCTGAGAGCTCCGAGTTGTATATCTCGATCAAGGCCTGATCAGGCGACAGGTGCGCGAGCGGCATGTATTCGCTCTCATTCTCAATGTCGATGAGATACGAGTGACGATGGCTGAACGTCCCGCGGCGCGAGTCCTGTCCGCACATTCGGATCGGGACGCCGCTGGTGACCAGGCTGGCAAAGGCCAGGGCTTCCGCCATTCCGTAGTCGATAAGGCGCTTGCCCGTCGCCATTTCCTGGCGTTGTTTAAGCAGGACGGCAACCTTGGGATGAATGTGAAACTCTACCGGGTATTCGCCGAGCTTCATGCCCAAACGCATCAGATCTTCCTGCGCCACTCCCGTATCAGTCTCGCTCTCGGGCGACCATTTGCCTCCAAAGTACCCATCCCAGTAATCGGGCAGCTTATAGAGTTTTGGCTTCTTGGTCATCGACTTGGCCTCAATCTTGGCCTGCTGGTAGCGCTCCCTGGATTCGGCAACCTGGCTGGTTACGTCGATACCCAGACGCTTTGCGTATATCTCGTAGAGAGGCGGGTGAGCCTTGATTTTGGCGTACATAAGCGGCTGCGTAATCGTGGGATCGTCGATCTCCGAGTGGCCGTGACGGCGATAGCCGATCAGGTCGATAAGAACATCAGAGCCGAACTGGTACCGGTACTCAAGCGCAAGCCTGCCGATGCGAACCACAGCCTCGGGATCTTCTGCGTTGACGTGGAAGATTGGAATCGGCAACCGCTTGGCAAGATCGCTGGCAAAGCGTCCGCTGGCGTAGTCCCTGGGGTTCGTTGTGAAGCCGAGCAGGTTGTTGACGATGATGTTGATGGTGCCGCCCACTTCGTAGGCCGGCAGGCAGCTCATGTTGAGCGTCTCGGCCCATATCCCCTGTCCGGCAAAGGCGGAATCGCCATGCATCAGGATAGGTAGCGTCTGGCGCTTGCCTTCGGCACCACGGCGGGTCTGCTTGGCGCGCACCCTTCCCAGCGCCACCGGATCGACTGCCTCCAGATGGCTGGGATTGCTGACCAGGTGAATCCTCATGCGCTGGCCGTTAAAGTCGCGAAAGCCGGTGGCGCCCAGGTGATACTTCACGTCTCCGCCGCCCAGAATCGAGCGTGGATCTACGTCTTCAAAGCCGGCGTAAATATCCGTCGCCGAGCGCCCCACGGTGTTGCGCACGGCGGTCAGCCGTCCACGATGGCTCATCGCCATCACGCACTCCTCCGCCCCGTGTGCGGCAGCTCCGGTGAGAATCTCCTCCATCAGCGGGATCAGCGCGGTGTTGCCTTCCAGCGAGAATCGCTTGGTGCCGATGTAGAGAGTCTGCAGCATCTGCTCGAAGATGTCGGCTTCCAGCAACTGCCTGAGAATGGCTTGAGTATCGACCGCGGGCTGCGCTCCTTCCAGGCGGTCAATGATCCATTGGCGGCGCTCGGGATCGGGAATGTGCATGAACTCAGCGCCGATAGTACCGCAATATATTTCCCGCGCGCGCTCCGCCTCCGGGCCGTTAATTCTCAGCTCGGAATAATCAAGAGGGGAAAAGTGACCAAGTGGATCGAGGTCTGCCTGCAGGTATCCCCAGCGGCGGAAAAGATCGTAAGTACGTTCTGCCGGCTTGCTTTCCGGGCTGACTTCAACAGAGGAAATAACTTGAGCTTGTGACACTGTGCTCCTGGCCCGGCATGGAGTTCCGGGACTTCGCTGACTTGAACTACCACTCTCAGCCCATCGCAGAGGTTATCAAAACTTAGAGATGTCCGCTATGGAAGTGGGCTACAGAAGTTGGATTCGCCGCGCACGCCTCAGGATTGAGAAATTTCACATAAGAGCTGCCCCCGGTCGGTTTCCCAGCTGTCCTAAGCCTTCATTGCGCCGGTGTACACAGCCATGCCCACCACGGCGTCCACTCCCTCGGCGTCGAGGCGCTTCACTTCCTCCATCGATTGAATGCCGCCCGCCACGATGAGCTTGCGCTCGGTTGCCGACTTCAGGGTCGCGATCACCTCGAACGGAAAGCCGCTCATCGTGCCTTCGGTATCGATGTTGGTGTAGAGATAGCCAGAGCAGTACTCACCAGTCTGCCGCATCAACTCCACGGGCGTCAGGGCAGTGCCTTCCTGCCAGCCTTTGATCGAGACTTTTCCGCCGCGCGAATCGACGGCAAAGAGCAGGCGTGCCGGAGCCGCATAGTGCGCAAGTTCCTGCGCCATCTGCAGATTCACCGCACCATCCTTCAACAGTGCCGAACCAATAATGACCTTCTTGGCTCCGGCCTGCAGCACTTTCGACGCCGCTTCCACCGTGCGGATTCCGCCCCCGACCTGCACCGGAAGATGCTGGCAGATGTGATGAATCAGCGTGCTGTTTTCGCCTTTTCCCATCGCCGCATCCAGGTCGATGAGCTGCACCATCGGGTATGGAAGAAAGCGGTCGATCCAGTATTGAAGGTCGTCGAACTCAAGCGCCTTCTTCTCGCCCTGTACAAGTTGAACGACCTTGCCGCCCATGAGATCAATTGAAGGAATAAGCATTTTATCGAATCCTGGTTTGTTGGCGTTGGGACCGGAGTCGCGGCGCTGAAGTAAATATTTTCATTTAATCGCGCCAAAGGCCGCAAAGCAGCTATTTTTGTGAAGTATTTCCACCGAGCGAAAACCGACTTCTCGTAATAAGTCTATTTGGAAAAGGAGCGGACGGGGGCTATCCTCTTTTTCGATGTAGGCGAACACGTCGTCGCGATACTGAGCGTCCTTTACCTCTGCCAGGTACTCCCCATAGCGCCGCCACATCAAAGTCTGAATCGACGGAGTCGAGTGGTCAATCAGGTCGGAAATCCACAGAGAGCCGCCCGGCTTCAAAGCGGCATAGCACTTAGCAAACACGTTTTTCCATTCGTCATCGGTGCGCAAATGATGAAAAACGGCGGCAGCAAAGATAATGTCAAAGCGCAACTCTCGCAACGACAATTGCCGGATATCGGCTTGAGCGGCCGTAATCTCCCCATTTGTGGCAGGGCGAATTCTTTGTACCGCTCTCTCCAGCATCGGCTGACTCAAATCAGCCACGGTCACGTTGAGATTGGGAAGCTCCCGAAGCAGTTTCAAAGTGTAATTCCCTGCCCCACAACCAATGTCGAGAATGTGGGTCGCGTGCGGACTGGTCGCGGCGGCGGCCTTCGTGACTAGCTCAAGAACCAGTGGTGCGTCGATCGTTGAAAGCTGCGCAGTTTCCAGATTGGAGAATCTCTCCACATCCTTGTCAAAACGTTCGCGTATTTCGTCAACCGTAGATTTCATGATTCTTCTCGACCCGGGACGCCGCCCGCAAGCTTCTCTCTGCTTATCGCACAGCACGCTCTGAATCTCTTGCGATCAGCAAGGCAGCCGCACCGGAATGCCCTCGCTCTGTAGTTGCGCTTTCAACTGGCGCACATCGTGAATGCCAAAATGAAAGATCGAGGCCGCCAGCGCCGCATCGGCGCAACCGGCCTTGAATACCTCCACAAAGTGATCGCCCGAACCCGCGCCGCCGCTGGCGATCACAGGAATGTTCACCGCCTTGGCAACGGCTGCGGTAAGCGGACAGTCGAAGCCGTTGCGGGTGCCGTCGCAGTCCATCGAGGTGAGCAGAATTTCTCCGCCGCCGCGGGACTCCGCTTCGCGCGCCCACGCCACCGCGTCGCGACCGGTGGCTATGCGTCCCCCGGCCAGATAGACTTCGGCCGTAATCGTTCCCTCGGTGGAAACCGCGGCACCGGTTGCAGTACCTGGCGCGTCCCACACCTTGCGCTTGGCGTCAATCGCAATAATGACGGCCTGCGAACCAAAGCGTTCGGCGATCTGCGTGATGATATCCGGATTCTTGATGGCCGCCGAGTTGATGCTGATCTTGTCCGCGCCCGCATCGAACAGTGCACTTGCATCGTCGAGCGAACGCACTCCGCCGCCTACGGTGAAAGGCACAAATAGCTGGCGGGCGGTGCGCCGGACCACGTCGATGAGGATCGGGCGCGCGTCGCTGGTGGCCGTAATGTCAAGTAATACGATCTCATCGGCTCCGCTGGTGGCGTGCAGGTGCGCGAGTTCGGCCGGATCGCCGGCGTCGATCAGGTCCACAAACTGTACTCCCTTGACCACGCGGCCCTTGGTCACGTCAAGACAGGCAATGATGCGCTTCGTGATTCCGGTGCTCATCGCGTGCTCCTTTTGGCGGCGTAGTCGCAGAAGTTTTTCAGAATGCGTAGACCGGTGTCGCCGGATTTTTCCGGATGAAACTGCACCCCGAAGACGTTTTCCCGCTCCACCGAAGATGCAAAAATCTCACCATAGGTAGTCACCGTAGAAACCCCCTCGACCACCGGTGCGCGATAGGAGTGCGTGAAATATACAAAGCTATCGTCCGCCACTCCTTCCAGAAGGCGCGACTTTGCGCCCTGAGAGGTGCGTCGAATCTGGTTCCAGCCCACGTGCGGCACTTTGAGCGTGGTATGAAAGCGCTCACACGCGCCTTCAAAGAGTGCCAGCCCTTGTGTGCCGGGCGCCTCCGTTGAGCCCGCAAACTGCCACTGCATTCCCACGCAGATGCCGAGGAACGGAATCCCCCGCCCGATCGCCTCGCAAACGGCATCACGCACGCCGCTTGAAGCAAGGCGCTCGGTAGTGCTGAAGTGCCCCACGCCCGGCAGCACCAGGGCCTGCGCATCGCGCACCATCCCAGGATCGTCCGTGACCACCGACTCCTGCCCAAGATAGCTAAACGCTTTGCGAACGCTGGTCAGGTTGCCAGCCTTGTAATCGATCAGCGTAATCATCTACAGAAGTCCTTTAGTGGACGGCAACATCTCGGCCAGCCTCTGATCTTTGCTGCAGGCCGCTCGCAGTGCGCGCGCAAAAGCCTTGAAGAGAGCCTCGATCTTGTGATGGTTGGAGCGGCCATACATCGTTTTCAAATGAACGTTAGCGCGCGCCCCGCGTGCAAATCCCTCAAAGAAATCGAAAACCAGTTCGCTCTGCAGGTCGCCAACCAGGCGCACCCGCACCTTTGTATCGACCACGCAGGCGGCTCGCCCACTCAGGTCCACGGCCGCGATCCCCAGCGTCTCATCCATCGGCATCAGGAAATATCCCGCGCGCAAAATTCCCTTCTTGTCGCCAAGAGCGCGATCGAACGCCTCGCCGAGGGCGATGCCGACATCTTCCACCGTGTGGTGCTGATCGACGTCGAGATCTCCGCGGCAGGCCAGCGCCAGATCGAATCCTCCGTGGCGGGTGAACAGCTCCAGCATATGGTCGAGGAAGCGGATGCCGGTTTCCACCTTGTAGATTCCGCTTCCGTCGATGTTGAGCGCCAGCGCGATCTGGGTTTCCGTTGTGATCCGTTCAAGCTCCGTGCCTCGCGGCAATGTCTGGTGTACCCTCTTCGCTGCTTGGGTCATCGCGCCTCCTTGGCGGCGAGTGTGGGACGCGGTTGCGGCCTGAAGCCAATGCTGGCCAGCGCCTCCGGCAGTTCGCGCAGAAGAAGCTCCGTCTGCGAATCATTGCCCAGCGTGATGCGGACGCAACCCGCGCAACCAGGATCGCCGTTGCGGTCGCGCACCAGGATGCCGCGCTCGCGCATCTGCTTCACCAGGGCCTCGCGATAATCGCCGAAATAGGCGAGAACAAAGTTCGCCTGCGAGGGCCAGTAGGGAATGTTGCGCTCGCCGTAGAATCGTTCCAGTCGGCTCCGCCCTTCCAGAACCTGCGCAATATAGCCGGCGATGTACTCGTGATCGTCCAGCGCCGCGCCAAGGCAAGCAAGTGCGATGCCGTTCACGTTATAGGGTGAGGCAACGCGGCGCAGCATCTTCAACTGCGCCTCCGAACCCAGCAGCGCGCCGAGGCGGAAGCCCGCCAGTCCGTGCGCCTTGGAAAATGTTCGGCAGATGAAGAGATTGTCGATCTGGCCGAGCTGATCGAGCAGGCTCTCGCCGCCAAAGTGAATGTAGGCTTCGTCGATCAGCACCGCCGCATGCGGCGCGGCATCGGCAATTGCCAGCAATTGCTCGCGTGTGGCGATGGCCCCCGTGGGGTTGTTGGGATTCGCAATACAGATAAGTCGAGTCTGCGGCGTGATCGCGCGCAGCAGCCCGGAAGCCGGAAACTCCATGGCTTCGCCGGATTGCACGCAGCGAACCACCGCACCGGTTGCCAGCGCGTAGATCTCGTACATGCTGAACGTCGGAACGGCGATTAGCGCCTCGTCCCCCGGCTCAAGGTAGGTTTCCGCCAGTAGGTGGATTGCCTCATCCACGCCATTGGTCAGCAGCACCTGCTCGAACGATATGCCGAGATGCCGCGCAACAGCCCGTTCGCCGGGTTCGCGCTCCGGATACCTGTTCAGCGTCTCCGCGGTGGTCGAGTGCAGGGTATGCAGTACCCGTGGCGAGCAGCCGTCCACGTTCTCGTTGAAGTCGAGGCGCAGTCCGTCGCGGCCTCCAAGAGGCGGGTGATATTCCTTCAGGGTTTCGACGGCGCGGCGGGCGCGCAATGGGTTGCTCATTTCTTCAGCCTCACCCGCACGCTGGCTGCGTGGCCCTTCAGCCCTTCTGCATCGGCCAGCAGCATCACCGTCGGTCCAATCTTCTCCAGGCCTTTGCGGCTCGCTTCCTGCAGGGTGATGATGCGGACGAAATCGATCACGCTGAGCCCGCCGCGGCAGCGCGCCGCATTGCCGGTCGGCAGGGTATGGTTGGGGCCGCTGGCGTAGTCTCCCAGCGACTGTGCCGTGTAGTCGCCGAGGAAGATAGATCCGGCGCACTTTACGTCGTACACGTCTTCCGATGGCACCGTAACGTGTTCTCCGCCGAGTTCGTTGGTCCACTGGATTGCCTGTTTGCGGCTCTTGGCGACCAGCGCTACGCCGCGCGCGGCCAGCGACTGCTTGGCGATCGCGTTGTTTTTAGCCATCTCCGTCGCCTGCTTGATCACCGCTTTTGCAAGACGCGTGCTAGCCGTGACAAAAATGGCCAGCGCCTCTGGATCGTGCTCGGACTGCGCCACCAGGTCGCTGGCGATAAACTCGGCATTGCCCTCGGTCGCGCAATAGACGATTTCGGTCGGTCCGGCAAGGAAGTCGATGCCGCAATCAAATGCAACCAGCTTTTTCGCCAGTGTGACGTACGTGTTGCCTGGCCCCACAATCTTGTTTACTGCGGCAATGCTCTCGGTGCCGTAGGCAAACGCCGCGATGGCTTGCGCGCCGCCAACACGGTAAAACTCCGTGACGCCGATAATAGCCGCGGCCGCTAACGTCTCCGGCGCGGGACGTGGAGAGGCGACGGCGATGCGTTTGACACCCGCAACCTGTGCCGGAATCACCGTCATCAACACCGTCGAAGGCAACGGATAGCGGCCGCCGGGAGCGTAGCAGCCCACCGACTCGAGCGGGCGTATCGCCTGGCCCACGCGCAGCCCTGGATGTATGGTGCGAATCCAGGGGCGCGGTAGTTGCCACTCGGCAAAGTTGCGGATGTTTTTTGCCGCCGTCTCAATCGCCCGAATGAATTCGGCGCTCACCTTGCCCAGTGACGCCCGCAACTCTTCCTCTGAGACGCGCACCGGCTCACCCTCCGCAAGCCCGTCGAGCTTATGCGCGTAGTCCAGCAGCGCGGCATCACCGCCCGTGCGAACATGGTTCACGATTCCCGCAACCGTCTTTTCCATCGCGGGATCGAACGATGCGTAGCGATGAGCGAGTGAAGCGACCGCTTGCGCCGCCTCCTTGCCGCTGAGCAGTTTCATTACATCACCACCTTGTTCAGCGGATACTCGACGATTCCGGTGCCGCCCGCAGCCTTCAGGCGCGGAATCACGTCACGCACAACCGTCTCCTCCAGAATCGTGTTGACCGCCACCCACTCCGAGTTACTGAGCGCGGAAATCGTAGGAGAGTTGAGCGCAGGCAACACGGCGAGTATCGTCTGCAAATCTTTTTGCTGCACGTTCAGCATCAGTCCAACCCGCCCCTGCGCGGCAATCGCGCCCTGCAGCATCAAGGCTACGTTGTCGATCTTCCGGCGCTTCCATTCGTCGGCATAGGCTTTCTTGTTCGCAATCACCTGGGTGTTGGATTCCAGCACGGTCTCCACGATGCGCAGACGATTGGCGCGCAACGAGCTTCCCGTCTCGGTGACCTCCACGATTGCGTCGGCCAGCATCGGCGGCTTCACTTCGGTGGCGCCCCAGCTGAAGTCCACCTGCACGGCAACATTCTTCGCGGCAAAGTAGCTCTTGGTTACCTCCACCAGCTCGGTCGCGATGATCTTGCCCGCCAGATCCTCGGCGCATTTCACCGCCGACTCTTCCGGCACCGCCAGCACCCAGCGCACGCCACCGCGGCTTGCCTTGGAGTAGATCAGGTCACAAATGGTTTCCACCTTGCGCCCGCTCTCGATCACCCAGTCGAGCCCGGTGAGTCCGGCGTCCAGCACACCCTGCTCCACGTAGCGAGCCATCTCCTGGGCGCGAATCAACATGCATTCCAGCTCCGGATCGTCTGTCGAGGGAAAGTAGGAGCGGCCGTTGGCGTAGATCTTGAATCCAGCGGCGGCAAACAATGCAATGGTCGCATCCTGCAGTGAACCCTTCGGAATGCCAAGTCGAATCTTAGCCATTGGAGACCTCCGTAGCGGCGGTGAACGTCATCGGTTTGGTGAAGCAGGAGCGCGTGCCTTCGTGGCAGACCAGGCCATCGCCCTCCACGCGAACTTTGCAGAGAATCGTATCGTTGTCGCAATCGGTTGCGGCATAGCGGAGGCGCAGCCGGTTTCCGCTGGTCTCGCCCTTGGTCCACAACTTGTTGCGGGTGCGGCTATAAAAAGTCACGTAGCCGCTCTGGAGCGTCTTATCGAGCGCCTCCTGGTTCATAAAGCCCACCATGAGAACCTCGCCGTTATCCGCATCCTGTACGATGGCCGGGGCGAGTCCCCCCATCTTTTCAAAATCGATCTGCATTGTCCTTTTCCTCTTCGGACTGGCTTTTCTGGTGCATTCGCGCACAGCGGTCAAAAAAGAAAAACCCGCTGGGTTTGAGTGCGCCAGCGGGCCAGTGCTTGGATGATTGCCTGTTACAGGGATCCACGCGCCTCCGCCGACACAATCGCCGAATGGTGATGATGGTGATGGCGGTGATGCAGCAGAGATCTCATGTCTATCTATCCTAACCAGACAGTCGAATCCAGGTCAACGGCAAAAAGCGGCAATCTCTGGTAAATTGCAGAACCGGAAGCGGCGTAGTGCCGTATCCCCTGGCCTCGCGTCCAATTACACTAGGTAGGCGCAGCAAAACGAATTGGGGCAACCATGAGCACAGAAACCGGCCCGGCCATTGAAGCACGCGGCGCCAGCCGTTACTACAAAATGGGCGAAACCACCGTGCGCGCGGTCGAAGATGTCAGCTTCACCATCGCGCGCGGAGAGTTTGCCGCCCTGCTGGGACCGTCGGGCTCGGGCAAATCCACGCTCCTCAACCTGTTGGCCGGACTTGACCGGCTGAGCGCGGGCAGCATCGTAGTCGCCGGACGAGACCTGAGCACCATGGATTCAGAGGCGCTGGCTCGCTACCGCCGCCTCGGCGTCGGAATGATCTTCCAATCCTTCAACCTCGTCCCCACCATGACTTTGGCCGACAACATCGAATTGCCTCTGCGATTTGCGGAAACGCCTCGCAGCGAGCGCCGCGATCGTGTCCACGAATTGCTTACCAATGTCGGCCTCGCCCATCGTGCCGGCCACAAGCCCACCGAACTCAGCGGAGGCGAGCAGCAGCGAGGCGCAATCGCGCGCGCCCTCGCCAATCGTCCTGGAGTGCTGCTGGCCGACGAGCCGACCGGAAACCTGGACAGCCGTAACGGCCATGAGGTCATGACCCTCCTGCGCCAGTTGAACGAATCCATGAGTGTCACCGTGCTGATGGTGACCCATGATCCGGCATTGGCCTCGCAGTATGCCCGCAGCTCTCTGCACATGGCCGATGGAAGGCTGGTTGAAGCCGTGGAGGCCTCGCGATGATTCGCCAGGATCTCTTTGAACTTGCCGCCCGCAATATGCGCAATGCGCGCCTGCGTAACGCCCTCACAACCATGGGCATTGCCGTCGGCGTTGCCTCGCTGGTCGCGATGCTCTCACTCGGCATCGGATTGCAGAAATTCGCCAATCACCAGCTTATGAAGTCCGGGATGTTCCAGACCGTGTTTGTCACCGGCAAGCAGGATATCCGCAACATGGAGGAGAACGCCGACGCCAAGCCCGAAGAGGCTCCAGTGCTGAACGAGGATGCGCGCAGGAAAATCGCGGAACTTCCCGGAGTCGAGGAAGTTGCTCCCGAGGTGCGCGCAATGTGCGAGGTGGTGTACGGCGACAAGACTCAGTTCACCCTGATTGCCGGACTTCCATTCTCGGCGCGCGAGGAGGACGCGGTCGAGAACGTAAAAGGCAGGTTTTTCAGCTCCCCCATCGCCGATGAAGTTCTCTTGCAGCGTGACTTCGCCAAGCGGCTGGAAAAAGATTCTGACTCCGTGTTGGGAAAAACTCTGACCGTGCGCTATGCCGAGCGGCAGAGTGGGGAGAGCGGCGCCAGCTTCAGCATCGAGCGCAAGGAGAAGCAGTTCCGCATCGTCGGCGTGTTGGATTCAGAGCCATTCGGAGGCATGCGCATGATCAGCCGCGCCCGCGTCTTTCTCCCCACCCAGACTGCCGAGGCCATGAATCTGATGCAGCCCGCCGATACCCAGCAACTGGTCCGCTCGCCCTCCAGCGCCCGCACCTATTCGATGCTCACCGTGCGCATGAAGTCGGCGGCTTACGCGGAGAAGGTGGAAGAGTCGGTCAAGCAGATGAATTATTCGGCGTACTCCTACCTTGACGCCACCAAGAGCATTCGCCGTTTTTTTGCCGTGCTGGATCTCTTCCTGGGAATTTTCGGTTCGCTCGCATTGGCCGTGGCTTGTCTGGCAATCATTAACACCCTCGTGATGGCCGTGTTGGAGCGTCGCCGCGAGATCGGAATCATGAAGGCGCTCGGTGCCAGTGATGCCGATGTGAAGAAACTTTTCTTCGCCGAAGCCGCCACCATGGGATTGATCGGCGGAGCCGTGGGTGTACTGCTCGGATGGGTCATGGGACGTATCATTAACTTCGGCACTAATCTTTACCTCCACAAAATGAAGATGCCGGCGGAAAATCTATGGACGGTTCCGCTCTGGCTCGTTGCCGGAGCCATTGTCTTCGCGGTACTGGTCAGCGTGCTGGCCGGCATCTATCCCGCAGCCCGCGCCGCCCGGCTCGATCCGGTGCAGGCGTTGCGCTACGAATGATCATGCATCGATATATGTCAATTGACTACCGTGGAGTGAAATGAAATTTGTAAGCCGATGGAGTGCCGCGCTTGGCTGTCTTTTGATTATGCTTCCGTACTGCCTTGCCCAGTCCGCCGGTGCTCATTCCCCCGACGGGGCTCATTCCAAGGTGGAGTGTTCCACCCTCAACAGCGCAATCCTCGCGCGTCCGGTGCCTTATTGCGTGATGCTGCCTCCCAGCTACCCGCAGGGCAATGTGCGGCGTTATCCCGTGGTCTACTACCTGCACGGCTTGGGAGATAACGAACAGTCGCTGGTCAACCTTGGCGGCTGGTCGATCTATGACCGCCTGATGCGCGAGAAGAACATTGGCGAGTTTGTGCTGGTTGCTCCGGCCGGCTTCACATCCTTTTACCTCAATTCCAGGGACGGCAAATTCCGCTACGAGGATTTCTTTCTCCACGAGTTTCTACCCGCCATGGAGAAGAAGTACCGCATCGGTGCCTCGCGCCCGCAGCGCGGAATCATGGGAGTCTCCATGGGCGGTTTCGGCGCTTTGCACTATGCCTTCAAGTATCCGGAGATGTTTGCCGCCGTCAGCGCCAGCATGCCTGCGCTGATTGAGCATTTGCCAAGAGAGTTCAATCAGGAGTGGCAGCGAAAATTGATGGGCGAAATTTTCGGCGATCCGCCCGATATGGCGTTCTATGAAAAGAACTCCGCGTTTCGTCTGGCCAGCACTGCCTCTCTGTCGGCGCTCAAGCGCATGACGATCTATTTCGACTGCGGCGCACAGGATCGTTATGGCTTCAATGCAGGTACCGTCGCCATGGACAAATTGCTTACCCAGCGTGGTGTTCCGCATGAAGCGCACATTTATCCCGGTGGGCACGATTGGCCGTTCGTGCTGGAACATCTCGCGGCGTCGCTGGAAGCGCAGTCAAAAGCTCTTGGAGCCCGGCAATATTCAAAGTAGGATGCAAGTGGCATGGCTCTTTCTGAACAGCTTGTGATTGGCGGCAACGACCAGGTTTTCGTGTTGACCGGTGCGGGTATAAGCGCCGAGAGCGGTCTGCAAACATTCCGTGGTTCTGACGGCCTATGGGAGGGCGAGCGCTTGGAGGACGTGGCGTCGCCTAACGCATGGGAGCGCGACCCCGAGCGCGTCTGGCGCTTCTATTCCATGCGTCGCAAAGCCGCGGCGTCGGCAGCCCCGAATCCCGCCCATTACGCGCTGGCTGACTTGGAGCGCAAGCTGGGCCAACGCTGTTTCCTGTGTACCCAGAATGTGGACGATCTGCATGAACGCGCGGGCTCTCGCAACCTGGTGCATATGCACGGACGGCTCTTCGAGTCCCGTTGTGATCGTTGCGACCGCCAGCCATTTCCAGACCTGCGACTCTATGAGAGCAAAGCCGACCACCTCGGCTGCGAGTGTGGCGGACGTATCCGGCCGAATATCGTCTGGTTTGGCGAGAGGCCATTTCACATGGATCGCATCGTCGAGGAGTTGCTCCGTTGCACCGTCATGCTCGTAGTTGGAACTTCAGGAGTTGTGCAACCCGCGGCGAGCTTTGTGCACCTGGCCAATCAGCGAGATGGCGGCGAAGCTCCTCCAGTGCGCACCTACTACGTGGGGCCGGAGCCTCCAACCAACGCCGCCCTGTTCACCCATTCCTTCGAAGGCAAGGCCGGCGAGTTGCTGCCGCAATTGCTCGTTCTATGTTAGTTCCGCGATTGCGCAAGCGCATCTCCTGCCCCAATGAATTGATCTGCCCGTACGCCGTCGCTCCCGTCCTTCAGCTTCGGTTTTGCGGGTGAACTGCAGATTCTGGTTGACCTTCGGGTGCAAGGAGAACGACAATCTGTTTTCCCGCCCTTGTTGGCGGACCCCTTCAAATGCTGATTTATCGCTGTGGCGCTATTGAGTACTCTCCCGCCCATGCAAATCACGCTAAAGGTATGCCATGACGGAAACCGAAAAGAGCCTGGACCCGAAAGCCGTCGCCGGGGCGCAGCGCCGCCTTGGATTTGTCGCGCTCCTGTGGTGGATAGCCGCCGTCTCTGGAAGCGTCGGCCTGATACAGCGGCTCTCGGCTGGTTGGGTGCGCCTGCTCTTCGTTGCAATCTCCTGGGTGCTCGCATTATTTTTCAGTTACGCCTGGTGGGAAGTTCGCAGGGGGCGTATCTCGCAGTGAATTTCCCCAGGTAAGGGCTCATCCGTTCATCGCCAGAGGCCTGCCGCTCGCGGGCTTTCGCTTATGTGAACCCCTGACCCACTGCCTCGCGCCTTGTCTTTGAATTTTCATCGCGCAGTGCTAGAGTTCATCTCCGAAGGCTGACTCAATCATGCAAAAACGCTTGCTTGCCCTGTTGATCATCGCTTCGGCCGTTCTGCTGCCCACACTCGCCCCAGGATGGGGCGATGTCGGACACACGACCATCAACCGCGTGGCTGCCGAGAACATTCCGGCGGATATGCCGCAGTTTTTCAAAGCCTCCTCCATCCACATCGGCTGGCTTGGACCGGAGCCGGACCGCTGGCGCTCTAATCTCGAAAAGCCCCTCAATGACGCGCAGGCACCGGATCATTTCATCAATCTCGAGTATGTGGACTGGCTCAAGCCCTTGCCGACGGACCGCTATGAGTTCATCCGCGCAGTCTACGAATACCGCGCGCAACATCCTCAGGCCCACGTGCCGCAGCCGGAGAAAATCGGCTTTCAGCCTTACATCACCATCGAAGTCTTCGACCGCCTCAAGGTTGCTTTCCGCCAGTATCGCCACGCCCGGGCCGAGGGACGCCCCACCGCCGATGCCGAAGCCGACGCAATCTTCTATGCGGGCTGGCTCGGACACTATGTTGGTGACGGTTCCAACCCGATGCACACCTCGATCCAATACAACGGCTGGGTGGGACCCAATCCCAAGCGCTACTCCACCACCCATGACGTTCATTCCAAGATGGAGACGGTGTTCGTCAACGCCAACCCGGAGGTCACTCGCATCGCGGATCTCGTGCAGGCGCCAACGCATCTCAATCGTCCCTTCGAGGACTATCTCGCCTACCTGCGCCAGTCGCAATCGAAAATCGACCAGGCTTATGCCTTGGAGAAGGCATGTGGCTTCGATGGCAAAGGCACGCCGGAGTCGCGCGAATTCATCCGGCATCAACTCGGCCGCGGCGCGCAGATGCTTCTGAACCTGTGGTACACCGCATGGATCGATTCGGCGAAGGAGCCCGAACCCTCGCATGGCGAAAAACACGAGCCTCGCATCTGCAATGCGTCCAACGGCGAAATGGCGGCTCTCGCCCCCAGGGAATGATCCATGCATGAGCTGAGCACAGAGCAGTCTGGCCAGTTACTGGCGGCGGCGCAGCAGGCCAGCGAGCGCGCCTATGCGCCCTTCAGCGGCTTCCATGTGGGCGCGGCCGTTCTCACCCAGGGCGGCGAGATCTTCACCGGTTGTAATGTGGAGAACTCTTCTTATGGCCTCACCAACTGTGCCGAGCGCACCGCGATCTTCACCGCCGTCGCCGCCGGGGCCCTGGGTGCCCAGCGCACGCTCATTGCGGTCGCGGTGGTCGATCACCAGGGGGCGGGCTGTACGCCCTGCGGAGCCTGCCGTCAGGTCATCTTCGAGTTCGGCCCCGAGGCAGTCGTGATTTATCGTGCTCAAGGCGGAGAGATCACGCAAACCAAGATTCAGAAGCTGCTGCCAGAGGGCTTCCGCTTGCTCTAGGGCGGTTCCCTAAGAACTGCATCCGCGGGTGGCCCCACCTTCGACGCGCCGCTTTTGCGCGGCTAGGGCGGTTCCAGGATTGATGTACCCCCTTTGTATTGGGTGTGCTTAAGTACCATGTATTTCTGAGAGTGTCATCCTGAGCGTAGCGAAGGACCCCAGCACTGCCCGAATCTAGCGTGCGGCCTCAAACCCTCCGGCCAATGATCGATTCCTGCTTTGCTCACGCCGGGGTACATCTTCCGTGCAACCGCTTTAAGGTGGGACGGCCAGCACACACCGCCCCCAGGAACCGCACCCGTCACACCGCCTCAGCCCAGAAAAAATGCGCACCCGGAGGCGCGCATCGTTGTGTGCATCCGCCACTCTGCTCATATGAGATCGGCAGGCGGATGCGGAAAGTTGAACTACGCCTTCGGCTCTTCGCCGCCCTCGGCCGCGGGGCCTTGCTGCTCTTCCATTGCCTTGCGCGTCTCTTCGGCGCGCTTGGCACGCAGTTCGGCGCGCTTCTCGCGCTTTTCGTCCACCACTTTCTCGCTGCCGAGAATCTCGATGAACGCCTTTGCCCCGCCGTCTCCCTTGCGGAAGCCGGTGAGAATGATGCGAGTATAACCGCCCGGCCGGTCGCCGAAGCGCGGGCCGATGGTCTTGAACAGCTTATCGACGGCCTCCGGGGTCAACAGGAACGATGCGGCCAGACGACGGTGTGCAACGCCACCCTTTTTGCCGAGCGTAATCATCTTCTCGACATGGGACTTCATTGCCTTGGCCTTGGTGACGGTCGTCTCGATACGCTCCTCGATGATCAGAGAAGTGACGAGATTCCGCAGCAAAGCGCGCCGGTGGGAGGTATTCCGGCCTAGTTTCCAACCTGCTACACGATGACGCATGACTCAATCCTTGATATTGCCGGAGACGCTGAAACCCCGGCTGAACTTGACTCCTCGGCCAGGCCGGGAGCTTTGCGGGAAACGCTTTGCAGCGCTACCCGCGGAAACCGAGCGCAGCGGCCGGAGCGGCGCCATTTGCCGCGCCCCGGCTGCAAAGCTCACTTAGAAGCTCGGGCCACCATCGCCGGAGCCGTACGAAGGCGGCAAGCCGCCGCCCATCGTCGACTGGCTGGTGGCAATTGCGTTGCCGTGCTCGTCGATCTTCATGCCAAGGCCCAGTCCCATCGAGTTAAGAATTTCCTTGATCTCGTTGAGCGACTTACGGCCAAAGTTCTTGGTCTTCAGCATCTCCGCCTCAGACTTGCAAACCAGCTCGCCGATGGTCTGAATGTTCGCGTTCTTCAGGCAGTTGTAGCTGCGAACGCTTAACTCCAGCTCTTCCACCGAGCGATTCAGATTCTCGTTGCGGATCTCCGGCTTGTTGTCGGCCGAAACCCCCGCCGCTTCCACCTCTTCCTCAAAGTTGATGAAGATGTTCATGTGGTCTTTGAGCAGTTTGGCGGCCAGTCCCATTGCATCCGGAGGCGTCACCGAGCCGTTGGTCCAAACTTCCAGGGCAAGCTTGTCATAGTCGGTGATCTGACCCAGACGGGCTGCCTCCACCGAGTAGTTGACCTTGCGCACCGGCGAGTGAACCGAATCGATGGGAATGAAGCCGAGTCCGAGATCCTCGTCGAAATTCTTGTCGGCTGAAACGTAGCCCCGCCCCTTCTTCAGGCGCAGCTCCATATCAATCTTGCCGCCCTCGCTGACGGTCGCAATGTAGACTTCCTTATCCAGCACCTCGACATCGCCATCGGCCTCGATCATGCCGCTGGTAATGACCCCCGGCTGATCGGCGCGCAGGTAAATCATCTTCGGTGCATCGCCGGCGAGCTTGAACGGAATCTGCTTGAGGTTAAGAATAATGTCGGTGGCATCTTCGACGACACCGGGGATCGATTGGAATTCGTGCAGCACGCCTTCGATCTTGACTGCGGTGATGGCTGCGCCCTCAATCGAGGACAGCAGCACGCGCCGCAGCGCATTTCCGATGGTGGTGCCGAATCCGCGCTCGAACGGCTGCGCCCAGAAGTGACCATACTTGTCGGTCAGCGATTCAGAGTCGATCGCCAGGCGCTTAGGCTTTTGAAATCCCTTCCAGAGCATTCTTTTCTCCTCTTTCTTCGGCCGTTTGGCACTGCGGCCGAAATGGCCGCAGGCGGATCTGGTCCGAGACAGGGTGATGCGCCACGGGTTACGCGCCGTGCCGCTGTAATTTACGTTGCTCGACAACTGCAAACTGCGTCCCGCAGCGCCGGCTCCCGTGAAGCAATACAGACCGTAAACAAAGATGGGCGCAAACGCTCCTCTCCGCTACTTGCTGTAAAGTTCCACGATGAGCTGCTCGTTGACGGGCAGGTTGATGTCTTCGCGGCGGGGCAGCGCCAAAACGCGACCCTTGTAGTTCTCGCGATCGATCTCAAGCCAGGTCGGAGCCGTCTGATGCGAAGCAAAATCCTTCGCCGCTTCCAGAATGACCAGTTTACGGCTGCCTTCGCGAATTGCGATCTCCTCGCCCACATTCACCTGGAACGAAGGTATATTCACCTTGCGGCCGTTCACCGCGATGTGACCGTGGCGCACCAGTTGGCGGGCCTGACGGCGCGCTACCGCAAAGCCAAGCCGGAACACAACCGAATCGAGACGGCGCTCAAGCTGCTGCAGCAGAATTTCGCCGGTAACGCCTTTGGCGCGAGCCGCCTTCTCGAAGTAGTTGCGGAACTGGCTTTCCTGCGCAAAGTACATGCGCTTGGCCTTCTGTTTTTCGCGGAGTTGGAGACCGTAACCCACGATCTTCGCCTTGCGATCCTTGCCATGCTGGCCAGGCGCGAAATTGCGCTTCTCGACCGGGCATTTTTCCATGAAGCACTTTGCGCCCTTGAGGAAAAGCTTGGTTCCCTCGCGGCGGCAAAGGCGGCATACTGCATCTTTATAGCGAGCCAACTTATATCTCCTTCAGTCTGTGAGCGGTTTACAGGAGTTGGAATCCCTTCCATCCCGCTCGAATCTTTGTCGTCCAGCACCAGCCTTGAGCCGTGCCGGAGCGCCGCCACATTCGGGCGGCTACGGTACTGCAATCAAACCCGGCGCTTCTTCGGCGGACGGCAGCCGTTGTGCGGAACCGGGGTAACGTCCTTGATGGTACGTACTTCGATTCCAGCCGCGGCCAGGGCGCGAATTGCGGATTCACGGCCCGAGCCGGGGCCTGAAACACGTACGTCCACGGAGCGCAGCCCGTGATCGCGCGCGGTGGTAGCGGCGTTCATCGCGGCCTGCTGCGCGGCAAATGGCGTACCCTTGCGCGAGCCGCGGAAGCCCAGCGAGCCGGAGCTCTTCCAGGAAATCACGTTGCCCGACGGGTCGCTGATGGTGACAATGGTGTTGTTGAAAGAGGCGCTGATCATCACAAGCCCATGCGGAACGTGCTTGCGCTCTTTCTTCTTGAACTTCTTGTTCTTGCCCTTCTTATCCGACGCGGATGCGCCGGCGCCAGCTGCTTTTGCCATATTCCGTTCTCTATTCCTGTTCTGGGGTTACCAGTAAGCGCTTTCCAACCGATCAGCGGAAAGGCGCGACCTAACGGCAAGGCGAAATTACTTTGTCGCCTTCTTCTTGCCAGCCACCGTTCCCTTGCGCGGACCCTTCCGGGTACGGGCATTGGTATGCGTGCGCTGTCCGCGGACGGGCAGGCTGCGGCGGTGACGATTGCCGCGATAAGAGCCGATTTCAATGAGCCGCTTGATGTGAAGCGAGATCTCCTTGCGCAGGTCGCCTTCCACCTGGCCTTCGTTCTCGATCACCTGACGAATGCGATTCACTTCCTCTTCACTCAGGTCCTGGATCTTCTTGAGCGGATCGACCGTCGCCGTGCCCAGAATCTTCAGGGCGCGGGGCTGGCCAATTCCGTAGATATAAGTGAGCGCGATGCGTGCCTGCTTGTTTCGCGGCAGATCGACGCCTGCAATACGTGCCATGTCTTATGTCCTACTCTGGATCTTTACTCCCGGTTGCGCAGCTCCGTTAGCCCTGGCGCTGCTTATGTTTCGAGTTTTCGCAGATCACCCGCACCACTCCATGGCGATGAATGACCTTGCACTTGTCACAGATTTTCTTGACTGAAGCACGTACCTTCATTTGCCACTTCCTTGTTTCTACTCACTTGTTTCTACTCAATGGTTCAACTTCTTCCGCCGCCAACCGCGCCGGAAGAAACCTCGCATCAGGGCTTTGCCGCCCCTGCTAGCGCGGTGCCCTAAAAGATGTACGCGCCGGTGCCCCACCTTCCTCGCGCTGCTCTTGCACGGCTAAGGTGGGACGGGCAAAAAACACCAATTCAGGAACTGCTCTACAAACACGCAAATACCCACTGGCCCACCTGGGCCATTGCGGGGTGCGCAAACTTCTCCGCTACTTGTAGCGGTACACAATCCGACCGCGGTTCAGGTCGTAGGGAGAAAGCTCCACGGCCACGCGGTCACCAGGAAGAATGCGAATGAAGTTCTTGCGCATCTTGCCCGAAACGTGCGCCAGCACTTCGTGGTCATTCTCGAGTTTAACCCTGAACATCGCATTGGGCAGTGGCTCCATCACCATTGCCATGACTTCAATCGCGTCTTCCTTACTCATCCAACCTCAATGTCAATTTCCAGCTTCCGCCAGCTGAAATCTGGAACTAATCGGTCAGGATCACTGGACCGTCTTTGGTTATGGCAACACAGTGCTCAAAATGGGCGCTGGGCCTTCCGTCCTGAGTTACTGCCGTCCACTTATCGTCCAACACCCGAACCGACGCTCCACCGGCATTCACCATCGGCTCAATTGCAAGCACCATGCCTTCGCGCAGCTTCAGTCCCTGATCGCGCACTCCATAGTTGGGCACCTGCGGGTCCTCGTGCAACTTGGTCCCAATGCCATGCCCCACAAACTCCCGCACCACGCTGAATCCGGCGGCTTCCACAAACTCTTGCACTGCGGCGCCGATATCGCCCAGCCGGTTTCCCGCAATCGCCGCTGCAATTCCCTTATGCAGCGATTGCTCGGTCACCTCCACCAGCTTGCGAACCTCGTTGCTGATCGCACCCACCGGAACCGTTACCGCCGCATCGCCGTAGTAACCGTCCAGCACAACCCCGCAATCAATCGAGACAATGTCTCCCGCCACCAGTTTGCGCGCATCCGACGGGATGCCATGCACCACTTCCTGGTTGATCGAGGTGCAAAGCACGCAGGGATAATCGTAGTATCCCTTGAACGCAGGCTTTGCTCCCAGATCGCGTATCTTCTTTTCCGCCGCACGCTCCAGCTCCATCGTGCTTACACCGGGCGCAACCATCGCTTGCACGACGTCCAGAACCTGGCGAACGATGTGGCCACTGCGCCGCATCTTTTCAATCTCGCCAGCGGATTTACACACGATCGCCATCTTCGATTGCCTTGAACGCTTCCGACGTTATATGGTCCAGCTCCGCCGCACCGTCGATTTCGCTCAGGCGCTTCTGTTTCGCGTAGTGATTCACCAGCGGTAAGGTCTGAACTTCGTAATTCTTCAAGCGCTCCATGATCACGTCGTCGCGGTCATCCTTGCGCGTGACAAGCGTCGAGCCGTCTACATCGCAGACGCCTTCAACCTTTGGTCGCTGAGAGGTATTGACGTTAAAGATCCGCCCGCAGGTGGGACAAGTCCGGCGCCCGGTAAGTCTTCGCAATATAAAATTATACTCCACCACCAGTTGGATCACAACCGGCTGTTTGCGGCCGTTCTCCGTCTCAAAAAAATGCTGCTCGGCCAGATGTTTATCAAGCCACTCGGCCTGCGTTACCGTACGCGGAAATCCGTCCAGAACGAAGCCTCGCGCGCAATCCGGATATGCCAGCCGCTTCGCCACCATGCGGCAAACTAAATCGTCGGCAACAAATTCTCCGTGATCGATCAGTCCTTTCGCAATAGTGCCCAATTTGGTGCCCCGGCTGATGTTGTCGCGCAGGATGTCTCCCGTCGAAATTTGTGGGATCCCGTAGTATTCCGAGATCCGTTTGGCTTGTGTGCCCTTGCCCGCGCCCGGCGCTCCCAAAAGAATTACCGGACCAATAACGAAATCCGCCTTCCGCACAGCTGGTACGAAGATGGCCCCACTTTCCATCACGCGCCTCCTGCATCGGGTTATGTACTACCTCAAGGCTAGGTACTTTACCATGCTCTACGACCTCGGATGCGACCACTTTTCGGAGTAAATCCTTCATAGTGACGCATAATGAGTTGCGACTCGATCTGGTTTACCGTATCCATTGCCACGCCCACCACGATCAGCAATGAGGTTCCGCCAAAGTAGAAGTTCACGTTCAGACCATGCAAAATCCAGTTGGGCAGCCGGTCGAACAGAGCCCCGCCCATCCACACCGGCAGGTTGTTGAGATGTATACCGGCAATCATCCACTCTGGTATCAACGAGATAATAATCAGGTACAGCGCGCCGACCAGCGTAATCCGGGTGAGCACGTCGTTGATGTAGTTGCTGGTGCGGACTCCAGGGCGTATGCCCGGAATGAACCCGCCGTACTTCTGCATGTTGTCGCTTACGTCTTTTGGATTGAAGACAATCGACACATAGAAGTAGGCAAAGAACAGAATTCCCACGGCATACAGGAAGGTATGCAGCGGCTCGCCCCAGCCCAGGGCTTTGCTCAATCCGCCAAAGAACGGTCCAAAGTACTTGTTGTTTTGCAGTGCATATCCAACCGTTTGCGGCAGCGTCAGCACCGAACTGGCGAAGATCACCGGCATCACGCCGCCAGAGTTGACCCGCAGCGGAAGATGGGTAGACTGTCCGCCCATCACCTTGCGTCCCACAACCCGCTTGGCGTACTGCACCGGAATCCGCCGCTCCGAGCGCTCCACGAAAACGATGAAGGCGACCACCACCACCATCACGGCCAGCAGGAATACGATGCCGATCGGCCCGAGCGCGCCGCCGCTGGTTGCCTTCTGGAATAGATCAATCGCCGCCCGCGGCAGCCCCACCACAATTCCGGTGAAGATGATCAGCGACATACCGTTGCCGATACCGCGCTCCGTGATCTGCTCGCCCAGCCACATGATGAACGTGGTCCCCGTGGTCAGCGTCAGCATCGTCATCAGCACAAAAGCGATGCCCGGAGTGCGCACCAGTTGCTCGCCGCCGACTCCGCGCTGCAGCGTCATGGCGATGCCGAACGATTGCATGGCGCTGAGAATCACCGTCAGGTAGCGGGTCCACTGGGTAATCTTTTTCCGGCCAAGCTCGCCTTCCTTCTGCAGCCGCGCCAGCGGTTCGTATACCACGGTCAGCAACTGCAGAATAATCGAAGCGGTGATGTAGGGCATGATGCCCAGGGCGAAGATCGTCAACCGGCGCAGGTTGCCGCCGCTGAACAGATCGACGAAGCCCAGCAGTCCGCCGCTGGCGCCGGCAAACAAACGTGCCAGGGCTGCGGGATCGATGCCGGGGGTCGGAAGGTGGCCGCCGATGCGGTAGACGGCAAGCAGCGCAAGCGTGAACAGTACGCGCTTGCGCAGGTCCGGAATTCTAAAGATGTTCGCCAGCTTCTCGAACATGGTAAAGGGGCCTCTGTGCCTGTGCTGTTCGGGCCGCGGCTCCTCCACTCACAAGGAGATCCGGACCCAGCCCGCCTGTTCGCTGCAGGCGGGCTCCGGTGATCTTACTTCTTGCCGCGCTTGATGGCTGCGGGCTGCTTGACTTCTATAATCTCAGCCTTACCGCCGGCGGCAATGATTTTCTGCTGTGCCGTCTCGCTGAACTTATGGGCGTACACGGTAATCGAAGTGGTCAATTCGCCCACCCCCAGAACCTTGATCAGTCCATCCTTCTTGCTGATGACCCGCAGCTCGTAGAGGACTTCAGGCGTCAACTCCGCCACGCCCAGCTCAGCCAGCCGCGACAGGTTCACCACCTGGAATTCCTTCTTGAAAATGTTGACGAAGCCGCGCTTCGGCAGGCGCCGGTGCAGCGGCATCTGGCCGCCTTCAAATCCGCGCATACTGCGCGAACCCGAGCGCGAGCGCTGCCCCTTGTGGCCGCGAGTCGAAGTCTTTCCCATGCCGGAGCCCATGCCCCGGCCCACCCGCTTGCGGTTTTCATTCGCCTTGGCCGGCTTGCGAATCGTTGTCAGATTCATTATTCGTATCCCTGGCATGATGCCAAACATGCTGATGGGCCGTCTGTGATGGCCGAACCTCTCCGCGTTATTGCCGGAGCGTTCCCCGTGGCGAGCGGGCTGTTTCCTGGCGCCGCCCGGCTTATCCGGACGACTCGGTTTGCGGGTGCCTGTGGCTGGAGCGGCTTCTCTGCCGCCTCCCCGCCGGGCGCCCATTTCTGAGCAACATCCTCAGCTCGGTCCAATCCGGCTTACTCGCCGAGAATCTGGACCAGATGCGGCACCTTGGCCACCATGCCACGAATCGAGAGCGTATCCTCGCGCTCGATAACCTGGTTCAGGTGAGTAAAGCCCAGACCCTTGATCACCAGCCGCTGTGTGGCCGGCGTGCAGTTCTGTGAAATCACCCACTTCAGCTTCATCCGGGTGCCCGCCGGAGCCTGCACCTTGGGCGTCTTTGTACGTGTACGAGGCATGGTTTAGAGCTCCTCCACGGACTTGCCGCGATTGGCTGCCACTTCGGCACGGTCGCGCAACTTCTTCAGCGCGTCAAACGTGGCCTTGATGACGTTATGCGGGTTGGTCGTGCCGATTGACTTGGTCAGCACATTCTGGATGCCCACCGAATTCATCACCGCGCGCACCGCGCCCCCGGCGATGACCCCGGTGCCTTCCGGCGCCGGCTTCAGCAGCACCCGGCCTGAGCCATAGCGGCCCAGCGAGATGTGCGGAATCGAGGTCTGCGTCAGGTTCACCTTGATCAGGTTCTTCTTCGCCGATTCAATTCCCTTGCGGATCGCCTGGGGAACTTCCTTGGCTTTGCCGGAACCGTAGCCAACCACGCCAGTGGCCGGATCGCCGATGACGACCAGGGCCGCGAACGACATATTCTTGCCGCCCTTCACCACCTTGGTCACGCGATTGATGTTGACAACCTGGTCTTTCAGATTGTAATTGCCGGCATCGAGCTTTTTCTTGACGATCGCCATTTGCTATCGACTCTCCTGGAGACCACGCCTGCGATCTCCCAAAATCATGCGGACTAACGGTTTGCACCTCGCCCGCTCAAACTCTGTCGCGTCCCTGCCCGGCTTCGGCGACCGCAGGGCCATCGCTTGGCACCTGCCCGCCTGGCCGGCAATCGCCGGAACTAGAACTTCAGGCCGCCTTCACGGGCAGCATCCGCCACGGCCTTGACTCGCCCGTGGTAGAGATAGCCGCCGCGATCAAAGACCACCGATTCGATGCCCTGGGCCTTGGCCCGCTCCGCAATCAACTTGCCAACCTGCTTGGCGGCGGCAATGTTGCCCCCGGCAATGTGCTTCTTGCCGTCCTTGCCCTGCTCCAGCGAGCTGGCCGAGACGATCGTCGCATGCTTGGCATCGTCGATAAGCTGCACGTAAATGTGATTGACCGAGCGGTATACGTTCAGCCGTGGGCGCGCGGTTGTTCCCGCAAGCTTCTTCCGAATCCGGGAGTGGATCTTGTCGCGCGTCGCGTTCTTCGAATTCTTGTTCAGCATTCTTTATGTCCTTCGCTCCGGCCATCTTCCCAGGTTGCGGATACCCCAGCAGCTCTTCCTGCTCGGGCCCATTTGCCGGGGACCGGTCTGTCCCAGCGAACTCCTTCGCCGGGGTTGTGCGGACGCCCGTCGGATTCTCGTCCGGCAGGCACCTTAGCGCCCGCAGCCAGAGCGGCATCTGTTGCCGCCTACCCGTCTGCGAAGCTTCGCATAGTTACGGCAGACCACTTGCGTCTCGCCGCTCGGAGTCAACGCCTATCTCGCGCCGCCTCCTGGGAACTACCTCCTGCGCCCTACTTCGCGCCGGTCTTGCCAACCTTCTTCTTCAGCTTCTCGCCCGCGTAGCGCACGCCCTTCTGTTTGTACGGGTCGGGCGGACGCAGCGAGCGCATCTCCGCCGCAACCTGGCCAATCTTCTGCCGGTCGATACCGCTCAGGCTCAGCTTGGTCATCTTCGGATCGATCGCAACTTCGACGCCGCTCGGCAGCGGGTACTCAATCGGGTGCGAGTAGCCCAGGGTGAAAACCACGATTCCCTTGCCCTTCAACTCCGCGCGATAGCCGATCCCGACGATTTCCAGCTCTCGGGTCCAGCCGGTTGTAACCCCAACCACGGCGTTATTCACCAGCGCCCGAACCAGGCCATGAACCGCAGCCTTGGAATCGTCCTCGCGCTTGACCAGCAGCACCCCGTCTTCGGTCGCCAGCGTAACTCCGCCCGGAAGATGATTGGTGACCGTCCCCTTGGGACCATTCACCGTGATGACGTTGCCTTCCACTGTGTACGACACGCCCTTGGGCAACGGAATGGGCTTCTTACCGATTCTTGACATTGATCTCTCCTGCACCGCCGTGAACCCTGTCACGGTGGGCTTCCGGACCGGATCTTTCACCGGCCTCGTCTGCTCCCCGGCGTCCGCTACCGGAAGGGCCGTCTTTCGGCCCGTACCCGTCGCTAACCCGCCGCTGCCTACCCTGCTTGTGTCCTTAGGGCGCTTCCCTAAAAGATGTATCCGTGGCCCAGAGTTGGCTTCTTTCCAACTCTGGGGCCCTTCGGAGTAACGCCCGGGTGCCCCACCTTCGACGCGCTGCTTTTGCGCGGCTAAGGTGAGACGGGCAAAACACACCCATACAGGAACTGCTCTAGTAAACTTCGCAGATCAGCTCGCCGCCCACGCCTTCCTTGCGGGCCTGCTTGCCACTGCGAACCCCCTTCGGCGTGGTCAGGATGGTAATACCCAGACCGCCCAGAACCCGGGGAATCTCATTGCGGTTGACGTAAACCCGGCAACCGGGGCGCGAAATGCGCGTAATGTTGGTGATCGCGGCAACGTTCTCGTTGTTGTACTTGATGTACACCCGAACGACTTTCTTGCCGTCCTCTTCCGTCGCCTTGTAGTTGGCGATGTAGCCTTCTTCCTTCAGAACCCGTGCAATCTCCAGCTTCAGCTTGGAGGCCGGTGCATCCACCTTCTGGTGCCGGGCCTTGATGCCGTTGCGGATCCTGGTCAGGAAGTCTGCCACCGGATCGGTAAAGCTCATCTTTGTTCTCCTGAATTCGTTCGCCCGTTCTCTTTCTTGCGCGTGCTGGCCTTGCGCAATACTGCACCGGCTTGCGCCGGCTGCCCTCAGTCTGCAAGGGCCACAGTGGAAAGAACCTGCGGCGACGTTCTGTTCCCGCTCTCGCGGGACGGTCCCCTTCGGGACCACGCGCCAGCCTGTGCGGGGATCACCCCCGCGGGTCAGGTTTTATTCCGCCTACCAGGACGACTTCGATACCCCAGGAATCTCTCCCCGTAGAGCCAATCCGCGGAAGCACAGCCTGCATAGGCCGAACTTGCGCAGATAAGCGCGCGGCCGTCCGCACAGCTTGCAGCGGTTGTGCTGACGCGAAGAGAACTTGGGCTTCTTGTTGTCCTTTGCGATGCTGGATGTTCTGGCCATCGTTTCCTTTATCTCTATTTATCTCTCGCACCCGGAAGTGCGTCCTGCTCTCGCACCCGAAGGTGCCTTGTACAGCTTCCCCTTGCAACCCTCTCACCTCAGGCGTCGCCGCCCTCCGTAAGCGGTAACTTAATTGGCGCCCGGCAGACGGAATGGCATTCCCATCGCCTTCAGCAGCGCCCGCGCGTGTTCATCGCTTCCCGCCGTGGTGACGATGGTGATGTTCATACCCTTCTGGTGCTCCACCTTCGAGTAGTCGATCTCCGGGAAGATCAACTGATCGCGCAGTCCCAGCGTGTAGTTGCCGCGTCCGTCGAACGACTTCACCGGAACCCCGCGGAAGTCGCGAACCCGTGGCAGCGCCACATTCAACAGCCGGTCCAGAAATTCATACATCCGGTCGCCGCGCAGCGTGACCATGCAGCCAATCGGCATTCCCTCGCGCACCTTGAAGGCGGCAATCGATTTCTTCGCCTTGGTGATCACCGGCTTCTGCCCCGTGATCTGCGCCAGCTCGGCAACCGCCGGGTCCAGCACCTTGGCGTTCTGGGTCGCTTCGCCGACGCCCATATTGACGACGATCTTCTCCAGCCTTGGAACGGCCATCAGATTCGGCAGTCCCAGCTCCTTCTGCAGAGCCGGACGCAGCTCGGCAAAATATCTCGTGCGCAGGCGCGCTGAAGCCGCGTTATTCGCCTTCGGGCGCCCCGGCTTGGAACCCTGCTCGGGAGCCTCGCCGGCTTCGCCCTTGCCTTTTTTGCCCGGCTGTTGTTTCGCCGGTTGTTTCGCCGGCTGCTTCGCTTTCGTGTCTTTTGTTTCCTTCGCTGCCATGGTCCAGTTCGCTTTCTCTCACGGTCCCGGAGTGGCTACCGTTGCGTGAGGCGGTCAATTGAGCCGGCCCGAGCCGGTTCGCGTGGTTACTGCTCCGTGCTTACTTCTCTTTATCGAGCGTGTTGCCGCACTTGGCGCAGACGCGGACTTTCTTCTCGCCGCGCACTTCGTGACGAAGCCGCACCGGACCGCAGGTGCCGCAGAGCAGCAGCACGTTGCTGATCGCAATCGGCGCTTCCTGCTCCGCGATGCCGCCCTTGATCGCTTTCTGCGGATTCGGACGCACGTTCTTCTTTACGACGCTGACGTGTTCGATCAGCACTTTGCCTTTGTCGGGGAACACGCGCAGCACGCGCCCCTGTTTACCCTTGTCGCGGCCGGCGATCACCTTCACGGTGTCGTTATGGCGGATATCAACGGTTGCCATCTCTTCCTCTCAAATCCTTCAGCGTTCTTGGGGCCGTTCCCCGCCAGGGGAACCATCCGCGGGCGGCTGCTGTTGCCGCCCACGAACTAAATTACTTCCGGGGCCAGGGAAACGATCTTCAAAAACTTCTTCTCACGCAGTTCGCGGGCAACCGGACCAAACACGCGGGTTCCCACCGGTTCGCCATCGTCGTTGATCAGCACCGCCGCGTTGGTATCGAAGCGGATGTAGGAGCCGTCGCGGCGGCGCGTTTCCTTGCGCGTCCGCACGATCACGCACTTCACCACCGTTCCTTTTTTTACCGTGCCGTCCGGCGATGCTTCCTTCACCGCGGCCGTCACCACATCGCCGATCCGCGCGCGAAGACCGGTCGATCCGCCGATCGGCAGGATCATCTGCAGCTTGCGGGCTCCGCTGTTGTCGGCCACTTCGAGGATGGACCTCATAAATACTGCCATGGTGCAATCTCCTTCAGTCGTCTCTCTGGTCGCACGACTGCGTCTAGCTGGCCTGCTCCGGTGTTTCCTTGGCAGCGGTTTCAGCGGCGATGGCGGCGGCGGCAAGCGCCGAGCGCTTCACGATTTCCTTCAGCGTCCAGCGCTTCAGCCGGGAGAGCGGACGCGTCTCTTCAATCCGCACGAAATCCCCCGTGCGCGCCGTCTGCTCCTCGTCGTGGGCGTAGAATTTCTTGGTGCGCTTGACCACGCGCCGGTACAGAGGATGAGCCTTCTGGCGGTGAACCTCGACCACGATCGTCTTCGCCATTTTGGTCGAAACGACCTGGCCAACCAGGACTTTGCGCTGTCCGGCGGTTTTTTCGGTTTTCGTCTCTTCTGCCATGGCTACTTCTTCTCCGTTCCGGTCTTGGTTGCGGCCAATTGCTTTTCGCGCTGAATCGTCAGCACGCGCGCGATGTCTTTCTTCAACCCGCGCATCTTCTTCAAGCTCTCGGTCTGTCCCATCTTGAGCTGGAACTTCAGCTTGAAGAGCTCCTGGCTGAGTTCGGTCTCTTGATGTACCAGCTCAGCGTCTGTTAGGTTACGAATCTTTTCCGAATTCATCGCTCTCTTCTCTTCACCCCCGGCGGAATCTACCGCCGGCGTCGGAATCCCACTGCTGGAATCTCGAGGTTCAAATTATGTCAAGCGCCGCTCTGGCTCCTAGTGTACTGCGTCGCAAGTTCGGGACAGAAACTCCGGTGTCATCCTGAGCGGAGTAAGCCGCGTTCTTTGCGGCTTGCGTAGTCGAAGGACCCCTATGGACTCCTCCATCTCGTGTGTCCTAACTTCCGACGCACTGCCCTAGTGCGCCAGAACCTCGCGCTTCACGAACTTGGTAAGCAAGGGCAGCTTGTGCGATGCCAGGCGCATTGCTTCCTGCGCATCGCTCACACTCACTCCCTCCATCTCAAACAGCAACTTGCCCGGACGCACCACCGCAACCCAGTGATCCGGCGCGCCCTTGCCTTTGCCCATACGGGTTTCGGCAGGTTTCTTGGTGACCGGCTTGTCGGGAAAGACGCGGATCCAGATCTTGCCGCCGCGTTTGATAAAGCGGGTCATGGCCACGCGCGCCGCTTCAATCTGGCGGTCGGTGATCCAGCCCGGCTCCATCACCTTCAGGCCATAATCGCCGAACGACAGCTCTGACCCGCGCCAGGCTTTGCCGCACATACGACCGCGTTGCTGCTTGCGGTACTTGACTTTCTTCGGCATCAACATAAGCAGTTTCCAATTGCCAGTTTCAAGTTCTAGCCGCCCCAGCCAGGGACGCGCCTGCCGGCTCCACAACTACCCCTCCAGGAACTGGCGTCTGAAGGAGTTGGCCGGCTTGCCTGCTTAAAGTCCAGCGGTCGCCGTTGAAGGCTCGCGGCGTTTCTGGGGAAGGATTTCGCCCTTGTACACCCAGGTCTTCACGCCAATCAGCCCATACGTCGTGTGCGCTTCGGCAAAGCCGTAATCGATGTCCGCGCGCAGCGTATGCAGCGGCAAACGCCCCTGCAGATACCACTCCGAGCGCGCGATTTCGTTGCCGTTCAACCGCCCCGAAACCCGAACCTTGATCCCCTTGCAGCCAAATCGCAGCGCGCTATCCACGCTCTTGCGCATCGCTCGCCGGAAGCCAACCCGCTTTTCCAGTTGCAGCGCAATCGACTCGGCCACCAGTTGGGCGTCCAGCTCCGGCTTGTGAACTTCCAGAATATCGACGAAGACGTCCCGGTTGGTCCGCTTCTGCAGATCAGCCTTCAGCTTGTCGATTTCGGCGCCCTTGCGGCCGATGATGATGCCCGGACGGGCGGTGCGGATAATGATCCGCAGTTTGTTGCCCGGACGTTCGATCTCAATCGAGCTCACACCCGCCGACTTGAGCTTCTCCTTCAGCTCTGCCTTCAGCTTGATGTCTTCGATCAGGAACTTGTCATAGTCGCGATCCATGTACCAGCGCGACTTCCACGGCTTGGTGTAGCCGAGTCGGAATCCGTAAGGATGGACTTTCTGTCCCATAATTGCTTCATCTCTCTGCCGGCGGCTTACTCGGGCGCTAACCCTGGCGCCGCCGCTGAATTGGAAATCTCTACTTCTTTTTTGCCTTCGGCGCCGTCTTCTTCTTGGCAACCGTCTTCTTGGCGGCGGCCTTCTTCACCACCGGCTTGCGCACGGCCTTCTTCACCGGCGTCACTGCCGCGCCCTCGGCATCGGTCGGGACGGCGGCCTTGTTCTTCTCCCCCAGCTCGATTTCGATGTGCGCCATGCGGCGCTGGTAACGGTAAGCGCGGCCCATCGGAGCCGGCCGGATGCGCTTCATGCGCGGACCTTCGTTGGCGATGGCGTTCTTGACGTACAGATTGTCCAGATCGACATCGAGACCCTTTTCGGCGCTCAGGTAGCTGGCGTTTTCCACCGCCGAGCGCAACACCTTCAGCACCGTAGGCGCAATTCCCTTGTTGGTGAACGCCAGCGTGTTCAGCGCCGCTTCCACCCGCTTGCCCTTGATCAGGCCCAGCACCAGGCGCGCCTTTTGCGGAGATACCCGCGTAAACCGTGCTTTCGCTGTGAATTCCATCTTCTCTTCCCTTCCCATCTCATTCGCGGACGCCATCTGCCGGCGCCCATACTTTTTATCCAAGCGCTGAACCTGATCGCCCCTGCAGCTATCTTGCCGGCTTGGCCGAGGTCTCCGCGGCGGCCTTCACCGAGTGCCCCTTGAAGGTCCGGGTGAAGCTGAACTCGCCCAACTTGTGACCCACCATGTTTTCCGATACGTAAACCGGAATGAACTTCCGCCCGTTGTGTACCGCAATGGTGTGCCCCAGCATCTCCGGAGTAATCGTCGAGCGCCGCGACCAGGTGCGCAGCACCTTCTTCTCGTTGCGCGCGTTCATTCCCTCGATCTTTACCATCAGGTGCGAATCGATAAACGGCCCTTTTTTCGTCGAACGTGCCATGGTTTCCTTCCCTACTTGCCGCGACGCGACACGATGAACTTGTCGGTCCGCTTGTTGTTTCGCGTCTTGTAGCCGCGTGTCGGCTGTCCCCACGGGGTCACCGGATGACGGCCGCCCGAGGTCTTGCCTTCGCCGCCGCCGTGCGGGTGATCCACCGGGTTCATCACCACGCCGCGGTTCACCGGCTTCTTGCCCAGCCAGCGCTTCCGGCCGGCCTTACCGAGCGAGATGTTCTCGTGATCGGTATTGCCCACCTGGCCCACCGTCGCCATGCAGTCCACCAGAACCTTGCGGGTTTCGCCCGAAGGCAGCTTCAGCAGGGCATACTCGCCCTCCTTGGCCACCAGTTGCGCCTGCGCCCCGGCCGAGCGCGCCATCTGCGCTCCCTTGCCCGGCTTCAGTTCAATGTTGTGTACGATCGTGCCCGCCGGAATATTCTTCAGCGGCAGCGCGTTGCCCACCAGGATGTCGGCTTCCGGTCCGCTGATGATCTTCGCGCCCACCTGCAACCCAACCGGCTGCAGAATGTAGCGCTTTTCACCATCCGCATAACTGAGCAGCGCAATTCGCGCCGAGCGGTTCGGATCGTATTCGATGGTGGCGACCGTGGCCGGAATTCCACGCTTGTCGCGCTTGAAGTCGATCACGCGGATCTTGCGTTTGTGCCCGCCTCCGCGATGCCAGATCGTCAGATCGCCGGAGTTCCGGCGTCCGCCCGTCCGCTGCTTGGATTCCGTCAGCGGCTTGTGCGGCCGGTTCGTCGTCAGATCGTCGTTGACCTGCGTTGTCGTGAAGCGCAGGGTCGGGGTGATCGGTCTGTATGTCTTGATCGCCATAGTTCTTCTCTTCCAGATCCCGGCCGTTCTTCCGGCGGGATCGCTTTGGCCGGACAGATAGGGTTGATTTCTCCCATCCGGCAGTGCCGCGTTTCAATGCGCGGCCGCTTCGGCCTGGCGTCAGTGACCGGAAGGTCCGTCTTTTGGACCGTACCCGTCGCTAAGCCATTTGCCGTACACGCTACAGATTCTGCGCGTACTCGGGCATCTTCTCGCCCTCGGCAAGCCGTACATAGGCCTTCTTCCAGTCGGGACGGAAGCCGGTAAACTTGCCCCGGCGCCGCTCCTTACCCAGGAAGTTGGCAGTGCGGACGCCGGCGACCTTCACCTTGAAGGCCTTCTGCACGGCTTCCTTGATCTCCGTCTTCGTCGCATCCGCGGCTACCTGGAACACCAGCGTGTTCTCGGTCTCCTTGACGCCCAATCCCTTTTCCGTGATCACGGGCTTACGAACGATCTGGTAGGGGGACTTAGACATTCTCCACCTCCGCCTTACGCTTCGGCGCCGAGGCCTTCAGCGAGTTCTGCAACTTCTCCAGCGCCGCCTGCGAAAACACCGCCAGTTCATGGCGCAGCAGGTGATAGGGATGAACCTCCGGACCGTACAGCATCTCAACCCCTGCAATATTCCGGGTTGAAAGCTCCAGGTTCGGGTTCAGCTTCGCTCCGGCTTCCACCACCAGCGCGGTCTTGTTGAACCGCAGTCCCACCAGTGACTGGCGGAACGTCTTCGTCTTCGCTTCCTTCAACTCCAGCGAATCGACAACCACCAGGTTGCCGTCCTGCAGCTTCGCCGCCAGCGCCGAGCGCAATGCACCCAGCAGCTTCTTGCGCGGAAAAGCAAAGTCGTAGGAGCGCGGCTGAGGTCCGTGGACCACCCCGCCATGCCGCCAGATTGGCGAACGGACGCTGCCCACGCGGGCGCGCCCCGTGCCCTTCTGCCGCCACAGCTTCTTGCCGGAACCGGAAACCAGCTTCTTGTTCTTGGTGGCATGCGTGCCGGCGCGCTGCGCCGCACGGTAGTGCTGGACCGATTCCCAGAGCAGATCCTCGTTCACCGCGCCGAATACCTCCTCGGCGAGTTCGAGCGATCCAACTTTCTGGCCGGCCAGGTTCAACACATCGATGGTAGCCATTTCGTTTCCTTTGCCGGGTCCGCATCTTCGGCGGCCCTTTTCAGTTGCCTTCCGTCAATTTGCAGCCGCGGAAGGTTTTTGTTTGGTGCCCCATATCTGCCCTCTTTTGGCAGATGTGGGAGGTACTTCCCGGTGCCCCATATCTGCCCTCTTTTGGCAGATGTGGGAGGTACTTCCCGGTGCCCCATATCTGCCCTCTTTTGGCGAATGTGGGAACCGGAACCCGAACCTTACTTACCCTTGGCAGCGCGCTTCGAAGCCTTCAACGGATTGATCGCCGAGCCCTCGCCGCTGAATCCGCGACGCTCTCTCGGTGGCTTCTTGGCCTTGGTGATCACCAGGTAGCCGCTTCTCGCCCCCGGAACCGCGCCTTCCACCACCAGCAGGTTTTCTTCCTTGTCCACGCCCAGAACTCGCAGATTGCGAACCGTCACCGTCTCGTCGCCCATGTGCCCGCTCATCCGTGTGCCGGGAAAAACACGCGACGGATACGACGATGCGCCGATCGAACCCTGCACCTGGAACATGTGTCCATGCGCGCCCGGTCCGCCGGCAAACTTGTGGCGCTTCACAACGCCCGCAAAGCCGCGTCCCTTGCTCGTTCCCGCAATGTCCACGAACTTCGTGCCGTCGAACAGATCGACCAGAATCTTGTCGCCGACCTTGACGCTCCAGTCGGCGCCCTCGGCGTCCTCCACCACGGCAACTTCCTTAATAAACTTCACCGGCGGAAGATTGTGCTTCTCGAAGTGACCCTTCATCGCCTTGGTCAGGCGCGAGTCCTTCACAAACTCAACCAGGCCGATCTGGGCGGCAACGTAGCCGTCCGTCGTCGCCGTCTTGAGCTGCGTAATTACGCAGGGACCGGCTTGCAGCACCGTGACCGGGCGAACGTTGCCCTTGTCGTCAAACAACTGCGTCATGCCCACTTTCCTGCCCAGAATTCCGTTTACTGACATTTCTTCTTCTCCATCATGCCCGCCCATAATCCGCGCCAGGGCACTGTGAGGACTGCGCGCTCAGCGCGCGCCGCCGCTTTATTTGTGTTCTTTACCGTAAGCCTTGATTTCGACGTCGACACCGGCGGGAAGATCAAGCTTCATCAATGCGTCGACCGTCTGTTGCGTCGGCTCCAGAATATCAAGAAGACGTTTGTGCGTACGAATCTCAAACTGCTCGCGAGACTTCTTGTCAACGTGCGGCGAACGCAGCACGCAATACTTGTTCTTCACCGTCGGCAGTGGAATCGGGCCGGCAATCTGTGCGCCGGTACGGCGCGCCGTCTCGACGATTTCGCCGGTCGACTGGTCCAGAACGCGATAGTCGTATGCCTTCAACCGGATGCGGATTCTTTCTTTACCTATCACAGGATTAACCCTCAAAGATCGTGCGGTCTTCTAGTCGCCGCGACTTCTTTTTCTATGCAGAGTGAAAGTTTGCCAGGAGAACCTTGCGGGGTGCCCCACCTTCGCCGCCGCTTTGGCGGCGAAGGTGGGATGGCCCACCGGTTCCCTTACAGAATCTCCGTGATCGTACCGGCGCCCACCGTGCGCCCGCCCTCGCGGATCGCAAAGCGCAGCCCTTTTTCCATCGCCACCGGCGTAATCAGCTCAATCTCCAAGGTGACGTTGTCGCCCGGCATCACCATCTCCACGCCTTCGGCCAGCTTCGCCACTCCCGTCACGTCCGTCGTCCGGAAATAAAACTGCGGCCGGTAGCCGTTGAAGAACGGCGTATGACGCCCGCCTTCTTCCTTCGACAGAATGTAAACCTCGCCCTTGATCTTGGTGTGCGGCGTAATCGACCCAGGCTTCGCCAACACCATCCCGCGCTCCACGTCGTCCTTGCCAATGCCGCGCAGCAACAGCCCCGCGTTGTCTCCCGCCATGCCTTCGTCCAACTGCTTCTTGAACATTTCCACGCCGGTCACAACCGTCTTGCGCGTCTCCCGGAAGCCGACAATTTCCACTTCCTCGCCAACCTTTACCTTGCCGCGCTCAATCCGGCCCGTCACCACCGTGCCCCGGCCCGAAATCGAAAAAATGTCTTCAAT
>JBEKOO010000031.1:0-35715 GCA_049521655.1 Candidatus Korobacteraceae bacterium
AGTGATGTTTCCAGAGTCTTGGTCCTCAAACTTAACTCTGGCGGCAAACCAAGCGGTGCTTGCGCACCGCTCAGGAAAATCTCGCCTTGACAACGCCTTCGTTCTTATCGAGGGGCACCCTCGGCTTTGTTTATGTCGCCGACGTTTGAGCGAGTCACCCGCCGCCGTTGGCTTTTGGATTCCCGGCGCGGCGAAATGATATTGAATTAGGAAGAAGAAGAAAGGCCGGGCGGCGAACCGGCCTTTGCTGTTTTTGGCGTACTGAGGCATGGTGGTAGTAGATGGAAATGCCTTGCGCGGCAGGCGAGGGGCAGAGAAAGGACGGCGGGCGTGGAATTCATGGAAGTGGTGGGTGCGCGGCACTCGGTGCGGAGCTTTCGCGGGGAGCAGGTGCCGGAGGCGCTGACGAAAAAAATTCTGGAGACGGTGCGGACGGGGCCTTCGGCGGGAAATTTTCAGGCATACGAGATTTACGTGGTGAGCGGGACGGCACGGATGCAGGCGCTGGCCGGGGCGGCGTTCAATCACGACTGGATTGCGCAGGCTCCGATGGCGCTGGTGGTGTGTACCCACGCGGCACGCTGCGAATACGACAACAAAGAACACTGGGCGCTGCAGGATGCGAGCATCGCCGCGACCCTGGCGCATCTGGCAATTGTGGAGTTGGGACTGGCGACCTGCTGGGTCGGCGCGTTTGATCCGGCGAAAGTTGCCGAAGTGATCGAGGCGGCGACGGGTGTGGTTCCGATGGCGGTGCTGCCGTATGGCTACGCGAATGAGCTTCCACAGGAGAGCGGGCGGAGAGCGCTGGAGGAGTTTGTACACTGGCGGAAATAGCGGACTATGGCGAGGCCACACCTGCCGGCTGCGGCATGGATACGGCAGCTATGTAAGGGACTCAGGCGCGGCTGCGCAATTGGGATTTGTAGGTTTGCACGCGCAGGCGGATTTCCTGGAGCTTGGTGACCTGCTCGGCGGCGAGGGGACGCTCACAGCCAAGCTGCTTGACGACGAGCGCGATCTTGGCGAAGTGCTCGACGGTCTCCATGTTCATGTAGGCCTGCATCAGATCGGTTCCGTAGGTGACTACGCCATGATTGGCCATGAGGACGGCATCGTGTCCGGGAATGTAGGGCAGCAGGGACTCGGAAAGCTCAGAGGTGCCGGGGGTTGCGTAGTGGGCCAGCGGAACCGGACCGAGCGAGAGCAGGACTTCACTAATCAGAGCCTGATCGAGAGCGAGTCCGCAGGCGGCAAAGGCGGTGGCGGTGGGCGGATGAGCGTGGACGATGGCGTTGACGTCAGAGCGCATGCGGTAGATGGTCATGTGCATGGCGATTTCACTGGTGACGTCACGGAAGCCTGAGATTCTGCGGCCATGCATATCCACCACGAGCAGATCGTCGGTGGACATCATTCCCTTGCTGATGCAGGTCGGAGTGACCAGCACGGAAACTTCATTGAGGCGCACGGAGATGTTGCCATCCGTGGCGGCAATGAGACCGCGGTCGTGCAGCATCTTGCCGAAGTGCAGGATTTCCATCCGGGAATCGTGGTCGGTCATTACAGACAATCCAGTGGGAAATTTTTCCTCTAACGGCATAGTACCGTAGCATCGGGCGCTTCGCCACCATTTCCGTGAAGCTTCGGCGAATCCTTTTGGGCCCTATAATTCATTCCGTGCTTGTTTCCGACTTTGACTTTCCACTACCCCCGGAGCTGATCGCGCAGCATCCCAAGGCCGAGCGCGCGGCCTCGCGGATGCTGCATATGCGGGGAAATTTGCTGCGAGACAGTGTTTTCAGCGAGTTTCCGGCGTTGCTGCGGGCGACGGACCTGCTGGTGATGAACGATACGCGGGTTCTGCCGGCGCGGCTGTTTGGGCATCGCAGCGGGAGCCGGGCACAGCGGTTGAGCCCCCATAATCCGGCCTCGCGAGGGTTTCTGCATGGCCAGGTGGAGGTGCTGCTGACGCGGCGACTGGCCGAATGCCCACAGCCGGAGCGGCAGGGGTTGGCGGTTAGCCGGCTGCCAGGCGCAGGAGAGGAGCAAATCTGGCAGGCGCTGGTGCGTCCGGGAAGAAAGATCATGCCAGGGGAACGGCTGTACTTTGGCGCGGAAGCGGAAGGCGAGGCGCTGCTGGAGGCGGAGGTAGTTGAGAGGTGTAAGTTCGGCGAGCGCACACTGCGTTTCTCGCCGGTCCCAGACTTTTTTGCGCGGCTGGAACGGCTGGGACATATTCCGCTGCCGCCTTACATCGACCGCGAAGATACGGTGGAGGATCGCGAGCGCTACCAGACGGTGTTTGCGCGCGCTCCGGGATCGGTTGCGGCACCGACGGCGGGACTGCACTTTACCGATGAGATTCTGGCGCGGCTGCGGGAAAAGGGCGTGGAGACCGCCTCGGTGACGCTGCACGTTGGGCTGGGAACCTTTGCCCCGATTCGCACCGAGGTGGTGGAGGCGCACAAGATTCATACCGAGTGGTACCAGATTCCCGAGGAGACGGCGGAGAAGATTGCGCGGGCCAAGCGCGAGGGACGCCGGGTGGTGGCCGTGGGAACAACGACGGTACGGACGCTGGAGTACGCGGCGGGAGGGGCTCAGGAGCAAGAGCAAAGTCAGGATCAACTACAAGGTCAACTACCCCACATTCGCCAACAACGGGCGAATGTGGGCCACCCTCGAACGCTGGAGTATGCGGCGGGACGGGGAGATCAAGAGCAAGAGCAAGAACAGGAACAGGAACAAGATCAACTGCCCCACATTCGCCAACAACGGGCGGATGTGGGCCACCCTCGAACGCTGGAGTATGCGGCGGGAGTGGCAGAAGAACAAGGGCAAGAACAAAGTCAACTACCCCACCCTAGCCAAAGGAAGGCTAGGATGGGGCACCCGACTACCATAGGGCACCCGCAGCCGCAAATCATTACGGCGCACAGCGGCGAGGCAGATATTTTTATTTATCCGGGATACCAGTTCCAGGTGGTGGACGCGATGCTGACGAATTTTCATCTGCCCAAGAGCACGCTACTGATGCTGGTTTCGGCCTTTGCCGGACGCGAGCGGGTGCTGGCTGCCTACGCTCACGCGGTGCGGGAGCGGTACCGGTTCTTCAGCTATGGAGACTGCATGTTTATCGAGCCGGAGTAAGGCGCAGCTCGGAATCAAGCCGAGAAGCCGGGTATTTGTTAGCATTTCATGGTGCCTGCCAAGAAGAAATCCGCCAACTCTGAAGCCGTGGCCGAAAGCCGCACTTCCACCGCGCCTGCGCAAACTCCCACCCTGCCTCCGCAGGGCAAGGGACGCGTCTTTCTGATCGACGCGTACTCGTTCGTCTTCCGCGCCTACCATGCGATGGCGCGGCAGCGTACGATGTCAACGCGAACGGGACTGCCGACAGCCGCTACATTCGTATTTGTGAATATGCTGAACAAGCTGCGCAAGGACTTCGATCCCGAGTACATTGCGGCGGTCTTTGACATGGGGCCGAGCTTCCGCGAGGCGCAGGCGCAGGCGATGCCGGCGCTGAAGAAGCGCGACAAGGAGACGGGGGAGATGGTCGAGGTGGAGTACGCGGGATACAAGGCGAAGCGCGCCGAGATGCCCGAGGACCTGCGGCAGCAGCTTCCGTACATCCATCGCGCGCTGGAGGTGTACCGGATTCCAATCCTGGGGCGCGAGGGCTTTGAGGCTGATGACGTGATCGGCACGCTGGCGCGTCGGGCCTCCGAGGAAGGATACGCAGTCTACGTGGTGAGCAGCGACAAGGACATGCTGCAACTGGTGGACGGAAAAGTCTGCGTGCTGAATCCGCCAAAGGACAATCTGATCTGCGACCCGGCGAAGGTGGAGGAGCTGCTGGGAGTGAGGCCGGAGCAGGTGATCGACCTGATGGCGCTGCGCGGCGACGCGGTGGACAACGTGCCAGGCGCACCGGGAATCGGCGACAAGGGATCGGTGGAGCTGATTCAGCAGTTTGGCACCCTGGACGCGCTGCTGGCGCGGGCCGAGGAGGTGCAGAAGAAGACGTATCGCGAATCGCTGCAACAGAATCGCGAGATGATTCTGCTGAGCAAGGAGCTGGTGACGATCGACTGTAACGTGCCGGTTGCATTTGAGCCGGAGGCGATGCGGGCGCAGGAGCCCGACGTTGCGGCGGCACGCGAACTGTTTGGCGAGCTGGAATTCACTACCTTGCAGAAGGAGTTTCTTTCCGACGGGGAAGCGGTGGGCGAGACGACATACGGCGAGCTGACCGATGCCGCGCTGGAAAAGCTGGCGAAGGCACCGATGCTGGCAATCGCGCTGAGCGCAGCGGTGCGGCTGAGCGAGGCCGAGAACATGGCGGCTGGGGCTGGGGCGGAAGAGACGCTGGAAGGAGCGGCAGATAGAGCAGCCGAAGATATCCGGCCTGAGCAGGGTTCGCTGGCTTTGCGGGGGGAGACCTCGGGCGCAGTAGAGGACGCCGCTCCGGCGGCAGGCGCGGGCGGGTATGCGGCAGATGATGCCGCTCCGGCCACGGGCGCTAGGCGGCAGCAGATTGCACTTTGCGCGGCGGAGGGCGAGAGCTATACGGCGGAGCTGACAGGCGTGCATGGGACGCAGATCGGGAAGTTGCTGGCTGATGCGGCAATGGCGAAGGCGGTGCATGATGTGAAGTCCACGCTGCACGCACTGAGTGAGACGGGAGTGGTGCTGGCCGGAGTGGGGCACGAGACCAAGCCCAGGGACGCCAAGGTTCGCGACGCCGAGCTTCACGACACCAGGCTTTATGACACCATGCTGTATTCGTATCTGCTGGACCCGAGCTACAGCGCACACACGCTGCCTGAGGTTGCGCTGCGGCGGCTGGGGTTGAAACTCACCGGCTCGCTGGCCGAGGCCGCCGACATCACGCTGCGGCTGGCCGCCGGGTTGCGCGCGGAAGTGGACGCGGAGGAGGAGCTGGCGCGGCTCTATCGCGAGATCGACCTGCCGCTGGCCTTTGTGCTGCACGGCATGGAAGAGGCGGGCGTGCAACTGGATAGCAGCGTACTGGCGGAGATGTCAGGAAAAATGAAGGGCGAGGTACGACGGCTGGAGGGTACGATTCACGAGCTGGCGGGAGTGCAGTTCAACGTGAATTCGCCGAAGCAGTTGGGCGATGTGCTGTTCAACCGGATGGGGCTGGCGCGGCCCTTCAAGTACGGCAAGGGGAAGACGATTTCCACGGCGCAGGATGTGCTGGAGGGACTGGCCGGCGAGCATGAGATTGTGCGGCTGGTATTGGAATTCCGGCAGTTGACCAAGCTTAAATCGACATATGTCGATGCATTGCCGCTGCTTGCCCGTAGCGGGCGGCTACACACGAGCTTCAACCAGACGGTGGCGGCGACCGGAAGGCTGAGTTCGACAAATCCGAACCTGCAGAACATTCCGATCCGCACCGAACTGGGGCGGGAGATTCGGGCGGCATTTGTGGCGGCTCCGGGAAAGCTGCTGGTGGGGGCGGACTACTCGCAGATTGAGCTGCGACTGCTGGCACACTACTCGCAGGACCCGCTGCTGCTGGAGGCCTATCGCACGGGGAAGGATATTCACACGCTGACGGCGGCGGAGGTTTTCGGCGTGCCGCCGATGCTGATCGACGCGGAGCATCGGCGCAGGGCGAAGGCGGTGAACTTCGGGATTGTGTACGGGCTCTCGGCGTTTGGGCTGGCGCAGCAGTTGGGGATCGAGCAGAAGGAAGCGAAGCGATTTATCGACTCCTACTTTGAGCGCTATAAGGGAGTGCGCGGCTTCATCGACCGGACGCTGGAGCAGGCACGGCGCGATGGCTTTGTGCGCAACTTGTTTGGGCGCAAGCGACCGATTCCGGATTTGATGAGCAAGAATCCGAATTTGCGCGGATTCGCCGAACGGACGGCGGTGAATACTCCACTGCAAGGGACGGCCGCGGATTTGATCAAGATTGCGATGCTGCGGCTGGAGCGCGAACTGCGCGGGCGCGGACTCGGGGCAAAGATGCTGCTGCAGGTACACGACGAGTTGGTGCTGGAGGCTCCTGTGGCGGAGGTGGAAACGGTGAAGGCGCTGCTGAAAGAGTGCATGGAAGGCGCGCACAGGCTGAGCGTTCCGATGGAGGTGGAGGTCAGCGTGGGCGGGAACTGGCGGGATATGGAGTGAGTACCGCTTCCCACCTTAACGCCGAAAGGCATCGGCGCGAAGGTGGGGCAGCCAGCTTATTTCACGGGGCGCATTCAGACTCTGAAGTTATTCTTGAAACAGGATGAGACCGACAAAGGAGTATGTGCCTTTGCCGTTGTAGTAAGGGATGCCCGCATCTACTTCCATCTTCATTACGTCGATGCCGTAGGCTTCCACGGAGGCGACCGCGAGATCGGGATTGCGGCAGGGTTTTCTATTATCCAGATAGGCGCATTCGGGACAGATGGTGCAGCAACCTGCGTTCAAGGGAAATACGGACTTGAAGCTGTACCTGGTCTTCATCATGGCAAGGATTTCGCGGAAGATCCGCTCGTGGACCTTCATTCCTTCCTTCATCCCCTTGTAATCAAAAAGGCCGGTTCCCTGATAGGTATAGATGGTCTGAAAAAGTAGGCCCTGCTTGTATTTGAGGACGCGCTCCTTCAGTTCACTGATGGGGCCGATGGCGGGCGGCCCCATCCAATTTGTGTCGTACTGCCCGCATCTGTTCTGCTCGCAGTATTTTCTGTAGGTTTCATCAAAGACGATGGAGGAAGTATCCGATATCGCGGCGTGGGCGGCATTGAGCTGCAAAGCATCGTGAATGAGTGCGTTCAAATCAACCGGCATGATGGCTTAATTTTATCTCATCGCGGAGGAAGAGAAAGATCGGGCGCCGGGCCGCAATGCTAAACATTTCAGCGTCGAAAAGTGCGGCGCGAAGGCGGCATCCGATCGTCAGATTATTTTGACGGCGCTCCAACGGTAAGAGTGTTGACCATGCGGACGAATCGCTCCGGGCGTTTGTCTGATGGGACGACAAGTTGCAGAGGCACTTCTTTTTCGGTGAGCGGTTGGCCGCCGACCTTGTCGGCGAGCAAGACGTTTGAGGTCGCGCCGGTTGCTTCTTCCAGCTCGGCGAGAGAGAAGAGCACGCTGTATCCGTCGTTGGCGCTGACGACCAGGTATTGCAGGAGTTGCCGGCCATGGAGTGGCTTTTCGGCATTGAGCACGCCTGCCTTTTCCAGCACGACTTTCAGCCGAACACCTTCATATTGCACCTTGTCCCTGGAGTGTCCGCGAACGGCGGAGACGGTGGCACGGGGGAGTTTGGCCCAGTCTTCCTGGGTGAAGGTGACGGGCGCGGCGATTGCGCCGTTGATGGTCAGCATGGGCCTGGGTTGCTGCGCGAGACCAAGACAGGAAAGTACGAGAATGAAAAGAACGGTGGCTTTGAAGTGTCTCATCATGAGTTCCCTTCCTGGACGATTGTATCGCAAACAAGGCTTAGACGTGGATAGGGGACGGATGCTCCTTAGGGAAATTCCGTAGAAGATATGCAGTCAAAGGCAGTTCGAGGCCAGAGGGACTCTGAAGCGTCATGGGATGCTTGAACAGGGCTGGGATTCCTCACATTGTTCGGAATGACACTTCTTATCTCCATGCGCGTCCTGCACAGGCAGGGGTGTGTCGCTTCCGCGATTGCTATAGAGCAGTTGCTGTATTGGTGTGTCCTGCCCGTCCCACCTTAGCCGCGCAAAAACAGCGCGTCGAAGGCGGGGCACCGGCGCTTGACTCCGAAAAGCCCCAGAGTTGGAAAAAAGCCAACTCTGGGCCACGGATACATCTTTTAGGGAACCGCTCTAGCGGCTCGGCCCTTATCGGGGCGGAGCGCAATCGGCGGGATCGCCTTGCAGTTTGCGGATGGCGTGGGGGACGGCGGGCCAGACGGCTTCGAGATTCTCGACGGCGGCGGCGGGGCTGCCCGGAAGATTGAGAATCAGAGTGCGCTTGCGGATGCCACAGAGGGCGCGGGAGATCATGGCAGCGGGAGTCTTGGCGAGGCTGGCGGCGCGCATGGCCTCGCTAAAGCCGGGGATGATGCGATCGAGAACCTGCTGGGTCGCTTCCGGCGTAACGTCGCGCGGAGAAACGCCGGTGCCGCCGGTGGTAAGGATGAGGTCGGCTTCGCCTGAGTCCGACCACTGGCGCAAGGCTTGAGCGATGAGCGGCTGCTCATCGGCGACGAGCGAGACAGCGGCGACTTCGACGCCATGCGCGGCGAGAAAGCGCACGAGCGCAGGACCGCTTTGATCGATACGCTCGCCGCGAGAGCCTTTGTCGCTGATGGTGAGGACTGCGGCGCGGATTGGATTTGCGCTGGTCACGTTTGTGCTCTACTTTCCGTGGTTGGTTGCCGGCTCGTTCTCCTCTGCCGGTTTTTCATCCGAAGCGATCTTCACGGACGGAGACGCCGCTTCGGCCGCAGGCGCGGGCTTGCCACTTGCAAACAAGGCGTCAACGCTGTAGCCGGCAGAGGCAGCCGAGGTTACGGCACCGGCGATTGCCTCGCCGATCGCCTGTATTACGCTGCGCGCGGGCACGGACTGGGCGGCGAGCTTACAGAGAGCGGGAAGCTGGAGCCACCAGAGAAGTTCCTCGTAGGATTCCTTGGCAAAGTAGACGTGGCCATCGGCAAGGTGTGCGCCGGTGAGCCAGCGCACGTCAGCGTCTTGCCAGAGGGCAGGCGAGAGGACGGGGATGAGCGGCGCGGAGCCGGCTGCAGAAGGCTCCGCGGGGGTGAAGACACGAGCTTCGATGAGGAGCGCAACCTTGATTCTGGCTGCGACACGCCAGCTTTCCTCAGCCGGGAAGCCGAGGGACTCGAAGAGGTGCGCCAATGGCTCGCGCAGCCGGAGACGGTCGAATAGATCGAGGGCGGCGGGTTGCGGATTCCGGGCATCGACGGATTCAGCGAGCAACTCCAGGGTGGACCAGGCGAGCACAGGACCCCACATGGCGGTGGCCGTCAAGCGCGGGCTCAGGCTGGGCAGAACGCGGCGGGCAGCCACGGGCCAAGGTTCAGGAAAGAGAGCCTCGAGAGCGGGAATCCGCATGGCAGCCCGCGCCAGCTCACGAAACCTGTTGGCCATGGTGGCGGGGTTGGCGAGATTGAGAGGCAGAGAGCCATCATGATGGCCGCGATAGAAGGACTGGGCTTCGCGCAGGAACTCACGACCGCGCCTCCAGGCGGCCTCGAAGAAGTCTTCCCGCTCGAGTTCGAGGGCCTTCTGCTTTTCGGGACCAACGGGGGCGTGTTCGTAAAGTACTGCGAGATTACGCACCAGAGCCGGGTCAAGAAGACGGCGAAGCGCCTCATGCACCGGTTGCAGTTCGAGGCCGATGAGAGCGTCTTCGAGATTGGGAACACCACGGCCGGCAAGATGGTCGCACAGGCGGTCCCATGGCTTTTCTGCGGTTGCGCGCATCTCGCGCCAGTCAAGAAAGACGTGGCACTGGTAGGCGTGCAGTTCGATGGTGAGTCCGTGGCCAGCGAGATTCACGGAGCGGCGCAGATACTCGAGGCCGGTGAGCGAATCGCGATAGGCAAAGACAAGCGCAGGATCGGCTTTGAGATCGAGACCTTCCTTCAGCCGCCGCTGGCGGAGATGGCCGGAGTGCTTGTCAGCGTAGGCGGCCGAGTTGTCAATGGTGCCGCGGGTGGTGGAATAGCGATTGTTGTAGAGCACGAGGGCGCGCTGGCCGTGGTGACTGTTGGAGAAGGCGAAGACGTTCTCGTCGACGCTGCCATCCTCGCGGAAAAAATCGTAGAGCAGGAAATTGCTGCTTTCGGCGAAGAGAGCGCGCTGCTTGAGCAGAGGCGCAATCTGGCGCTCGTGGCGCTCGACCAGCCATGGGTCGGGATTCTCCTGATAGCGGGGCCAACGGTATTCCATGCCGTACTTTTCGGTATAGCCCTCGATCTGACCATGGCCGAACATCGGCAAACCGGGAAGAGTGGACATGAGGGCAGCGACGCCGAAGCACTTGTCGCCGGTGCCGAATTGATCGATGGCAGTGCGCTCGTCGGGATTACTCATGAAGTTGACGTAGCGCTTCATGATGTCAGGATCGAACTCGATGGTGTTCTTAATGACCGAGCGGTACTTTGCGTTTTCCTCGTCGCGCATCATGTTCATAAAGGCGCTGTTGTAAACGCGATGCATTCCCAGGGTGCGAACGAAGTAGCCCTCCATGAGCCAGAAGGCCTCGGCGAGGAGGAGGGTTCCAGGAACCTCGGCGGCAACACGATCGACGACTTCACGCCAGAACTCGTGGGGCATGTGCTTGTTGAATTCGGCGGTGGTCATGGCGAACTCGGCGCGCGAAGGAATGGCTCCGCTGCTGCCGGGATTGGGAAACCAGAGGCGCTGAAAATGGCGCTTGGCAAGGGTCATGGCGGCATCAAAACGAATCACCGGGAAGAGGCGCGCGACGTGCAGGATGGTTTGAATGAGCTGCTCGCGGACAGCCGGGTTCAGGTAGTTGAGCTGCGCGGTATCGTTCCAGGGAAAGCTGGTGCCATCATTGCCGTGATAGATGTAGCGGGTCTCTCCACTCTGGCGATCACGGCGCTGGAAGACGACGGCGGCATCGGTCTGCTCGTAGTAGTGGCGCTCGATTTTGATCTCGACGCGGGGATCGGGCGAAAGGTCAGGGCCATCGAAGTTGTACGCGGGATAAGGAGTGTCCGGACGGGAGATGAACCAGTCTGGATGCTCGACAACCCAGGGAGAATCGATGCCCATGTGGTTGGGCACCATGTCACTGGCGAGACGGATGCCGCGGCGATAACAGCGGTCGCGCAGGGCGGTGTAGGCAGCTTCTCCGCCGAGGTCTTCGGCGATGCGGTAGTCATAGAGCGAATAGGCGCTGGCGACGGCCTCCTGATTGCCGCAAAGCTGCTTGATGGTTTTGGAGGCGCGGCTGCGCTCCCAGATGCCGATCAGCCAGAGCGAATTGAGGCCGCGGTGGGCCAGCGCGTCAAGGTCTTCGTCGGGAATCTGATCGAGGCGGTCGATGGCTCGGTTGTACTTACGGGAGAGCTGGGCGAGCCAGACATAGGTGCTCTTGGCGATGAGCACGGCGGTGGGCATCCAGGCAACATCGACGCTGAACTTCTCGTACTCGTGAGAGGGATCGCCGAAGGTTGGCACCTCGGAGTGGCTGGCCAAGGCGGGCCATTGCTGGGTTCCGCTTTCACGACGGCGACGGGCGGCATCCTCGGCGGCCTGGGCGGCGGCGGCGCGGGCGGCGGCCTCCGATTCAGGGTTGGGAGGATTGAAGCGCGCCCAGATCGCCAGTTCCTCTTCATGCAGGATGTCACCGGCGATCAACAGGAAGCGTTCGAGAGCTTCGCCCAGCAGGGACTTCCACCGGTTGCGGACCACGGAAAGCTGCTCGCTGAGGGAGCCGGGGGCGGAGACAGCGGGGCTGCGGAGCAGTTCAAAGAGATTGACCGGCGTGGCGCCTTCGACCGGAACCAGCGGACGGGTGGCGAAATAGGCTGAGAACTGGCCGGCGACACGGCGATAGGCGGTTTTCTCCGCCAGGGCGCTGTCTTCGAAGAGTTCCTCGAAGGGACGGAAGGCAAGGTTGCGATTCGCCATCCAGAGGAGCATCAACTCTTCCATGGCGGCGGCGCGGTGCGGGACTCCGCCGGTGGCCCCGGCCAGCCATTGCCTGGGAGTTTGCTCGCCACGATAGACGGCGGTTCCGGGAAACTGCTGGACAAAGGCAACGAGCATTTTGTCCAGCTCCTTCTTACCGACCTGCCCGGAGAAAAAAGAAAGGGCATCGACCATCAGGTTGGGATCGAACTGCCGGCGGTAGCGCGCCATCACGACATGACTGGCTTCATCGATGAGTCCCATGACATAGAGCGAAGCGGCATGGACGGCACGCTCGGGATGTTTTTCAACATCACGGACCAGGTTCATGCGATAAGCAAGCTCGCGGCTTGCCGCAACGTTGGCGAAAACAACATTCCCCGTATAAGAGAAGAGCGTGTCCGCAAACTGATAGCGGTCCCGTGCGGCCCTGGTGATATGAAATTCCATCATCTGCGACTCGTCCTGAACAAAGCCTGCCCACCATCATGCCAGATACGACCGAGATCAGCATCCGCTTCGTTCTCAAGGGCAGTCTGTTAATAGCGGAAAACAACGAAATGAATTTAAAACTTGCGTGATCTCGCGCGGCAGGCGGTGATTCGGGCGTCTGCCGGCCCTCGGAGCGAAGAAGGAGGAGATTGCTGCGCCAAATGCAAAGGCCGCTACGCGATGGCAGCGGCCCGTGTGAAAGGGGTTAATCCTTGGGCTCTTTGCGGATTTTCTTCTGCGCCCGCTTACGAGCCAGAGCTTGCTTTACGCGGAGCTTCGCGCCGGGCTTCAGATAGTAGGAATGACGCTTGACTTCCTTAATGATGTCTTCCGTCTGAACTTTGCGCTTGAAGCGGCGAAGGGCGCTCTCAATCGACTCGCCCTCTTGCAATCGAATTTCAGCCAAACAAAATCACCACCCAACCCAGCCATAAATGGCCATGCGTAAGTCTACCATAGGCGCTACGGCGAAGCTCCCGGAGACAGGAAGACCCACGAAGAGATCGTGGGCCTTGCTGCTTTGAGCGGCTGAAGCGGGGGCGCCGGAGCAGCGGAGGCTTTGCCGCCGCAGGGGCAGGGTCAGAAGATCTTCTTCCCGGCCAGAAGCAACACTCCAATGCCTCCGGCACAGACCAGAAAAAACGTGCCAGGCTCGGGAACGCTGGGCAGGTTGTGAGTAATAAGACCGCAGCACCAAGTGTCCGGCGGGGTGGAGATTCGCTGGCCAGGAGGCGCGTTGGCCTGCGCGATCGCGCTGTTGGGAGGCACGGGCGGAAAGACCGTCGGCGGAATCAGGGCGGGCAAGCCGGTCTCCATGGCGATGTCGGGCGGAGGCACGTCGGGCGGCATCACGGTGGCGGGCAGAGGTTCCGGCTTCTTGACCTCGATGCGGTTTCCGCAGCGGGCACGGATGAGATGCTTGCCGTCAGTAAGCACGAGTTCATTGGCCGGGATGAGGACCGGATGGCTGGTCCAGCCGACCTTGGCGCCCTTGCGGTAAGAGACGTAAGCCGACATCGGCTTCTTGACGCGGGTGAACCACATCTGGTCGGGCTGCAGGTCGCGGTAGTGGTCGCGGACCACTACGTCCTTGGCGATGGAGTCTGCCAGCTCACGCGAATCGAAGACGCCGCCGGGAATGACGGAAAATGGAAACATCTGCCGGGCGGCGCGGAACGAGAGCTTGGGCGGCTGGATATCCAGCACCTCGACCTTCATACGGCGGCCGATTTTGACACCGAGGATAGCCAGCACTCCGATGCAAAGAAATAACAAGACAACGATGGTCTTTTTCATAAGCAACCGTCCGTTCGCAAAGCGCGCGCTGAATGAGACCCAGCGCAGAGCATTGCGTCTTTCATTCTCCAACTGCATTCAGAGCAGGAAGCCTACTGCCGCAGACATTGGCGGCAGCCTGCTCCGTGAGGTTCATGGCGCGCACACCCTCCGGCCCGATGGACTTAGGAAGCACTTTTTCTCTTGGACTAAGGATACCGTATTGCCGTGACTTATAGATGAGCGCTTTGTAGCAGATTCCCAGTAACTCGGCAGCTTCCTTGCGCCGCCATTGGGTTTGTTCGAGAGCGTTGCGAATAGCTTCCGCTTCGGCCTCGCCTTTCAATTGGCGCACCATCTGCTTAAGATCGTTATTCGACCCGGTTCGCTCGCGGCGTCCCGTGGAGAGCTTCCGGCTGGCATTCGCGAGTGGCGTGGCGGCAATTATACTCTCGTCAAGCACCAGATAGCGCTTGACTGCATTATGCAACTCGCGCAGGTTTCCCGGCCAAGAGTGCTGCAACATCGAGTGCAGCATGGAATCGGTAAGGGAGCGCTGCGGCTGACGGTAGGCATAAGCCAACCGCTTCATGAAGTGGCGGAAGAGGGGAGCAATCTCTTCGTGGCGCTCACGCAGCGGCGGCAGATTGATGTTGAAGGCGTTGAGGCGGTAATAAAGGTCGAGGCGCAACCTTCCCTGCTCGACCGCCTCCTTGACGTTGATGTTGGTGGCGGCCAGGATTCGGACATCGACGGCAACCGGTGACCTTCCGCCGAGGCGGAAGAAACGCTGCTCCTGGAGGACCTGCAAGAGCTTGGCCTGGAGACGGGGCGGCATTTCACCGATTTCGTCCAACAGAATGGTGCCATGGTCGCACTGCTCGAAGTATCCAGGTTTACTGCTGGAGGCGCCGGTGAATGCGCCAGCTTCGTAGCCAAAGAGCTCGCTTTCCAGCAGTTCCTCGGGAATGGCGGCGCAGTTGACCTTGAGGAAACGCTTGTTGGCCCGGGGCGAGTTCTTATGAAGCAGCAAAGCGATGACCTCTTTGCCGGTTCCGCTCTCGCCGGTAATAAGGACAGGAACCTCGACACGGGCGATTCGCTGGACCTGCTCGAAGATTTTCTTCATCTTCGGAGAGGCGGCCAGGAAAAACGTTTCGGGGCCCAATTCCTCAAAGACCATATCCGATTCGTCTTCCTGGGCGGGTGTGGGCGCATAAAGGCGCAACGCGGCCAGCAGACGCTCGACATCGACGGGCTTGGTAAGGTAATCGACGGCGCCGAGTTTGATGGCATGAACCACGTCGGCAGGATCGTCCTGGCCGGTGAGCATGACGACCTTGGCGGCGGGCGCCGATTCGAGAATCCGGCTCAAGGTCTCAATGCCATCCATGCCGGGCATCATCATGTCGAGCAGGATGACGTGGGGTAGAGCGGAGGACTGCAATTCACGCAGAGCCTCGGCGCCGCTGGAGACGGTGCAGACGATGTAGTCCTCGCACTCGAGCAGGTTGCGGGTGTAGCGCAACATCATCGGATCGTCGTCAACGACGAGAATGGAGGGATGAACTAGTTTCCGCACTCGACTGCCTCCATGGTCTTCATCAGGTTTTCGCTGACAACATAGGGAAGAAGAAAACAAAATCTGCTGCCTTTGCCGACGGTGCTCTCGACCCAGATTTTTCCGCCGTGCGCCTGCAAAATTTTATTGACGATTGCCAGTCCCAATCCGGAACTGGCGCGGCCGCCGGGAACGGGCGTACTGAAATACTCCTCGAAGATCTCCCTGTGATACTCGGGTGCGATACCGCAGCCGGTGTCGGCGACGACGACTTTGGCGGCATTGGGGCGATTGCGTTCTTTGCCGTAGCGGCGATCAAGCCCCTGGCCAAGGTTCGCGGTCCGGCGCTCCCAGAAGTAGGGTTCGAGCGATATGTTGACCGTTCCACCGGGCGGGGTGAAGCGGCGTGCGTTTTCAAGCAGGTTCATGAGGACACGCGTTACCAGGCGATCGTCAAAAGGGAGGATCATCGGCTGGGCGCAGAGGTCGATCTCAAAGCGCAACCGGTTCTCGGCGAATTCCGGCTGCAGCGAGTTGTAAAGATGAAGGATGCGCTGGCGCAGATCGGCCTCGGCGGGCACGGGCTTCCAGGGCGCAGATTCGCGGAGGTCGGGGGTGAGGATTCCGGCGATTTGGTTTTCGATCAGCTTGCAGCCGGAGACGATGTCATCGAGCGACTCAATCTGGGAAGAGGTAACCGCACCGCGCTTGCCGGAGAGCAGGAGTTTCGCCTGGCCGGCGATGACCGCGAGATGTCCCTTCAAGTCATGCACGGCCATTGCAAGGCTGGTGACCTTCGAGCTGCGTTGTGCTGCGAACTGGACCAATTGAGATGACATGGCAACCTATATAACCACTCAACGGCAGATGCACCCGGAAAACTGAGCGAATACCAACGCTGACGGCGGAATTCGTGCTAACCAAGGGCAATGCTACTACGCAAGAGTTTGGTCCAATAGGGTAAAACTTCGAGGTTGGCGCACTTTAGTAATCTGGATTGGAACGGAAAGTACTTTCCAAAGGAATGACATTTCCAGGGAAATGAACTGCAAGCTAAGGTTGTTTATATTCGGATACTCATGCCTAAGTTGCTGGTATATAACCCGATAGTTGCATACAATTTGAGAAGACCCAGTTCTACAACGTTTGGTAATGAAACTGCAACATGGTGCATTACCATGGCACAAGGTGCGGCAAATCCTAATTCGCGCGACGACAGGCTTCCCCCCGAGTCAATCATTTTCGGAAAAACGGAGGCGATGGCAGCGGTTCGCCGGAGCTTGCTCAAGGTCGCGGACACCAATATCCCGATTCTGATCGAGGGCGAGAGCGGTACCGGGAAAGAAATCATCTGCAAGTATCTTCACCAGCGCTCGGTGTGGGGCCGCGGACCGTTCGTCAAAGTGAACTGTCCGGCGATTCCGGGGACACTGTTGGAAAGCGAACTCTTCGGATATGAGCGCGGAGCCTTCACCGGCGCCTTCGGAAACAAGGCTGGACGGGTGGAGATGGCCGAGAGTGGAACGCTGTTTCTCGACGAAATCTCCGAACTTGACCTATCACTTCAATCGAAGCTGTTGCAAGTGCTGCAGGACGGACAGTTTCAGGCGATTGGTTCGACCATCGACAAAAAAGTTAATGTGCGGGTGATTTGCGCGACGAACCGGCAGTTGCACAAAGAGGTTACGAGGGAGCGCTTCCGGCAGGATCTTTACTACCGCATCACGGGACTGGTACTCCGGCTGCCGCCGTTGCGCGAGCGTCTTCAGGATCTTCGTGCGCTGGCGGAGTATTTTGTGACACAGCACAACGAGCAGTTCAAGTGCGAGGCACCGCCGATCTCAGAGTCCAGTCTTCGATTAATGTCCGCGCATCCGTGGACGGGCAACATCCGGGAGCTGGAAAATCTGACGAAGCGCTACGTTGTGGTGGGCACCGAAGAGGCAATTTTGAGCGAGATCGGGGGGCGCGAAATTGGGCACCGCGAGTTTGTGCCCGGATATGCGGCCACCCAACCCGACTCCGCGATCCCGCTGGGCCAGCTTACGCGGGCGGCGATGCGCGAGATGGAGGGCAGGATCATTCTGGATTCGCTGCACGCCAACCAATGGAACCGCAAGCGCACGGCGCTTGCGCTGAAGATCAGCTACCGCTCTCTGCTGTACAAGCTGAAACAGGCCGGCATCGATAACCGCCGCGCTGCCGGGCCGGGCGGCGCGGAACAAAACAGATTGGAGAAGCTCTCATGAAGCGCGGGAAGATTTTTGTCGCTGTCATTCTACTCAGCATGGCCTTCGGTGCGGCCATGGCAAATGCGCAGAAGCCGCAGGAGGTCAAGCCAGAGACCGCGGCGAATGTCCCCGAAGCCTACGTCATCGGCGAAAGCGACCTGCTTGCGATCAACGTATGGCACGAACCGGAGCTGACGCGGGTGGTTCCGGTGCGCACGGACGGCAAGATCACACTGCCGCTGATCGGCGAATTGCAGGCGAGCGGACGGACGGTGGAAGAGTTGCGCGCGACGATCGCCGCGGAGTTGAAGAAATACCTGGAAGCTCCCGAGGTTACGGTAATCGTGCAGGAGCCGCGCAGCCAGTTCTTCACCATCGTCGGCAAAGTACAGAAGCCGGGTTCGTATCCGCTGGGGCAGCGGCTGACGGTAATTGACGGGATCGCTCTTGGAGGCGGCTTCAAGGATTTCGCCAAGGTTGGAAAGATTTACGTGGTGCGGACGCATCGCGATGGCCGCAGCGAGCGGCTTCCGTTCGACTACAAGCGCGCGGTGAGCGGAGACATGAACCAAAATTATGTTCTTGAAGCGCGCGACATGATCATTGTGCCGTAGGTTGTTTGGAAATCACCGTTTGAGCTGTGGAAATTGGAGGCAAGACGCACATGAAATTTTCCTTAATGCTTGCGGTTGTATTGTCACTCTGCCTTGGAGCAGCGGGCTTTGCGCAGGATACGCCGGTGCCGAAGACGCCGATTCAAGACACTAATGGCCCGTCGCACCTGGGCAGCGAAGCTCCTGCGCTGGCGATCGACACCGATCTTGAAACCGGCAATTTGCTGGTGGCAGGGTTCACCCTGGGCGCGGTGTACGACAGCCGCGGCCTCTATAACACCGGCGTGACGCCGTTCTACTCGAGCGATACGCGCTTCTTTTTCGAGCCCAACGTGGGCTTTCAGCGCACGTTTACAACGGGGGGCTGGACGTTGAGCTACTCGCCGGGCGTAAGCTTCAGCCAACACGATACGAGCAACGACCAGTACGCGCAGGATCTTGCCGCCGACTTTCACTGGAAGCCGAACCCTTATGTTCTGCTGCATGCGCGCACGGACTACAGCATAACCAACAATCCGTTTGAGACGGTCGGCAATGTGGATCTTCTGCCCGGACTGGGCGGGCCGTTTGGTCCGAATTACGACGGCGTGCTGCCGCAGACCAAGCGGACTTCGCTGGTCGCGACGGGCGATGCGACCTTGCGGATGACCGATCACAGCGCGGTAGGCGTGACGGGCAACTTCCAGAAGTACAACTACGACGCGGTGACGACGAGTGCAGGAACGCTGATCTTCCCTTTCATTAACTCGGAGGTGATCTCGGGCTCGGTGTTTTACTCGCAGCAGTTTTCGCCGACGGTGGACGCCGGGGTACAACTTGCGTACACGGACATTTACAGCACCGGCGCGCAAATCTCACGTACGCAGGCGCCGGCACCGATGTTATTCGTCAAGTGGAATCCGACCTCGCGCTGGGCGCTGACGTTCTACGGCGGGCCGGAGTATGCACGCACGCGCACGGTGGTGCCGCCGGTAGTGTTCACGCACAACTGGTATCCCACGTTCGGGGGCACGGTGGCGTGGAGCGGACACCGCAACGCGTTCGACGCGCAGGGGATGCGCCGCATCAGCAATGGCGGCGGCTTGCTGAACGCCGTGCTGGATACCAATGCGGGAGCCGGCTATCGTACACGTCTTGCACAAAAACTGCTGGCCGAGTTGCGCGCCAACTGGTCGGATGAAAAAGGAATCGGGCTGGGCAGCGGAGCATGGTTCCACAGTCTGTGGCTGGGCGGTGGACCGGTTGTGGAGTTGAACCGCTCGCTGACAGTGCGGATGGACGCAGGCTGGGTGAACCAGTCGGAGAAGGGTTTGAACGCGACCCCGGGCAACCACGTTCTGGTGCAGGGAGCGCTTGACTACCGGTTCCACAAGAGCCTGGGAGACTAGTTATGCCGCAAGAGGAATCAACGCGCACTCCAATAACGTTTCGCGACGCGACGGAGATATTGATGAGGCGGCGCTGGCTGGTGGGCGGGGCACTGTTCGTCTGCTGGCTGATCGTGTGGTCGGCGAGCTGGCTGCTGCCCTCGGTTTACCGGTCGGAAACGGTCATTCTGGTGGAGCAGCAGAAGGTTCCGGAGGAATACGTCGTCGCCAATGTTCAGACCGATCTGCAGCAGCGGCTGGACGGGCTGCGGCAACAGGTTCTGAGCCGCAGCCGGTTGCAGCACATCATCGACCAGTTCCAGCTCTATAAGGATGGCGGCCGCAACAATTCCGACGAAGTGATCGAACAGATGCGTAACAAGGACACCGAGATCAGGCCGATTGAGACGCCGGGCCAACACGGGCAACTGTCGACGTTCCGAATCGCCTACAACGCTCCGTCGGCGAAGCTGGCACAGGAGGTGAACTCACAGCTTACCTCCCTGTTCATCGACCAAAATATTCAGGAGCAGTCGCAGCGCTCGGAAAACACGACGGCGTTTCTCTCCACGGAATTGGATACGGCGCGGGCGCGACTGGCCGAGCAGGAGGCAAAGATCAAGCAATTCAAGGCAGGAAACCTTGGGGCGCTGCCCAGCCAGATGGAGAGCAACGTTCGTATACTCTCAGGATTGCAAGACCGCCGGCAGACCCTGAGCCAATCACTGAACCGGGCGCAAGAGCAGAAACTGTACCTGGAATCTCTGCTGGCGCAGTACCGCTCGGTCAAGATTGACTCCGCAACCGGAGCCAGCTCGCTGCCGGGCATCGACGAGCAACTTGCCAAGATGAAGCAGGAGCTGGCCGACGACCAGACCAAGTACACGCCGGATCATCCGGATGTACTGCGCCTGAAGCGGCTGATTGCGCGGACGGAAAAACAGCGGGATGAGATCAAGGAGAATATGGCCTCGGGCAGCGAGAGCGAGCCTGCGGTTGAAACGACGCGCGACCTGCAGGCGATGGCGCCGGTTCTTCAGCTTCAAGGCCAGCTTAAGGCCAACCAGCAGGAGATTGCGGATTCGCGGCGCGAGCTGGCGCGGGTGGACGAACAGATCTCTTCCTACCAGGCGCGGCTGAACGGGACACCGATTCGCGAGCAGCAACTGGCCGACCTGACGCGGGATTACGATCAGTCCACGGCGAATTACGATTCGCTATTGAAGAAGCAGATGCAGTCGCAGCTTGCCACGAACCTGGAAAAGCGCCAGCAGGGCGAGCAGTTCCGCATCATCGATCCGCCCAGCCTGCCGGTGAAGCCGATTTCACCAAACCGCCTGAAGCTGAGTTTGATCGGGATCGTTGTGGGACTGCTGGCGGGAATCGGATTGGCCGTGATGGTGGAGTTGATAGAAGACCGTGTGCGCAACGAGGACGAGGTCACGCGGATTGTCAATGTGAGAATTCTGGCGGGGATTCCACACCTTTTTACGCCGGAAGAACAAAAGAGGCAGCGACGCCAGAGAATGTTCGAGTGGAGCTGCGCCGGACTGATGCTGGTGGTGATGGTGGCCGCCAACGCATTCACGTCTTTGAGGAGCTAGCGTAATGTACGAGAAGTTTTATGGTTTCAACCAGAGCCCGTTCCGCATGAGCCCGGACCCCGCGTTCTATTACGCGACGGCGCGGCACAACGAAGCGCTCGCCAATCTTACCTACGGCGTGCTGATGCAGAAGGGATTCATCGTTCTGACCGGAGAAGTCGGCACCGGCAAGACGCTGCTGGTGCGGTGCCTGCTTGACACGCTGCACCGGTCGCGCGTGGCACACGCGTATATTTTCAATCCGCTGCTCTCGCCCGACGACCTGCTGCGCACCATCCTTGTCGACTTCGGCATCCGTGACGTGAAACGATCGCGGGCCGAAATGCTGCAGCAGTTCAACGAGTACCTGATCGACGTGTACCGGCGCGGCGGAGTAACGGCGCTGGTAATCGACGAGGCGCACCTTCTGGCGCCGGCATTGCTGGAAGAGATCCGGCTGATGACCAACATCGAGACCTCGCAGCACAAGCTGCTGCAAATCGTGCTGGTGGGCCAGCCGGAACTCGACGAGAGTCTGGATTCGCCCGAACTGCGGCAGGTAAAGCAACGGGTTGCGCTGCGCTACTCGCTGGAGCCGCTTACGGACATGGAAGTTCGGGGCTACATCGAGCGGCGGATGGAGGTTGCCGGCGCTCCCGGCCGCTCATTACAGATCTTTCCGCCACCGACGTTGGCACGCATTCTGCATTATTCGCACGGAATTCCGCGCCTGGTAAACACCATCTGCGACGGCGCGCTGGTGAGCGGCTACGGACGCAAGGCCGCGGTAATCACTCCGGCAATGATCGAGGAAGTGGCCAGCGACCTCCGCCTGAGCTACAAGAATACGGCGGCGAAGATGACCGGCACGCCGATGGCAGGCAGGCCGGGCGAGGACGATTTGTCGCGCAAGACACTAGTGAAAACATTGCTGCGTCTGGCCCGGCTGCTGGAGCCCGGCCAGGACGAGAACGAGAAGTCCCGGGGAGTGGCAGGATGAGCCGAATATTCGATGCGCTACGCCGATCCGAGGAAGAGAAACAGCCCGGCTCGGAACGCTGGAACCTGACCCCCGGCCTGATCCCCGGCGGGTTGACGGAAGAGCCCGGCCTGCGAGCGGAGCAGGAGATTGTGCAAGATGCTCACGCAGCGACGCCGGCGCTCGAGGAGAATTCTCCGGATCTCTCCTGGCTTGCGCCGGAAGCCGCGGCGGGTATGGCGAATACGAGTGCGCCGGCACCATCGCAGCCGGGCGTAAGCGGCGAGTTTATCCCGGAGCGATTCACGAAGGGTGTGCCGCTTGAGCAGGGAGTGCCGAATTTCGCGCTGGAAGATTTCGCGGCCATGGGCAGCGTGGCGCTGGCTCCGCCGGCGATCGGGCTGGGGAGCGGACAGATCGATCTATCGAAGCTGAAGGTGGTTCCGGTGTCTGCGATCCCATCGTCAATGCTGGTTGCGCTCAACGGCGAACGCGGGCTGGGGGCGGAGAAGTTTCGCGTCCTTTGCGCCCGTCTCTCGAATATCCGGCTGGGCACGACGCTGGGCGTTCTGCAGGTGACAAGCAGCGTGGTTGGCGAGGGCAAGACGCTGACCTCGGTGAATCTGGGGATGACCCTGGCGACGCGCTTCGATCAGAAGGTTCTGCTGGTGGAGGGCGACCTGCGCAAACCGGCGGTTTGCAAACTGCTCGGAATGGACAATCATGCCGGCATCGGGGAGTGGTGGGAGTCGCCGGAGACAGCGCTCGACGACCTTCTGTTGCGCATCGGCGAGACGGGGATGTGCGTGCTGCCAGCGGGTAACGTGGCACATCCGGCTTCGGTGCTGCAATCGCCGCGCATCGCCGAACTGATCGCGAAGCTGGCGAAACAGTTCGACTGGATCATCATCGACACGCCTCCGCTGCTGCCGATGGCGGATTCCAATCTGTGGTCGCGGGTGAGCGATGGGACACTGATGGTGGTGCGCAAGGGCACGGTTTCACGGGCGGCACTGAAGAAGGCGGTAGAGAGCCTGGACAACCCCAAGCTGGTGGGCATCGTTCTCAACGACGCCTCCGGATACGACCGGGTGGATTATTACGACCAATACTACACACCTCGCGGCGACGGCAAAGAAGCAGGAAAGGCAGCCTCGCAGTGACTCGACGTTCGCACGCGTACGTTCCGATCCGGTCGGTGATACTCGGCCTTTCGGAAGCCCTGTTGGCGGCGCTGGCGCTGCTGGTGGCGATGATCGCCTACCTTGGGCTGCTGAACACGACGCTGGCGCTGGGATATGAAAAGGCCGATGCGCGGGTTGCGCTGGTCGTCTTCCTCTTCGTTCTGTGCATGTACTACTTCGATCTTTACGACTTGAGCGTGCTGCGCAATTCGCGCGAGGTTGTTACCAATCTGTTCCAGTGCTTCGGGTCGTTTTTCGTTCTGCTGGCCTGCATTTATTCGGTGTTTCCCTCGGCGCGCCTGCAGCAGGGAGTGGTACTGGCCGGAACCGGCGCGGCGGCTGTCGGCGCACTCTGCTGGCGGAAGCTGTTCCGGTATGTAAGCCACTGGCCGGCGTTCCAGGAGAGGGTTCTGATCCTTGGGGAAGGACCTGTGGCATCGGAACTTGTGAGCATCCTGAACGGGCGCCCGGAGCTGGGACACCGACTGATGTGCCAGATGACGGAACAAACTGACGCGGCTACAGATTCGGCGGATGCTGCCGACGAACTGCGCCGCCTGGTGGAGATATACAACATCCGCCGGGTGGTGGTGTCGCTGGGCGAGCGCCGAGGAAGGCTTCCGGTGGACTACCTGCTGGATCTGAAGGAGCAGGGCGTGGTGGTGCAGGAGGGCAGCGAACTCTACGAGAGCATCACGGGCAAGCTGTACCTGGATGCGCTGCGCCCAAGCATGCTGCTGTTTTCGCCGGTATTTGAGGTCTCGACGTTATCACTGTTATGCCAGCGGCTGCTGGCGCTGGCGGTCAGCCTGGCGGCATTGCTGGTGACGGCTCCGATCATGCTGCTGATCGCGGTTGTGATCAAGGTGGACTCGCGTGGTCCGGTGATCTTCCGGCAGAAGCGCGTTGGTTTGCGCGGACGGCTTTTCACGCTCTACAAGTTCCGCTCGATGTGCGACGGTGCGGACGGAGTCAGCCCGGCAGTGGAGCGGGACGAACGCTTCACCCGCTTCGGCAGCTGGCTGCGCTCGACGCGGCTGGACGAGTTGCCGCAACTGTGGAACATCCTGCGCGGCGACATGCACCTGGTGGGTCCGCGGCCATTCGTGCCCGAGCAGGAAGAATATCTACGCGCCCATATTCCGTTTTACAAGTTGCGCTGGAGCGTTCGTCCGGGAGCGACCGGCTGGGCACAGGTGTGCCGCGGTTACTGCACCACGCTGGAAGACAACGCCGACAAGCTCGCTTACGATCTCTTCTACATCAAACATTTCTCGCTGGGCCTGGACCTGCTGGTGCTTTTGAAAACGGCGAAGACGCTTCTGCTGGGGCGAGGAGCGCGATGATCGGCAACGGCGCATGCGTTGTCTTCTGGATTGCCTTGGCGCTGGTATTTTACACATACGCCGGCTACCCATTGGTGCTGTTCGTCTGCTACGGACTGGTGCAGATGAAGCGCGACTGGCAGTACCTCGACAACCGGCGCGACCGTCGGCGAGCGGAGCTGACCGATGAGCAGCTCCCGACGGTTACGATGCTGTTTGCGAGCTACAACGAAGAAGAGCACCTGGCCGAGAAGCTGGAGAACACGCGTCAACTCAGCTACCCGTCCGACAAGCTGCAGGTGGTAATCGTCTCCGACGGCTCGTCGGATCAGACCAACGCGATTCTGAGCGCGGTTGACGATCCGCGCTTTGAGATCGTGATCCGCAGCGTACGCAGCGGCAAATGCGCCGCGCTGGCGGTTGCCGTGGAACGCGCGCGCAACCACATCTTTGTTCTCTCCGATAGCAGCACGATGTTTGCCCCCGACGCACTGCGAAAACTCGTGCGGCACTTCCAGAATCCCGCCACGGGCGCGGTTTGCGGAGCGCTCAGCTTTCACTGCAACGCCGAATCCGGCCAGACGGAAGGGCTTTACTGGAAGTACGAGACTGCGCTTCGCCTGATGGAGGCGCGATTGGGTGCGACCTTGACTCCGAGCGGAGCAATCTACGCGGTGCGGGGCGACGCCTACGTTCCGCCCACGCCCGACACCCTGGTGGATGACATCCTGACGCTGATGAACGTGCGGCGCGCAGGCTTCGAGGTTCATTACGATCCGGAGGCGAAGGCGGTGGATTTTCCCGCTTCGAGCGTGGCCGGTGAGTTTCGCCGCCGGGTACGCATCAGCACCGGCAGCTTCCGCGCTCTTCCCACGCTGCTGCGCATTCGGAAGACGGGCTTCACGGCGTTTGCATTCTTTTCACACAAGCTGTTGCGCTGGATTCTCCCGGTGCTGCTCATCCTGGTATTCGTGAGCAATCTGTTTTTGGTGCGACAGCCGTTTTATGCCGCGACGCTGCTGGCGCAGATTGCCGTTCTGCTGTGGGCGGCGGCGGGCTTTGTCTTCCGCAAATCGCTCAGCCGGGTGCGGTTCACGCTGGTCGGCTACTTTCTGGTCGCGATGAACCTGGCGTTTCTGGTCGGGATGCTGCGCAGCTTCTCTGGCAGGAAGGAGACGTCGTGGCAGCGCACGAGCTGACCTTCCCGAGATTCGCGATTCCAGGCGTCCCGGTGTTTATGTACCACGACGTCAGCGCTGGTTCCACGCTGGAGAACCGGTACACACTGCCCCTGGCGGGCTTCAGAGAACATCTGTCTTTTCTGTGCGGGCACGGATTTGCGGTGAAGGATCTGCCGGCGCTGGCGGGAGGTTGCGGCGGACGGAGCGTGGTGCTCACCTTTGACGATGGGCTTTTGGGCCATTACGAACGGGCGTTTCCGGCGCTGCTTGAGCGTGGGATGACGGCGACATTTTTCGTGAACACGGCGCTGGCGGGCTCGCCTGGATATCTCAGCTGGGACCAGATGCGCGAGATGAGCGAAGCGGGCATGACGTTCGGCTCGCACGGACGCGAGCATATCGATTACTCCGGCATGGAAGCAGCGAAAGCACGGAGAGAGCTTTCCCGCTCGCGGGCGGAGTTGGAGGAAGGGCTGGGCAAGGCCGTGTTCAATTTCTCGGCGCCCTATGGCTCGCTAAGCCGGGGGCTGATCGCAGGTGCGAGAGACGCGGGATTTAGCTGGATCTGCAGCTCTCATCCGTGGGTTGCATCGGCGGAGTCCGCGCTAGTGCCGCGTCTTGCCATCTTTCACGATACGGATGTGCGGCGTTTTTCGGCGCTGGCAAATAGAAGCGCATTGCCCCTGCTGGCGCGCCGCGCCCGCTACGCGCTGCTCCACCTGCCGAAAGAGATTTTGCAACTCACCTGGCCGGAGCGGCTGCGGGCGTACCGGGAGAACGAATGAGCGGCATCCGTATATTCGTACTTATTGATGCCATGGGCTGGGAATTAATTCGGGAGCGTCCATTCCTGGCGGAGTTCCTGACGCACCAGCAGCCTCTGCGGACGCTGCTGGGCTTCAGCTCAGGCATCATTCCCTCGATTTTGACGGGGCGAACTCCGGCGGAAAACGGGATGTGGAACCTTGTGTACTTCGATCCGGAGCACTCTCCGTTCCGGGGGTTGCGAAAGCTGGGAACCCTGCCCGGACGCCTGCTCGATAATCGCCTTGGGCGCCGCGCGCTTACCGAGATCGGACGCAGAGTTCTGGGCATGGGAAGCAACTTCGACGTCAGCGTGCCGCCGCAGACTCTGCCGTTTTTCCACTGGGCGGAGAGCCGCAATATTTATGCGCGAGAAGGCGTTCCGGGACAGGCTTCGATCTTCGACCAGCTACACGAGAAGGGAATCCCTCACAAGATTTACAGCTACAAGGACTTGCTCACCGACGGCGAGATACTGGAGCGGGCGGGGAACGACGTGATGAGCGGGGACAAAGAGGTGTACTTCCTCTACCTCTCCGAACTGGACATGTTTCTCCATCTGCATCGCAGCGAGCCGGAGCGGATTGAGGCAAAGCTGGCATGGTATGAAGAAGCTCTTGGCCGGCTTTTTCGCAAGGCGAGAGCGCGCGACGCCGGTGCAGGCCTTCGGGTCTTTTCCGATCACGGCATGACGCCGGTGAGCCGGCACTGCGACGTGGCAGCGTTGGTGACCGGGTGCGGCTTCCAGAGCCCGCGTGACTACCTCGCGGTCTACGACTCGACAATGGCGCGCTTCTGGTTTTTCTCAGAACGGGCGCGCGAGGAGATTTGCAGGCAACTGCGCCAGTTGGAGTACGCGCGACTGCTGACGGACGAGGAACTGCGCGAGTTTGGCGTGTACTTCTCCGACCATCGTTATGGAGAAGTTGTGATGCTGCTCGATCCCGGCTGCATCGTCGCCGAGAGCGGCTTCAACGGCAGCGGATGGAAGCCCGAGGGAATGCACGGCTATCACCCCGATGACAAGAACTCCGACGCGGTGTTTCTTTCGAGCGAGGCTCCGAGGGCGGAGCTGGAATCGGTGCGCGACGTCTTTGGCGTGATGCAGGAGGCGCTGGGATGAGTTCCACGCCGATAGCGGTATGCATGTTCGACAATGAGGTTGTGCGCGGCGGAGCCGAAGAGCACATGCTCTGCTTGCTGCGCGGGCTCGACCGGGGGCGCTTCCGCGCGCTGCTGGTTTGCCCCGAAGAATTGCTTGCGCGGCTGCGTCCAGAGCTGCCGGAAGACGTTCAGGCGCTGGCGCTGACGTTGCAGTCGCACCGTGAACTGGGGCGAATGCGCGTGTTGCGCGATTTTCTCCGGCGCGAGCAGGTGCAAGTATTGCACTCGCACGGATTCCGCCCCAGTCTGCTGGCCTCGCCGGTGGGCTGCAGCGCAAGAGTGCCGGTGCGGGTGGAGACGCCCCACGTGCGCGAGTACTGGCGCAAGGGATGGAAGTCCAGCTACGCCATCGACCGCATGGGAGGACGCTTCGTTGACCAATACATTGCCGTCTCCGAAGCGAATCACAAGTACCTGGTGGAGGAAAAGGGGCTGCCGGCGAAGAAGATTACGATAATCTGTAACGGCTGCGACATTGCGCGCTTTGATCCGGCGCACGCCTTGCCCGCCGATTTCCGGCGCCGCGCGGGCTTTGCCGAAAGCGACCGGCTGTTGCTGGTGGCAGCGCGGCTGGAGGCACAGAAGGGGCACGCCATACTGCTGCGCGCCATGGCAGCGCTGAAGAGCGAGTTCCCCAACCTGCGCCTGGTGGCGCTGGGTGAAGGAAGTCTTCGCGCGGAGTTGAAAGCACAGGCTTGCGAGCTTGGCCTGGAGAGTTCGGTGCTGATGCCCGGACACTCTTCCGATGTTTGCGACTGGATGAGCACTGCCGACGTTTGCGTGTTGCCGTCGTTTGCCGAAGGCTTGCCGCTGTTCGCCATCGAGTGTCTGGCTGCGGGCCGTCCGATGGTTGCCTCGGCGGTGGATGGCACGCCGGAGATTGTGGTGGACGGCAAAACTGGGCTGACGGTTCCGCCGGGCGATGTGGCGGCGCTGACGCGGGCCATCGGGCGGCTGCTTCGCGAGCCTCGGTTGGCGGCGGAGCTGGGCGCGGCGGGTGCGGCATGGGTGAGGCAGCGGTTTACCCTGGAGCGGCAGATTCGAGAAACCGAAGATCTTTACGAGCGGTTGTGGCAGGTGAAGACCGGCAAGACGCACGGGCAACAGCGCGAGGAGCGCGACGCGCAAGCGTTGGCGCATGACTGAGAGAACAATGTCTGGTATGGAACAAGTCGAATACACTCCGGCGGCACTGGCCTTTCCGGTTCAAGAGGCTCTGGTGCAGGTGTGCCGGGAGAGTTTCGGCTCCAAGTTGCGCGCCTTGGCTCTGACGGGCAGCGTGGCAAGGAACGAGGCCAGCTACGTCTATCGGGATGGGCAAGCAATTCTGCTCAGTGATATTGAGGCCGTCGTGGTGCTGCACGATGACGCGCCGCTGCCGTCGAGCCAGGCAGTGCGGTTGCTTTGCGAACTGGCCGAGGAACGGTTGGCGGCGAGCGGAGTGCGCGTCCATGTGAGCCTGAGCATGGTTCACGGTGCATATTTGCGGCATCTTCCGCCGCACATCTACAGCTACGAATTACGAACCTGCGGGCTGGTGCTCTTCGGCGAAGAGACGATCCTCGAAGAGGAGATTCCGAATTATGCCGCAAGCGATCTCTCCACCGAAGATGCCTGGCGGATGCTGAGCAACCGCCTCATCGAGCAGATGGAGGGCGCAGTAGAAGGCTCCGGCGGTGACGGGCTGCAGTACCGGAGCGTAAAGCTCTGCCTGGATCTGGCAGCCTCGCTGCTGGTTTTTTGCGGGCAATTTGAGGCTGGCTATCGCGCCCGCCTGCGCCGCATCGAGGAGTTTGCCATGACTCCCGGCGCGCAGCAACTGCCGGTTTCAATGGAAGAGTTCCTACCGCTGGTGCGGTGGTGTACCACGGCGAAACTGCAGCCGGAAGCTGCCGGGAATGCAGGGCTGACGGAAGAGGCGGCGCCGGGAACAGCTAGTTGGGCTCCATGTGCAGGAACTCCGGTGGAGAGCGCCGGTTTTGCCGGGCAGGTGACGCGCTGGGCGTGGCAAAGCTGGGTGTGGGAGCTCCGACGCATGACCGGTAAAGACGAGAGCGAAGGAGCGGAGGAGATGATTCGCGCCTTTGGGCACGGACTGGGCAGGAAGAGATTACTTCGTGGCTGGCTCTACGCGATGCGCCGCGTCGGATGGCTGCGCTCCGCGCGCCACTGGCCGAAATGGCTTTGGCTGATGGCCCTAGGACTTACGCCGCGGTACGCGATCTATCTGGCAGCCTATCGCTGGCAGCAGGCGCGCAGCGAGGCAACATCGAGCGACGCCAGGCAAGAGATGAAGGCGGTAATAGAACTTCTGCCGGTAGGCGGAACGGCGCAAGAGGCGACGGCTGCCGAGGTGGCACGGGAACTGGCCTGGAACTACAAGGAGTTTGTCACGGAGACACGGGCATGAGCAGCGACCCCGGTACCGGCATCGCGCTGGGCCGCCGCGCGCTCGAGGGCAGACTGCCATCGATGCGGTGGCGAGTCTCCGACTTGTGGCGCGCTCCGCTTACCGACCTGCCGGTACGCGACGAACTGATTCGTCAATACGTGCCGCTCTCGCCGCAGATGGAGGTTCTGGAGATCGGACCGGGCAGCGGGTTTCCGGCGTTTCGCCTGGAGCGCTCCGTGGCCGCGTTGACCCTGCTGGAAGTTGCGGAAGGCAATGTCGCCGAATTGCGCCGGCGCTTTGCACGAACGCCCAAGGTGGAGATTGTCCTGGGCGACGTGTGCAGCGAGGGACTTGGCCGGAAGCGCAGCAGTTGTTATGACGCGATTATCGCGGTTGAGGTTGTGGAATTTCTTCTTGATCCGGCGACGGGGCTGCGCAATATGGGCGAGATGCTGCGCCCGGGCGGATGGCTCTTCATGCAGTTTCCGAACTATGACGATTGCGAGTCTCCCACCTGTTACAAGAGGCGCGAAACGTTGGAAGGACAACTGCGCGCGGCTGGATTCGTGGGCTGGGAGATCTACGCGCTTCATCTGTCACCATGGGCGCAACGGCTCTTTCATTGGCTGCACGAGATTCCCGTCCGGCAATACCGCGCCCGTCGACTCACGCAACAGCAGCGCTCACAGCATCTGCACAGCTACGATGAAACATGGGCATTTCATAATGGACGCCGGTTGGAAGCCTTCAAGGTACCCATCCATATTTACTGGGCGGCGGTCATGATGCTGATGAGGGTGGGCGGTGACATTTTTCATCGCGCCGAATGTGGGAACGAGATCCTCGGCAAGAACCTTTTCGTGGCCGCCCGCAAGGGCGAGAATGGTAGTGTGAACGAATGACAAGTCCGGGTTTGAAAGAAGCCGGCAGCAGGGTGCTGCTGCGCGGCGTGAACGACGAGACACTGGCTGCCGTGGTGCGCGAGTGCATGGAGTTTTGTGAGTGGGAGAGCCTGGTGGCGCGGGGTTCGACCGTTGTGCTGAAACCGAACCTGTGTACGGCGGTGCCGGAAAAGTGCGGGATGTCCAATACCGATCCGCGGATCGCGCACGCGCTCTGCGAGTTGCTGCTGACGCGCGCCGCCAAGGTATACGTTGTGGAGTCCGACGGCCTGCGCCAAAGCGCATGGGAAGCCTTCGAGGCCTCTGGCTATCGCAGCATGGAAGCGCTTGGAGTAACGCTGGTAAATCTGAGCGAAGCCGAGCAGATGGAAGTGGAAGTGCCGCCCGCAGGACGGGTGAAGCTGCCACGCCTGATGCTGACCGCTGACGTTTTCATAACCCTGCCAGTGCTCAAGACGCATGCGCTCACCTACTTCACGGGCTCGATCAAGAACCAGTGGGGATGCGTGCCGCAATACGACCGCATTCTGCTGCACCAGTATTTGAATCCGATGCTGGCCGAACTACACGCCATTTTTAAGCCGCAGATCTCCATCATGGACAGCATCATTGCGATGGAAGGGCGCGGACCCGCCAATGGCAAAGCGCGGCGGCTGAACTTGCTGCTGGCCAGCCGGGACAGCGTGGCGCTGGACGCCACCGCGATGCGGCTGGCAGGACTCGATCCGCAACTATGCCGTCACCTGATGCTGACCGCAGAGAGAGGTTTGGGGCGCTCGGAACAAGCGGCGATCGAGGTGGATGGCGACTGGGCACGGCACGCTACGAAGTTCGAACCGGCAATTCTGGACAAGGCCATCGCCGCGATGGATTTCATGTGCCGTTACCGCTGGTTCGTTAAATATATGCTGGAGAAGAATTTCGTATTCTATCCGGTTCGTGCCCTGGTTCAGATACTACGCAAGACTGGCTTGGTGGAGGGAGGATAGTGGCTGCGTCTGCCTGCAATCCGTGGGTCCGGGGTCGGCGATGAAAATTCTTGCCATCCTGCTTTCGCCGCCCGTGCCGGCTACGGCTGGGCACCGGGTGCGAAACCGCAGCTTGCTGCGCGCACTCGCCATGGAGGGCCATGAGGTGACGGTGGCCGCCTTCGCCGAACCGGAAGAGATCGCTTCTCCGAGGCGCGAATTCGTTGGCCTGTGCCACGAATTTCAACTCCTGCCATCGCCGAAGAGCAGCGTAGCTGGCCGGCTGCGCGCCGTCTTCGGAATGACGCCCTATGGAGCGCTTCGCCTGACCCCACCGGCGATGCAAGGATTGGTGCGCGAGTACCTGGCGAAGGACTCATTCGACGCCGTCCTCTGCGATGATTTCTACCTGGCGGGGAACATTCCCGAGAGCAATCGCGTGCCGGTTGTGCTCAACAAGCACGACATCACATGCCGAATCCTGCGCCAGTTTGCGGCCGGGGAGCGTAATCCGCTGAAGAAGTGTTATGCCGCGCTGGAGGCGATGAAGACTGAGCGTCTGGAAACGATGACTTGTGCCTCGGCGCAGGCAGTCGCGGTGTGCTCGGCACGCGATGGCGAATTGCTGCGCGAGCTTTCGCCGACGGCAAAGACGTTCGTCGTTCCCAACGTGGTGGACGTTGAGAGGTACACACCTTCCTGCACGGGTGAAGATGACACGGTGCTGTTTGTGGGTGCGATGGACTGGCTGCCGAACCAGGATGGCGCGGAGTTTTTCGTCTATGAGATTTTCCCTTACCTGCGACAGCTGGTGCCGACGGCGCAACTGGTTCTGGCAGGGCGGAATCCTTCCGACGCGATGATGCGGCGCTTCGCCATGTTTCCCGATATCCGCTTCACCGGGACGGTCGCCGACCTGCGCCCGGTGATTGCACGCGCGGCAGTCTGCGTGGTTCCACTGCGCATAGGCAGCGGCACCAGACTGAAGATTCTGGAAGCGGCGGCGATGGCCAAGCCGATCGTCTCCACGCGGCTGGGCGCAGAAGGATTGGATCTGCGCCACGGCAGCGAGATTCTGCTTGAAGACGATCCGCGAGCCTTTGCCGAGGCAATTGCCCTGCTGCTGACCGATCAGGCGCGCGCTTCAGCGATGGGCAAGGCGGCGCGGCTGGTGGTGGAGCGGGAGTACAGCATTCCCGCCTTGCGACGGCAGCTACGCGAACTTTTGGCATCGTTGCAGACCAGTCCGGCGACTTCGTCCGGGAGCTGCCATCCATGATCATCTTCTACCTTCTTATACTCTCGCTGCCTTTCGTCGATCACGGATTGCTTGGCCGACAAATTGCGGGACTGACGCTGGAGAAGATTATCGGCGCCGTATGCTTCCTCTATTCGCTGGCCTACCTGGCGCGCCGCCGCACAATGCCGGTGTTGTTTGCCTCGGCGCAGGCCAAGGCCTTCGCCCTCTACGTTGCAATCGCCGTTTCCTCTTACGTGCTGACTGCCGAGACGATTACGTTTCGGGACTTAATCGGCATCTTTGTATCGCAGTTCCTATTCTTCATCACGGTCATGATTCTTGTCGACTCGATGGAGCGGCTGAGGAACACGGTTCTGTTTCTGATCGCTTCTTCGGGCTTGGTCTCGCTCTACCTGATCCGGGAATGGGTGGCCAATGTTGGGATGTATGGCATGGGCTACCGCCCAGGCTGGGTGGCGGGAGATCCCAACATGTTCTGCGTATCGGCGTTGGTGATGCTACCGGTGATGTTCTATCCTCTGCGACACGCGACGCGGGGCTGGCAGCGGGCGGGTGTGGCTGGGTGCCTGGGCGTGACGCTGATTGCATTTGTTATGGCAGGCTCGCGGGGAGGCTTCATCGGACTGTTTTGCATGTTCCTGTGGCATCTGCGTGGCACGCGGCGCCGAGTGATCGCAATTTTGGTTTGTGTCGTGATCGTTGCGGTCTGTTTTGTGTCGCCGTATTCTCCGCTGGACCGCCTGCTGAAACCGACGGAGAGCGACATTGAATCGAGCAACATCCGCCTGCAACTGTGGTCGGCCTCGGGCAAGATCATTGCCGACCACCCGCTATTCGGGGTGGGCCTGTGGAACTTCCCCAAGTACATGCATCGTTACCTGCCTCCCGGAGTTGATCTCGATTTCATTGTTCCGCACAACACCTACCTGGAGGCTGCGGTCGATCTCGGCATCGTCGGATTATCCGTTTTTGTCAGCGTGCTGGCCCTGAGTTTGTGGAACCTGGGGCGCATGCGCAACGCCGCGCTGGCCGCCAAGGATGCATATCTGGCCGCGCTCACCGGTGCGCTGAGCAGCGGGTTGGTTGGCTTTGGCGTGGCGGTGCTGTTTCTCTCGGCCTTGCACGCCAAGGTGTTATGGTTTGCCATCTTTCTCTCTGCCTGCCTGCAGCCGCTGGTGGCAATGTCCGTGCGCGCCGCAAAAGAGAAGGAAGCCGAAGCCAGCAAAGCGCAGAATACGGTCGCCGCACCGGCGGCAAGAGCACCAGAGGTTAAGGAGCACATCCCTATCAGCGTGGGGAACTGGCTGACGCGGCACTAAGCGGGCAGGAAGCGGGAACAGAGGTTTGCAGAGCACCGGCACAAAGCGCGAACGTGACGACGAGAGCGCATCCTCGCTCGCGCTGCCCTCAATTCTGACCACGCACCACAAGCGCCAGCATCCGGCATGGACCGAGCGCACGGTTCTACTGCCAGGATGGTACGAGGCATTCGAGCGTGCTAACCATAGCCATTTGCACAGCCTATGGTGGGCGCTGCGACTCTTCCGGGAGAGCCGCAAGTATGATGCGGTGGTAACCGGAGCCGAGCACTGCGGCATGATCTTCGCCATACTGCAGACGCTGTTACGGCCCGCAGCGCGTCGTCGCGTGCATGTGATGATCGACTTTCCCTGGGCGGCGCGGCCAGGGCGGCTGATGTTGGCACTGAAAGTCCTGCAGATGCGCATCGCCGCACCCTCGCTGGATGTGATCTTCGCGCACGCCAGTCCCGAGGAAGCCGAACGTTTTACCTCTGCGCTGCGGGTGCGCAAGGGACTCTTCCGCTTCGTGCCATTCCACTACTGGCTGGAAGAGCCTTTGCCGGAGACAAAGTGCGGCGATTACATTTTCTCAGGCGGCAATACCGGACGCGATTACGCCACCCTGATCGAGGCGCTCACCGGCTCCGATCATCGCGCCGTAATTTGCACCCAGGCCAGTGGCGGCCTTCGCAATATACGCATCCCGGAGAACGTGCAGGTTACAGGCGTCAGCCAGGATCGATTCCATGAGTTGATGGCGGGATCGGCCGTCGTGGCCGTTCCATTGATGAAAGACGACATTCATCCGGCAGGGCACACCGTGGTGGTCACCGCAATGGCGCTGGGCAAGCCGATCATTTTGGCTGCGCCCGCCGAATACCGCAGCTACATCGACGACGGGCGCACGGGATTGCTGACGCCTGCGGAAGATTCCGCCGGGTTGCGCGCGGCGATCGACCGCGTGCTCTCGGACCGGGAGTTTTCCGCCATGCTGAGTCGCAATGCCAGGAGCGAAGCGACGCATTACACTCCCGAAAAGTTTTTCAAGCGCGTCTACGACTGTGTGGATTGCGCCGTGGCGGAGAAGCGAAAGGCGCGTCAGAGTTCAGCGCGAAGCGGGTCGCAATGAGCCAGCCGGACGAAGTCTCTTCATCGTCCTCCGCGACGTCCTCCGCAATCCAGCCTTCTCCTGCCGCAGCGCTGGTTGCCGAGGGCGGAACGCGGGCTTCCACGGTACGCAACGTAGCCGCCAACTGGGCTGGGCTGGGAGTCAATGCGCTGCTCTCGCTGGTGCTGACCCCGATTCTGGTGCGCGGCCTTGGAAATCTCTACTTCGGAATGTTCATGCTGGTGGCGTCGGTTCTGGACTCCTGCTGGCTGCTCGACTTCGGTATGCGCACCGCGATGTTCCGATTCCTGGCCCGCCACCGGGGGAGCGGCGAGCGCGAAGAACTGGACCGCACCGTCGCTTCCGGCATGGTAATTGCCTTCA